>JAZUIF010000049.1:0-7329 GCA_045642085.1 Paludibacteraceae bacterium | reverse complement strand
CCCACGGTAGCGTCTCGTTTGTCAACGAGCCCCAACCATGGGCTAAATTAATAACCGTTCCACGGTAATTCCCTAATACCGTGGAACGGTTTTCAAACCAGGCCTTGGTTGACCAACGTCGCAGACGATGGGCTACCGTGGCCGAATAATTAATAATAGAAATAAATTGATATATCCCTCAATATGAATATAAATAATAGTGATTTTATTTCCATAATCGTCTTAATTTCAAATCGGCACTAAAAGAAAAGGTGCAAATGGAACGATTCAAAAAGTGGAAATAATCCATATAAGTATAAGATATTCTCTGATTTTCTTGAACACAAGGGTATTATTACTTATTTTTATTAAAAATTCAACATTTAATGAATAATATAATAGACATATCGTATATTTTCTATAATAACAGGAGAAGTTAGAAATCGTATAGACCAGATATGGGATATTTTTAGACTGGAGGTATTGCATAGAAAGTAACTAAAACTAAAGATTTAATATGGCAGAAAAATATACAGTATCACAATATTCCGTTGAATCGGTATTAGGATTCATCAAATCAGGTGAAATAGCTATTCCTGAGATTCAACGTCCATTTGTTTGGAAAGCAAGACAAGTACGTGATCTTATTGACTCGCTTTACACTGGTTATCCGACAGGATATCTTATCATATCCCAAAATCCAGACATGAAACTAAAGGATGGTTCATTGTCGGTTGGCAAGAAGATTATGATTGATGGTCAGCAACGAACTACTGCATTAATGACTGCAATCGTAGGCTTGGAGGTGTTGAATGAAGATTACGAAAAGAAACGTATCAAGATAGCTTTCAATCCTTTGGTGTCAACAGATAGTGAGGAAGAACGTTTCCAAGTCCTTGACAACGCAATTATGAAAGATAAGGTTTGGATCGATGACATTGCAACAATATTCAAAGATGACTTTGACCCATTTACATTTGTGTCGGAGTATGTCCAATTGAATGCAGACAAAGATTTGAAAGCTAACGAAATCAACAAGGCTATTATGGAATTGTTGAAGATTAAGCAACGTCAGATTGGAGTCATCACACTTGATAAGGATTTGTCTATTGACGAAGTGACAGAGATATTTATCCGTATCAATAGTCAAGGAGCGAAATTGAATCAGTCAGACTTTGTTATGTCTAAGATCGCATCCAACGAATGTTATGGGGGCAATATGTTGAGAAAAGCGATTGATTATTTTTCACATCTTGCACTACAACCAAGTTGGTTCAGCGAAATGAGTAAAGATACTGACTATGTCAAGTCTGACTTCTATAAAAAGATGGAGTGGTTGAAAGATGACGACGAAGACATACTTGATGTTAGTTATTCCGACATACTCCGCATTGCATTCATGTATAAGTTTGCACGTGGTAAGATGAAGGATTTAGCAAGTCTGTTGAGTGGACGTGACTTTGAAGCTCGTGATTACAAGGAAAGTATTGCAGAACAGTCATTCAAGATATTGACTGAGGGCGTGTGCGACTTTATGAAGGAGTATAACTACAAAAATTTTATACTAGCAATTAAATCTGCTGGTTTCAAATCAAAGAAACTCATAGGTTCGACGATGACTATCGACTTCGCATATACGTTGTACTTGCTACTAAGTTCGACAAAGGAGATTTCGTCGAATGAGATAGACAGATATGTCAAGAAATGGTTTGTATTATCCGTATTGACGAGTCGTTACACAGGTTCCTCAGAAACTAGAATGGATGCGGATCTTCGTGCTATAAGGGAGAAAGGATTTGCACGTTTCTTTAGTGAAGTAGAACAAGCAGAATTATCTGATGTATTTTGGAATGTCGGTTTGGTACAGAAGTTGGAGAGTTCAATTATCACAAGCCCCTTCTTCAGTGTATTCATTGCGTCTCAAATCAACAACTCAGATGATTCGTTGTTTGAGAAAGGCTCAAAGATTGGAGACTTGGTTACTGTGTTGGGAGACATCCACCACATATTCCCTAAGGCTTATTTGATTAAGAATGGAATTAAAGACAAAACCAAGTACAACCAGATTGCCAACTTCATCTATTTCGATACTCAGGTAAACAAGGATGTATCAGATGATGCTCCATGCGACTACTTCACTAAAGCCATCAATGCATGTGCAAATGGGAAGTCGGCATACGGTAACATTAAGAATTCAGAAGATCTTACTGCTAATATGAAAGGCAATTGTATCCCTTCAGGCATTGAAAAGATGACCTATGTAGACTATCCTACATTCTTGGAAGAGAGAAGGAAACTGATGGCAAAGAAGATACATAAGTATTACGATGCATTGTGATACTTGAATGCGATCACTTAACTATCGTTATTTTAGATATTAAACTATAAGGAATGGCATTAAAGAAACTTTATTCTTATCAGGAAGTTACATCAGCTATCTATTATGATGTAATAAAGCTTATGGGAGAAGAAGGTTTAGATTCCCAATTGACTGTTTATGATTTGCTTGCCGTCATGGCTGCACCTTGCACAAGGCTAGACTATGACAACACTGAGTCAAGCAAACGTACTCCACTGGTCGTGGCAGTCAATTTATTCATATCAAACAACCAGCACTTAAAAAGTCTAACATATAGAAAACTTGTTGCTGAATTGAATAGATCATTTTTGCCAACCATTCCAGAAGCCAAGCAACAGGAATATGCAATGGGATATAAAATGGTAATGGGGTTTGATGCTGATGGCTATGCAATATTCAATAAGAAATATTACGATGTTTACAAGGGCAACCTGGATAAAGGATGTGATACGCAAATCAAATATGGGGCTTTATCATCTCCAACTTCAAAATCAGACTTACCAGATAAGGAGGTCGTAGTTACCTATCAGATAGCAAAAAATCATGGTAAATATGAGTTAAGTCTTAACTTTTCGGTTACTGATTGGATAGATATACTTCGTGGAGCATCGCCAAAAGCAATGCAGTTGATAGATGTTTTTTCTAAAATGGAAAACCATACTGCATCTCATTCGGAAATCGAAGAAAGATTTGGAATCATCAAAGAAACAATAAATGGAGTAACGGCTGGATTAGGAAATAGAGCAAAAAGAATTATGGGTATAGAAGTTCTATATGCTGACGGGAAACCATGTTGTTGGATCTTACCATTTAATAATGGTCGAGATGATGTTGATCGTGGATTTGTTTGGGAATTACGTAATGAAGTCTATGAAGCATACAAAATCCTAACTGGAGATAAGTAATGTAATGAATCATACTTTCCCTTTTGAACGGAGGACGGAGAAGCAGAAATGCAGAACCGTCCTTATTCTTTTTATGAGTATGCTTGTATCGGCTACAACGCACCGCACCACCCTTTTCTTTCAAAGGATTGCAAATAGTCTTCCATGATAGTCCAAACCTGATTTCTGGATTTATCCTAGATAAAGACTGATTTTTTTGAAGTTATGCAGCACTTTAGCATAGCCTCTTCATAATTTTGCAAAAAAGATAGATATGAAAGAACGAATATAAAACATAATCAACCAAATCAAAAAAGCTTGGTTCGCAGGTCTCTTTGAATTCTATTGGACATAATCGAAACCCCACAAAACCAAGCTTTGATACAGCAAATCAAAGGTTATTTGTATAATTTGCTAGAATCATTGTAGCAAAAATGCCATCTACATTTGCAGATGTTGGAGACAAATTTATTAAATTTAATTATAATAAAAATGACAAGAGGGAAATACTATGGATTGGAGCTGAATAATCTAGACAGCTATCTAGAAAACAGAAAAGAATTAGTCAAAAAGAAATTGGACGCATTCTTTACCCAGTACCATGAACTTGACGGCATCTTAAATCTAAGTAAGTTTGCAAAACGATTTCTGGATAGATCAGAGTCTTGGTTATCTCAAAGAATCAATGGTTGTATGGTCATGGATAAGCAACAGGATTTTAATCCAGAAGAATATGAGATGATTGCACAAGGATTTAGAGAACTTGCCAAGCAATTGAACCAGTACGCAGCTGAACTAGAATCTGCTGAATATAAAGTACAAGGGCTATAAGAACATTTTTAAGGATGCATTGAGGGCTTGCATCCTTTTTTGTCTGTAAACCATACCATTTTTTGAAATGAATGTTTACAGAAATCTTTCTGATGGTCATCAAACAAATCATAATAATCGTGGGCATACTACATACAAACAAAAAGAGCCGGTTCTTTCGAACCGGCTCTATGTTTACCTTTTAGAAAGGATTACTTGTCACCACGGATTGCAGCGATACCTGGAAGAACCTTACCCTCCATGTACTCCAACATTGCACCACCACCAGTTGACACGTAAGAAACCTTGTCAGCCAAGTTGTTCTTGTTGATAGCAGCTACTGAGTCACCACCACCGATCAATGAGTAAGCTCCCTTAGCAGTTGCAGCAGCTACAGCCTTAGCGATAGCAGTTGTACCAGCAGCGAACTTGTCCATCTCGAATACACCCATAGGTCCATTCCAGATCAAAGTCTTTGAGTTAAGGATAACCTTCTCGAAGTTAGCGATTGACTTAGATGCGATATCAAGACCCATCCATCCTTCTGGAGTCTGGTCGATAGCTGTCTCGTTAGTGTTAGCATCCTTGTCGAACTTGTCAGCGTTGATAGCGTCAACAGGAAGAAGCAAGTTAACGTTCTTTGCCTTTGCCTTTGCGATGATGTCAAGAGCAAGGTCAAGCTTATCGTTCTCACAAAGTGAGTTACCGATGTTACCACCCTGTGCCTTAACGAATGTGTAAGCCATACCACCACCGATGATAAGGTTCTCTACACGGTCAAGAAGGTTAGTGATGATGTTGATCTTATCAGAAACCTTTGATCCACCCATGATAGCAGTGAAGCCTTCCTTCTTAGCTGCAAGAACACCGTCCATTGCCTTAAGCTCCTTGTTGATCAAGAAACCGAACATCTTCTTGTCCTCTGCGAACTCGTCAGCGATAACTGCTGTAGAAGCGTGCTTTCTGTGAGCTGTACCGAATGCGTCGTTAACGTATACCTCAGCGTATGAAGCCAAAGTCTTAGCGAACTTCTTCTGAGACTCCTTCATAGCCTTCTTTGCAGCCTCGAACTCAGGAGCGTCCTTCTCGATTCCACGTGGCTTACCCTCTTCCTCAGCATAGTAACGAAGGTTCTGAAGCAATAGAATCTCACCTGCCTTCAAATCTGCAGCAGCCTGAGCAGCGTTAGCAGCGTCGTCAGCGAACTTGATAGATGCTACACCGAACTCCTTTGTATACTTCTCGATAGCTGATACGATCTGCTTTAGAGAGAACTTAGGATCACCTTCCTGTGGGTTAACGTTCTTTGGCTTACCCATGTGTGACATCAAGATAGCGCAACCACCATCAGTGATGATCTTCTTGATTGTAGGTAGAGCACCACGGATACGTGTGTCATCACTTACTGCACCTGTCTCTTTGTTCAATGGAACGTTGAAGTCCACACGAACGATTGCCTTCTTACCAGCAAAATTAAAATTGTCAATTAATTGCATACTTGTAAAATATGAATTGTTTAAAATTATGATACAAAGATAAAATAAAATTCGAAATGCTGAATGCTAAATGCTAAATTATAACGCATTTATTCTTTATTCTGTGAATCCATGAAGATTGTTGTAGGGCCATCGTTAAGTAGAGAAACTTTCATATCGGCTCCAAACTCACCTGTGCCGACTGTCTTTCCTAGATCAGCACTTACCTTAGCACAGAATTTCTCATACATAGGTATAGCAAAATCATGTTTAGAGGCTTTGATATAGGATGGTCGATTGCCCTTCTTTGTTGAAGCTTGCAAAGTGAACTGGCTAACAATAAGGATATCCCCGTCGACATCCTTCACCGATAGATTCATCACTCCGTTCGCGTCTTCAAAGATTCGCATATTCACTATCTTGTTCGACAACCACTCTATATCATTATCGGTGTCTCTATCCTCCACCCCTACTAGCACTAACAATCCTCTGCCTATTGTCGACTTGATTTTACCCTCAATCTCGACAGAGCAATGAGTCACTTTTTGAATTACAACTCTCATATCAAAAATAGGAAAGCCACAACAGATAAAATCTGCTGTGACTTATTAATTAATCTATTATTTCTGTATTGATTGCGATTAAGAAATCTGGGCGTGAAGGGTCAAAATTTGGAATTGCCTTAATATCGAAATATACTTCACACTCATCATACAACTCAGGATTCTCCTCTACCGGAACCTGATAACGCTTTCCGCCTTCAGTTTGGATCTCACCCTTATACTGGCAACGATATTTCTTGAACATATAGTTGTTGTGCTCATAATAAGTGCCATGATTGCCATCATCCTCAGTATCGTCGTCTTGATCTTCAACAACAGGACGTGGACGATAAGTTGGTTTAGGGCGAGAAATGAACGGACGATAATTCTGAAGATTACGTTTGATCAAATCCTCTTCACTTTCATTGACATTAACAACATTTAGCTGAATGTCGGCTTCAGTATTCTTCACATCATATTCAGGTTCGATCTCTGGATATGGCACATCAGGAATATACTCAAAAGGCAGACGATCTGGAACCTGTTCTTCTTCTGGCTCACCACTCTGCTCTATCTTAGTCATATTAGCCTGTTCACGCAACTCTTCCTGAGATTCAGCCGACTCACGAATGACTTTAGCCGAAGCGGATGTGTAAGTAAGAGGTCTCACAATCTCCTTTGTCACATCTGGATATACAACACCGACACTTACAGAAAGCTGTGGACACATCATAAGTATCTTTTTTCCTTCTTCTGGAAGGAAACGAGATACATAGTCTATGAAATTATTAGTACCGACAAGACATTCCGAAACCATATTCTTATCGAAAGTCAAGGTCGCTTTGGGATCAGTAAAACTATGACACGCACAACTTGCAAAATGATAATCACGTATCAAAGTATAATAAGCAAGTTGCATATGAGAGATGACAAGTTTATTAGCTTTCTCATCAGTAAGCTGTTTTAGCATTGCCATTTTAGCCAAATCTATCAAGAATCTTCCAGTTCTAGATTTAGCACTACATGGTGCAACTATATAAGCTTTTCCATCTTTACTGAATCCTTTTGTGCCATTTAATATCTCAACGACTTCATCAGGATGCAAAGCTGTCAATATTCCTATACATAAGCTCTCGATAGATGGTCTATAATTTCTAAAAAAGCCTTTGTAGTTACCTCTTTCAAAACTTTCCACCGCGACTGTATAATCCTCTACAAAGCTCCGCAAGTGGAATTCATAATTCATTTCATTTTCCATATAAAATAATATTTGCCCGATT
>JAZUIF010000048.1:0-29006 GCA_045642085.1 Paludibacteraceae bacterium | reverse complement strand
CATGGCTACGATCCGACTTGATGTTAAAATAGTGATTTAAGCAGCAAGCAATTAAAGAGACAATTAACGCATAAGGTAATACTATCATATCTTTTCCAATGATGTATGTTTCCCAAATATGAGATTAGTGTTATTGATTTATCTATTAATAAAAAATAAAAACAGATGCCGAGTTCTCGGCATCTGTCAATTTGTCGGAACGATTATGCGTTCTCGATAGCTTTCTTGATATCAGCGAAGATAGACTCGATTGAGCCCATACCCTTGATAGAAGCATACTTACCTTCCTTTACATAGAAATCCTTCAAAGGAAGAGTCTGGTTGAAGTATGTAGACAAACGCTTCTTTGCTGTATCTGCGTTATCGTCTGAACGACCTGAAGTCTTACCTCTCTCTACGATTCTCTTGATAAGCTCGTCCTCTTCAACCTCAAGACCAACTACAACATTGATCTGAGTGCCACGCTCCTTCAACATTGCGTTAAGAGCTTCTGCCTGAGCGATAGTACGAGGGAAACCGTCGAAGATAACACCTGGGATGTTCTTACCCTTGCTGTCAAGAACTGATGCAAGGATGTCGATGATTAGGCTGTCTGGAACCAACTGACCGTTGTCCATATAACCCTTAGCTGTCTTGCCAAGCTCTGTACCATTGGCGATCTCAGCTCTTAGTACATCACCTGTTGAGATGTGAGCCAAACCAAACTCCTTGATGATAAGTTCGCTCTGTGTTCCCTTTCCTGAACCTGGAGCTCCGAAAATCACTACGTTTTTCATCTTTATTTGTTTAAAATTCGTTTATATTCTTTTTTAATCAATGCATTTGTAAATCGAATCAAGATTTCTAGCGTTGCCATCGAAATCTAATCCGTAGCCGACAACAAACTCTTTTGATATCTCAAATCCGCAGTAGTCTGTCTTTACGTCGGTCTTATTATTTTCTGGTTTGACAAGTAGACTTGCAATCTTCACTTTCGCAGCACCTTTCTCTTTGAGGTCTGCCACAAACTGTTTCATTGTGACTCCCGTATCGACAATATCCTCTACCACTATGCAAGTTCTGCCTTTAATACTTTCAGGAAGTCCGATCTCACGCTTAAGTGAACCTGTGCTTTGTGTCCCTTCATAGGATGAGTATTTCACGAATGCCATGTCGACCGCAGTTGGAATAGTGCGCAACAAGTCGGCTGCAAAAACGTATGCTCCCGATAGCATCACTATAAAAAGTGGATTCTCAGACGCATTCTCACGCCAAATAGTCGCCCCAAGTTCATTGACTCTCGCCTGCAATTCTGCCGCACTAATCATTGGAGCAAACTTTTTTCCTGCAATTTCGATTATCTCTTTACTCATCTCTATATACCTTATATAATAAGATATTGCAAATTTAATGTATTATTCGCAAAAACACAATATTTTGTTTTTGTTTGTGACCTATGTAGAGACGTGGCGTGCCGCGTCTCTACATAATATCTTTTACTGCATAAACAGAATGTCGTAGCTTGTTTGGATCTGCTCAAATTGTTTAAGAAGATCGTTTGTCTCAGCTGATGATTTGCCTTTCATCCTATGAGGGTGACATTTCTGTACCAACGTGTTGTATGCCAATTTGATAGTATAGTCGTCAGCATTTTCGTCGAGACCTAATGCCTGCAATGCTTTTTTGCGCAACTCAGCTTTCGACTCCTCTTTTTCTATCTTTGTGACTCTCATTCCGTGGGCATGCTCCATCTGACTGATGATCTCATTGTCTATTCTCAGAGTTTTTCCAATCTGACGCATTTTTTCTGCCTCTTCAGGCACCATGTGGCCATCGTCAGATGCTATGTCATACAAAGCGTAAAACAGTTCGAGTGGGAAAGACTCGTCGACTTTATCAGCATAGGCTAGGATAGTGCTACAATATTTCTTATAATCGGTAGCATGATATCCGAGTGTAAGCTTGAATGTGTTATTCATCTCAAAACACTCTTTGGGAAACTTCTTCTTGAAAAATTCAAAAACTTTCTCTCTCTCGCTGTCGGTGATATCTCCGTCACTTCTGACCACCATGCTGAACAAAAACGGAATTCCGATGCGGTATGCGTTGATATTATTGGCGGAGTCGTCGAGATATTTTAGATGCTCGAAATAGTGCTTTTTCTCATTGTTGTCCTGCAGATGAATGCCGATGACAAGTCCTCCGTAAATACCGCATAACACAACTGATGGTAGCATTATAGAAGGGGAAAACAGATGGTAACCGATTATGATTCCAACGATTGTGGAGATGAATGCGGCATGTAGATATTCGTGTCTTGTCAATGCATCCAATGAGATTCCTAGAGTGAGTATGGACATAAGCAACAAGTAGCGGTTGTACTCATATATGCAGAGAATTATTCCAATCACGGAAAGGATGAAAACTGTTTGTGCTAATATTCTGAATGCGTTTCTTTTCATTTGATTTGCCTTGTTTTGACACCGCAAAATTAAGGATTTTTTGTGATTTAGGCAAAGGAGGGTAGATGTGGAATTTCTAACAAAAAAAGACGCCACATTTTCATGCGGCGTCTTTGTATTATAAGAATGTCGGTCTATTAAACCTCTTTTCCTGCCATTACAGACTCGTAGTAAGCTACATAGTCGTCCTTCTGGTCGCTGTCCATCCAAGCCATTGCTGAACGTGGGTGGTCGTTCTGAGAACCTGTGATCATGTATGGCATGAAGTAACCCCAATCGATCTCCTTCTGAAGTGGCTTAACATGCTCCTGGATAACCTTTAGGATTGGCTTCAACTTGTACTTAGGATTCTTCAAGAATGAGATCAACAACTCCATAGGGCAGTTTCCTGCTCCACGTCCGATTCCCAACATTGTTGCGTCAAGCATGTTAGCACCACCGATGATACACTCGATTGTGTTTGCGAATGCCAACTGCTGGTTGTTGTGTCCGTGGAATCCGATTGTCTTGCCTGGAAGTGCCTCGATATACTTGCTTACCAAGTGGTGGATGTCCTCTGAATACAAGCTTCCGAAACTATCTACCAAGTAGAATGTTCCAACTCTTGACTTTGCAACGTCTTCCAAAACCTCATCCAACTTACGCTCTGTAACCTTTGATACAGCCATCAAGTTGATTGTTGCCTCATAACCCTTGTCGATTACGTGGTGTGCCAACTCGATTGCCTTGTCGATCTGGTAGTCGTAACATGCTACACGGAACATGTCGATTACGCTCTCTGACTTTGGACGGATATCGTCAAACTTGATACGGCCTATGTCGGCCATAACTGAAAGCTTTGTGTTTGTGTTGTTGTCGCCTACGATCTCACGAAGAAAATCCTCTGAACAGAATTTTGCTGGACCGTATACGTCACGTGAAAATTGATCCTCGCTACTGATGTAGCCGATCTCCATATAGTCAACTCCTGCCTCTACGCATGAATTGTAAACTCCCTTAATAAAGTCCTTGCTAAACTGCCACTTGTTCATCAAACCTCCGTCGCGAACAGTACAGTCCAAAACTTTTAGCTCTTCTCTAAACATATTGTTATTATAAATTCATTATTTTCATTTCCTCGCTGATGAAGTACTGGACCAGCTTTTTGTAGATGTCCTCGATAACGTCTGGATCCAATCCCTTCTCTTCAGCCCATTGACGACGCTTTGCAAATACAGCCTTTTTACGGTCGGATGCATCTATCGCTTCTGCTGTCTTTTCTTTGTATTTGACCACTTCCTTTACGTATTCGAAACGCTCGCTCAACAATGTGATGATCGCATTGTCAATGTTGTCGATCTCATTACGAACATCGGTAATGTTTTGGCATTCCGACGGCTTTTTATTTGTTACGTTTGTTTTCAAAATGTCCAAATTCAATAGTTAAACACAAATTTTCAACAAAATTATAAATTTTTTCTGTCTTTCGTGACCAAAATTCATTACAATTCATAAAAATAACGAAAAAATATGTTTTGACTCGATCAAAAGGAATCCATTTTACTTGTATCCCCCTTCCATCATTTAGCTTTTTGCATTCTTAATTTCGCATTTTCTTTATATATTTGTATCGGAAAAGAATTTTCACATGAATATAGACATTTTCAAAGATCTAAACGATAGTCAGATGGAGGCTGTACGCTCTACTGAGGGTAGGGTGCGCGTGGTGGCTGGTGCCGGTGCTGGCAAGACTAAGACTCTTGCTGCTAGATATGCTTTCATTGTTTCTGCCCTTGGTATCGATCCTGCTAATATCCTTTGCCTGACTTTCACTAATAAGGCGGCTAAGGAGATGACTCAGCGTATCGCCAAACTTGTGGATAAGGGCAACTACAGTGATTTTGTATGCACTATCCATGGTTTCTGCGTTAAGTTCCTCCGTGCTGAAATCTACCATATAGGTTTCCCTAAATCATTCACAATCATTGATGTTGAGGACCAAAAGCAGATCGCTCATCAGGTGCTCGACCATCTCGGTGTGGATAAGAGTGTGAAGAATATCAACAGTTTTCTCGCTGGCATCTCTAATCGTAAGTCGACTGGTGGATACGTGGAAAACTATCTCACTCAGTCTGCTAATAAGATCGACGTGGAGAATTGTCGTGATGAGTTTGAACTCTACATCGCTATGCAGCTCAAACTCTTTGCTCTTGATTTCGATGACCTTATTCATATAACTCTCTATATTCTTCATTGTTTTCCTGACGTGCTCGCTCATTGGCAGCAGGAACTTAATTATGTGATGGTGGATGAGGCTCAGGATTGTAATACTACAGATTGGAATCTTGTGGAGCTTCTCTCTGGTGGTTGCGGTAACTTGTTTATCGTGGGTGATCCGGACCAGGCTATCTACGAGTGGCGTGGCTCTGATCCAGGCTACTTCGTGAAATTCAATGCCGACAAGGATGTTGTGCTCAACCGTAACTATCGCTCTACACCCGGAATCCTTGATGTCGCCAATAGCGTGATCAAGCATAATAAGAATCGTATCGACAAGGATCTCTTCACTAAACGAGAGGCTGGCCCGTCGATTGTCCATTTCCACGCTCCGTCTGAACAGAAGGAGGCAGAATGGATTGTGAAGCAGATTAAGAAGAAGATGCAGGAGGATGAGACTAAAGCCAGTGATTTTGCCGTGCTTTATCGTGCTTCCTATCTGTCTCGTTTCATTGAGCAGAACCTGATGAAGCATAATATCCCTTACCAGATTTGGGGAGGTATACGTTTCTTCGAACGCAAGGAGATCAAGGATGCTTTGTCGTATCTTCGTCTGATTGCTGCCGACGATGATCTGTCGTTTCTTCGTATCTGCAATGTGCCGGCACGTAAGATGGGTAAGACTACGGTCTCTAATCTTCAGACTATTGCCCAGAAGGAGCAGAAATCTCTATTTGAAACTCTTTGTTGGCATCGCGACGAGGCTCCTTTCAAGAAGGAACCGATTGCTAAATTCATAGACAATATAAACGAATGGCGTTCGAAAGCACCATACACTAAGATATCGGAATTGCTTGAGAGTGTTTTGAAGGAGAGTGGATTGAAGGATGAGATTCGTATGGATGGAGACGATGATCGTCTGCAGAATGTGCTTGAGCTTGTCAGTTCGGTGAAGTATTATGAGGACACTGCTGAGGAGGCTCCTACATTGGTCTCTTATCTTCAGGATGTGGCTCTTTATACTAATGCCGATTATACAAAAGATACTGATTCTGTGAAACTTATGACTATTCATCAGTCAAAAGGTCTAGAATTTCCACATGTGTTTGTTGTCGGCTTGAGCGATGGCATATTCCCAAGCCTTAGAGCAATTCGTGAGCGTAAGAATCTAGCGGAAGAGGAGGAACGTCGACTTATGTATGTGGCAATCACACGTGCGGAAAAGACGTTGATGCTTACAGAAAGTGAAGGCTATAATGCGGCGACACAGTCTGAGAAATTTCCGTCAAGATTCCTTCTTGAGATCAAGCGCGAACTGTTTGTGACTGAGGGTAAGATGGACCCGATGCTTTGGGAGAACACCAAGCGTCTTGCGGGAGATGATAACCAATCTCGTCCGCTCAATGATACCATTGTCAAGAGTGATTATTTCCAGGAGGGAGATAAAGTTCGTCATGAGATTTTTGGAGATGGCGAGGTGATTGGTATCGACCAAGGTAGAGATACTGTCAAGGTTCAGTTTGAAAACGGCGTAAGATCTCTTCGTCCGTCGTTTATCAAGAAAATCTCGGATATTGAGAACACATATCTCAGCTAATCAGTCGGTCTATGGCAACGAGAATAGGAATCATGTCCGACACCCACGGCTATTGGGACGACAGATATTTGAAATATTTCGAGGATTGCGACGAAATCTGGCATGCTGGCGACATTGGCAACGATGTCCTTGAGCGTCTGAAAGAGAAAAAGATGGTGCGAGCTGTTCGTGGCAATGCTGATGGAGGAGATGTCCGTCTCAACTGTAAAGATATCCTCCGTTTCACAGTGGAGGAGGTCGACGTGTTGCTAACCCATATCGGAGGCTATCCTGGAAAATATAATCCAAAGGTGCGTCAGGAATTTCTGCAATCCGCACCACGCCTGTTTGTTTGTGGACACAGCCATATCCTGAAGGTTATGGCCGATAAGAAATTTGGTATGCTTTGCGTTAATCCAGGTGCGGCCGGCAGATATGGTCAGCATACAGTCCGCACACTAATCCGTCTTGTCATCGACGGAGATACAATGCGAGATCTTGAGGTCATCGAACTCACTTGGTGACGATATTGAAGAAAGAATGATGGATTGTTAAAAGAGAACAATATTAAAAATCACATGAATCCAAATGATATTTCAATAAGACCTATTGGTCATCCATATGACGAAGATACTGAATATGTGAAACTTGTCTCACATATTTCAGAATTGTGGGAGAATGCAAAATGTCGGGCGTCTATAGCAATTAACACTGAATTACTCGATGCTAATTGGAAGACTGGTCAGTATATCGTTGAGTTTGAACAAGGAGGTAGTTCTAAAGCTAAATATGGAGACAAATTATTAGTAACCCTCTCTAAAGATTTGACTCGACTTAAGGGAAGGGGATTTAGTCGATCAAACCTTGTATATATGCGTAAGTTGTATCTTGCGTTTCCAAAATGTGAGACATTGTCTCACCAATTAACCTGGAGCCATTACTTTGAATTGTTAAAATGTGATGATCCTATGGAGAGGCAGTTTTATTTGAATGAATGTGTTAAAGAAAAATGGAATGTAAGAGAATTAAAACGTCAGATAAATTCATCCCTTTTTCAACGTCTTGCATTAAGTACTGATAAAGAAGGTGTGCTTGCTCTTGCTAAAGAAGGTTGTAAGGTACAAACTCCTGCAGACATCATCCGCGATCCATATGTCCTTGAATTTACTGGACTTCCTTTGCAGAAACAATATAAAGAGTCTGAACTGGAAAAAGCATTAAGAAGCAATATGGAACAATTTTTACTTGAGTTGGGTAGAGGTTTTGCTTTTATGGGGCGTCAGTATATAATACCTGTTGGCTCTAGACGCTTTAAGGTGGATTTGGTTTTTTATAATGCAATATTAAAATGCTATGTTTTAATAGACCTTAAAAGGTCTGAAATAAAGCATGGAGATATTGGACAGATGAATCTTTATTTGAATTATTTCAAAAACGAAGTTTGTCAACCAGATGATAATCCTCCAATTGGAATTGTATTAGGAGCAAAAAAAGACGAACTATTGATGGAATATGCATTGCAAGGTATCGATAATCAACTTTTTACAGCTCGCTATCAGTTATATCTTCCAAATCGCGAAGAACTGCAAGCGCAATTGAATAGATTGCTAGATAATACAAAAGAATTGTAATAGTTCTTTTATTTTGCTGAAAATTTATGACAAATAGAATACAATTATCAGATCATTTTAATTTTAAGCGACTCTTACTCTTTACCTATCCCTCCATGCTGATGGTGATCTTCACTTCTATCTACAGTATCGTGGATGGAGTGATGGTATCCAACTATGTAGGCGTCACTCCTTTTGCCGCTCTCAACCTTATCTGGCCGTTCGTGGCAGTGTTGGGATCCATTGGTTTCTTGCTTGGCACAGGTGGTTGTGCTTTGGTGGCTAAGACGATGGGTGAGGGGGAGAAGGACAAGGCAAAGGAGATGTTCTCTTTGCTGACCTATACTGTTTTGGCACTTTCTGTGGTATTGGGAGGATTTGGATTGTTTTTCTCTCGTTCTGCCGCGATCTTTCTCGGTGCAGAGGGTGAGATGATGGAGCATTGCGTCGTATATGCTGATATACTATTGATTTGCTTGCCGACTTATGTCATGCAGGTCTATTTCCAACCTTTCCTGATTGCCGCCGAACGTCCGAAGTTGGCGATGTGGGTGACGATAGCCGCTGGTGTCAGCAATATGGTTTTCGATGTTGTTTTCATTGGCTTTTTCGAGATGGGTATTGCAGGTGCCGCATGGGCATCTGTCACGGGAATGGTGATAGGATGGCTTGTCCCTTTCTACTATTTCTATAAACGAAAATGGCTTCGACGTTGTAGTTGGGATTGGTCAGTGTTGAAGCAGGCAAGTTCCAATGGAGTATCTGAACTTGTGCTCAATGTCTCGTTGTCGGTAGTGAGTATGCTTTACATGTATCAGCTTATCAGACAGAGTGGGGAAGACGGAGTCGCAGCCTACGGAGTGATCTCTTATTTTGCCTTTACTTTTGCCGCTCTCTTTATCGGTTACGGAATCGGAGTCTCTCCTGTGGTGAGCTACCATTATGGGGCCGCTAATAAAAGGGAGATGCGTAATCTGCTAAAAAAGAGTATGACGATAGTGGTGACGGGTGGAGTAGTGGTGGCATTGCTTGCACAGGTTTTGGCTCGACCTCTTTCCGTCATTTTTGTCGGCTATGACGAGGATCTACTCGAATTGACAGTGCTTGCTTTCCGCATCTATTCACTCCATTTTATAGTGACAGGAATCAACATCTTCGCTTCGGAATTCTTCACAGCATTAAACAATGGTCCTGTGTCGGCATTGATATCCATGGCACGAACATTGGTATTTGAAAGTGGATGCGTGCTGCTGCTTCCGTTCCTGTTTGGAATCGGAGCTATATGGTGGGCTGTCCTTGTCGCTGAATCTTTGGCTATGATTCTGTCCATATCTTTGATCTATAAATATAGAAACCGTTATGGATATTGGACGGTTGAGGATTGATGATTGAGGGTTGATGGTTGAGGGTTGATGATTGAGGGTTGATGGTTGATGGTTGAGGGTTGAAGATTGAAGGTTGAAGGGTGAAGGTTGAAGGTTGGAGGTTGAAGGTTGAAGGTTGAAGGTTGAAGGTTGATGATTAAGATTGAGGGTTAAACATGGATATTAAACTAAAGGGGTGTTTGTATGGAGCGGCTGCGGCGTCGACTTATGGAATGAATCCGCTGTTTGCCGTTACTTTGTATGGCGACGGAATGAATCCAGATTCGGTGTTGCTGTTCAGATATATGTTTGCACTGCCGATATTGGCGTTGATGATCAAGATGCGTGGACATGATTTCCGTCTCACTATGAAAGAGGCGGTGTCATTATTCATCGTGGGAATGCTTGTGGCAACGTCGTCGCTCACTCTCTATATGAGCTATAATTATATGCCTGCTGGAATTGCGTCGACGATGCTTTTCGTCTATCCGGTGATTGTCGCTGTGTTGATGACGGTCTTCTTTGGAGAGAAAGTGAAACTTTTGACTGTTTTGTGTATTGCCTTGGCAGTGGGAGGAATTGCGATGCTTTATAAAGGCGACGGTGCTACTACGCTTAATCCTATAGGATGTATCATAGTGCTTTGCTCGTCGCTCAGCTATGCTTTATATATTGTTCTTATCAACAGGGATATTTATAAGCATATCCCGACGTTGAAACTGACATTCTACACTTTGCTTTTCGGAGCGACTTTATTTATGACCAGAATCCTATTGGGCTCGGAGCAACTTGTTTGTCCGCCAGCCGATAGATGGGATATGTGGTTTAATATCCTTTGTATGGCGATCTTCCCGACGGTGCTCTCATTTGTGTGGACAACGATGGCTATTCAGTACGTTGGTGCCACACCGACAGCCATACTAGGTGCGTTGGAACCGGTCACAGCTGTGGTGCTCGGAATCCTTTGTCTAGGCGAAACGCTTACTGCCAGAGAGACGGTAGGATTGCTTATGATCTTAGTTGCTGTCTGCATTGTGATTGGAGGCAAAAGCATCACAGACAGATTGTTGAGGATAAGGAAATTGTTTCCGAAGAAACGATAAGACAATTTGTCATGATATTGCGTGTATTGTTACACGCACGTCCGTGCGTCTCTACGTGATAATCTCCTGGCGTTTTTACCAAAATTTGTTCTGACTTTCGTTGTATTCAAATCCAGCTTCCGCCATTTTCTTGACGATCTCCTCTTTGTCGACATCAAGCGCATTGCAAAGTTCATCAAGATTAGAATAGAAATCTCTTAGTTTCATGTTCAAGAAGCTAAGAAGCATCATTGGATCTGAAGGTATGTTTTCCATATTGTTGATTTTTATTTGTTTCTTATAAAACTATAATCCATATTGTTTTGCTGGCGATATGAGCCAACATGTGAGCTAACATCGCATACTGTATTCCGTATTTGCGGTAGAGTCTTCCGAATACGATGCCGAAAATACCGTTTAGCAGAAAACATCTAAATATAAGCAAGCCTGTCAGATTGCCAAATATTTGAATGGTTGCTGGCAGATGTCCTGCAGCAAATGCTGTGGCGGCAATGATATTTGATATGATAAGCATTTTCTCTGGAACGACATCCTCTTTTTTATTAAATAGCTTCCAACCGATGAATGCAAGAAGGCTCATAAGGAAAAGTCGCATCATGACTTCTTCAATTACACCGCCATAAAAAATAGATGCAATCCATGTTGGGGGATCAAATGTCTTTGCTGCATCGTATGCTCCCTCAAGTTCAGGAGTCCACTTTGCAAATGTAAAGGCATCTGCACTCAATATAATACCACATATAGTTCCTGCCAGTAGCGTGATGATTGATTCCTTCTTTGTAAACTTGAAAGGGCGGATCAGATGGAGCTTATCGGCAATGAAATAACCACAGAATCCGCAGACAACCGCATACATGACAGCTTGGAGAGTCATAAGGAGAAAGAGTGTTTCTTTGCTGCCTGCTTGTTGTATTGCTGTATCTAACAATTTCTCATCTATGCTTGCAATTGAATACAGGGCTGAGAACCAACCTCCAATCACAGCGATTGGTATCAGACATAATGTGAAAATCAACGGTTTCTTAAATTTCGTCATCTTAACAATCCTCATTTTTTAACAACTGCTATACAATCTCCTTATATGTTTCTAAACTTGGTTGATTATTTATAAAATAAAAAAGACTCCACATCAGTGAAGTCTTTTTGAGGTTCCTAGCAGATTCGAACTGCTGTACACGGTTTTGCAGACCGCTGACTAAGCCACTCATCCAAGGAACCAATTTTTATTTGTTTTGTCTCTAGTTTTAACTTCGTTGTCGTTGTTATTTCCTTTTGACACTGCAAAGGTAGTGCTTTTTTATTACGTGCAAAACTTTTTCGCACTTTTTTTTAGTTTTGATGCGATTTTTTTTGAAAAACTGCGAAACTTTAGGGAAAATCCTCTTGAAACGGACGTTTTTTGCTAATTTTGAAGTGAAACTAAACAATTGAGAGATTGAAATAGAAAGTATAAAGACATTATGTGGAGTGAATATTTGTCGAATGAACATAGAGTATATTTTTTAGAGGATTATGATCTTTTTGATCACTTTTTATCTAAATTGGCTTTTATTATTTTGGTACTTACATTATATACTATCTCCTTAACTGTTAAAATATTTTTAATAGCGCTTCCTTTTGCGTTTGTACTTTTTCTTCTTGCGAATGCATCACAAAATAAAAATAAGGAACTCGCATATAAGGAATATGTTAATAATTCTATCCTTGGTCTCATTAAGCCTTCAATTTGCAAACTTGCTTCATTTGTATTAAGAGATTTTTTACCTGCAGATTGGAAAAATAAACCTGGAGCAATGTTTGTTTTGAGTTATATGGATGAGCAAGGTATTGATAGTGTATCAGCAAGATTAAATGATTCTCTTGTTTTTAATTATGCTTGTTTGGGAATTAGGTATTTGTATTCGTCAAAACGTGAGGGTTTGCTAAAAACACTTATTTCATATTGTCTCGCAAACAGTACTTATTGGGAAGACGAGAGTAGATTAAAACGAATAGCTCATCATTTGGATTTTACTAAAGAAGAGTATGAGAGTGTTTTAGAAAATGCATATTTGGAATTGCCAGATAGATATAAACATAACCTCCCTTATTTTTTAGGAAAATGTAATTCTGATAGCCATTGGAAATATTCAAGAAAATATAAGAAATATAAGGCTGAGTTTAATTCAAATGGGAAACAGCGATTTTTCTGTAATAAGATGCCCCATTTTATGGATGTGGCGTTGCCTTTGTTTGCGATGGTTGTGAAGGCTGACCGTCAGGAAATGGTTTGCGAGATTGATATTGTCCGTGATTTTGTGAGAAAAAACGACAGAAAGCATTTTTCTTCAAGAATGAATGAGTTCGCACAGCACTTGAATACTAACTACGTGGTGGAGGATATAGCTTTTGCTACTATCTGGTTTCATAAAAGTAGTGTAATGGCTATTTTCTCGACTATGGTGTCAATGGCGTATGCCGACGGTGATTTTTGTGATACAGAGATGAATCTGTTGAGGAGGGTAGCGTCGGCAATGCATATTAATTGCGAAGAGTTTGAGGAGGTCTTACATGCTGCGACAAAATGGGCGGAAGAAGAGAAGAAACGTAAGGAGGAAGAGGAAGAAAAGAAGGGCTATTGGACTTCTGATGGACAAGGCAATCGCACATTCCATTCAAGCGGTGATTCGGATAACTCTAAGGAGCAGGATCAAACACCTGTGTCCATCCCTTACGAATTGAGAAAGGCTTACGAGGTGCTTGGAATATCAGCATCGTCTACGCTATCTGAAATCAAAGCCTGCAAACGTAATTTGATGCGTGTCAACCATCCTGATCTTGTTGCAAATAGGGGAGATGAGGCTGTGAAAGCAGCCACTATCAAATGCCAGGAGATCAATAAAGCATTTGAAGTTGTGAAGAGGTATAGAAAATGCTGATTTTTTATACCTCCTCTACATATCTTATTTCGCTTTCCAAAATTCCACAACAATATCTCCACCGTTTGGTATTGCGTCGAAAACAAATTGGTCGTATAAGAATTTTTGCTCACCATTTTCCTTGATTGAAACTCGTTTTACAGGAAGTCGCTTTTCATCCTGTATCACTTTAAGTTGACTCTCATACTCAATGTGGTGTTTGTTCAAATCAGAGGTGAACATTATTGTCATAGGGATTGGATTCTCAATCTGGTGATCTGTCGTCAGACGAAAAACATACGAGTTTGAGGTGTTCTTCACTGTTTCAAGTCTTGCTGCTTTATGCTGACGGTGGTATCGTATGATATTTGCGTAGGTGTCTACCCATAGATTATAGTGCATAAGTGTGTCCAACTGCTGTCGGAACATGTCGTCTTTCACCCATGCGTAACTGAAATCTTTAACTGAATCGCTATAAACACTGTGATATAAGTATGTCAACATTCCTCCGCCTTGCTCAACTTTAGTCAACTGGGCTGCAAAATAAGCTAAAGAGGTCTCTGTCATCACGCTATATGCTTTTGTGTCGAAATAGTCTACACTGTCGGTGTTGGTGAAGTCGACAGTTTCTGGTGTCTTTACTCCTCGTGCGGCACAATAACCATTCTCTACTAAGTATTGTTTTAATGAATCAGTAAACTCACCGTATGGATAGGCGTAGGTGAATACTTTTTGCTGAGGAATCTCAGATTCGATTTTTTGTTTGGCTGCTTCTATCTCATCGTTTAAGGATATTCCGTAGGGATGTGGATGTGTTACCGAATGGTTGGCCACCTCATGACCTAAAGCAACTGCTTGACGCAGTGGCTCCCAGTCGCCAATATTCCCAGTGATTACATTGAAGGTTGCTACCATGCCACGTTTCTGCAATTCTGGCACGACAATAGAAGGATGACCTGGTGTCCAGTCGTCAAAAGTTAAAGCTACGGCTCCTTTGTTGTTATCTTTCCATTGAGGAATGGATAGTTGAGACTCTAAAGAGCTATTGCTATTACATCCAACCATTGATGTCATGATGGATAGTGTTACGGCTATATCAAATGTCGATTTTCTGATATTCATTTTATCAATTGTTTATTAATTTTATAGATAGTGCTTGTTTTCTTAAACTAAAAATGGGACTCGTTAAAGTCCCATTCTCGAATATGCCAAGTTTTTATTACTCGTCGCTCATCACTCTTTTCACTTCCACCATGCTGACATCATCAGCTTTGGTGCCTAAGAGTCCACAGACCATCACTTTGCAGGCATCTGCGTGAAGCCTCTGTAATTCAACTACTCCGTCATCTGTAAGCGGCATGCGCTTTGTCCAGACTTTTCCGAATTTGGGATAAATCCTCAATTCTACGTTAACCATATCACTTATCCTTTATATTGTATCCTTTATGCTCCAAAAATATAAACTTACTTTTTCAAAACAATACTTTTCACTGATTTTAACATAAAATCGTGTGATTTTTGAGTGTTTTTGGAAATTTTTGATTGATTTTTGAAGAAAATCTCGAATAATTGAGAGATTCGGTACCAATATTCAGAGACGCGGTGCTTTTCATTTAGAGACGCGGCACGCCACGTATCTACGATGGATGTTTGGAATCTACCGACAATTATGAATTATGCGTTACGAATTATGGATTATTATTGGTTTTCAGAATATACCAAATCCAATTCGTTCATAAGCATCTGGACGAGTGGTGACGATTTGAGTAGCGCGTCAAATTTCTGTTTATTAGTCAATACCTGCTCTTTTGCCACGTTTTCATCTATTGTGTATTGCACCTCAATCTTGGTGTTTGACAGATGATTCTTAAGCGCGTTTAGCAAGTTGATACGGAAATTTCCGTTCAACTTCTGGTATGCGTCTTTAGATGGAACTTTGATTAGAATCTTGAATGTGTCGATCAGCTCAAATTTGAATGTACTGATAAGTCCGGCCTCTTGTGATCGCTGCTGGTCTCTCCATTCATTATAGATATTGATACGTGCTGTCTCAAGTCCACCCTTGGTTACCTCTCTTTCGACTTTGTTCTCTTTGACTGTAACGACGAAATTCTGCAGTTTTTCATCGTTGCAACCACGGATGGAATGGGTTGTGATTGTATGACCAGCTTGGATTGTCTGCAGGTTCTGACGTTGTGGTATTTGCTGCTGTGGCATTGCTGCCGCTGCAGGAGCAGCAACTGCAGGTTGGTCGGTTGCAAATAGCTGTAGGAACGACTTCAGATAGTTGCTGTCGACATCCCACCAATCATCTTTAGCTGGCTCCGTTAGGAGTTTTTTTTTTCGGCCATTATCTGGCACATACGGATTGCTGCAAGCTCAACAAGCAATCGTTTGTTTTTGAAGGTAGGGAATTGGATGCCGCATTCTACAGCAATTCTCAAACTCTTATATAAAAAGTCTTCTTCACAATCTCTCGCTGCGTCGACATACTGATCCTGTGCGTGTTTGCTGACCTCTAGCAGTGTCACCGTCTTTGGATCGCGTGCCATCAATACATTACGTAGATGCTGAGCGTAGTCGTTGATGAAAAGACCTTCATCGAAGCCGTTAGTTATGACTTCGTTGATGATGGTAAGCACCTCTGAAACATTACCGTTCTTACAGTGATTCAAGAATTTGAAGTAGTAGTCGTAGTCGAGTACGTTCAACTTCTTTAGTACCTCATCGTATGTGATATTATTACCGCAGAACGATACCACCTGGTCGAAGATAGACAATGCGTCACGCATACCTCCGTCGGCTTTCTTCGCAATGACTGCCAATGCCTCCTCTTCAGCCTCGACTCCTTCATTTTTAGCCACATTGGCAAGGTGGTCGATAGTGTCGTCGATAGTGATACGCTTGAAATCGTACACCTGGCAACGGCTAAGGATAGTAGGCAGAATCTTGTGCTTCTCTGTAGTGGCAAGAATGAAGATGGCGTATGCTGGCGGCTCCTCCAATGTCTTCAAGAAGGCATTGAAAGCGGCAGTTGATAGCATATGGACCTCATCGATGATATACACACTTTTGGAACCAACCTGTGGTGGCACCATCACTTTGTCAATCAACAAACGGATATCATCCACTTTGTTGTTGGAAGCGGCGTCGAGCTCATGGATGCTGAACGAACGGCCTTCCGCAAAACTCTTACAGCTCTCGCATTCACCACATGCCTCGAAATCCTCGGTGCGGTTCATACAGTTTATCGTCTTGGCGAAGATACGTGCACATGTAGTCTTTCCAACTCCTCGCGGACCTGAAAAGAGGTAGGCACTTGCCAAATGGTTTGTCTTGATCGCATTTTTCAATGTGTCAGTCAAACCCTTCTGTCCGACGACGGTGTTGAACGTCATAGGACGGTATTTTCTTGCCGATACGATAAAATCTGCCATAAAATGCACTTTTAGATAACCGTTTACAAAATTAAAAATTTTCTGCCAATAATCAAGAGTGTTTATGGCAACTTATTCTGCTCGTCATCTTTGATGCTTAGCAACTCTTGCATTTCTGAATCTGTCAAAGTGAAATCAAGAGAACTGTTTTGGATCATGTATTCCTTATGTGTTGTCTTTGGCAATGGCAACAGGCCAAGCTGAAGGTCGAAACGGATGGCCGCTTGCGTAGGTGTCACGTTGTGAGCCTGTGCTATCTTCATAAGGGTAGGGTGCTTCATAAGTCTACCTGTTGCGTTGGGTGAGTAGGCTTCGACAACGATACCGTTCTTGTTGCAGAAATCGATGATCTGATCAGGTACATGGCCTACATGCACGCGTATCTGGTTGACTTCAGGAATCTCGTCACTATGGTCGAAAATGTTTTGCAAATCCTCTATGTTAAAATTGGAGACGCCGATGTGCTTAACCCATCCTTTTGCCTTTGCCTCACACACTGCTTTCCAAACCTCCACGTTTTCAGCAAGATACTTCTTGGGTGATCCTCCGTGCATCTCATCCCATGGCTTGGGAGCGTGGATTAGCAAAAGGTCGATATAATCCAATCCTAAATTCTTATACGACTCTTCGATGCTTTTTTTAGCGTTCTCATAAGTCTTCATTTCTGCTGGAACTTTAGTCGTGATGAACAACGACTCACGAGCAATACCGCAAGATCTGATTGCCTCTCCAACACCTTTCTCATTTTCATAAGCGTTGGCGGTGTCGATATGAATATAGCCAACTTCCAATGCTTCGTTGACGCAACGGGCTGCGTCCTCATTTGCGATCTGCCATGTTCCGAAAGCTATGTTTGGAATCAAAGCACCACTACGCATCTTTAAGAATTCTGTTTTCATAATGAATTTGTATTTCTGGTTAACTACCCAAGTAAAAGTTCCTCAAAGGTAGTTTGTTTCAAGGAATTATGCAATTATATAGGTGAATATGTAGTTCGGGTCTAAGATGATGCATAGAAATAAAAAACGCTTAATGACCAACCATTAAGCGTTTTTCGTTTTCGTTTTCGTTTTCGTTTTCGTTTTCGTCAACGTTAACGTTAACGTTATTTCTTTGACATCATAACCTCAAGGATCACACCGCTCTGTGCTGGTACCGAAACCTTTAATGGGGCAGTGGCACTCAACTCAATCTTGACGCTCTTGCCGGACATCAACTCTGTGGCTGATACCTTGCCCTGCTCGATACCGAAGTAGTCGAACATGTGCTGAGGCAGATTGATAAGGTTGTCTTTCTTCTCGTCGCTGAAATTAGCCACGAAAATCAAGACTCTCTCGTTGCTGCGTCTGACGTATGCATACTCACGGTGATGGTCGAATGTGGCGTTCTCATAGTTGACATACATCACGTCGTAGAATGTTCCGTTGTAGATACACTCGTTGTCACGACAGATTGTAAGTAGGCGAGTGTAGAAGCTATTCAAATCCTTCTCTGCCTTTGTCGACTTGCCGTTGAGTTTTCTCTGGATCGACGGTACTACTGCGTAGTCGAAGATTGTTGTCTTTCCGTCGTCGCCACTGAATCCCTGGGCTCCAACAGCTGGCTCGCCAAGCTCTTGACCGAAATAAACCATCGTCGGAGCATTTGAAACTGTAGCTGCAACAAACATTGCAGGACGGCCTTTAATCGCGTCGCCAAGCACATGGCTCGACGCAAGACGCTGCTCGTCGTGATTCTCCATGAATGTTAGCATCGACGGTGCCAAGCCATCCAAACGCTGCCAGCATCCTGTGATGGCTGACGCACTTGCCTTACACTCTGCGATCGCGCGAAGAGTGTCGTAAAGGCCAACCTTGTCGTATAGATAGTCGAAATGACCACGGAAGATATAGTCTCTATATTGAGCCGGATTGTATGTTTCTGCAATGAAAATAATCGACGGATATTTCTCTTTCACCTGTGGAATTACCCACTCCCAGAACTCGGTAGGGACCATCTCCGCCATGTCGCAACGGAAACCGTCGACCTTCTTCTTTGCCCAGAATAAAAGGATGTCGCGCATCTTGTTCCAAGTCGACGGAATAGGGTGGATATTTAGTGCGTTTCCATTAGTGTAGTCACGTCCATAGTTAAGCTTCACTGTCTCATACCATTGGTAGATGCCAGGATTATTAGCGTAGTAGTCGTCGCCAGTCACCTTTGCCGGATACTCCACGTATTCCTCCTTAGCCTCGCCCTTCATGTCGAACTGAGCGCAAAGAGGCTCGCCTGGAAGATAGTAGAAATTATTGTCACGGTCGAAACGAACATCTGTGATATCATCTGCACCAAGATCACGCACACCACGTGGTTTAGCGTCGGAGTTGTAGCTGCGGGCAACGTGGTTAGGAATGAAGTCCATAATCACCTTAAGACCAGCCTTACGAGTGCGGGCGATAAGATCCTCGTACTCGCTCATACGCTTGTCGACGTTTGTAGCCAAATCAGGATCGACGTCGTAATAATCCTTGACAGCGTAAGGACTACCTGCGCGACCTTTTACCACAGCAGGGTGGTCCGCAACGATTTTGTTTGCCGAATAATCAGTCTTAGTGGCGTGCTCGATCACACCAGTGTACCAAATATGAGTGAAGCCGGAGTTTTTGATCTCAGCCAAACGCTCTTCTGTGAAATCTGCAAATTTTCCGCATCCGTTGTCGGCAATAGAGCCGTCGAGTTTAGTCTTCTTAGCCATGTTGCCATATAGTCTTGGCAACACCTGATATATTAAAATCTTTTTTGACATAGTATATGTGAATTTCAGTTATTGCAAAATTACACAAATTAGAAAAAAAGTGCAAGATAGGGAAGTGTTATAATATGTTAAAATGGAGAGAGAAATATACAAAAAAAGAGATCAAGATTTCTCTTGATCTCTCTCCCGGTGCGGATGACGGGACTCGAACCCACACACCTCTCAGTACTAGATCCTAAGTCTAGCGCGGCTACCAATTACGCCACATCCGCATTTGCGATTACAAAAGTACTGCTTTATTTTTAATCTGCAAATTATAAGGAAGTTTTTTTAATGAAAAATGCGATTTTTTTTGAAAAAGTGCTTTGTGAAGATCAAAAGTATGATTTTTCTGAGCTCTCCGCCTTATTTTGAGATAAAATAATAGTGGGTAAAAGGGATTCCTTTTACCCACTATCACAAGATTCAATATTAATTGTCTTTTATTCCTTTATAATCATTGTGGAATATGCGCCAATCTCTTTCTTGATAGTAAGCACATACGTTCCTTTTGCAAGTTGCGACGTCGCAATCTTTCCTCCATAGATCACTCCTGCCGACGCTACATTGCCAGCCAAATCAATCACTTCGTATGAAGATCCTTCAGCATCATCCACATTCAAAATATCCTTTACTGGATTCGGATATACTCCCAACGCTACTGCATCCACTTGATCAACTGAGTTTTCTCCGTCTCCTGTTGTGATCACAAGTTCGATAGGCTCCGTCACATTCTTGATTGAGCAACGGCCATCCCAAGAAAAATCCACCTTATCTCCTTTTGCTGTCGACACACTCTCGATATGGAATCCTGCCTCTGGTGTGATTACAACCTCAGCATCTTCTCCATGTCGCACCATATCATTGCCTCCATTCACCTCAATTGTCGCATGCTCAGATGAGGATTTGATTCGGTAGGTCTCTTTGTATCTTGCGATGATGTTTCTTCCATATACTTCATTTTCCGAAGGATCAAGATCAATATTGTTCAAATACGCAAGAACCATATAAACCATTCCATTAGATGCATCCTCTCTAAAATATGGAAATGTTCCTGTTTCTTCTGCAGCCAATACCCACTTGTTTTCTAACGTTACTCCATCATATTTAGCGAAATATGTTCCAGCAATAGATTGACCATTCAATTCAATATCCTCGGTAAACTTGACACTCATATCTGAAGAGGTTCCTCCCATTCTAATAATATCATCATTAGCGTCAAACCAGAATCTTGACTCTTGCTTCGAATTGAAATTCCAAGTAGGAACATAAGCATACCCTTCCAACTTTCTTAAAGTCATGTTTGGCAAAATATCGTAAAAGTAATCATCTCCACCGTCCCACACTCTTAATGGTTGAGCCCCAACAATCTTATTTTGAGAGTTTACTGCAAATCGCTTGATCTGTCCGTCATTACCATTTATTACATTATATGCCAAAAGATCAATCTTATCATCCTTTACCAAATATTTGCAAAAAGCAGCGCAAGCTTTTGTACTTAAATTCTTGTTCTTTGCAATCACAGGATTCTCTGGATCGAGACTTATATTGCATTCCTTTCCTAAGAATGGAACATACATAAACAAAGTGTCTCCTGCAAATGTCATATAAGGTGACAAATGGTCACTATTGACATCTTCCGTCTCATCATTTTTATCTGAGCCTAAACAAAATACATTTTTTAACTCTAGATCTTTTGAAAACACATACAAGCATTTGTCATTATCTCCATAACGAGAGAATGAAACTGGATTGTCTTTGTTTACCCGGCTGTAATCTTCATTAATATCAAACATAAACCATAAGTCACCTTCTGGAGATACAGCATAACCATTCCTGTGTAAATCGAAAGGATTGAATCCGTTATCTACAAAATTATCAGATTCCAATTCAAAACTCTTTTTTACGCTTCCATCAGAAATATCAATCTTAAGTAGAAAATATGAAGATTCGTTAGTTGGAGTAAACTTCTGTTCGCCATAAGTCAAATCTGAATTTCCCCACATGACAGTGATTGGCAAAAAAAGTTCATCGTCAATAAGGGAAAACCTGCTTGCATCACCATCAAACGCAACTTGCCATATAAATTCTCCATCTATATTCATTTTTTGAAAATAGCCAGGGATCAAACTGTAAAAATTTCCTTTTCCATCTGGAATTCCTTCATAGAATTCGTGATAGGTAAAAGGTATATTAGTATTGCCTAAATAGTCTATTCCATAATCTCCATTGGAATATACCTTTAGTTCACACTCATCTGCATTCGCTGAAAGCAGACTTAGCAAAGCCATTAATGTACATAAATATCTCATATTCTTAGTCTTGTTTTTTTCGACCTAAATAGACATACATATAGTGAATTCTCTCTTCAATCTTCAACACTAAAATATATTTTAAACAATGAATTCAATAAATTGCGACTTTTCGCATTATTATACTTTGCAAAATTAATGTTTTAATGTATTGCTCCTTTAATTTGTTTTTATTCTTGTTTATCCTCCCCCATTTTTTAACATTTGTTAACCAAACCCTTGGCTGGAGTGGGGCGACATTTTAAAACAAAAGGAGACGGTGTTTCCCGTCTCCAATGTAAAAATTATGGAAAAGTTTGTTTTATTCCTCTTTTTATACTGATACTTAAAAATTGTGGAATAATACAAATTGAGCTACCGCCATATCTCATGTCAAATAAACCCAAGTCTTAAAAACATGCGTATTTTTAAGACGCTACAAAATTAGTATTCTGCAAATTCTAAAACCGATTTTTACATTATTTAACATCTTTTTTCAGTTTAATTAACTTTTGTTTGATAATAAATAAAGTAGAATGATTGTTTTGTGATTTATGACTCACGATATATGTTTTATTTGTAATGAATGTAATGTGTTGAATAGTAAGATGCTATGTCTCATACTACGTTTGCGATACTGATAAATCATTAAAAACAGACAGATTAAGGTAATTATATACGTGTTGCCCAAACTTGCTTATTTTTTTACGCTTGCCTCACGGACTCGCGTTGGAGGGTGGGTTAGGGTGTTCCGCTTTTAACAATCCTCATTTTGGGCGACTGCTATATAATTTCCCAAATCATTTGTGGTTTAACAAAAAAAGACCTGAAGCATAATGCCTCAGGTCTGTTAATTCCAAATTAAGAGATGGAGTTACTATGCATTTGTTTCAGCACGCATATTGTCCATCATACGCTTCAAGACACTCTGCATTGTGTTGATCTCGTTCTCGCTGATTCCCTTGAATGCTTTCTTGAATGCTACCTTAGTAACTTCGATGATACCAGGAACAACATCCTTACCTTTCTTAGTTAGGTAGATGTTCTTAGCACGTCTGTCGTTAGGGTCGCTTCTTCTCTCCAACATCTTCAAACCTTCAAGTTCGTCGATCAAACGTGTGATGCTTGGGCTGTCTTTGTCAAGTGAGATAGCGATGTCTCTCTGAGTCAAACCGTCGTAGAAGTTTAGCAAGAATACCACCAAAGCCTGCTCGAAAGTAAGGTTGTAGTTAGCGTCCTTCAACTCTTTGTTTGCCAACAATGTGATGGCCTCGCTGATTCTACCGTTCTTAACCGCCAAAATGACGCTTGTCTCTAGTGTCAATCCTTCCATAGGGACTGACGTACGCATGTTTTCCTTTTCCATATTCCACATAATTTTTATACAAATATAAAGTTTTATTTGTAATGAATGTAAATCTACAAGTTCTTTTTTTAATACTTTTGTCGTTTTTTAATAAAAAAAAGCACGTTTAGTAAAAAACGTGCTTTCTAAAAGTATGAAAAAAGACTATTTTTCAATTTTTTTCTTTGCCTTTTTTTCTGTTGGCTCAGCTTTCTTTTCTGCTTTCACCTCGGCTTTTGCAACTTTTTCTGTTTTTACCTCAGTTTTTGCTGCTTTTTCTGGTTTTGCTTCAGTTTTTGCTGCTTTCTTACCAGCTTTTAATGCTGCTAATTCGGCTTCAAGAGCTTTTTTCTCCTTGACAAGTGAGTTCAACTCTTCTTCGCTGACGTTTGCAGGGAAGAAACTGTCGACGCGTTTGCTGAAGTCTGCCAATACATTCATGTAGTTGATGAATGCGTCATATGGCGAATCGTATGGGCAGAAAGTCTGATTGTAGAATGATGTGCTCATATAGTACAGATGGTCTGTCGACTGTAGTTTATACCAATCGTCGACAATCTGGCTGTTGGAGCATCTGTTGACTTTATCTGCCAATGCAAACAATTTGTTGAATGCTTCGTTCTGTATTGAATTGGCAAGCCATGGCGACAAATCCTTAGTTGCGTTTGCCCATGTTGTAGGGTGGGGCGCAGAGATTGGGTCTGCTGGCTTGTTATTGTTGATCACCTCTGATGGAGTGGCAAACTTGATTCCTCTGCTTGCTGCAACCTTTGGAAGAGCTTTGAAGAAGTCGAAAATACCAGTGTTGGCATTCTGAATCTCTCCTAGAACCTCGTAGTTCATGAATAGGTTGACAACCTGCTCGTTCGGATTGTCCATAATCCAGTTGGCAAACTTCTCTGCTGTCAACGGGAACTCTTTCCAACCCCAGTCGGAGAATCTGTATGCGATATCGTCGCTCATTCCACAGTTCTTCAAAAGAAGTTTGATTCTTTGGTTGGCTGCCGAACAGTATACGTAGTTAGGGCTCTTCCAATCCAATGTCTGTGGTGCTCCCTCAGCCAACATTCCGTCAAAACCTAGGTTTGCAACTCTATCGACCATGTCGTCGCAGAATAGCAACTCTGAGTTTCTGAATACTCTCGGCTTCTGTCCGAACAATGCCTCTATCTTCTTAGAGTGAGCCTCTACCTGTTTCTCAAACTCATTATTCTCTACGCGTAGAGATGCGAAAGAGTGCGCGTATGTCTCACCAAGGAACTCCACGCAACCTGTCTTTGCAAGCTTCTTGAAACTGTCGATCACCTCTGGGCAGTAGTGCTCAAGCTGCTCCAATGCCAATCCTGAGATTGAGTATGCAACCTTGAATTCACCTTTGCTCTCCTTGATCATCTGAAGCATTGCATTGTTAGCAGGGATATAACTGTTTTGTGCAATTCTCTTTATGATAGCTTCATTATTGGCATCGTCGAAATAGTGGTGGTCGGCACCAATGTTGAAGAATCTATATCTTTTTAGTCGAAACGGCTGATGTATCTGAAAGTAAAAACAAATCGACTTCATATATCTCTAACTTTTTAATTGTTCGTAATTTATTTGTAGCCTAGCACTTGGTTGTATACGTTGATGACTTTGTCTCCAGCGTATTCCCATTTTATTTCGTCTACCTCTTTCTTTCCTTCCACCTTCAAGTATTCTGCGAAAGCGTCGTTAGTCACAATTGAGTGGATGGCGTCGGCGGTAGCGTCGATATCCCAATAATCCACTTTGATAACCTTCGACAGAATCTCAGCGCATCCACTTTGCTTCGACACGATTGTCGGCACGCCACACTGCATAGCCTCCAAAGGTGATATTCCGAATGGCTCTGATACGGAAGGCATGATATATAGATTACTGCTCTTTAGCATTTCGTATACTTGCTTGCCTTTCAAGAATCCAGTGAAGTGGAATCTGTCGACAATGCCGTATGCTGATGCGAGATCAACCATCTCAGCCATCTTGTCGCCACCTCCTGCCATTACGAAACGTACGTTTGGTGTTCTGTCCAACACCTGTTTTGCGGCTTGCACGAAGAATTCAGGACCCTTCTGCATTGTGATTCGTCCAAGGAAAGTCACGATCTTGTCGCCTGTATTGTTGTTTGGCTTGATGTCCAAAATCTCCTGGCTCAACGGTGTCACAGCATTGTGAACTGTTGTCACCTTTCTTGGGTCGATATGATATTTGTTGATCACAGTGTCTCTTGTCATGTTGCTCACTGTGATGATATGGTCTGCCATGTCCATACCATACTTCTCAATACTGTAGACGGTAGGGTTGACATTTCCACGGCTTCTGTCGAAATCAGTGGCATGAACGTGGATGACAAGTGGTTTGCCTGTCAACTGTTTTGCCTTGACTCCGGCATTGTATGTTAGCCAGTCGTGAGAGTGGATAATGTCGAAATTGTTTGATCGACATACTACACCCGCCACAGCTACATAGTTGCGGATCTCCTCAAGAAGATTGTCGGGATAACGTCCGGAAAAACCTACGGCTCCGATTCCGTCTGTTCCGATAAAACGGTTGTCCTCACAGATACAGCTTCTTAAGTGGTAATACTCGTCGTTGCTCATTCTGCCTTCCAACGAGTCGCTTAGAAATTTGCTGTCTGGATCCTGCCATACGATCGGCACTTTGTTTGCTGCAATGATTTTCAAGAAACTCTGGTCTTCATCGCCCCATGGCTTAGGCAATACTAGGGTGATGTCCATATCTTTGTGTAGGGACATTCCTTTTATTAATCCGTAGCTTGCCGTTCCAAGTCCTCCTAATATATGAGGTGGAAATTCCCACCCAAACATTAAAGCCTTCATAACTATCCTTTCCTTTACTCTGCCTCAAACTTGCTCAGCAAATGTTTGGCTCTGATCACTTCGCAAACATTTATTCCGTACGACATGCCTTCGCTGCTCTTGTATGGAGCCATTCCGTCGTACATCTCTGAGTATGTGCCTATTGTATTGTTAAACACTTCGTCTTCCAATCCGTGCATCGCTTTTTTGGCAAACGATAATCCGCTCTGCTTGTATACACGGAGATAACTCTCTATATATGCTCCCATCAACCAAGGGTAAACCGCACCCTGGAATGCTGAGTAGTCGCGTCCTTGCTGTCCTCCTGCTCCGTTCCAATGGAAGTTGTTGCTGTATGGACTCAATGATCTTATTCCCTTTGGTGTGAGCAACTCTTTAGTCGCCATATCCAAGATTGCTTTCTGCTGATCTCCGTTAAGTGGAGAATACTTCAATGCTACAGCCCAAAGCATGTTCGGACGTACACTTCTCTCGAAATGATCACCGTCGACAAAATCAAACAGATATGTGCCGTTCCAGAAAATGTCGCTGAAACTGTCGCCTACTTTTTCTGCCAACTGGTCGTAGATGCTGTTTCCTGTAAGTTCAGCTGTGAATTTCAATGCGTTGTACCACAAAGCGTTGATTTCTACAACCCATCCGCTTCTTGGAGTGATTAGTTCACCGAAACCACCAAGTGCGTTCATCCATGTCATTGGCGTTTTCCAACCGTGGATGTAAAGCATTCCGTTGTTGGTCGACTCTATATTAATATGTAGACCAGCCTTGATGAAGTCGATTATGCCGCTCAACTTGTCGGCATATTTTTTCTTGGCTGCACTCTTTCCAAATGCGTTGGCGTAGTCTTGAATTGCTTTTGCATACCATAGCACTACGTCTGGCTGCTCTATACCTATTATATTTTGATCGTATTCCTTATCCTCAGAATCTGACATCAACTTCTCGATCTCTACACCAAGAGTCTCAAGGTGAGTGTCAATCTCTTTCTGGCTAACGCCTGCCGCAATCAAACCGGGGATTGCGATGGCCATGTTTCTTGCCACACACTTGTACCATGGGTAGCCAGCCATCATATATGATTTGCCTTTAACTTCCACAAACAAGCTTTCAGCTGTCTGCTTTAGCATGTCTGTCATAGAGTCTGAAGATTCCTTCTTTGTCTGGGATTTGAATGCGGTCTCAATGTCCTTTACTTTGGCATCCTTAAGTCCCGCTGTAAAATATATCTCCTCACCTTCGTTCGCTTCAACAATAAAGTGTCCTGCCACATATAGATCTTCTCTGTCGTGGTAGCCACGGTCTCTTTCGTTGAAGTATTCAAGATTTTTCTTCCAGTATCCAGTCGCTACAAAGTCGCTCTTCTTTGATATCTGCATGCTAAGCATTGGATATTTGTCGTAAAGTGATAGTGCTATTCCGTTGCTGATAGCTTTATATTCTTTGTGGACTGTGTTGTTCTCAATGCATAATTCTGCGGTGTCGCGGAATGCTAGACTGGGCTCTATCTTGATCGATGTGTTACCACTTACAATTCTGTATCTGATTATTAGTCTGTTCTCGTCTTCGCATAGCACCACGCTTTTCTCAACGACTGTGCCTCCAGCTCTGTATGTGATTGTGATAGAATTGGATTCATAATCAAACAGACGCATGTAATTCTGTCCGTTTGGAGAAAAATGACCAGCTGTGTATTCATGAACGCCTAAATTGTATTCAGCGCCATTCTGCATCAACGTCTCGTCGATTGATGAAATCAACAATAACTTCTGTTTGCCCTCTATCTCTGAAGGCACCACAAACGCGCCATGATACTTGCGCGTGTTGCAACCTACTATGGTTGTGCTATAGTATGCTCCGAGCTTGTTGGGGATAACAACCTCTTTTTGCAAAGATTGCCCCAAATCAGCTAACATTGAATTGTCGAACTTAAGATAGCCCATATTTCTAATATTAATTACCCTCTTAATAGTACGTAGTACTAATTATCCTACAAATTTACTAAATTTAAATCCTTTTAAGAAATTTTAATTATGTTGTGCAGCATTTATAACTGCAAAAAATATCAACAACATATGTAAAGAACAAAAAATATCTGTTAAATGACATTTTTTTGCCTTTTTTACATGGCAAATTCACGTTTGTACGTGCTTTACATTTACACGCACATCCGTGATTTGTCAGTTTTCCTTAATGATTTTTATGATAACCGACTAGATTCTCCAATGGAGATTTCTGCACTTCGATTAGTTTGTAGCCATATTGTGACGCAATCAATGAAAGCTCTCTTTTGAATTGCTGTGCTACTCCGCCGACAAATGAAATCTGCTTTACATTGTAGATGTCGTAATGTGCGATGTTGCGTTTGAAAAATTCTCTGAAAGCATTCATCACTAATGTGTTGATGTATGCGTTTTCAATCCTTTTCGCTATGAAAGGAACGAAGCTTGCAAGATATCGGTTGGGGAATGGCTTTTTGTAGACATTCTCCATTATCTCTTCCTTGCTTGTCTGGTATTCTTTGAAAAAATCATCGGCCAACTCAGTGGATGTCAATCCTTTAAGTATGTCACTCACAAGGCGTTTGCCTAGATAGCCTCCACTTCCTTCGTCGCCAAGCATAAATCCAAGCGATGATACATTGTCGACAATCTTCTCTCCGTCGTAAAATCCTGAATTTGAACCTGTTCCTAGAATTGCTGCTATGCCTTTCTCATCTCCAAAAAGTCCACGTGCTGCAGCTAATAGGTCGCTTTCCACCTCCACATGTTCGGAATGGAAAGCTTGTTTGAAACATTCCTTAATCGCATTAGTTTGTTCTTCGAAAGCACATCCTGCTCCGTAGTAGTACACTTTCTTTAGAACTTCTTCCTTCTCTCCTCTAATCTGTGACTCTTTTAAAGTAGACACCATTTCGGCTGTCGACTGGTAAAATGGGTTGATTCCCGGTAAAGAGTAACGTCTCTCCTCATTCTGCTCATCGACTATAACAATATCTAACTTTGTTGAGCCTCCCTCAGCTATAATCATAGAAAATGTGTTTTAATTGCTAGCGTCGCAAAATTAGTTGTTTATTTCAACTATGACAATTTTTTGAATAAAAAATGTATATACAGAA
>JAZUIF010000047.1:0-61501 GCA_045642085.1 Paludibacteraceae bacterium | reverse complement strand
ACAATCTGCTTAAATAATGCAATATCACGAATATTATTTCGTTGTGCGACATCTTTCAATATTATAGAATTGAATAAATCATTTAAGTAGAGCATTTCATCATCAGGACTCATTTGATAATTATAAAGTACCGGGAACCCTCCCTTTATGATATATTCACGGAATAGCTTTCGATTATCTATTTGTATGTTCAATTCTTCATTGATTTGCACCACTTCCTTAAATGAGAACGGATATACTTTTATCTCTATATATCTTCCTGATAAATAAGTAGATAATTCACTTGACAACAATTTAGCATTCGAGCCAGTCAAATAAATGTCAACGTCAAAATCTATTTGAATGGAGTTTACTATTTTCTCCCATTCATTTAGCTCTTGAACTTCATCAAAGAATAGATAAATTCTTTTCTTTAAGTCGTCACTCTTTTCTTTAACCTTATTCCAAACATATTCTCCCGTCAAAGGAACTCCACCTATCCTTGATTCAAAATTTAACGCAAGGATTTGAGACAACTCTACTCCACTTTCCAACAACTCATTTTGAACAAGCTGCATCAATACTGACTTTCCTGCTCTTCTGCTACCTGTAAATACTTTTATTAAATTTGAATTAATAAAGGGTTTTACCCTGTCTATATAAATCTGCCTCTTAATTGTTTTCATTTTTCGATATACCGTAAGAACAATACAAAATTACAAAATCTTTTCGATATAGTGAAAAACCATAAAGATTTTCATACTGCCTTCAAAAACGCTCTGAATATCTTCCTCGACGGTTCATCGCATCTATACAAGAATTCTGGATGCCACTGTACAGCCCAGAAAAACGGATGTTCTGGCAAATATACAGCCTCAATGATTCCATCTTCTGAAATTGCCATTGGTTGTAATTTAGATGATAAGGTTGCGACCGCTTGATGATGATAACTGTTTACTGAGAGAATCTCTGTCTGCAACAACTCATACAAAGGAGAATCCTTAACCAGAGATACCTTATGAATATATTTGTCGTATGGAGCCGACATGTGATGCTCAACCGATGATAGTTTGTCCGTCGGCAAATCCTGATATAGAGTGCCTCCTAAATAGGCATTGAAGAATTGGATTCCTCTACATATTCCCAATGCTGGCTTATTTGTACTGATACAAAGATCTAATAATATTCCCTCCATTGTATCACGCTCCACACATGGCTCTCCGCAAACATCTCGTTTAGATTCACCATACACAGATGGCGAGACATCATGGCCACCCGTGAAAAGAATGCCATCACACATTGAAGACAATTGAGTTATGCTGTTCTCGTCGGTTGTCAAAGGAAAAACAATAGGCAAAGCCCCTTCTGAAATAATCGCATCCAAATAGTTTGGAAGCATCCATAAACTCTCTTTCTCATCGTCCCATAGAGGAACTACACCTACTACTTTCTTTTCCATAAGCCGAAATTTATTCACAAATTTAGGCAATGGCACTTTCTACAAAAATACCGTCGGAGTATTTTTTATTTTTTTGTTTTGCAATTTTCAATCTGAAACTAAAATGCGGATTTTTTAATAGGAATGGAAGATCTTCTACATAATTTCATTCTATGGATACCATTTGTTTGCAAATGTCTATCCTCATTCCCAATGCATTCATTATCTTAAAAAACAAACTTGCACTTGGCTCTACTCGCCCATTTTCTATTTGAGAAATATAAGACTTACTTGATCCTATTCGATTTGCCAATTCTACTTGTGTTATTTTTTCTTGTTTTCTTACATTAGAAATCATCTTTCCGACGCAAAAATTATATGCTTCTTCCCTAAATTTGTCTCTTTCAGGAGTTCCTTCTTTTCCAAACTTTTCGTCCATCAAAGCATCTACATCAAATAATTCATTCTCCTTGCTCATAATATTCTTTCTTTATTTGAATTGCTTTTTCTATTTCGTTTTTTGGTGTTTTTTGAGATTTCTTTTGAAATCCGTTGAATAATATGACTATGTTTCCCTTGTCAAAAATAAAGAATACACGGTATATATTACCATTATACTCAACTCTTAACTCAAAAATATCTTCTTTGATATACTTAACAAACTTTTCACTAACTCTTTGTTGTGTTTTAAGCATATCTAAGACATAGAACACTTTTCTAGATTCATTTTCATTCAACGATTCTATAAAATCCTTAAAATAATGTTTATAGGATTTTTCTTTCTTCCATTTTTTACAAAAATACAAAAGTTTATTTATTCATAAACATTCGGAATGTTTTTTTTCGAAAATTCTCACGGAATTCAAATGGACACTACTTTTATGGAAAATACTGCTAATCCAATCTCATTTGACTGTCGTCCTAATCAATTCAAAAATTTTCTATAAATTAATCTTCAACAACTGTTATCTTCTCCTTACTTTTACAAATTAATGACATAATAATAACATTACAATTTTACCAAATGGATCGAATTTAAGCAACCTTAAATCCGATCCACAGGCAATTTATTTCATGTTGCTGATAAACAACAGCAATCTGTTGGCAATATTGGCCTCACTCACTCCTCCATCGAAGTCGAGTGCTAACATGTTGAGCTGAGGATACAATGTCTTCATCTTCTTCTCAATTCCTCTTGCACAGATATGGTTGGCAATACATCCGAATGGCTGTAGACTTACAACGTTGTTGCAGCCTTGCTTCATATACTGGATTGTCTCAGCCGGTAGCAACCATCCTTCTCCACTCTGCACTGTCAAGCAAAGAACCTCCTCTGCCCACTTGCTTATTGTGCGGATATCTGGTTCTGGCTCAAAATATCTGAATTTCGACGCTGCCTTCTCAAAACTCTTGACACGGCTGTATACCATTCGATAGATCAAATCCATTGTCCATGATGGCAATTTTGGATCGATGATCTTGTTCTTTCTATTGAACTCAATATTCACAAGGATCTTCAAGAAGAAGTTGTGGAATGTTGGTGGAAGCACCTCCACTCCGTGATCCATCAACCAATCTGAGATATGCTTGTGTGAGTATGGATTAAACTTCAAGAAGATCTCTCCTGCGATACCTGCCTTTGGATATGTCTTGTCGTAAACTGCGATTGAGTTGAAATCCTCTGCAGCCTCTTTTAGCAATCCGATTAGTTTCTTACTCTTGCGTGCCTCAATAAGTGGCTTAGCAAGTTCAAGATACTTGTCTCTCATCGCTCTTGCCTCACCTTTCGTCTTCTCACGCACTGCGATAGCATGATACATGATTGAGATCCAGTCGCCATAAAGCAATGAGTTCAACACGATCGGACCGGCTGTCTTGTATGGAAGATTAAAGCCTGGATACTCCTCTTTGTTTGGAATACCAAGTGAGATAACTGGCACCTGTGAGAATCCGGCGTCGACTAAAGCTCTCTTGATCAAAGCTGGATAGTTTGTGGCACGACACTGACCTAACTGTGTGATTGTCACAGCGGTATTGTTAATATCGTATTTGCCACTCTTCAATGCCTTGATGAAGTCGCCGACAACCAACGTCGCAGGATAGCAAACCTCATTATTTGAATATCTTAATCCCTCTTCGTTACTCTGGGCATCTCCCATTGGCAACGCTACCAGATTATAGCCGATTGCCTTGAATGCCGACGGTAGAAGCGGAGACATATATTCTGTGAAGAACGGTGCAAGAATAGTCTTTGTTGCCTTATCACCCTCAGCGAAGATTCCAGTCTTCACAAATGGCTCTTTTCTTCTCTCTGCAACACCACCCTTTGCCTCGTACTCATATTTCAAACTGTCAATCAACGAACGTACACGTAGTTTCAATGAACCGATGTTGTTCACGTCGTCGATCTTCAAAAGCGTCAATGACTTTCCATGACGCGATAGGATACTTCTGATTTCGTCAGTCAAGAATGCGTCTGGTCCACAACCGAATGATGTCATCTCTACAAAATGTACATCACTATCCTGCTCTGCCACCCACTGGGCTGCATTCAAGATACGGTTGACATAACTCCACTGACGGATATGGAATGCCTCTGGAGTGTCGCTCTGAAGTACCACTGCACCACCACGTGCGATCTCCTCTGTGATCACCTCAACACCAAGTTTGGCAATCATCTCAGAAATTCTATGCTGCACAAGTGGATCTGTATGGTATGGACGACCAGCAAGCAAAATAGTCATTTTCTTCTTCTTGCGTGCATTCTCAAGTGCAAGCACATTGTTGCGACGCAATTCCTCTCCCCACTTTGTCCAATCCTTCTCTGCCTGATCCACAGCCTTCAAGATATCGTTTCTCTTGATACCGAAAGTAGTGAAATAAACAAGCATCTGCTCACGAAGAAGCTTAGAATTCTTGAACGCCACGATTGGAGAATCAATCGGAACCTTAACTGTGATTGCTGAATCAACCACGTCTGGATAACCGATGATGATAGGACAGTTGAAACTGTTCTGTGCGTTCTTATCCTCTGTACGCTCATGCACCACGCGAGGATAGAAGATTCTGTCAACCTTATCAGCCAACTCATAAATGTGGCTATGGATAAGTTTGGCTGGGAAACAGATGTTATCACTCATTACCGAGTGCACACCCTTCTCATAATTTGTATATGTTGAAGTAGAGCTCAACACAACCTTAAATCCAAGGTTAGTGAACATTGAATACCAGAATGGGAACTCCTCGTACATATTCAATGCACGAGGGATACCGATTGTTGGCAATCCGCGCTTTCCTTCATTCTCTGGAAGGTCGAATGTCAAGTGATACTTCATATCACTCATGTTTTCACCCTTCTCTACTGCATCTCCACCATTAGTGAAGATCTTCTCACACTTGTTTCCAGAATAGTACTTTGACCCATTCTTGAATGTGTACTGAGTGATGCGACAGTTGTTCTCACAACCCTTACACTGCAATGGACGGATTTCAAACTCCGCCGCATTCATAAGTGTTTCAAGCGGACGAGCCTCGTTGGCTGCCTTCTTGCTCTGCTCGATAGCGTATAGAGCACATCCATACGCACCCATCAACTCAGGAATATTGTTTCGGCAAACTCGCTTGCCTGTAAGATTCTCAAATGCCTTTACGACCGCATCGTTGCGCATCGTACCTCCCTGAAGCACGATATTCTTTCCAAGTTCATCGTAATTCTTGATTTTCAACACCTTGAACAAACAGTTCTTTACAACCGAATATGCCAAACCAGCTGAAATATCGCTTATTGAGTAGCCCTCACGTAGCACCTGCTTCACTTTTGAGTTCATGAACACAGTGCATCGTGTACCCAAATCACATGGATGCTCACTCTTTGTCGCCTCACGTACAAACTGTCCGATCTCGCAACCAAGTGTCTGAGCAAATGTCTCGATAAATGAACCACAACCAGAGCTACAAGCCTCGTTGATCTCCATACGTGTCAAGACGCCTCCGTCGACATAGATAGCCTTCATATCCTGGCCACCGATATCCAAGATGAACGACACGTTTGGACTGATGCTCTTAGCAGCCACATAGTGGGCCATCGTCTCAATCATACCAAAGTTGAGAGAGAATGCAGCCTTGATCAAATCCTCTCCATATCCAGTGGAACATCCACCTGCAATATTCAATTTGACTCCGGCCGCATCAGCCTGAGATTTAAGTTCACCCAATCCTTTTGCCACAGCCTGCACTGGATTTCCTCCGTTGTGTGCATAGTAGCGGAATAGGATCTCACCGTCGACATTCGTCAACACGATTTTTGTAGTTGTAGAACCAGAATCAATACCAAGGTAGCATTTGTCGTCAGCGTCTGCCAAAGATTTGAACTTGATATCATCATTGCTCTTATCTTTTAGCCAAGACTGGTAATCATCCTCTCCCTTGAAAACTGGAGGCATCGATACAGAGTAGATACTCTCTTTTCTGATTGTTTTTGCCTCTTGAGAATCAAGGATCTGAGATAGAGATGCGACAGTATAACGTTTTTCGCCTGCCTCAGCCAAAGCAGTACCCCAAGCAGGGATAAAGTTTGCAAGTTCAGGTGAGATAATATCTTTATTTATATCTAGGTGGAAATAGTCAGCAAGAGCTTTACGAAGAGCAGGGATGAAAGTCAACGGACCTCCACAAAGCAATACCTTCGGAAGCACCTCACAACCGTGGCTCAACGCACTAGCAGTCTGCACAGCGACAGCACGGAAGATACTTGCTGAGATATCCTCTTTTGTAGCATTTCTTGCAATAAGATTTTGAATATCAGTTTTGGAGAACACACCACAACGTGATGCAATCGGATAGATACCCTTTGCGTTTTCAGCCAAACCGTTAAGCTCAGTTACGTCGACACCAAGACACAAAGCCATCTGATCGATAAATGCACCAGTACCACCAGCACAGTTACCGTTCATACGTAGGCTATCCACCTTTCCATCCTTCAAATATACGATTTTAGCATCCTCACCACCTATGTCTATAAGTGTTCGCACATCGGGATGCATCTTCTTAGTGTATTCAGTAGCTCCGACAACCTCTTGTACAAAGTTGAAGCCACATCTCTCAGCAAGTCCAAGACCAACGCTACCAGTAACAGAGAATGAGAACTCAGAATCCTGAAGTTTATCTTTTAATTCTACCAATATATCCTTGATAACCGCACCAGGATTTGCCTGATGTCTGCGGTACGAAGAATATACCACTTTATCCTCATCCAACACTACTATTTTTGCTGTGGTTGAACCCACATCAAGTCCTATTCTATACATTTCTTTTTCTACAAACTATAATATTCGTGCAAATATACCTTTTTTTCATCAATCATTGACAGATTTTTCGCTTTAATTGCTCAAAAAGTAATCAACAAAGACAAACATTTTAATAAAAAAATCAAATCATTTTTTATGTCAAAATAATTATAATTTAATAACAATGTCCAATTTTTATTAATTGGAATTTATCTAAAAAATAACAAAATATATATTCTTAATAAGAATTTTGACAATTTTGGCACATATTTTTATATAAATATTTGTTTATAAGAAAAAAATGAATTTATTTTGTAGTCATAAACAGAGAGCTTATAGAATATGATTTACATTTGTCGGGTGTAGACTTCGTCATTAGTTGTATCACTTATCACTTATCACGTAAGGTTTGGACTGTTTATGTTGCATTGTGTGCAAGAAATATATGTCTTTAAGATGAACCTTTTTAAAATTTCTAGGGTCTACACCCTGACAAATGATAAACACTTCCGCATTCTCAGTGAAGTGGCCTCAACGATGGAGCTCTGTCCGTTGAGGGAAGATTTATCTCTTTACATATCAAAACTTAAAGACGCACTTTCCAAGGAACAAATTCTTAGTGGCGACGGTAGATCTGCCCCATTCACTTCTGAATTGAGAAAAAATTATCGTTCATTAAATCTGCTGTCGACGGTAGTAAAAAAGACACTCATGGTGGCTTCTCTTTCCGACGATCCAAACATTCGTAAACAAGCAGAAGATTTGCAACGTATTTATACGGAGAGCAACGTCGCTCAAAATCTAAAATTAGAGACTGCAATCGCCCGCTACTCTACTCTTTGCTACAACATCAATGATAGCTATTCCAATGATATTCAATCAGCAGTAGGTATTGGGGAAACAATCAAGCAGATGACTAAACTGTGTGATGATTGCAATCAAATGTTGGAAGAAAGGAATCAAAACAAGGGGGCAAAAAAAGGAAAGTCTCTCGACATTGCACGCCGAGAGACCGATGATATTTTAGCACTTATAGATTGTAAACTACAGGTTTTGATGGTCGAAAAACCATCTAATGATTTGAATATTCTTGTTGGAAAGATCCAGGAGAAATGCGAGATTGGATCGTAAATTATTCCATTCTCCTCAACATCTCATCTACACTAAACGAGTCTTGTATATCACGTACTACTTGAAAATGTCCAGTAGTATCAATTGCATAAAGTGTAGTATCATTAAAATATGCATGCAAATATTTTTCTTCTACCATATTCTTCACATAACACACTGTTGTTTGTGCGAAAAGAATATTATCATCAACTAATCGAATCTCCTGATCTTGCATCGAAACAAAATAGCTATAATCTCCAATAGTATCTTTCTTAAAAGCATCTCCATTATCGTGGAATATATCAGATACTGCCAAATCTGGATCACAGCCTCCTTGATCTGAAACCAATTTATCCACTACACCAAACTGATAACCTACCACCAAATAATGTATAGCACGTTCACAGTCTTCGCCTTCAGAATACTGAAGTAAATAATAGCCATTAATCCAATCACAACTCACTATAACAGGATATATAGAATTCTTATTTTCTAGGAAATGCTCTTTTTCGAAATCTCCAAATTCCTTTCCAGAATTATGATGTTCAGATAAATACTGTATCAACTGATCATAATAAGAAGCTACAAAATCAGCGTCATTCTTCGGGTTCTCTTTAACAATAATCGAATCTTGTTTGATTTGATCTAATTGGTTGATCGTATCTTGTACTTCAGCTGCCATTTCGTTATTTCCATCCTTATTTGCTGATGTAGCACATGAAATGCAGAAAAAAAATGATAAAATAAATATGACACCACAGTTTCTCATAATCGTTAGAATTTAATTTTATCTATTTCTAACAGCCAATGCTTTTACGCGGAATACCATTCGTCTGTTTTTCGCATTACTGTATACTATAAGTTTTTTACTAATCACTCCACTCATATCAGGATTAAGCACAATCTTGATGCTGTCTGTCGACGCGGGAGCAATCGGTTTTATACTCCACTCTGGCTCAACACAATGACAAGTCGACGATACCTGATTCACGATCAATGGTTCATCTCCTTCGTTCTTTACTACCAACATTCTCGTCTGGCTTCCATCTGCTATATTCACCTCACCAAAGTCAACAACCTCTTCTGACAAAACCAAAACTGGTTTCGCCGACACTGCAGAGAATGCAGACAACAGCAATATGAAAAGCAGATTAATGCGCATGATGGAATATAAACTCAGTAATGAAACAAATACCTGCAATTATAAACATGGCTCCGACAAACTTACGAACCATGGCATTTGCACTAAATATTTTAGTCATTGACGCTACTCGCTCCACTCCGTAAGCATACAAGGCAACAACAGCGAGCAATGGTATAGCGGCTCCCATAGCAAAGAAAAGCGGAACCATAAACGAATGATTCTCAGCAATCGTAAGCGGAATCATCATACCAAAATAAAGAACGGCACCGTCTGGACAGAAAGCCAAAGCGAGAAGCATACCCACCAAAAGAGTCTGCCAAACATTCTTCTTATGCTCACCTTTGAACATACGCACCACTATATCCTCCAATCCATGAAGGTGGATAATGTCGAGCATTAACACACCAACGACTATGAAAAGAATGCCTATTATCTGAACGTATGTATCAGCAAAACTTTCACTTATTTCGAAAGCACCCGCAAATTGTGATAAAAGAACAGCAAGAATAATATAAACTAACGACTTGCCAACCACAAGTATCGCTCCTTGAGTTAGTGTCGACTTTCTTGAATCACATCCAACAGAAACGAACGATAATGCAGCAAGATTAGCCGCGATAGTACAAGGACTAATCGCCACGAGTACTCCCAGCAATAAAGCTGTTAATAACGGAATATCTTGAAATCTACTCTGAAGAGCGTAAATAAAATCACTCATTTTGCAAAATTCTCAACTTGTAACTGAGAGCCTGAATCGATGGATTTACCGCACAGATTCTCTGTTTATCATCAATCAAAACACCATAAGGAATTTTCTGAACACCATATTGTTTTGTGATTCGGCTCTCCCAATACTGATAATCACAAGCTATCGGCCAATCACACGACTTTTCAACCAAATCGTCCAAACCTTCTTGTGTATTATCCAACGAAATAGCCAAAACCTCAAAACCTGGAGATTTAAATCTGCGATGAACCTCATCCAATTCTCGAGCATACGACTCACAAGAATCGCACCATGAAGATGTAAAGAACAGAAACAACTTTTTATTATAATAATTGTCGAGAGTCAAAGAATCTCCATCAGAAGTAATCACAGAAAATTTTGGGGCTGGCTTATTGAGTTCAAGTCCAGAATACAATGCCATTTCATCCTTAAGGTATCTATAATACTCGGATTTGCCCACAGAAGCTTCATCAAGCATATTTAGACATTGAACTATCTTATTCAAGCTAAACAACTGATTAACATAAGCATAATATACATAATACGTACAGCCAAAAGAAGTTGGGCTATTAGCCACCTGAGACTTTAGCATATAATATAGAGAATCAAAAGCTTGATAATACTCAGTCTCCAATTTTTCTATTTCGTCAAAGACATCAGTGTTAACAATCTTCAACCAGTTTTTGCGACGCTGAGCTTCGTATCTTCTTTCAAATCGTAGAATGCGTGTCCAATCATCATTAGACACACTTCCTGTTATTTCAATCTGATCAGGAATCATTAGGGTACCATTTACCTCAATTTCTGAATTTTCCACCATCAGATTAATGCTTCTGTTACCAATCTCAATCTGACACATAGATGGCGATTCCACTCTACCTCTAAAAAGGAATTCACCAGCATAAATTTCACTCTGAGCCAATGTATCTTTAACACCCGTCAAAGGAGAGATACAAGTAAGATATGCTCTAGGCATAGGCAGACAAGAGACTTTTCCTTTAATCAAAAAGGAATCATTGGAATTGCATGAAACCCCAAAAACAAGGGAAAGTAAAAAAAATAATAATTTTAGAAATCGTCTACCCATAAATCTATAAACTAAAAAAAGGACGACAAGGTCACCCATGTCGTCCCTATATTTCAAATGATGATTATTTTACAGTACCGCTAACAGAGACAACCTTTCTGCTTGTGTTAGGGTCGTTAGAAATAATAGTCAAACGCTTTGTAAAATCACCAACCTTCATGTTCTTAGCGTCAATTGTGATAGAAACATCACCAGACTTACCAGACTTGATTGGCTTCTTAGGCTTAGTGATAACTACATTATCATCAAGAGCAGTAATGCTACGGATAATCAATGGATCCTTACCCTTGTTCTCAACCTTGAACAAGAAAGACTTCTTAGAACCCTTAGCGATCTCATTTACAGGAACAACGCTACCTACTGAGATTACTGGTGCGTTCTTCTTCTGCTCCTCAGTCAACTTAGAGAAATCCTCAACAACTGTTGCGTTTACGTTGATTGTCTTAGTCTCTCCACCTGCAACGATAGCAAAGCTAGATACAACTGTACCCCACTCCTCTGACTTCTTAGAATCATAAACAACTGTGATCTCAGCCTCTGACTTTGGTTTGATCACATCCTTGTCACAAGAAACTGTGATGTAAGAAGGCACATTCTTGAATGTTGGAGTGATATCTGCAGAACCGTTGTTATAGATCTTCATCTTCTCTGACTTTGACTCTGGATTCTTGATCTTGTGCAAGTAAACATTCTGGTTCTTCAAACGAAGGTCACCTACACTGAATGGATACTCATCCTCAATCTTCTTAGCCTTAGGGATAACCTCTCCCTTGATAGTAAGACGGTGCTCACCTGCGTTCTGAGTTGTAACTGTGATTGTCTTAGTAAATGCACCTGGACGACCAGTCGCATTATAAGTAGCGTTAACAACACCACTATCACCAGGAGCTACTGGAGTCTTTGTCCAATCTGGAGTTGTACAACCACAACTTGCTCTTACTTTGCTCAACACCAAATCCTCAGTTCCTTTGTTAACGAATACAAACGAACAAGACACTCTTCCGTTCTCCTCTGGGAAAGTACCAAAGTTATGAACAGTTTTCTTAAATTCGATTACAGCCTTACCCGACTCCTGAGCAAATGCACAGATCGCAGTAACGAATGCCGCAATAAATAAAATTACTCTTTTCATATCTGTTTTTTTTTATTTCTTAAACATTACAATGCAAAATTAAGAAACTTATTTATCTTTTACGAATAAATGTGTAATATAAAACGAATGAAATTAAACTTTTTTAAGCAAATTCAACAGATAGGTACAGATATGTACGGACGTGCATGTCATAAAAAACAAAAGACCGCCTCCAAAGAGACGGTCTTTATATAATCAAACTAAATTTCTATCGAATATTAGTTGTTCTCAGGACGCAACTGACGTACAGTTACAGCTGTCTGCCACATTTCGCTCTCACGAAGTGCCTTAAGCTCCTTCTCAAGACCTACACGATAGTCAGGCTTTGAGTTAGCGTCGATAGAGATCTGAGCCTCGTTACCGCACTTAACATTAGCGTAAAGCTTCTCAACAACTGGCTTGATAGCATCGTGGAATGGAGTCATCCAATCCAAAGCACCACGCTGAGCTGTAGTAGAGCAGTTAGCGTACATCCAGTCCATACCGTTCTTTGCGAACAATGGCATCAAAGACTGAGTAAGCTCCTCAACTGTCTCGTTGAATGCCTCTGATGGAGTGTGACCGTTCTCACGCAATACCTCGTACTGAGCAAGAAGTAGACCCTGGATAGCACCCATCAATGAACCACGCTCACCTGTAAGGTCTGAAGTTGCCTCACGCTGGAATGTAGTCTCGAACATGTAACCTGAACCGATACCGATACCAAGTGCCAATGTCTTCTCCAATGCCTTACCTGTTGCATCCTGGTAAACAGCGTATGAAGAGTTAAGACCACGACCCTCTAGGAACATTGTACGTAGAGATGTACCTGAACCCTTAGGAGCTACCATGATAACGTCGATATCCTTAGCTGGAACTACACCTGTACGATCGTTCCAAGTAATTGCGAAACCGTGTGAGAAGTAAAGAGCCTTACCTGGAGTAAGATACTTCTTGATTGTTGGCCATACTGACATTACAGCAGCATCTGAAAGTAGACACATAACGATTGTAGCCTTCTCACAAGCCTCCTCGATTCCGAATAGAGTCTCACCTGGCTTCCAACCATCAGCAACTGCCTTGTCGTAAGTCTTACCTGGACGCTGACCAACGATTACGTTGAAACCGTTGTCACGTAGGTTCAAGCTCTGACCTGGACCCTGTACACCATATCCGATTACTGCAATTGTCTCGTTCTTTAGAACCTCACGTGCTTTCTCCAATGGAAACTCATCGCGTGTCATCACTTCTTCGATAACGCCGCCAAAATTCAATTTTGCCATTTTTTATCTTTAATTTACAATTATTCTATAAATCACAACTGGACGTGCACAACCACACTTTTTCCAATTGTCGTGCAAAAATATAAAAAACAATTGTCAATGTCTATATTTTGTAACATTTTTTCACTTTTTTTCGTCGCTTCTTAATTTCTCCCCTTCACATAATTGACATTTTTCCAAATATGTATAGCATTCCAACAAAGCGGGCAGGTTTGAAACCTGCCCCTACAACGCTCATCGATCACCGTATCTCTGTGGTTAATCCAACCATCAAAATATGACAAACAAAAAAAGAGAGAACCTTTCGATTCTCTCCTCTTGGAGCGGAAGACGGGGCTCAAACCCGCAACTTTCAGCTTGGAAGGCTGACGCTCTATCAATTGAGTTACTTCCGCAATTATTTTTGTGGGTGCGGATGGATTCGAACCACCGAAGGCAGAGCCAGCAGATTTACAGTCTGCCCCATTTGGCCACTCTGGTACACACCCTTAAGTCATTTCCGTTCACTTATCGTGTCCGTTTTTCCTTAATTGCGATGCAAAGGTAGAGACTTTTCACATATCCTCCAAATATTTTCACATCTTTTTTACAAGAAATTTTACAACACATTAAATATCAATCATATATTTTTTAGCGTTTTTCTTATTTTTGACATAAAACAAAAAAAGACGCAATAACTCGCGTCTCTACAAAGATTCCATATCATTAAAAATCTCTCCATTGATATCCAAAATAGAAGTTAATGGGATCATCGTTCCATCGGTCATGGTTAATGCTCCGTCATACTCATCTAATTTACGAACGACCCCTGTCGCTGTCCTATACTCCCCACCCGATTTCTTCTGATCATGTATAAAATATGTTATGCTGACGACGGGATGATCTTGCAACCTGACATTCAAATATGCCATCTTCCTGTTGAGTTCACTCACAACTCCATCTTCCATCTCTACTTCTTCATCCGTCAGACGTGCACTCTCGGCTATCAACTCATCATGGCCCACCAATGCGGCAAACGGAGCAAACTGTGCTGCTCGCTGATACATCGTCATCTGAGGATGATTTGTAGAGACATGATGGGGCAAATTTATTATGTCGTCGTAATTATCTTCCATACTACAATGCCTTTTTGTAAGCCTTTTATGCTTTGTGTCCTCCTATCTGTTCGTTGCGATCTTTTGCTGTCGCTCCGTCTTCAAAATTCAAACCCTTTAATATGGCATTCTTGCCAAACTGTTTCTTGATTGCTAACATGGCCTCTTGCACTCGTCGCTCTTTAGCTAATTTTTCTTCCTCGTCTTTCTTCTGTTTGGCAATGGCTTCATAATCGGAGAAAAGGTCAAGCTGGACCATCTTATCCTCTTGCTTTTTCACTTTCGACTCAGGAACGACATGATTGGTGGTGATATTAAGTCGACGTACCAACAAATCTTTGTTGACGATACGATCGAAAAGATTCTCGACTGCAGTCATAATTAATGATGTCGACGATGTCTGTCTGTCGAGATTGGCTGTTCCATGTGCTGATTTTGGAGTTTCTCTTCCATAAAAATCTTTTGTTATCGGACCATTATATCTGGCTCGTATCGTCGGATCATCAAGAGAGGTTCTATCATATCCTACTGTCACCACAAGTTGATCTGTCACCAAACCTTTGTCGAGCAAATCCATAGAGATAGCGTCGGCCATCTCTTTTATCACGACTCTTGCTTTTTTGAAAGTATACGGTTCATGAAGCACTTGCCCACTGCTCAACGAGTTTGTCTCCGGGCGATAACTCTTTATATAATCCATCGTGCATGGTTCCCATCCCCACGCATGATCTATCAACAATTCGGCATTCACTCCGAACATCTGATACAGTATTTCTTCATTCCTGACCGAAAGTCGAGCCACCTGTCCCATGGTCTCAATTCCATACATTGCCAATTTCTGTGCGATTCCTTTTCCACATCTCCAAAAATCGGTCAACGGACGATGATCCCAAAGTTTTTCCCTATACGATTTTTCATCTAGTTCAGCTATTCTCACTCCATCCTTGTCTGCCGGCATGTGTTTGGCAACGATATCCATCGCCACCTTGCAGAGATACATATTAGTACCGATTCCTGCTGTGGCTGTGATTCCTGTTGTCTTCAGGACATCACGTATCATAGTCATCGCAAGTTCATGCGGTGTCATCTTATATGTGGAAAGATATCCTGTCACATCCATGAAAACCTCATCACAAGAATAGACGTGGATATCCTCTGGAGCGATATATTTCAAGTAGACGGAATAGATTTGCGCCGACACTTGCATATAGCGAGCCATACGTGGCGGTGCTACTATATAATCTAATTCCCAATCGGGATGAGTTTGCAAGTCTGGATTATTCCAGGATTTTCCTGTAAACTGTCCGTATGGGATTCTCATTCGTCTTTGATAATTGACTTCCCGTACTTTCTGGACGACTTCAAACAAGCGTGCTCGTCCACCCACTCCATACGATTTAAGCGACGGACTTACAGCCAGACATATCGTCTTCTCCGTTCTGCTTGAATCAGCCACGACGAGGTTGGTGGTCAGAGGATCCAGTTGTCTGTCCACACACTCAACCGAAGCATAGAATGACTTCAAGTCGATGGCGATATATGTACGGTTGTCGGGATTCATTTATTGCATTTTCTCCTAATCAAAGTGAAGATTATCGAAGCGATTACCATTCCTAATCCGGCTCCGACAGTGCCATACCAACCGAATTTGGTCCACATTGTTCCTGCCCAAAATGTTCCGAATGAGCCTCCGATAAAATAGGTGACCATATAGATGGTATTCATTCGGCTTGACGCAGTCGGACATAGTTTCATTGTGGCACTTTGGTTGCTGAGCTGTACGCACTGCATACCAATGTCGATGATAATGACACCTGCTATGATTCCAGCGTAATAGTTTTGGAAGATTCCCATTATGATCCATGCCAACACAACACAAGAGACTCCTAACGCGTGTATCTTCTCAACTCCGTATTTCGGAATATACTTGCCGACATTAGACGCTGTCAACGCTCCTGCCACACCACATAATCCAAGCATTCCTACTGTGTCGCTTCCATCAAAGAATGGAGCTTCTTTCATTCGGAAAGCCAAGCATGCCCACATTCCGAGCATCGAGCCGAAGATGAATGCAGATCTGACAGAATATGTTACGGCTTTGGGATTTTCCCTTAACAGTTGGTAGATGGATGTCATCAAGTTGACAAAACGTCCGTTGAATGTCGGCTCTACATAAGGGAATGTTTTCCATACAATGACAGCCGACAAAGCTATCATTCCAGCCGCAATCTCATACATCATTCGCCAGCCCCACAAGTCGCCGACATAACCACTCGCCACACGGGATCCCAAGATTCCGATTAGAAGGCCAGACAATATCAATCCTGTCTTATGGGCTTTCTCTTCCGGACGTGAGAACTGCGAAACGAATGGGATAAACACCTGTGGTGCGACGGAGAAAATACCTGTCACAAAACTTGATGCGAGGAGCAGCAATACATTGCTTGAAAAAGCTATTGTCATCAGTGAGACAATCAAAACTCCAAAGCAGGTAAGAATTGTTGTGCGACGGTTGTAAAGATCTCCCATCGGTATGATGAACAGCAAACCAAGAGCATAACCAATCTGTGTGAACACTGGCATAAGGTTGACTTGAAACTCAGTCAGTCCGGTATCTTCACGAATAAGGTTAAGCAAAGGTTGGCAGTAGTATAGGTTTGCCACCGACACTCCTGCCATCACAGCAAGCAATGCCACCAACGTTGATGGCAATCCTTCATTGGGTTTGAGTTCCCCTACTCTTTGCATAACATTAATTTGCTGGAGCCCATTTGCAACGGACAGGAGATACAATTGCTCCTTCCTCTTTCAATTCCTTCATCGCCTTGTCGACGTTCTTACGGTCAAGCCCACTAAGTTCAGCGATTTTACCTGCGTTTAGAGGCTCACCTGCAGCCTTCATTGTCTCCAACACTTTTGCTTTGTTATCCATTGATTCTAATTTTACGTTAACAATTAATTATTTGATTTCGTTTCCACAAGAGAATGCCTTACCCACTGTTTTTCCAAGTTGGATATAGTTGTGGTTGACTGAATCATAAATTATTAGATTCATCTTCTCTACATCAGGATTTCCTTTCTCGTCAAGATATTTCTCATCGCATAGTACATTGACGATTTCTGCCACAAGATAATATCCATCTGCCGACTCATCGATTTTCTCTTTGATTCGACATTCCAAAGTCATTGGAAAATTTGTGAAGACGGGAGCATTTACACTTGGAGCCTTCTCTACGATCCAACCTGTCTTCTCCATCTTCTTAGGATCTTTATTGGCTGAAACGATTCCGACGAAATCACTTGCCACCATTGTCTCTGCTGTAGCAAATGCGACTGTGAACTCTCCGTTGTTCAATTTCAAATTTTCAGTTGTGGCATGGCTACCCATTGAGATTACGATCTCATGCATATCCCACTGTCCGCCCCAAGCTGCGTTCATGGCGTTTGCTTTGCCATCTTTGTTATATGTACCAATGATAAGCACTGGCTGTGGTAGCAACCACGGTTTTGATCCAAAACTTTTCATTTCAATTCTCGTTTTAACAATTCAACATTATTTTTCCTGCCTCTTTGATGAACACCGCCGGGAATCTGCAAATCACAGCATACACCTGTTTGCTTGTCACGGGTTGGCCATCTTTTCTTAGATGCAGTTGCTGTCTGTTGATAGCGTCGGCAATCTGATCAGTGGTCATACCTCCGTTTCTTGAGGCTATCACGTAGACTATCGCTTCTTCAATTTTCATTAAAGTAGTTTTCTTAATTCAGTTTCAAACTGCTCTGCGTTCTTGAACACGATGCCTGGCATACCCTCTTTCTTTCCAGCCTCAACATTCTCCGCTTTATCGTCGGCGAAGACACACTCCTCTGGTTTTAGATTGAATTTTTTGAATAGGCTCTGGTAGATAGCAGGCTCTGGTTTGATCTGATGCACTTCTGAAGAGACAACAAAACCATCCAACAATTTGAAGATATCATACTGTTCCATTGTGATGTAGACCTTATCACACCAGTTCGATAAACCATATAGTTTATAGCCTTCTGCCTTTAGTTTCTTAAGCAAATCCTTCATTCCTGGAATCTCTCCAAGAATAAGGTCAGGATAACGCTCATTGAAAATATGTAGTTCAGGAGCAAACTCAGGATTCTCTGCAATCAAATCCTCTACGATTTCTGCAAACGGTTTCTCACCCCTGTCAATTGCAGGAGTCAAGCCATCATTGTAAAGGATCGGAATGAACTGATTTCTGCGCTCTTCATTTGGCACATAGCGTCGGAAGAAAATGTCGAAATCATAGTCGACCAACACTTTACCAAAATCCAAAATAATATTTTTGATCATGCTTTTGTCTCTTTTGATTCTGATTCAATATTACGCAAACAGTGAGGCAGTTTACCCATCTCTCTATGGTGGGCAACACAAGCACAACACTTTCCGTGACGAGGGCACTCTTTAGGGCAAGTACACTCGAAATAGTGGCTTTCTGCCACAGTTTTAGATCTATGTGGACACTCCATAATTATTATCTGATAAAGTTCATAGGTGTACGAGGTTCTAACTCTGGAGCCTGACCTTCTCCTGTTGCAATTTTCTTCAATAGCCAAGACATGTTGTTGGCAAGTGTGCGGACAGTCTGAAGTCCTTCAACATCAAGAGCAGTCTCTCCTTCTGTGCAACCATAAAGGATATTCCAGTACTGAGAAGTCACGACTGGCATATTTGTCATTTGGAATGGCATATTAAGCGACTGGAAAGCAGCAGTTGCTCCTCCACGTCGACATACACAAAGTCCAGCTGCCGGTTTGTTTGCCATCACACGGCTACCAGCATACATCATTCTTTGCTGTAGACAGCATACTGGACCGGCAGGCTGACCATAATAGACAGGTGATCCAATCACAAGTCCATCACACTGTTCCATCTTAGCGATGATAGTATTGGTGATATCATCGTTGAATGCACAACGGTTATCCTGGCAACTGCCACAAGCGATACAACCACGCACTGGTTTAGTACCAATCCACACGATTTCACTATCGATACCGTTTTTTGCCAACTGTGTAGCAAACTCTTTCAACGCTACAGATGTATTTCCCTCCTTACGTGGGCTTCCATTAATAAGTAAAACTTTCATATAAGTATCTGTTTTAAACTAGAAAGTATTAAACTATACTTTCACGATTTTTTTCTTTTCAATATTGATAATTCGTCCAATATGTCACATTTAATAAGTTTTAACCCTATAAAATAGACAATTCCACCAATTAACACACTTACAACCATTCTTGGCAATGGAGCAAAATCCATATACATCTTTGCCTGCCATATCACCAACACCATAACAATTGATATGATAAGATATGGCATTACATCCTTTACCATTTCGGAGGCAGTATAACGGAAAATTCCATTCAAGAATTTTATTTTCAAGCATAAGCATATTGTCCAAGCCACAAAGGAAGCAAAAATCATTAGGTTTATCACTGCATTACCTCCAAACATCTCCAAAAATTGAGTCTGAAAATCACCCAATTTTAAGAAACAGATATAGGCTGAACAGATAAGCAAAAGATGACGTACACACTCCGATACAAAATATGGTTTGGTTTTTCCTTCAACCAACAACATTTGATTTGTCAATCCGTTAAATGGATCAAGAAGTGCCACCACAACCAACAATCTGAAATATGGTACTATTGGCAACCACTTCTCGGTAAGCACCAATACACAAAAATCATCGAAGACGACCGACAATCCTAACAAAGCCGGAAATATCAGCAACGAGCAGACATTAGTAAACTTACGGTAATACTGATGCTGTCTCGTTTTGTCATTCTTGATTTCCGTGAACACTGGCATCGCCACTTGGGTAATGGTTGGAGTGATAATGTCTCTAGCTATGTTCTTGTATTTATCGGCTGTATAATAATGTCCTAGAATCCATGCTGGAAAAACTCTTCCAATAGTGAAAGTGAAGAAGTTAGCCGCGACACTCGACACGATACCGTTGATAATAAGAAGATATGAAAATCCCAACAATTCTTTGACTACAGCAAAGTTAGGAGTCAATTTTAATCCTTTCCAAGGTTTAATTATCCAAAGCATCAATGTCTTGGTTATCCTCAACGACAATTGCTGCCAAGCCAACGCCCAATACGAATAACCAGAGTGAACAAGTGTGATCGCTACCACACCACTGACAATGACAGCTAATAGATTAGCAATTGCCAAGCATTTGAAATCCAATGCTTTTGTATGTCTAACAATCTGTACAAGAGACAATGAATTGATAATGACTATCAAAAAGAGCAGTCTCGCCAAATCAGTAAGTTCGGGTATTGAATACCATTCTGATATCAACGGAGCCGAGAAATATCCAATCAAATACAAAACTACACTAATCAGAAGATTAACGTAGAAAATGGCAGAGTACTCCTCATCTGTATTTTTGTCGCGTCGAATCAAAGCTGTGGAGAATCCAAGATCGACCAATCCTAATCCGATAGAAACGAAAATAGTCAACGCACCTATGAATCCCATATCCGATTCTGATACGTTGCGGACAACATATAGTCCGGTGACTAATGCAATCAACTGCACCCCCACCTTCTCTATGGCATTCCAAACAATCGACTTCTTAGTCTTTTGTTTCAGATTGCTAGTATTCGACTGTGTGTCTCTTTCTATAAGTTCAGCCATTATCTCTTATCTACAAACTTTGTGATCTTTCTCTGACCCTCTACAATTCGTATTTTGTCCACGTCTGCTGGATTTGCAAATTCAATGATCGGAGCGACTCTCACCTTAGCTCGATACAAGTCTTTGATCTTTCTCTGCAACTCCTCCGACGGATTATTTGTTCCAACCAAAATCTTAATCTCATCTGTGCCAAGATCATTGGTGAAAGCCTCAACAACATAGTTGGCTACCTCAGGCAACGGATCAAGCACATCAAACAATGCTGGCGGATAAACAGTTGTGCCCTTCACTTTCAGCATCTGGCTGCGTCTGCCGATCACCGCACTCAATCGCATTGTGTTTCTTCCACACTTGCACTTCTCTGTATGGTGGTAGCAGATATCTCCTGTCTTGAATCTTACAAGTGGCATTCCTTCCACACCTAAGTGTGTGATTGTCACCTCTCCCGGCTCATTGTCGGCAACAGGATTATTATTCTCATCAAGAAACTCAACGATGATCAACTCCGGCTGATGATGTCCACCACATCCGAATGAACACTCACTGAAACCAGTCTGCATCTCTGTCGAAGCATATGTATTATAGAGTTTGATCTCACTCCATCTTTCATTTATATGTTGGCTCAACTCTGTGAAGCCAAACTCTTTTGTGCGTATACTCTCACCGATACAAATAGCTTTCTTGATTCCACTCTTGTGAAAATCAATTCCGTTCTTCTCCGCAAAATCCGCAAGTTTAAGCAAGAAACTTGGCACACACATCACAGTCGTAGGATGGATTCTTTGGATTGTATCCCATTGCAACTGTGGCACTCCACCTCCCACTCTGACGATTCCTGCTCCAAGTTCCACCGCACCAAGGAAGTAAGCCATACCTGCCATGAATCGCTTGTCGAGTGTGCAAGTAAGTTGAATTGTATCCTCCTTAGTCAACTCCGCTGCGGAAAAAGTCAAAAACTCATTATATGATAGTCTGTCCAAATCGTGTTTAGTCATACCCACAACAACCGGATCACCTGTTGTGCCGGAAGTCGTCACGATATCCACGATCTCACTCTGCGGAACACAAAAGAAATCATTGTTAAACTGCTGAAGCTCTGTCTTTGTAGTGACAGGAAGACGTTGCAAATCAGCAACTGTCTTTATATCACTTGGAGAGACATGATGAGCATCAAACAGTCTCTTGTAGTAAGGTGAATTAGCGTAGACGTATGTCATCTGCTCCTGCAAACGCTCATTCTGGAACGCCGCAATCTCCTCCTTACTCTTATATTGTATGTCCGGTTGACGTTTGAAAGTCAACTGATTAAAAACACTACTCATAACTCTATCTAATTCTTTTTAGACACACGTCGCTCATTTTTTATTTGTCAGACGCTTGTCCGTGCGTCTCTACGTGTTTCCTAATCTTTTCCTCTATCGCTATTCGCTGGGCAAGTTTTGGAATCTTACACTCCAAAGCCTTACGCCATTCGTTGCAAGCTGATTCCTTATCGCCTCTATTCAAATAAATATCTCCGGCAATTTCATGAGATTCAAAAGACTTCGGATTATACGAAACAAACGAATCCATATTCGAAATCACCTTTGTGTCTTCATCTAAAACAGAAATCAAATATCGGAAGTCAGCGTATTTCTTATAATCCGCAAATGCCTTCGACTGTCTCATTGAATCAGCCACAGCAAATTCGGTTATATTAAATCGTTTTCCAACACGACAGTTAACGTCAGCGTTAACGTTTTCCAAAATATCCTGTAGATTGAACTTCAAAAATGGATGAAATTCCTTTGGCTGGGTGCAGACGTAGAAATTCAGTTTTTCTGGTTCAAAGACGACGGAATGGTGAGCGATAAGCTGATTGATAGTCATCTCATTGCCGAGTCCGATATTTTCTCCTCCCTTGCCGAATGGATTAAGCAACACAGCCATCACGTCGACTGCATTAAATTTCTCTTTATTGCCAAGATGCTCGGCAAGCAGTTCGATACGATATTTTGTGTCGGTCTGATTGATATTTTTCAAATTACGTTCATCCTTCATAAACTTCTCGCTCTGGAAATGGTTTGTGCAAAGAAGCATATTTTTATCTGAAGAACGATATAATTCAATATCTTCCGGTGATTTTTCAATAATCGCCATATCGTTATCGTAAGCCGACGCAATCACGATATTCTCAGCCACGAAAGTCTTCATCTTCTTAGCTTCCGCGTAAGCCTCATCGATACTCTTACAATGAATCAGAAGATGACGCACAAGCATCGAAATTGGCATCGCCACCGACTTTGGAATATCAAGTTTGGAAGCGTTGATACAGATAGCCAAACCTTTCTCGTTCATTCCGGACAACACTCCAAGCATGCCACCCCATGTCACGGAAGCAAACGCATACCCAGAATCTGGTTTACAGATCGAAACCACCTTTGTCTTCGCAAAATCATCTCCACAATAGAAATCAAAATTGCGTCCGAAAAGCAAAGTGGAATCTACAGATTTCTCTCCATTCAACACGAATGAGCTACACCCCACAAGCATATAATCCTGCATCGCGTGGCCAATATCGTGAGCTGAGTGAAGATTAAGCTGAAGTTCGTATGGCTCAGCCAAATAGTCGAAATCATGAGTGTCGGCAAGGCTTAATCCGTATAGTTCACGTCGCTGCTCATCAGTAAGACTCTCTAGCACTCCGCTATTATAGAATCGTACAAGTCGACATAAAAATCTTCGGTATAGCTCTCCATCCACAGTGACTTCCATTCGTTTTAGAAGAGCCGACTTCTGATAAGTCATCAAATCCGGAAGCAAAGCTCCGTAGGCATAACCTCTCTCCTCTGGATTTCCCTCTGTATAGCAGACGTAGATATCATCACCACATTTCTTAGCCCAATTATTACCAAGAGTGCGGATAGAATCATTTTTAGTCACGACAGAGTCGGTCAAAGCAATCTTTCCAATCTGTGGCGGAGTCATCACATGAAAGGAGGTATATACAAACAAGCATAGCAATGCCAACAAAGGCACTGCCACACAAATGATTAATATATACGCAATTGCTTTCTTCATCCGTTATACGATACGCATTGGAATGCCCTCGTCTTTCAAATAATTTTTCAAATCAGGAATAGCGATCTCGTGGAAATGGAAGATCGACGCAGCCAATGCAGCATCTGCCTTACCTTCAGTGAAGACATCCTTGAAATGCTCCATCTTTCCTGCTCCACCTGACGCAATCACAGGAATTGAAAGGCTCTCCGACAAGACACGCAAAGCATCGTTAGCGAAACCTTGCTTCACTCCGTCGTGGTTCATACTTGTGAAAAGAATTTCTCCAGCACCTCTCTCCTGAGCCTCCTTAGCCCAAGCGAAAAGTTTCTTATCTGTAGCGACACGACCACCGTTCAAATAGCATGTCCACTCTCCACTCTCATCCAACTTAGCATCGATCGCCACTGTACAAACCTGGCTTCCAAACCCTTTTGCCACCTCACTGATAAGGTCTGGATTCTTGATAGCGGCTGAGTTGATAGATACCTTGTCGGCTCCTGCACAAAGCAACGCATCCACGTCGCCAATCTCATGGATACCTCCACCAACTGTGAATGGGATACTGATATTCTCAGCGATACGTCTTACCAAATCCTTGAATGTCTTTCTTCCTTCGTGCGACGCAGTGATATCCAAAAACACCAACTCATCAGCACCAAGACGGCTATACTCAGCACCAAGTTCCACAGGATCACCCACCGAACGGATATTAACGAAGTTTACACCCTTAACTGTCTGACCATCCTTGATGTCAAGACATGGAATAATTCTTTTTGCTAACATGTCGTGCTGATTTTATAGTTCCAAGAAATTTTTCAATAGTTGCTCTCCCACCTTACCGCTCTTCTCAGGATGGAACTGCACAGCATAGAAATTATCTTTGTGCAAAGCGGCAGAATATTGGTTGATATAATCAGTAGTAGCGATTGTATTCTTACCTACAGTAGCGTGATAGCTGTGGACATAGTAGAAATACGGATCATTAATTAGATTTTTGAATAGTGGTGACGACGGATCAGCAGTCACTGTGTTCCAGCCCATGTGTGGAACCTTGATGATACTCTCGTTTGGAACGAATCTCTTCACCTCCTCATCGAAGATTCCAAGACACTCCACATTACCACCCTCCTCACTACTCTTGCAAAGAAGCTGCATACCGATGCAGATTCCAAGAGTCGGCTGAGTAAGATTCTTGATTACATTGTCAAGACCATGCTCACGAAGATAGTTCATAGTCGTTTCAGCCTCACCCACGCCTGGGAAAATCACCTTATCGGCAGCCTTAATGATATCAGCGTCGCCAGAAATTGTTGCCTCGACGCCAAGACGTCTGAGTGCATAATCCACAGAAAAGATATTTCCTGCGTTGTACTTTATAATAACTACTTTCATATAATTCGAATTATAGTTGCAAAGATAAGAAAATAATGCGGAATTCGTAATTCATAATGCATTATCAACAACAAAAAAAGGCGACATTCCTGCCGCCTTTTATTCTATAAATCAATTGGAATTATTTCTCATCAATTGAATAATTCAACTTTTCGACCTCATCCACACTTCTCTTATTTGTCTCACGATAATAGATTTCCTCATAATCAGAATCACGTGGCTCGATCACATTGGTATCAAACTCCAATTCGATAACTCCTGTAGAATCGACATTTCCATACATTCTGATGACATGGCTCACATATCCAACATATTTGCCTGAATTGAAAATAAACTCATATGTGTTCTCCTGTCCTGGCAATATGATTGTGTTCATCTCTCCTGAGCTACAGATACATCCACACGATGGCTGGATATCTGTTATGACCAACGGATCCTGACCGACATTGGCGACTCTCCACTCCATCTTCAAATCCTGACCACGAACGATACTTGGATAGTGACGTACCGGATCCAACACTTTGATCTTTGTTGGGCCAACCTCCTTATGACACGATGCGAACACCATCATTATTGCGAACAGCACCGTCAAAAAAATATTCTTTTTCATTATCTCTCCTATCTTAATTCAATTTCGTCGCAAGCAATTGTACTCTTGCTTGAAACCTGTTTTCTCCTAAATATCACCTCAACTTCCGATTTTGCATCAAAACCAGATAATGCGATCTCTATTGTTTTTCTGACTTTGTCGGAATCATCCGAACTGTCGTCTTTCCAACTTCCGATTTGTTTTCCATTCTGCTGGATTTCGATCTCCGCAGGCAAGAACATATTCCACTTGTTGCGCATCAAGAACGACGCTACAATCTTATTATTGGAAGACGTAGTTGACTCATCTGGCTTGATCTTCACACTCCACTCATTGGCTTTACTACGCAACCAACCAGTGTGGTAATTGAATGGGAACGAATACTTTCCGTCTGTCAACAAATAAGCATCCTCATCTGAAGACTCTACAGGCTGATTCAAGAAATGATCCTCCGCTTCGACTTTAACACCTGGATTCTCCCATGCCGCAATATAATCATCCAACTTGATATGCGACTCGTTGATGTACTCGACTCCAGACTCCTTCAAACCAGCCAAAGCTTCTGCCACAAACTCCTTGTCGATTTTGCTCTTGCTTCTCATTATCTCAAGACGAGTGAAATTCAACGAAGCAAGAAGTTTGCCTACTCGCTGTCTCTCATCACCAGACAATGACTTTGACTCCTTATCTAGTTTCTTCCAGAATTCTTCAAACTTATCTACATCAAGGTAAGCGTTTATCGCATCCTCAATACCTCCATAGATTTCAAGATTCTTATTTCTATTAAAAGCTGTAGTCTCAAGATCCTTATAGTATTCCAAAATAGTCGCAGATGTCTGAGGATAATACTGTTTTACAAACCTTTCTGCCTGCATCCAAATATCACAATCAACATCAATCATCAATGCTGTAAGCAAATGCGACTGAAGATCATCAAAAGAGGAATAGTCATCACCCGATCCATTTAAGAAAATACCGTCAGCTCCAAGCTCCTTATATCTTTTGAATCGTTCGGCCAAGAAACCTACACAAGGGAACGGAGTGAGATAATCATCGAAATTTCTTTCGTATTCCCAAATATAGATCGATGATACTGCTTTGTTCCACTCTCCACACAAATTCTCAAACTCTAGATTCTCCTTCGTGCATTTATAACTTGTTCCAAATGGCACATCTACACTACTGATAAACACGCCTACATTTGAAGGCATCTTCATGCTTGGTGCAGACTTAGTGGATGAGTAAGCAGAAGTGAAAAATTTATGATTAGGGAATTTTTCAGCCAACGCAGCAATAAGTTTTGATACCGCAGGTGTAGCATTTCCTTTTTTATTACCAGCTTTCTTACAGTCGTCACACAAACAGACTGTACTATTATCATTTGGCATGATAGTGATATTCTCTCCCTTACCTGGTTTTCCAGCACCAAACTGATCAATGATATATGACTCAATATCCTTTTTCAGTGTTGACGACGAGAAACAGAATTGATCAGAGTATTTCTTACCGTCGACTTCAGCATAGTAAGCACTCTTCATTCCTAGCTTTTTACCAAGATTGTGGCCCCACAAAGCCCAGTTATAGTCGACATGGTGAGTGCCTTTGATGGAAAGCATTTCGTTATCAGCATTGGATGGAGAATACAAACCTCTCCACTCATAAGAGAAATTCTTCTCCTGACTTTCCATCTTCAGAATAACAGGTGGAAGATCGGACGCATCAAAACGAGAATCCAATTCGGCAGCTCCACCTATAAACTGATATATTAGCCATAGCATAGCATCCTCATTCTTTGCATACAATGTGATCTCCTCACGTTTACGATCTATCTTATAATCATAACTTGCATCAGATACAATGTGAACACCAAGCGTTACATGATTGTCGTTTGTAGGAAAATCCTTCGAAACCAAAGTGTTGATTTTGGCACGTTTCGAAAGATGACGGAAGAGATAATCTGTCCACTTAGCATCTTCTTGATTATCGTAAAGCTGAACAACACAATAATTCTGATAATAATCAAACGGCAAAGTTGTAGCTTTGTCACACGATGTGAAAATCAGAAGAAGTGTAAGAAATATCTTAGAAACTAATATACAACTGCGCATTGATATAGAAATAATTAGTATAAACAGTTCTAATATATGTACTATAAGACTTGTGGTCTACCAAATATAGATTCTCTGTAAAGAATGAATACCACGTTCCTGACAATCCAAACGTCAAAGAACGATTAAGCACGTATTTACCACCAGCACCAACATAAGTGTTCAAATTATCGAAAGTTGCCGGCAATCTCTTATCCAACAAAGAAGCCTCAGGAGCGGAACCAACACCAGTAGTCAAGAAAACATTACTTGTAGCGCCCTCAACTGGGAAGAATGTCATCTTGAAGTTTGCGCTGTAATACATACTCTTTCTGTATCTGTACGCGTCGACTCCAAGAGCAAGTAGGAACTGGTCCAATGTCTTTGACAATGTCGATCCAGCTATAAGAATATTCATCTTATTCTGTTCCCAACCCTGCATCTTAGTAAAATAGACAGTGTCCTTTCGAGTTGTATAGTCGTAAGTCAAATCTGGCATCTGAACGATTTTTGGATCATACGTAGTGACTCTACGATAAGAAGCTCGGAAATCCAATCCCCAATCATTACGTAATGTTATTCCAAAATTAGCCTTGATAGTAAAACGTGGGAAGAATCGGCTTCCCCATGTGGCAGACAAATCCATTATAGTACGTGTGCCTAACTGCTGCTGCCATCCCATACCAACCTGAATAGCAGCTCCTCCAGCTGTCTCCTCTTCACTAAGAAGAATGTTTTCTTTCAAATCATCTTCATCATAACCATTTCTTCCTGTGTATCCAAGGATGAAAGAAAGATTATTATCTTTTATTCTACGAGCATATTCAAACAACGCATTCGCAGTATAAGTATTGTTATTCGTGTTGATTGATCGCTGATAATCGGCCATGAAATGGTTTTTGAATGCCTTATTCTGAAGATCTTCCAAATGAGCATTAAACGCATCGATTTCAGTAGGAGATGGCACATAATCCTTCTGGTAGTAATAAGCAGAATCATAAACATGCATCTTTTCCAAAATCAAACCCTTAGTGTAAAGAAGCTCAGATTTATTAAACGCGTAACGCAAAGCAGTATCAACAACTCCCAACGCAGGTTCCAAATCACGTTTCTTATAAAGTTTTGTTGCCTGCATCTGACTGAAATCAGTATGTGCGTTCACTATACTTGAGTCGTATGCGTAATTTTCCAAAAGTGGATAAACAATCTTAATAGCAGTGTCATATTTGGCGTCATTAGCATAAATAGTCGCCTCCTTAACAACAAAGAAAGGATCGCTTGGGAAACGGTTCCTAGCCTTCATAACCAAATTTCTGTACTCATCGTCCTTATGAAGCAAAGCAGCTGCAGAAATAGCCTGACGCATGATATCAGACGATTTTGGAGAGATCTCAGTAGCCTTTATAGCCTCATCCAAAGCCTGACGTGCAGAACCCATATTTAGCAATTTCTTAATGTATGGTTGTGCTATCTCCTCGTATGCATTAGACAATAGTGGCAAAGAAGACGTGTCAGATGTCTCAGCCATTGTGGTTGCGATCAACTGTAACGCTTCTGAATCTTTCTGTGTTTCATGAAGGATCGTAGCTTTATTGATTGCATAACGTTCCTCTCCGAAATACTCTCTAAGCTTCTCCAAAATCTCCAACGCAGAGTTGTAGTCTTTCAACTCCATGTTGCATGTATACATACGAGCATTGGCAGCCATACGCTGATCCAATTCTTTCGAGTTCATTGCGACAAACTGCAACAATGGCAACGCCTCATCAAACTGTCCATCCGCCATTGTAGATTTGGCATTATTGAAATACAAATCACACAAAGATGCCATCGCATCTGTATTCTTAGGATACTTAGCGACAAGTTTCTTCAGTGCTGAATTAGCCTCTTTTGTATTACCGATTCTACTGTTTACAATGTATGTCTTATAAAGGACTGCCTCACTCTCTCCCTTTTTCTTCTTTGTCTCACGGATATAATTTAGGGCATCCTCATAATAGCCTCGAGAGATAGATGTATTCAACAAATAGTTGAGAGCCTCCTGATTCTTTGTTCGGCTATACATCTTTGAATACATGGCATAGGCGTCATTTGTTTGTGAACCCACAGCAGCCTCACTCTCCACATCGCCCTGCAACTTGTTGAGCATAGGACGCATACTTGGATCACTGACCTTACAATCGTTGATAAAAGCGATTGCCTCTGCATAACGACCCTTCTCTGTCAGCATTCCAACTTTCTTTCTGATTAGCTCGAAGTCTCCTGTCGACTTTACTCCTTTGTTTACCATATCAAGAGCAGCAGCATCATCTCCGTTGGAATGCAACACATTGACAAGCTGGACATAATATTCAGTGTTCTTAGGCTGAGACTTTACCAACTCAGTCAAAGCCTTAATCTGACCTTCGATGTCGCCAAGACGCTTCATATTCGACAAGCGCTCTTCTGTCTGGTAATCGACATTACGCTTCACATTCTGGTCGTCTGGATAAATCTGACGCAAACGATTAAGTGTTACCTCAGCCTCCTTGTCGTTGTTCAACTTACGAAGAAGCTCAACCTTTCTTAACCATAGGTTTTTAGCGTAAGGAGTGTATTCAAGCATCTCGTTGACATAACAAAGAGCACTTGAATAATGCTGAGTCTCATCCTCAACGTTAAGCAACATCTCACGTGCCACATTATTCGAACGATCCTCCTTCAAGGCACGGTTCAAATAATAGCGAGCCTTGTTGTAATCCTTTTTCTGATAATAGTACTTTCCCTGAAACTCATTCATGAAAGAGAGGGCTCCATAATTTTCCATACCCTCATCAAGAAGTTTCTTACCTTCTTCCCATTTGCCTTTCTTAAACAAGTCACGGACATTAGCCTCATAATAACTTGCATTTCGACTTTCTGCCGAAACAGTCTGCACACTCACAAGAAACAAAGTGAGTAGTGATATCAAATATACTTTTAGCGATTGCATAATAGTATTAAGGATTTTCATTGATATTAAGCTGGATTAGCTGGAGTTGTAGGTGCTGCATGAGCTGCTCCAGGAGCAGGATTTGCTGCCGGACCTCCTGTCTTTTTAGTACCAGTTCTTGTGATTGACTTCCACTTGGCCTGAGTACCAAAGATATATCCTACGTAACCCTTCAAAGATGAATAAGTAACGAATGGATGATATACGAATGGCTCAAGAGAAGCAGCCAACAACAATTTCAAATAGTTCTGCAATCTTGAATAACTACATCCCTGAATGAAGTCGTAGAACACCACGAAACTTGACAACATGAATGAGAATGCATAGATAGCAGCAAACATGATAAAGAATGAGCTCCAGTTGATTGCTCCGTTGCACAACTGAACTGTCAAAAGGATTATACCAATCAACTCAATGATAGGAGCTAAGAACTCAAACAATACAATATAAGGAAGAGTGATCAATCCAAATCTTCTGTACTTTGGATTGCATATCATTCTACGGTGCTGATGCAACAACTGAATCAAACCACGTCCCCAACGTGTACGCTGACGACTAAGGATGGACAATGTGGATGGACCTTCCGTCCAGCAACAGTTGTGAGGAATCTGAAGCACCTGGTAAGAACGGTTGAAATCACAACAGTAACGCACCATTCGGGCAATCATATCCATATCCTCTGCAAAGGAGTCGTATCCATATCCTCCTGCCGCAATAGCAACACTAGTGTCAAACAATCCATAACCTCCTGATACGTTAGGCATGGCATTGATGTTGGACCATCCCATCTTACCGACCAAGAACGAACGCTTGTACTCAAGGTCTTGGAACAATGGAATAGGATTGCTATCTGCCTTATACTCAACAATCTCCAAATCTTCAGAAAGGATCATACCGTTGGACATACTCATGGTTCCACTGACCGCAATCACATTATGATACTGAAGTACAGGGAACACACACTCATACATGGCATCATGTTCAAGGATACAGTCCACGTCGGTATTGATAAATAATGGATATCTGGCGACATTCAAACCACCGTTAACGGCATCGGCTTTTGTTCCTCCATTGGTCTTATCCACAACGACAAGTTTGCTGAACTTTGGATTCTTTGATTTGAACAATCTCTTGAATGGCTGACAATGCACATGATAAACGTAGTCGTATGGCACCTCAACCATGTCGAAACTGTCGATCAAGATCTGCAATGTCTTATCCTTACTACCATCGTTCACAATCACAATCTCAAACTTCGGATATTCCATCTTCATTAGAGATGTCACATTATCGAAGATTGTGACCTCCTCATTGTATGCTGGAGCGACAATTGATACACCTGGAGTGTATGGACTCTTGTCTACTATATTCTTCAAATAGCTCTTTGTCCAGTTCTGGTATCTGTTGGCATACAAATAAGCGTTGACCAACAAAAAGCAGTACATGAATATTAGCAAAAGCGAATATACAAATACGAAATAGCTATAGAAAGTTACGAAATTCTGCCACATAATAGATTAATTTTCATTAAGACGACTTGATGCTTCAATCTGATCGAGCAGAACTCTCTCCTCGTCACTTGAATCTCTGCGTATCTCCTCAAACTTGTCTCTTCCGACCTTACCATAACCATACAAGCAAGTCAAGGCAAGCTCAATCATAGTATGGGAAGCGGATGTTTTATAAACATTCTCAAAAAACGCAACTTGTTTTCCGGAATTGATAGCAAGCAAGGCATTCATAATTTCCATTCTTACATTCTCAGGCTGATACTCAAATGTTTCCACCATCTTGTCTTCAGCATCTACATTCTTCAACAATGCAATCGCTTTGACTGCAGCAGAACGAAACCCTTTCTTCGGAGATAACAAGAAATCAGGGATCAAAGCGTGCTCCGATGGATTACCCCAATATGCTGTCTCCTGAATCAAGAACGCAGCTGTTTCTGGATTCTCAACACTGTCCGCCAAAACCAAGAAGTTAGGCATTCGTCGGTTTCTTGCCTTCATCCATCCAAATATGTGATGAAGAATCATTGGACGAAGAAGAGACTGATGCTCATTCAAATCCTCCTGAAGATACTTATATGGATTAGACTCACTACACATTATATAATTAAGTCGAGCCAACATACGGACATCAGGATTACGATCATTCACACAGTTTGCCAAACGACCTTCTGAAATGTTCAACTGCAAGAAAAGCATCTCCTGCAAGATATTGAAAACATTGTTTCCTCGCTGAAGATTCATCTCCAAATAATCTCTCACGCCTAGCAACTCTGCTAGAGGCAAGATATTAGGCAAATAAGGGACATCACACATCTCTGTGCGGATATTTGCCATCAAATTAACATAGTTTCTTGGTTTATTTTTTCTAAGGGTTTCTTCATCCTCACCTATAAACTCCTCAATCTCATCGATCGACATCTCTTCTTTCTCAAGAATTGATCTGAAAAGAGCATAATAATTTTTATCTACCTTGGCTTGTTGACGAATGTTTTCTCTACGACGATGGATTTTAATTCCAAACATGATAAACAAAACTAACATCATCAAACACGCCAAAATCAAAATTGCAAACGCAGATTTTATTTGCCACGTATAGCCTTCTGTCAAGGTCTGAAAGTAACTCCAATAGTATTTCAGATAGTCTGTTCCCGAGAAAACAACACTATTAGATGAGTTTGAATCGAGACCTATTGCCAATAAATTCATATTTTAAGTTTTTAGACGATGCAAATTTATACCTTTTTCCAATTTTTATGTATAAAAAAAAATAAAAAAAATGTTAAAAGGCATATTGTTTGCATAAAATATCATAATTTTGCAGATATAAAATTTATAAATATGAAAAGAAATTTTGTTTTGTTGTTTGTCCTGATCTGTAACATTACTTCTATTTTTGCTACTGGATTGGAATCTGGTAAAAAATACAGAATAGAAAGTAATTTTGATCTCAACAGCTACCAAAGAAGTGGAGCCCTTGGTCTTGGAGCATACCACGAGGGTTCATCCACTTCATTTTATATTAAAGGTGATAAATACTCAGATGACTGCTGGTGGTCTTTTGAAAAACAGGAAAATGGCACGTACTTAATCAAAAATTGTTTGAGCGGTGAATATATGTCTGCCTCAAAAAAATGGGAAGACATCAAGATGATCCAGGCACCATCCGCAAACGCATACTGGAACCTTACCAATGAATGTGGACATATAATGTTATCCGTAGATCTTGACGAGGATCTCGTCCTTCATTTTGGAAACTCGCATCAAGACAGCGAGTACGCAACAACAGATAGACTTGGAATGACAGTTCCTTACTCTCTGTTTAACATTTACGACGAGAATGGCAATAAAGTTGATGCCACAGAATTGGAAGAGCTAACTTATTGCGGAACAAACGCAAAAATACCAGCAAGAAAATCCTTGCTACCCAAATATGCAAACTCCATTCAGGTCAACGGGAAAATGGCATTTGCAACATTTAAAAATAAAGGCACTACCCCTTCATATTGGCTAGCATCCAAACCTACAAACGGAAAGATTACCATTGAAAGCGATATCGTCACAGAAGGTGCGTCGTTCAGCATTTGGAGCGGAGAGACTCCAATAGAAAATGCAGAAGATATCGAGACTGGAAAAGCGTACACTCTTGCTGTTTTGGTCAACGGTGTTGTCGCTGCAAAGTCGACAATAATTTTCACAACAATGCCTATTGTCGACATTCGTCATGAAGGAATATTATCTGCCGGTATGATCAAATACCTATGGGGTGAGACTTCCATCTCAAGCATGGAAGAGCCTGTCACTTCGGTATTGTCGTCTCGATACAAAACAAGAGGTGCGACTGCAGCAAACTACATCAAACATTCCATGAACTTAAAGCTTCGCAACCGTGACACTGACAAGGATGAAGACACTACCCTACTCGGCCTTCGCTCTTCTAGCTCTTGGATTCTTGACGCTATGGCTATCGACCGTGTCAACATGCGAAACAGAGTCTGCTTCGATCTTTGGAATCAGTTCTCTAAATTACCTTATGAAACAAAATTCGGCAGCAGATGTGGAACTGTAGGAAAATTTGTCGAGGTGATTGAAAACAGCGAATACAAAGGTATTTATTGTCTTACTGACCGTATCAATAGAAAGCTCCTTGATTTGAAGAAGCCTGCCACAGACTCCTTGACTGGTGTACAGTCGGCTCGTGGTGTTTTGTACAAAGCTTCATCTTGGGATTTCACAGGATTGAACGCAACAGAAATCGATGAATACGCCAAATATTACGGAGATACTCGTGATGCAGCATACTGGTGCAACTGGGAACTTGCAGAGCCAGAAGATATTCCAGGAAAAGCGACATGGGAGCCACTACATTCATTATATATGAATTTCGGTAACGTAAAATACTACAAAGACAACTTCTATATCGACAATGTGCGCGACTACCACTTATTCATCCTTGCTTTCCAAATCACAGACAATGGAAACAAAAATGAATTCATTGCCGTGCAGAACATCAAGAAGGTCGGAGAAGACAAAGCACGTATGTTTATCTGCCCTTGGGACATGGATGCATCTCTTAGCGGAAATTTTGACGGTTCAGTAATAGGAGGCGAATACTTCACAACTAAAGTTGAGAATGCCAGAATAAACAAGAACTATCCTTTTTCTTCATTGCTTGAGGACGCTGAATACTTTAGCAGCATGAAGTCTCGCTGGAAAGATGCCAGAACTAATGTCTTATCAAGAAAGAATCTCGAAGAGAAAATGAAAGGCTACGCAGCGGAGTTTATCAATTCAGGAGCTTGGGCAAGAGAAATTGATGTTCAAGGTACTTTTGATAATAATAAGACTGGTTGTGGTTTGGTTGAAGACTTGAACGCTGAAATTGATGCCATTTGTAATTGGTACGACAAACAGATTCTCAGAATAGATGATTTTCTTGGAGTTTGGCATGTCGGATACGACAATATTCCGTCTTCAATAGAAGAGTCTAATCAAATCTATGATTTGCTTGGACGCAAACTAAACAACATCCCTGAAAAGGGTTTATTCATCAGAGCTGGAAAAGTAAATATGATTGTGAAATAAGAGCCTCAATCTGAAAATTATAAAAAGTCTGTCTAAGATAATTAGGCAGACTTTTTTGATTAATGATTAACGATTAATGATTAATGGTTGAGGGTTGAGGGTTGAAGGTTGAGGGTTGAAGGTTAATGGTTAATGGTTGAGGGTTGAAGGTTAATGGTTAATGGTTGAGGGTTGAAGGTTGAAGGTTGAAGGTTGAAGGTTGAAGGTTGAAGGTTGAGGGTTGAAGGTTGAGGGTTGAAGGTTAACGTCAACGTCAACGTTAACGTCAAGGTCAAGGTCAACGTTAACGTCAAGGTCAAGGTCAACGTTAACATCAAGGTCAAGGTCAACGTTAACGTCAAGGTCAACGTCAACCCTAACCCTAACGTTGGCTTGTAACGACAATTACGAATTCCAAATTCCAAATCCTGAATTGTTTAAAACAAAAAGAGAAACCGAATTATCAGTTTCTCTTTTGCGGTGAGGACGAGATTCGAACTCGTGGTACGGTTGCCCGTACGTCAGTTTAGCAAACTGGTGGTTTCAGCCACTCACCCACCTCACCAATCCTCGGTGTTGTTTCCCGATTGCGAGTGCAAAGGTAGCGCTTTTTTCATTACTTGCAAACAATTCTGTTGTTTTTTTTAATTTTTTGGTATTTTTGCAGAAAATCATAATTAAACAAGACAATTATAGGCAATAAATATGAAAGAACGCGAGCTATTATCATCACGACTTGGTTTCATCCTCGTTGCCGCAGGATGTGCTATCGGTATCGGTAACGTGTGGAAATTCCCTTACATCACAGGAATGAGTGGTGGTGGAATCTTCGTATTGATATATTTCGTATTCCTACTTCTATTAGGAATCCCCGTACTTTGTATGGAGCTTGGAGTCGGCCGTGCCTCACGTCTTTCGCCAATCAAAGCATTTAAGCATCTGGAGCCAGAGGGCATGAAATGGCATGCCCAAGGATGGGTGTCGCTGATAGGAAGCTACCTGCTTATGATGTTCTATACGACTGTGGCTGGCTGGATGCTTCACTACATCTACTCTACCGCTAAAGGCACTTTCGCTGGTGAGATGCCTTCAGGATACACAGGAGAACAGTTTAATGCCTTACTCAACAATCCATCTACAATGTGTATGTGGATGGTTTTAGTTGTGTTTATAGGAAGTTTTTCTGTCGGCTACGGATTGATAAAAGGTGTTGAGAGAATCTCAAAAACATTGATGCTGATACTGCTTGGAATAATGGTAGTGTTGGCAATAAATAGCGTCATGCTCGACGGCGGATCTGCCGGACTTGAGTTTTATCTCGTTCCGAACATCGATCGCATGAAAGAGATAGGAATCTTCAACGTGGTCTATAATGCCATGTCCCACGCTTTCTTCACACTAAGTATCGGTGTCGGTTCAATGGCAATCTTTGGTAGCTACATGAAGAAGACAAACACAATCCTGAAGGAAGGTATCACAATCGCATTGCTCGACACAGCAGTTGCAATCGTGGCTGGACTAATCATCTTCCCTGCCTGTTTCGCCTACAATGTTCAGCCAAATGCAGGACCAGGATTGTTGTTCGTAACGCTTCCAGAGGTGTTCAACCGTATGCCATTAGGACAATTCTGGGGAGCAATGTTCTTCATCTTCATGTCGTTTGCCTCATTGTCGACAGTAATCGCCGTATTTGAGAATATCATCACATGTTGCTCAGAGCAGTTTGAATGGAGTCGTAAAAAATCAGCACTTTATAATTTCTTCATCATCTCCATACTATCAGTTCCATGTGTATTGGGATTCAACGAGTGGACATGGGATTGGCTAAAAGTATTCGGAGGAACAATCCTCGACGTTGAGGATTTCATCGTTTCGTACTGTATTCTTCCATTAGGAGGCATGGTCTTCTGTTTGTTCTGTACAAGCAGATATGGATGGGGAATAAAGGGATTCTACGAAGAAGCAAATACAGGTGACGGTGTTCATTTCAAGACATGGATGAACAGTTATCTTACATACGTCCTTCCACTTATCATAATGACGGTATTTGTGCTTGGAATCTGCGAAAAATTCCATTTGTTATCGCTGTTTGAATAAAATTATTTATCCAACAACCATCTCCATGTAGGAATAACGTGTACGTTATAGGAATAGTCACACGCACGTCCGTGCGTCTCTACGAGATGTAATTCAACGTCGGCATGAATTCCATCGTTGGCACATACCGACAATTATGCATTATGAATTATGCATTATGAATTATGCATTGTTTTTCCCTCTTGCATCGTTTCTGATCGCGGCATTTGCTTTCGGTTACGGTGTGGCAAAATTATTCAAAAAGAAAAAGCCGATGTATCTGCAAATCCTCGTCTGTGCGGCGGGGTGCTTTGCCATCGAACAGTTGTCCTATGTGGTCAATCTGTGGTGTGATGTGACGGCGGCTGTCAGTATCGGTATGTTCGGCATTTTCGGCTGTAACTTCTTTCTGCTTTCCGCCAACTTCGGCACGCTGGATAAAATCGTTGATGACGGCAGAGGCTCCGGCAAGGCACGGGCGAGTTCGATAAATGCTCCCGTTATTATGGCGGTGCTTGCCGCTCTTGCGTTCCTTTCGTGGAAAGACAAGGATATGTTCTGTGCGGTGATGTGGCTCGTGATGCTCATTCCGGCATTGCCTGCATCCTATTTCAACTTAAAGCACATTCTTTTGCCGATGGATCCGTTTGAGTTCCTGCGGGCAACAAAGCCTTGCAATTTTTCGGCACTGGTCTTTTATGCGGTCACTGCCGCGTATGTCATCTGCTCGGCATCTCAGAACAGCACCGTCAGCGGTATTCTTTCCGTTGCAATGTCATTGTCGGTGCTTGGTCTTTCGCTGTGTGCAGTAAAGGGGGCGAAAAAATGGGGAATCTGAATTTAATTCTGTTTATCTCTTTCGCCGCACCCTTACTGATGACATTGTTCGTCTGCAAAGGCAAGGCAAGAACACTGCTGACCTTCCTCTTTCTCGGCACGGTGGTGTGCCTGTTCTGCGGCGAGTTCAGCGCGATCATTATGAAGATGCTGCCGTTTGACAGACAGTATTACACATCTAATTTTACCCCGCTTTTTGAGGAAGTATTCAAGGCATTGCCCATCCTCGTTTATGCCTTTATGTTTAAGCCGAAAAAGAGGACATTGCTCGAATGCTCGATCCTTGTCGGTGTCGGCTTCGCGGTACTTGAAAACGCATTTATTCTCGGCGGTGCGGCATATTCCGTATCGGTGGTAAACGCCCTCATCCGCGGCTTCGGTGCCGGAATGATGCACGGCGTCTGCACTCTCGCCGTCGGCTACGGCATGACCTTTGTGCATACAAGACGCAAACTGTTCTACACCGGCACGACCGCGCTTTTGGCTGTAGCGATGATCTACCACTCGGTATATAACACCCTCGTCCAGTCCTCTCATCAGCTTGTCGGCTTTTTGTTGCCGGTCATCACCTTCATCCCCGTGCTTGTTCTGCTGAATAAGACGGAGGAAAAGAAGAAATAAGGAAAATGAAATCACCCGGTTTGACAAAAAATCAAATCGGGTGTTTTTTTCTTGGTACTATACTACTCAAAATCTCTTGTATGAAAGCATGTTATAGTTGCGGGCACGGTCACCGTTCCGATTCGGAACAACTTCGCAAATTTTTGATTCACGGCTTTGATTGATTTTATCAGAACAAGCGGGATTTATCTGTTATATGTAATAATGATATTGTTCGTTTCAAAAGCGTGTGTATATTCGATGTTTTTGGCAATTTTGCTGGTGACTCTGATTCCGAGCCCAAACGTCGGATCATTGCTTTCATTTACCTCAGCGATGCTCTTTGTAATGTCAAAATGCGGGCAATTATCACGTATTCGCATGACAAGTGTGTGTGTTGACGCAACAACTCTCAAATCGATTATTGGATCTTTATTTTTATTATGCGGAAAACCGTATTTTATTATATTCGAAGCGATTTCTTCAAAGGCAAGTGATGCATAATAACATGTTTTTGAATCAAATCCGTGACCCTTGCAGAACAGCTGAATTTGTTCACTGGTTAATACAGCGTCATCTATATCCCGTATATCGAGAGAAATAACATCGCCCGGTTTCAGATAATATTCAGCGGGCAGATTTAACAATCCCTTCTTGTCCGGCAGGAACTTACGCGACTTTATCTGATAATAAACATAGACCGAGATCAGTGACAGTGCATCACTTACAACAAAGCTTGAAAGGATACCGTAAACACCGAAGAGTTGTCCAAGTGTAAACGCACTGACAATAATAAGGACAAGCTGAGAGGCAAACAGCAAAAGATTCATATTGACAATGCGGCTGGTTGCCTGAAGGTAAGAAATACGGCTCTTCAGCAATGCCTGAAGCCCGATCTGCAGACCAAGCATCCGTATGGCAAAGACAACATATCCCATTACAGCATCATTATCCGCATATATACTTGCGATCGGTTTTGCAAAAATGAGCAAAACGGCGCAAATAACGGATGAAAATGATACAACGTATTTCCATTCTCTTTCCTTGACTTCGCCGATCGCTTCTTCATTCATTTCCCCGAAATAGAGTCCAGTGAGAAGCGATACCGCGGCAGCGATTCCTGATGCGGAAATATCCGTGAAATTACCTATACTGTTCCGGATGGAAAGTGCGCTCATTGCCGCCGCTCCGCCATACGCAATGATAATGTTGTTGAGGAATACGGGACGGATCACGTTTGCAAGGCGTTTAGTTGCCTTTTCCGTTCCGTTGAGTAACATTTTGCAGAAATCCTTCAGCGGAACGTCAGGCTTTACAAAACGAATCATACGCTCTTTTTTTAAGAAATACAGGCATAAATAGAGCAGATTCAAATAAAATGAAACTGCAGTAGCAAGCCCGATTCCCAATAGTCCCCAACCAAGCCGGACTGCGATGAGATCCAAAACAACATCGGCAACCGATCCGACGATCGCACCCGTTTGAATGATCTTGCGTCCGCTGTCGATCTGCAGTGCCGGACTGAGAATCGCCACAATGACCAGAGCCGGAATTCCGACGGCAATACCCGTGAGATACTGCGAAGCTGGCAGAGCGAGTGACTGTGCATTTCCGGATGCTCCGAGCAAAACTGCAAACTGTCTTGCAAAAAGAATCGTGAGCAGTGCTCCTATTACAGACAGCACACCGCCAAACCAAAACGACTGACTGAAAAAACGGTTGACATCTTTGATCTTCCCTCTTCCGACAAGCTGAGAACACGTAACCTGCATTCCGGTTGCTATCAGCCCGCTGATAACCCCGACAATGCTGAAAATGGGATACGCAATACCCTCAGCAGCCATCATCTCGGACCCGAGAAAACGGCTGATAATGAGACCGTCGATAAAACCGGACCCGACCTGTGAAAATTCAATTATCATCCCGGCAAATGCCAAGGATGCAAACATGTTATCAACCACTGACCATCTGGCGTTTTTGTTTATTTCTTTTTTGAAAAACACCGTAAAACACCGCCTTTTTTTTAACTATGAACACATACTCCGCTACGCAGGATGCGGCAGGTTTTTGTGATGTCCCCTGCCGTAAAGGTTTATAGATTATTCTTCGCCAGTTAAAACATTTTCTGTCTTTTTGTCAGTACCATCTTCTGATACTTCGAAAGATTCGTAATATCACATCCATGCGATATTACGTTTATCTTTTTTCCGAGATTGACAATTTCATTCTTTTTTGTTCCTTTGGCGTTTTCAGTTCACGAAATTCTCATCGCCATAATGGTAATATCGTCGAACTGAGGTGCGTCATCGACAAAAGCATCAATATCTTTCTTAACCGTGTCGAGCTGATCGGAAACGTCCTGCCCTCCGCACCTGTCAAGGCATTCAAGGAGTCTGGCGTCCCCGTACAGTTGGTTTTCGGCATTCGTGGCTTCGGTCACGCCGTCGGTGTAGAAGAACATCTCATCTCCCGCCGAAAGCCTGATTTCCTCCTGCTTATACCGGTACCCCTCAAGTCCCGCAAGCACAAATCCGCTTCTCTGCTTGATAAACTCAGCTTTCTCGCCGTTTTTGAGAAGAACGGGAGGATTATGTCCCGCGTTCACAAAGGTCAGAATACCTGATTCGGTATCATACACGCCCGCCCAGCAGGTAACGAAAAGACCCGCGTCGTTGTTTTCGCAAAGCTGACGGTTGGCGTTTGTCAGTGCCTCCGCAGGCGAAATGCCGAGCTGAAGCTGATTCTTCAATACCGTTTTGGAAATCGTCATGAAAAGCGCCGCACCGACGCCCTTACCGGAAACGTCGGCGATCAAAACGCCCACATGGGTATCGTCGATTTTGAAATAGTCGTAAAAATCGCCGCCGACCTCTTTAGCGGGGTGATATACGGCACGGAGCTTGATATTCTCATGATCCGGGAACGCGGGGAAAATGCATGGGAGCATACTGGTCTGGATCTTCGTCGCCAGATCAAGCTCTGTTGATATGCGTGCGGTCTTTTCCGCATTTTCCGCCTGCATTTCGATCATCCGTTTGCCTCGGCTTGCCACGTAACGGGCTGACACAGAAAGGCAAAGGAAGACAATGCACCGGGGAAGAAAATCGTTGAAGAACAATTCCTTTGTGTAATAAGCGCGGTCAATATCAGCTGCGGAAATCGCGTCGCGCAGTTTCTCGCCGGCGGCAACAGAAAGAGATACGTCCTTCGGGAAATGAAGCATATTCAGATTCACGATTCCGAGGAAACCGCCGGCAATCCCCGCAACAGCAAAGACTGCCGCCGTCAGAATGGCGACGTTGCGCGTATACTTTTCATCAAAATAGCGAGTGCTGACGACCAGCGGGAAGACCATCACGAGCGTGATATTATGTCCGAGTGCCGCCGAGAGAATGGCACAGACGAGAATCAGATCGACCATAAGCGGGATTCTCAGCCATTTCTTCGTCCCGACGTAAATGGAGTTAAGTACGGTAATCGGGACCTCCACGACCGACGCGAGAAGTACTGCCCAGCGCATAATGACCTTGTCGGCAGTGAAAACTCCGACCTCATTGAGAAGCAGACAAATCAGCATAACGGCGAAAATGATCATCATCGTTGTTCCGACCATAACGTTCGCCGTGATTTCATTGGCAAGGAAGCTGTTGCCTGATTCGTGGGCATGCTTGACAGCCTCCTGCATACGAGCCTTTGCAGATTTGGAAGTAGGCATAGAATATTTCTCCTTTTGCTGTATTATTGAAACAAATAAGATAAAAGAGCCTGTAGTTCAATGATTCAACGGCTCAATTGTTTGACGAGCGTCAGAACGTTCAGACCGTCCCTGCGCTCATAAGTGACACTGTCCATCATCTTTTTGACCATAAAGATACCGAGTCCGCCGATTTCGCGTTCCTCTGCCGACAGTGTGGTATCCGGATCGGTTTGCGCCGTCGGATCGTAAAAGCGTCCGTCGTCGGAAAAGGAAAGAACCGCTCTGTTATCATCAAGCGAACACCCAAGTGTCACGGATGTGGCACCGCTGTAACGGATGATATTGGAGAGCACCTCGTCCACAGCCACATTTACCTGCATGATCGCCTTCATCGGCGCGTCTGCTTCGGTCAAAAAGTTCTCAAAAAATTCAGTCGCCTCACCCAACTTGTCGGGAGAAGGGGTAATCTTTAATTCTTTCATGTTTTTCATAGTACTTCAAATAATCGTCAGAATCTCGGCGAATCCGGTAATATCGAAGACATCCATCACATCCTCCGAGACGTTCAAAACTGACATTTTCCCCTGTGCATTCATTCTCTTTTGCGCCGCAAGAAGCACGCGAAGTCCGGCAGACGAGATGTATTCGACTTCTGCAAAATCAATCTTCAATTCTGTAATGCCGGGCAGACTTTCCTTCAGTTCCGTTTCCATCTGCGGAGCAGTCGTGGTATCAATGCGCCCCGCAATGTGCATTTCCAAAGTGGTATCGTTGATTGTTTTCTGAATCGTCATAGCTTTATTCCTCGTATACGTATAAATATTAAAAATATTTCATCATTTGCTGATTGAAATTTCATACACACAACTCTATAGTTTATTTTGCTCTTTTAAATCGGAGTCAGATTTCTGAAACCCGGCAACGTCTCCTTCAACTTTTCCAAATAGCCGCCCTCAAAGAACAGGCAACGTGACAAATCAGGTCCGAGCTTATCGTTTGACAAAAGTATTCCTGCCGCACGGCATCCGCCGCAACAATAGACAAACCATTTACAGTCTGCACATTTCTTACTGTGCTCTTTTATATCTTTTACAGTCACGCAGACATGGTCAAGATAATCGCCCGACTGAAGATGCTTTTGAAGCCCGTCATTCTTGACGTTGCCGAGAAACCAGCCGTGCTGTTCAAAATATCCGGAGATCTGAAAACACGGATACAAATTGCCGTTTGCACCGACTGCCGGCATCCCTCTGGTTCCTCTGCAGCCCGGAATCGAATCACGGTATTCGTTCTTACCGCATTCGATCACTGTCGGGCAGTAGGTTTTTCTTTTCGGCATCAAAGACACAAACTGCCATACATTGATTTTCATTTTGCAGTCTGTTTTGATATACTCCCGAAATAATTCGATCATACGGTCAAAATATTCATCAATATCAAGGCAGGCATTCCCTGCATTCTTATACCAACGGGGACTTTCTGAGGTGCGGATGATCCGCATTTCGCTGACACCCATGCTGTCGAGCAGTTTTGCAGTCGGGAGCATGGAACCGACATTCAGTCTGTGAACATTGGTCTGCGCCTTGACGCGAAAGCCGTTTTCGACGCACATGCGGATTGCGCGCAGCGTGTCTTCTTCTGCTCCCTCACGGTTGCGGAGCCAATCGTGATGACCGATGCCGTCAAAGGATATTTTCATCAGCGGACGGCAACCTATTTTTTTCATTTCATCAAGGATTTTCTGTGTGATGAAAAATCCGTTGGTGTTCAGCTCCTCAACATACATTCCGTGCGCGTATATGCCGCGGATGATATCCATAAAATGCGGATGCAGCATCGGCTCGCCGCCGGTGATCGTGAAAGCATTGATTCCGCATTCTTCCGCTTCTTCGATGAGTTTTTCCGCTTCTTCGAGCGTGAATTCACTTTGCAGTCGGTTATTGTCGGCGGCGTTGAAGCAGTGCAGACAGTTATAGTTGCATCTGCCGGTGATCATCCAGTTCATCGCCGGAAAATAGCGGTTGTGGCATATTTTTTCCCTTTGCCACGGTGTGAGCGTGTCGCCCTCTTTTGCCGGACGGCAGAAGTCGTGGGAAATAAGACTCTGCAAAAGCGCGGAGTCTTCGATCTCCTGCTGACCGTCACAGCGGCGGAGCAGTTCATATTCGTCTTTTTTCAATCCCCGTGCGTTGCGGACGCCCTTTATGTAGTATGCATATGGCACGAGCCACCACGAACGGAGGGCAATGTGTTCCGATAGTATGTATTTCATTTGTTTTTCTTCTTTAATTTCAGATTCAAGTGAGAATAAATCTGCCGCCGGCCTTTTCAACGGCTTCCTGCACCCGCAGATATCCGCCTTTTTTCACAAAGTCGCAGAAATCGCGGTTAATTCCGCTATAATCTCCTTCCGTACAGGAACGGCAACTCTGTCCGCAGTGCTTTCCGCGTTCCGGACATTCCCTGCACTCCGCGTTATGCTCAAAAATATCCTTCAGTTTTGTTCGCGTGGTCGTGAGCCAAACGGAATCGCGGAGAATATCGGCAAGTGCAGTCTCTTTCAGATTCGGGAAATGTTCATATTCGGGTCTTCCGGCAAATTCCATGCAAGGAAGAATCATTCCCTTTGCGCTGATATACGGATTAATAACGATCCCACTGCACGGATAGAGCGGACAGGGAGTATCAGGAGCTTTGGCGCGGGACGTCGTAAAAATATCTTTTTCCTTTTGATAGATCATGCAGCCGCCCATACTGAAATTGCACGGTTTTCCGTCATCAAAGAACTGCGGGATATAATCCAGCACAACCTGTAAAAATTCATCCTGAGAGAGCGTACGGTCGGCATACCGCTCATCCCAAAGTCCCATTGCCAGCATTGGGGATATTTTGATCCTATCGACGGATAACGAGACAAGACGTCTGACCGTTTCTCTGACAGCCGGGATATTATTCCGGAACAGACACATTGCGGCGTACGTTTTGAGACCTGCCTCATGCGCCGCCTGAAATGCCCGTTCAGCAATCTCCTGAGCACCGTCACGTCCTCTGACCCAGTCGTGCCAGCCGACGCCGTCATAGCTGATCTGGATCTCCGGATGCTGTCCCATGCCGATGATCTGACTAAGCAGTTCGGGCGTCAGAAGCGCCCCGTTCGTAAGAATACCGGTGATCTCAATGTTCGCATCCGTACATGCCTGTACAAGAAGCGGGAAATCCTTTCGCACGAGAGGCTCACCACCGGTCAGAGACACCTTACGGGCACCGCAGTCCGCGATCTGCCGAATAATATCGAGGCACTGCTGTGTCGTGAAATCGTCCTCACGGTTTTTCGGTGAGGATACAAGACAATGTCGGCAGTTATAATTACATTTTCCGGTGATACTCCAATGGAACGATTCGACGAAGACATTATCATAGAATCGGTAAAACGGCTTTTCCGTTTCCGGAAATGGCAGATCTCCCGACTCAATCAAACCATGTTCAAAAAACTTCCGGAGGCTTTCCCGCTGCTTTTCCGTCAGCGTGGCAGGATTGATCTCCTCCTGTCCGTTCATGTGAAGAAGAAGACCGTATTCATCACGGGAAAGAAAAGAAGTCGCATTTTTATTGAGATCAAGAACGCCTGTCGGAAGATTGCGCCACCCGACCAAACGGTACCCGCTCTTTACTTTGTAGTACATAGATATCTGACCTCATTTTCCAGATGATATTTTTCCAGCGTCTGACGGATGGCTTCGTCTACTCTGCGCCAGTGTCCGCCACGCAGAAAAGCACAGTTCCACAAGTCCAGATCGAGATAATCCTCTGTTGTGCACGCCCGGCATCCGCTTGTGCAGATGTCCCGTTCGGCGCAAGTATGGCACTCTTCATGCATTGCAAAAAATTCCGATTTCTTCATGTGCGTCACATCGCGGTAGTATGAATGATCCATAATCTCTTTCAGCGGCGTTTTCATAATATTCGGGAAGCGATCCTGAAAATCGCAACCGCCGAGCGTCATGCATGGAAGAACAACGCCGGTTGGTCCAATGTAGGGAGTGACAGCGGTTTTCCGACACAAAAACCCGTTTGGATTACATTTGATCGCATAAGGGATCATGCAAATCTTCTGTTTCCGTACATAATGGAACATTTTGTCAACGATTACACTGGCAGGCATTCCCGCACGGAAAAATTCGTCGATAAACCCGATCAACGTTTCGGTAGCCTCGCTGATCGACAGAGAGTCCGCCGCATGTTCGTCCGCCCACATGCCGTTCGGCAACATAAATTTGATGCGGACACGGGAAACACCGAGAGACGAAAGATGCCGGACAGTCTCAAAAATTTCATTCCGGTTCTTCCGGTGAACGCACATGGCTGCGAATACCTCATTACCATGTGCGCGGCAACATGTGATAGCACGGATGGCGTTTTCTCTTGCCCCGGGGATGCCTCGAAGCCAATCGTGGTACTCATCCCCGTCATAGCTGATATGAAAAACCGGCTTCTGCCCACGTTTTTCGAGCGAATCAAGAAGATCATCCGTCACCAGTGCGCCGTTCGTATAGATCGAATGGACCTGGATACCATGGGAAACAAGCTCATCGACAAGCTCCAAAAAATCACTACGTACAAGCGGCTCTCCGCCGGTCAGACCAACGGATCGGACTCCGGCGTCCTGCATACTTTCGATGATTGCGCGGCACTCCTCCATCGACGGCTCAGGAAATTTTGCCGTCGGTGCGTACATATAGCAGTGCTTGCACCGATAATTGCATTTTCCGGTGATCGCCCAGTGCACAAACGCAATATATGTACGGTCGAAATAACGGTATTTCTGCTCGGGTGTCAATGGTTCGTCCTGTGTACAAGTGCGGATGATATTCCGACTGAGCAGTTGTTCAAGGATTTCCTTTTCACGATCGTCCAGCGCTTCCTCCGAGATTTCCTCGACACCGTTCATATGCAAAAGAAGCCGATATTCCGCCTGAGGAAGAAAAACAGTTTCACCCGTATCCGTGTCACGCAGTCCCGTGGGAAGCCCTCTCCATCCTTCCAAACAATAGGAATCGTTCAGACGATATTTCATGATTTTGATATTCCTTTCGGTAGAAAGATTTATCTTTCGTTTTTGCTCTCAACAAAACATCCGCTGCGATAACGGTGGCACTCAAAAGCGGAAACACACCGTTCACAGCGGACATTCGTTTCTTTTACTGGTGATTGTGGTCACAGCTGTCGCTGGGGCAACCGTAAATGCAGTTTCCGCCGGAAACGGCGTCCAGCTCATCATCGCTCAGCTCTCCCATGCTGCCGACGATAAATTCCGTAATGTCACCTTCAGTCACGTCAAAGCCTATGCTTTTGCACTTGGAAATCAGTCCCTGAACATCGCGTTTGTTCATCATGGCGACTGCTTCCTTATCTTTGCCTATCTTTGCAAGAATCTCTTTTTTTATTTCTTCGCTGATCATAAAAAACCTCCTGTTTTATTTGTTTTGTTATTTATAATTTCCCATAAAAATTATATTACAAGTTTTCGAAAAAGTCAAGCACTGTTTTGTTAAGCTCGGTGCTCTGTATTGTAAAAAGTATGCCCCATTTTCTTCAACAAAACAAATCCAAGCAGAAACACACCGCTCACAATGGATATTCGTTGCTTATCAGTTAAAAGTTGCTATCGCTGTCGCCGGTACACCAAGTGTATCTGTAGCCTCCGGAAACTGCGTCCGGCTCATCATGAACGATACACTCTTTCATCTTCGTATGCCGAACAGGTGTCGCTGATACAGTCGTAGCCACGGTCCATGCTGAATATGCACTCGCCTCCGGAAACGGCGTTCAGCTCATCATCGCTCAGTTCTCCCATGCTACCGACGATAAATTCCGTAATGTCACCTTCAGTCACGTCAAAACCTATGCTTTTGCACTTGGAAATCAGTCCCTGAACATCGCGTTTGTTCATCATGGCAACTGCTTCCTTGTCTTTGCCGAGCTTTGCAAGGATCTCTTTTTTTATTTCTTCGCTGATCATAAAATACTCCCAATATATTTACTTGATTACATACAATTCTCTATAATATATTGTATCACGTGTTTCCGGAAAAGTCAATAACTATTTCGTTTTAACACTCAACTGTTGGTGTAGGATTACAATAGATGTGTTACAGTAGAAAAAAAGAATAGCAATTCTGAGCGAAAAGTGTTACAGTTAAGTCACCACAACAAAATAGCAACAGGAGGCTCAGAATTGCTATGGATAGTGTAACACAGGATATGAGGTTTCGTCAATCCCTTTTGAAATATTCGGAGAAATACGGGGTGACAAAAGCAGCAATAAAGTACAAAACGAACAGCCAGTACATATATCGCTGGAAAAAGCGGTATGACGGAACAATAGAATCACTACGGGAAAGATCCCGAAGACCGCACCACCACCCGAACGAACACACAGAAGCAGAGATAAAGCTGATAAGTGATATGCGAAGGCGTAATCCGGAAGCCGGACTGGTAGTGTTCTGGGTAAAGCTGATGCAAAGAGGGTATACACGGTCAATAACGGGACTGTACCGTGTACTGCGCCGACGCGGAGAAATGGCAGTAAAGCCTAAGAATCCGAAGTATATACCTAAACCTTATGAGCAGATGACGTATCCGGGAGAGCGGATACAGATAGACGTAAAATATGTTCCTGAATCTTGTCTTGTTGGAGCGGTAAAAGGACAGAAATTCTATCAGTACACGGCAATAGACGAGTATTCAAGATACCGGTATCTTGAAGCATTTGAAGAACACAGTACATATTCGTCCATGCATTTTCTTCTTCATGTGATCGAACATTTCAAGCGCTTAGGAGTTGAAGTAAAATGTGTACAGACAGACAACGGCTTTGAGTTTACGAAGCGATTCGGCGGATCGAAGCCCGGCGATATGACGCTCTTTGAGCGCGCGCTCCGCGACCGTCATATCGTCCACAAGCTGATCAAGCCCTTCACTCCCCGTCATAACGGCAAGGTTGAACGCAGTCACAGAAAGGATAACGAGTACTTTTATGCCACTCACAAGTTTTATTCTTTCAATGATTTCGCTAACCAACTAAAAGTCCACAACCGCAATTACAACAATTTCCCCATGCGCCCGCTTAACTGGTCTTCTCCTAAGAATATGCTTATTTCTTTTTCATCAATTGTGTAACATATCATTGACAAACCAACAAGATTGAACTTATATCACAAATCTAAAGCACCTGTTCTTATTTCTTTCGTATACCGCCTTCGTCTTCGCAGAAGCCCAAAAAAATTCCGCTGAAATGTAATTCAGCGGAATTTTTATTAATTTTACTTTTGCTCACGTGAGAGATCCGCGGTCTGTACAAGATACTTTGCAAGTCTTGTTGCATCCTTCGAGTTCACAGCTCCGTCGAGGTTGCAGTCGGCAGCGATCAAAGAAATTTCGTCCGTGACAGTAGTGATCTCTGCAAGATGCTTTGCAAGTCTTGTTGCATCCTTCGAGTTCACAGCTCCGTCGAGGTTCATATCTCCGATCAGCACACTTACTACTTTGACCGTGATATCGGAATATACTTCGCTTACTGTGTATACGCCTTCCTCGGCGGTGACGATTTCATTCTTTCCGTCACCTCTGTCAACATATACTATCCAGTTGTAGTTCTTTCCGTCATCTGTCTCGTTCACTGTGAATGTTACTGTTCTTGCCTCGAAGTCCTGTGTATACTTGACTGCAGTGCGTTCAATGCTGTCATCGTCGTCCTCGTAAACAGTAGTGTTCTCAGTCGTGACCTTGTACTCAGCAATCGTCCACTGTGCCGTCAGAGTAATGTCCTCAGCAGGCATTGTTGCAGGAACTGCTTCATTCCATCCCTCGAACGTGTAGCCGGTCTTTGTCGGAGCTTCGGGAGCCTTTACTGCTGTGCCGTAATCCTGTTTAATGGTATCAAGAGTCTCGTCACCGTCCTTGAACGTGATCGTGTACTCGTTGACCGTCCACTGTGCCGTCAGAGTAATGTCCTCGGCAGGCATTGTGGTCGGAACAGCTTTGTCCCAACCCGTGAACGTGTAGCCGGTCTTTGTCGGATCTTCGGGTGATTCTACTGTCGTGCCGTAGTCCTGTGTAATGGTATCAAGAGTCTCGTCACCGTCCTTGAACGTGATTGTGTACTTGTTGATCGTCCACTGTGCTGTGAGTGTGATATCCTCAGCAGGCATTGTTGCAGGAACTGCTTCATCCCAACCCGTGAACGTGTAGCCGGTCTTTGTCGCTGTCGGTGCGGTGATCGCTGTGCCGAACGCGGTCGAACCGCTTGTGTATTCTCCGCTGAGTTCTCCACCGTCTGCATCCCATGTTACTGCGTGAGTATTATTGAAGAATGTCAGAGTGTACGTTGCAGAGTATTCTACTCCTTCTGCCGTTTTACCATTGAGAGTTGCTTCCATTACTTTTCCGTCAAGTACAGAGATCTTTTCCGTTGTTGCTTCCGCAAGATCAACCCCTGCTTCTTCTGCAACTGCTAACATAAGTGCTCTCTGGTTTACACCAACACCTTTATGTTCTCCAACATCAACTGATTCGATTCCTTCATATCCGAACAGCTCAGCAAGGAAGTCGACCGTAAGCATGTCTGAAGCAAGGAAGTCTTCCTGTACAAGTCTTACATCAACTGATTTTTCATTCAGTGAAAGTACTGCAATTTCCTTCTGCTCGTTATCCTTAAGAAGTTCATTTGTCGGTGCTACAGCTTCTTCTACTGCTTTTTCAAGTGCTTCTGTACTGTAATCTTTGATAGCACCGAAGAATTCTTCAGTATTCAATTCTCCCTGCTGATCTTCATTCATCTTACTGTAGTACTCTCTTGCTGTTGCAAGATTGTCGCCCTCAAAGTTCTTAAGATCACCAAAGAGATCAACGTAGGAAGTCCAATGTGCCGTGATCGTAATATCCTCATCAGGCATTGTGGTCGGAACAACTTTATCCCATTCATTGAAAATATAGCCTTCGCATTCGGGATCTGCGGGTACGTTGACTTCCGTTCCGTAATCTGCTGTAATCGGATCTATGGAAGCTGCAGGAACACCGTTCAAGTCGAATGTAATTGTATATTGATTTACATTCCACTGTGCAACGAGCGTCACTACTCCGTTCGCTTCTGCTGTCAGATTCTTTACGTTCTCCTTGTCGGCGTATGTCGTATTGCCGTTCTTCCAGCCGGAGAACGTGTAGCCGGTCTTTGTGAATGTGTTAGCGGTCAGTGCCTGTTCTGCGTCGTATGTGAACGACTGATCTGCCATTTCACCGTCGCCGCCGTTTACGTCGAACTTAACTGTGTAAGTGTTAGCCGCAAATGTTCCGCTGATTGTTACATCATTGTCAGGCATCGTGAACTTGTCCTCGACAGCAGTCGCTCCGGTGACGTTCCAGCCGGAGAATGTGTATCCGGTCTTCGTCTCGTCTGCTTTAAGTGTAACTTCCGCACCGTAGTTCGCATTCTCACTGTACTTATCGGCACCGTCTACGGTATATGTTACCTTGTGACTGTTGACCTGCCAATTTGCAGTATATGTCAGATCGCCGATGCTTCCCTTCGTAACAGTAACGCTCTTTGTGGGTGTGCTGTTCGTAGGTGTTGTCCAGCCGGAGAATGTATATCCGGTCTTTGCAGGCTCGCTCAGACTGAATGTATCTGTTTCTACTGTGTATGTTTCAGGGTTGCCTTCTGCATTCGTGCCGTCGTTAAGATTGTAGGTGATATTGTATACAGTAGGCGTTGTTGTTGCCGAAACAGTCAGACCCTTTGCTGGCATTTTCTCAGGCAACGATCCTGAGGGAAGCAACGTCCACTCGGATATTGTATATCCATCTTTTACATAATTGTACAGAGTAATAGTATCTCCAAAATTATAGTACTGTGTTGTAACTTTAGCGCCATCAACATAATAGGTAATAGTGAACGCAAGAACGACCCACTTTGCCTTCAACTCTGTATTGCTTTCAGTTTGATAAGTTGTCGTATTCTCGACCTTATTGTCACCGTCATACCATCCGCCAAAAGAATACCCTTCCTTCGTCGGTGTCGGCAGGTTGCCGTAAGCCTGTCCGTATGTCACGGTAATAGGATCACACGCACTTCCGCCGTCGGAGTTGAACGTTACCGTATAGGTGTTTGCCGTCCACTGTGCCGTGAGCGTCTGTGCAGTCGTGATCGCAACTGTATCAGTTGATTTTACTTCGTTCTGTCCGTCGAACCAGCCTTCGAACTTGTAACCCGTTCTTGTAGGTGTCGGAAGATCGCCGTATGTACTGTCGTATGTGACTTCTTTGCTTGTCGTAGCGCAAGTTCCGCCGTTTGCGTTCAGCGTTACGGTGAATTTCTTTGCCGTCCACTGTGCCGTCATGGTGGTATCTGCGGCAGGCATTGTCATGCTGTCAGTATAGCTCTGCCAACCTGCGAACGTATAGCCGGTCTTTGTGGGATCGTTGGCGGGTTTCGTAATAGCTGTGCCGTACTTCACGGAACCGGTGGTGTGTCCGGTAGAAGTGATGGCGCTGCCGCCGTTCACATCCCATGTCAGAGTATAACTGTTACGCGTATAATAGAGCTTCAGTACGAGAGTTCCGTCTGCGGCAATTGCACCTTCCTTGACTGTAGCGCTGACGCTATCGTCATATGTAAAGCCTGTGTAACTCTTTGCTGTCGCCGTAACCGTCTGCAATGTTGTTCCTGTGAGGTTCTCGGTATCAGCCAGCGTGTATCCGTCGTCGGAAATGTTCTGCTGATAATGCTCTACCTTGTATGCGGTGTCTGTCGCAGGAGTCCACTTTGCATACAATGTTTTGTTCTTACTCATTGTAGTAAAGGTATATTCCACGGCAAATGTTTCGTTATCCTCATACCATCCGCCGAACACATAGCCCGCCTTTGTGGGAGCATCGGGAGCGTAAATCTGCGCACCGACTGCCGCAGTGAGAGGATCAACGCTACTACCGCCATTGGTGTTAAAGATGATCGTAGCTTCGTTTGCAGTCCAGACAAGAGTATCATCTTTGATCTCGCCTGAATAATTTGTGCGGTTATATGTTGTGGTAAACGTGTACGGTTTTACGCCGTTGTTATAGCCGTTTGCTTCATTTGTGGTCGCAGTCCAGTTAGAGCCGGTAACGGTTCCCGTGCCGACATCGTCCGGGAAGTTCATCTCACCGACGAGCGTACCGTTGTTGGTCACGGTCACGTTTTTGCCGATGTTCAGCTTCGCGTTGCCGCGTCCTTCCGGATACTGCGTGTTATCGGTGTTGTCTACATCGTTGAACACACCGTCATCGTAGAAGACTACACTCTTGCCGCTTGCAACGGTAATGTTCGCGTTGTCGCCCACGTTAACAACTGCACCGGGCATGAATTTGAAGTTATTGTCAAAGGTTGTAGTGCCGGATACGATCTCGAAATCCATATCTCCGTCCCACGGGTAGAGGAAATCTCCCGTGCTGAGATTCGTTCCGACGATGCTCAGCGTGCTTGAGCCGAAGTTGGCGGAGCCGTTAATCGTATATTTTTCTCTGACGCCCTCGAATGTCTTCGTCACAGTAGTGCCGGAAACAGGCTGGATCAGTGCGTTTGCGCCTACCTGCGGGAACTCTGTGTAATTGTAGCTGCCGCTGGCATACATCTTAACGAGAGCAGTGTACGCCGCGCCACTGTTGATGATAACGGGTACTGTGATATTATGAATAGCATACTCATTCATCGGGTATACGCTATTGTTGTACATGGCAAGTGCCTGTGTACCGCCGCGCCAGTTGGTAGCGATATACAGGTCTCCCACCGTGCCGCCTGCATTTGCAGTCACGGAGCCTGTACCCTCGATATAGCCGTAGTTTTTCAGTGTACCGTTGACCACGATATTGCCGTCCAGAGCGATTTTCGCGTAGCCGCCGGTGATATCCTGATCGTAATGTCCCGCTTCGGGGCGACCGGTGACGGCGTTCACAATAAGCGTGCCGTTGACTGTCAGCGTCTTGCCCTCGGGAACTGTCAGCGTGCTGTACAGCTTCGCATCTGGACCAACGCCCACAGTGCCTGCAGTGTTGGTGCCGTCGGGGTTGCGTCCTTTAACGACGCCGGGGTCATTATCCATGCAGGAAACTATCAGCGTTTTACCTGCAGGTACTGTATAATTGTCTGAAAGTGTGACGTTTCCGAAAGTAAACACTGTAGTGTTATCAGCAAACGCCGCATCAAAAGTAGAATAGAACTGATTCGTCTGCTGACCGAATGCAACGTATGTGCCGACAGGAACGAATTCTGCCACAACGTTGCGGTTGCTCATCAGTGACAGCTTATACTCGGGGTTTCTCGACAGTATAGTGCTGCTGCCCACCTCATGCCAGTACAGGAAATCATATCCGCTGTTCGGTGTTGCAGTCAGCGTGATGTTCGCACCGATTGCGGCAGTTCCGCCTGCGGGAACTCCGGAAACAGAACCGCAGCCTGCATCATTTACCGCCGCACTGATGGAATACGATGTGTCATCCATGCTGAATTGCAGCGTGACAGGAGCATTTGCCTCCCATTGTTCATTCAGGATTATGCTTACCTTGTCACCTGCGCTAACGGGGATTTCCGCCAATGCTGCCTCAGTCGGTATGCCGTTTTCGCAAATCTCTGTGAGCGCCGCATCACGATACAGACTCGTGGGATCACTAGCCATATAGCAACCGCAGTTCACGCCATAGTACAGACGCGAATTATTGTCTGAGGCGGCACTGTAGTTGACCTTCATAATGCCGTCCATCCCGGCAGTAACAACGAGCTGGGATATTGCGCCGATATCATCCTGGAGCGGGTTGTTAATAACGACGCACGCATTGGCGCTCCACGGGAAACGTTCATAGGTTTGAACTGCACTGATGCCGTTCGGCAGTGAGTAACCCTGTACATCCTTCAGAGTGTGCGGGGCGAAGCGTGCCTCTACTGTGAGCGCATTGCCGGATGTGAAGTCAGTGATTTTGAAGTTCAGTTTTTCTCTGCCGCCGAGCATTTCGCCGGTATCCTTATTGAACCAGCCGATAAAGGGATAATTGTTTTCATCCGTCGGAGTTGCCACAAGCTGGAAGGTAAAGTCACCGCTCATGTTTTCCATCGTCGTGCCGGAGGTAACTGCCGTGCCGAAGTTGGTGACGGAGCCGTGCGCACTGTCAAAGTCGATGGTCAGAGCCTTATCGCCGTCACTTGCATCAAATGTGAAGTAAATATGCTGCTCCAGTGAAGAATTTTGAGTATCCGAAGCCATAAAACTCAGGAAAACAGATTGCCCCTTAGTTAGATTAATCGGCTGTGTTTGATCACCATTATAAGATGTAGCCCACGTTACCGCCTCACCATAATATCCATCGGAATCATAGTCATCATACATGAGAGGCACATCTCCATACGCAAGCCAGTACCCTTCAATTGAGCCTTTAAACTTTAATTGAGCAACGCCAGTTTCCAATGCAGTTACTTTTAAGATACTTAGATAATCCTCATGATTGATTGTTTCCTTTTTGCCGGAATACAGCATCGAGTTTTCGACAGTCCACGGGAACATATTATCAACAAAGTCAAAGCTTACGTTCTCGAATTTCAGTCCGTCAACGCTGTAGCCTGGAATCTCCGTAAGAGTTGGAGCTGTTGCTCTGGCGATCAGTGTATCATTGCACGGGAAATCCAGGGACTCCCCGTACTCAGCTGGGTCATCCTCCCCATACAGAGAAGGGTCATAGAAACACTCATTCCCATACTCATCAAAATAGTACCAACCTTCAAAAACACATCCCGGTTTTGCCGCCGCCGTAAGGATAATATAATCACCGTTTTTTCCGCTGTATTTAACACCGCTTTTTACGGTGCGGTGATTCAGGTAAAAACTCTCTTCTGTTTCATAATCATATACATAGTCTTCTGCCGTGACCTCGCAGTTTTCGCAGATAACCGTGTAGTAGCATCCGAGAACTTCCTCGGATAAAGTGAAGTGTTGCAGCCACAGACCGTCTCCGTCTTCTGACAAATCATCTTCTCCGGGAACATATCGAAGCACCAGATCATGAATGCCGGAGTCGAGCAAAATACTGAAGGGTTCCCAGTCAGCCGTCGCCTTTTGACACTCTGCAAGGAGTTCTTCCCCGTCATACACCTCAAGCTTTCCGCTTCCGTCAAGCAATCCTTCAAAATATAGAGCAGTGGAGCGATCAGTTATGTAGCTCAGGCTCAGCTCCTGCGTATTACCGTTTTCAGGCAGCGCCTCAAGCAGTCCGTCCTCGCCAACACCCCAACCGTTTGTTACGGTAACGGGCAGATTATAATAATACCCGTCCATACTGAGCCACGGATAATCGACTGGCGGAACATAATTGCCGGTCTCATAATACATAAGCCAGTAAACATCCGCCACATCACCGTTGTAACGGGTAAGCAGAATAAAATGATAACTGTCATAATCAATCTCATCAAGACTCTCAACGACCTCGCCGTCCACGGAAAGAACATAGGTATATCCGTCACTCGGATACGAAATGCTCATAGCTTCCACGGCTCCGGTCGGCATTATAAGAGTCTGTCCGAATTCGGAGATGCTGTCCGTCTTGCCACCGTGTGTGTACGACAGTGTAACTCCGCTCAATACCTGACAGCATTTGAAATTTCCGACCCACACCTCGTCGGTACCATCGGAGCTTGAATCATCTTTTTCATAAGAAAAGCTGACTGTATTTGCTCCGGACGTGAGAACAGCGAAGCTGCTACACCATCCGGTATCGCCGCTGAACTCGCTTGTATCGACGATCAGCTTGTCATAGTTTGCTTCAGACGAGCAACAATAATCATAGTTGAGTATATAGGTCTTTCCGTCATCCGGCACAGTAATGTCAACCGTAATCGCCGCCGAACTACTATCGTCATGCATAGTTGACTTATAAGTACCATACTCGTCCTGTTCCCACGGTTTTGACGCATCATTGGCGATACTTACACTAAACCCGTCAGGTACGCCGTTTTGGAACAAATCAGTGCAGTCTCCGCTTAATGATCCCGCCGCGCTGACCGTTATCGGTACCATTCCCACGAGCATACACAGCGTGAGCAAAATCGCAATAGTCTTTTTCATAATAAATCTCCTTTTTGTGATTTATTCAAACTATTTACTTTACAAAACTGCGATAGAGGAATGTGACTATCTGCCCTCTTGTGCAGAGGTTGTCCGGCGAGAACGTTGTGCTTGAAGTTCCTTTTGTTACTTCGTTCCCGACCGCCCAACGCACCGCCTCCGCGTAATACGCACTGTCGGAAACATCATTGAACTCTCCGTTTTCGCCTGATGCCACTTCGGTTATTGCCTTGAAGTAGCGATAAAGAAATGTTACTGTCTGTGCGCGTGTCACGCTTTTGTCAGGCGAAAAGGTTGTTTCTGATGTTCCTGTCGTTATATTGTTTGCGACTGCCCAACGCACCGCGTCTGTGTAGTATGCGTTCTCAGCAGTGTCTGTAAAGCTGATTTTGTTATCTGTTACAGGAGAACCGGCGGCTCTCCATAAGAATGTTACCATCTGCGCTCTTGTTGTCATTTTTTCCGGCGCAAAATGGTTTTCGTCCACACCGGATGTTATGTTGTTCTTTGCCGCCCAAATGACAGGCTCGTAATAATACGCATCCTTACTTACGTCTGCAAATACTATTTCTGTTTCTTGCACGGCTTCGACATTCTCTTTTTCGTCCGGACTTTCGTCTTCCTCAATTGTAATGATTTCTTCCGGTTGTGTTTCCTGACTGCCGGAATTGTTTTCGGGCGTCTCATCCTTTACATCTGTTGAAGTGTTGCCCTCTTGTGTGCCCTGCTGTTCCTCCGGTACGCTGTCAATTGCATTGGCAAAAGTTACAGTTCCGGGAACAAAGGATATAATAACATCCTCCTCGTCAGAATCACAAACACATTGATCAGGGTCAAGATATACTTCAATTTTTGTTTCTTTTACAGGCTTTTTGACCTTGAGATGAATTGAAAAGATTTCACCGTCATCATTACTGTTGTAAATTGAAACAACCTGAGCCCTGTTTCCACTCAGAAAAGATCCGTTTTTGGGAATGACTTTACCGGCAGTAAATGTCGGATCGCATTTTTCAAATACATTCTCATCAATTTTTAATGATATTGCATAAGAAGAAAATCCGGGGTTACTCGAAATTATAACGGGAATAGAGATTTCATCCCCGATTTCTGCAGTGATGCCCTGAAGTGAAGTTGTATCTACCTTTATTTTAGCTTTTTTCACTGTATCGGCACACAGATTCACAACTGACGTCATAACAATCACTATAGCAATGATTAGTGACAAAATTCTTTTATTCATTTTCTTCTCTCGTTTTATCAATTATTTATAAAAGGGCGAAACCATAGTTCCGCCCTTTTATTTTTTCATCAAAAATCAGATTTTATTTTACAAAACCACGATAGAGGAATGTTACGATCTGACCTCTTGTGCAGTTGTGGTCAGGTGAGAACATTGTGTCGCTCGTTCCGTTTGTAATTCCGTTTTCAACAGCCCAACGTACTGCTTCTGCATAGTATGCGTCTGCCTTTACGTCAACAAACGGGTTGTTTTCGCCGACTGTCACTTCGGATGTTGCCTTGAAGTAACGGTACAGGAATGTTACTGCCTGAGCTCTCGTTACAATCTTGTCAGGTGAGAAGGTTGTGTCGCTCGTTCCGTTTGTTATGCCGTTTGCGATTGCCCAACGTACTGCCTCTGTATAATATGCGTCTTCATCTACGTCGGTAAAGTTGATTTCAGAATCAACTATCGGGCATCCTGCCGCTCTCCAGAGGAATGTTACCATTTGCGCTCTGGTCGTGTCTGCGTTGGGAGAGAAATGCGTATCATCAGTTCCTGTCGTGATTCCGTTCTCTACTGCCCACATAACCGGTGAATAGAAGTAGTCGTCTGTTACTACGTCAACAAAAGGATTGGACGGCTCTGCAACAGTTCCCTCTATTATCTTATAAATTACTTCAACAGATACCGCGCTCTTCGGCATCACGAAAGCGAAACTGCCGTTTTCTTCCTGTACATAGGAAATTTCACCTTTCGCGCCCTTAATGACGAGTTTATCAAGCTCGTATCCCTCTGCAGGTGTTACAACGATCGTTATTATTTCGCCTTCCCTTGCTTTATTCGGGTTTACAGAAACGCTTCCGCACTGCTTCTGATTCTTAACGTTTATAGCATAGCTTGCAGTTGGCTTGATAATGTCGAAGAAATAGATGCCGCTACCTGATACATTGACCACGAGTGTGGTTTCCGCACTTGCTTTGTTTGTCTCTGTTTCTTTATAACGTACTTTATATGTGCCGGGTGTGAGTCCCGTAATAGAATCATTTTCTACAGAGATCCATGTCGATGAAGTAGCTCTCTTGTATTCCATCTTGTCATTAACACCGATGATCATACCGTTTGAACTACTCAAATCGGTGCACGGCACAGCTACAGCTGTATTCGGTTTTGCAGGACCGTCAGCCTTTTCAACAGTTGCAGTATTGGAGCTGTTCAGTGAACCGGTTTCAATAGAGCTCTTTACCTCTACAGAAAGTACCGCACCAATATCGGACAACTGAACAGTATAGGTGTTTCCCGTTGCACCGGAGATATTGACACCGCCGCGTTTCCACTGATATGACAGCGTACCCGTGTTGTTTGTATCTGTTACGGATACACTCAATGTGCTACCGTACTTAACATCGCCGTTGATTCTGACAGAACCTATCAGAGCATTAGGAACAAACTGATTGATCGTCACTGTGGCTTCCGCGCCTGCGAGTGCAGTTGCTGTTTCTTTATAACGTACTTTATATGTTCCGTTCGTAAGTCCTGTTACGGACGTGCCTGTGATAGCTGTCCAGGAAAGGTCATCGTCCTTTTTATATTCCATTGCGGTAGTAACTCCGGTGATTTTACCGTCGTTATTAGCCTTTGTAGAACAAGCTACACCGCTGAGGGAAGTAGGCGCTGCCGGAGCATCCGCTTTGGTTACTGTGGATGTGGCTGAACTTGTTTTGCTTCCCGTTTCAACGCTGCTCGATATTTCTACAGTGATCGCTTTGCCGATATCATCAGCAACAAGAGTGTATGTGGAGCTTGTAGCACCTGTAATTGCAA
>JAZUIF010000046.1:0-5381 GCA_045642085.1 Paludibacteraceae bacterium | reverse complement strand
CGCTTCGAACAGCACACAAATTTAAGAATAACTCTTGATTTATGAGCCTTTTTACATTATTTTCGCAGTGAAAAGAAAAAGTAAAACAGCAAAAATTTGAGTTGAATTTAACACTTGACACAGTTCATTTTACACTACCTTTACTTTTGAATTTTAACTTAGTTGACTTCTTACTTAGCAACATCGTTGTACTTCTGCTCAGCCTTCTCAGCCTTAGCTGCTGCTTTAGCTGCATCCTTGTTGGCCTTATCGATCTTCTCCTGAGCCTTCTGAGCCTCTTTCTCAGCGTCAGCCTTTGCCTTTTCTGCCTTAGCTGCTGCCTTAGCTGCCTCAGCCTGAGCTTTCTCCTGCTGCTCCTTAGCCTTAGCGATAGCCTTCTGCTCCTTCTCGTACTCCTTACGTAGAGCAGAGATCTCCTTATCAGAAGTGATATGAGTACCACACTTATAGCTTAGACCCTGCGAGCTAGAGATCATCACCTGTCCGTTAACAACGTGAAGGAAGCTTAGAGATTTGTCTCCACCGATTTTGTAAACGATACCTGCCTGACCATCATTGAAGAAGATAACATCTCCAACAGCAATTTTAGCCTGCTTCTTAACAGCAACACCTTCTTTTGCAATAGTTGGTAGGTCGGCTGGCAACTCGTAACCAACCTGAGAGAATGCGTACTGGATCAATTTACCGTTGTCATACTCAGAAGCTTCACCAGGAACAGTGTTAAGCTGCAAAGTTGTATTTAGCATACCATCGATTGTCTGCTGAGGAGCCTTAGCAACCTTCTCTTTGTCTGCTGCAAATGACGACAATGCAATCATTGCCGACACAGCCATCATAAATAATTTCTTCATTTTGTTAAACCCTTTATTTTGTTTGTGTTTGCAAAATTATCAAAAAATGATGTAACAAACCAATGAAATATGTGATTGTTGGGAATTTTTAACCTTTTTTCATATTTCATTTATTTTATTCATCATTTTCAATTATTTTCATAATTTTGCAATACATGTCGAAAAATGTAAAATCGCAAAAAGTAATTAATAATGGATGAGAAATTGACAGAAGAAAAGAATGATAGAGTATTGTTGATGCATCAACGTAAAATGTTGGGATTGATGTGTGGATTGCTAGCTCCTCTAGCTATACTCTTTGGATACTTCGGTGATAATCCTGATGAATGGTGGTATTCAATTTCCGCTTCTTACTATTGCAATTCAAAAATTTTGATGATTGGACTTCTGTTCACTACTTTCGTCTATTTTATTTCATACAAAGGTAAAGGATTGGATGATATCATCACTACCATTTCTGGAGTGGCTGCGCTTGGCGTGATTGCTTTCCCTACCAATACTTCATTTATCGCTGATGATACTTTAGTTGGCTTGTTCCATTTGCCAGTCACTACAAGTCATATCGTCCATTGTGCAAGTGCTGGTGCTCTATTTGTTAGTTTTGCAATCATGATTTTGTTCCAGTTCACGAAGTCTGATGGAAATCCAACTCCTGAGAAGTTGAAGAGAAATATTCTTTTCAAGATTTGTGGACTTACAATCATTTTCTTTATGGCATTCCAAATGGTCACTGTCTCGTTTGATGATTTCTTTCCAAACTGGTGGACAATGATTAATGAGGCTGTGATGCTTACTGCATTTTCAATAGCTTGGCTTTGCAAGGCTGAATGTATTACTGCGTTGAATGATAAAGAGTCTGCTGACAAAGCTAACTGATAGCCGACGTAAGGTTGCCGAGACTCTTGCTAATCCTGCAACTATAGGGCTGTGGAATCTGATTGTCGACAAATACAGTGGTAAAGCTCATTTTGTGTATGAGCTTCTTCAGAATGCCGACGATGCAGGTGCCAGGAATGTGCGTCTTATACTCAAAGGGGATTCATTCTATTTCATTCATGATGGGTCTAGACATTTCTCGGTATCGGATGTCGACACAGAAGATACAGATGCTCAGATAGGCGATATCAATGCACTCTGTTCAATCGGTCATAGCACAAAAATAGGGGAGAATAAGATCGGTAAGTTTGGAATCGGTTTCAAATCGATATTCTCATATTGCGATGTGCCTCACGTCGAGGACGACAATTTCTGTTTTGACATAGAAAATTTCATCGTCCCCGTTGAGACTCATAGGGGCAATCCCTCGTGGTTGTCAAATAGACAAAATGGCGAAACTCTCTTTTGCGGAAAAATCAAAACACATGCCAAATGTGAGGAAATAGCATCGATGGTCGCATCACTTGAATATCCGCTCAATTACCTAAATAATGTGGTGTCGCTTGAATGTGACGTCAATGGAAAAATCTGTAAATTTCATAAGTCAATTACGACGTCGAAATTAATTGAAGACGATAAAGGAACCGCATTTCACATCTATTGTTTATATGCAGGGAAGACGATTGGTGATTTCACTTTTTCACAAGAGTTCTACTGTGCATCAGAGTCGTTTTTGTATGGTTCACAGAAGATGTCCGCCACGATTTCTATGCCACTCGATTGTGATGGAAACGTCGTGATGTGCGACTCTTCTCCTTTGAATTGTTTCTTCCCTTTGTTGGAGCAGACGACACTTCCTTTTCATGTACATGGCACGTTTTTATTGAGCGATAATCGTGAGAATACCCTTCAGAATGAAGCAAACAATGCTCTTCGACAGCATATTGCGTCACTTTCAGTAAAATTCATGCAACATTGTATGAATATGAATAATGACGCGAAATCTCACAAAGACGCGAGATCTCGCGTCTCTACGGTGTTGGTGGTTGAAAGATTGCTTGAAATGAAGGAGAGATGCAAGTATGAAAATGTCAATTCTCTCAACCGATTGTGTGGAGAAATGTTGTGGAAGGCGATTGAATCGGAGGAATTTTTTGCTAACATAAAAGGCGAATTTTTGCCGACGTCGGAGTTGAGATTCTGCGTGGAAAATGTGAGTGAGATTCTGAGCAATGATGAAATCCAAACGTTTGTTGGAGACGATGTTTGCATGGATTTTATCGGAGTTGAATTTTCTAAATTGCCGACGTTATATCATTTGATAGATTCAAATATTATTTCCGTAGGGGTGGGGTTCAAACCCACCCGTTTCTGGGGAATAGAATCCCTTCTTTCTTCCTTAGAAGAGACCTTCATGATGCAGAAGTCAGATGAATGGTTGATGGATTTCTACCGTTTTCTGTTTAAGCAGAAAAAGATTGTATCAAAACTTCTACGTGGAAAAAGTGAGGCGTTCACTAAACCATGGATTAAATGCGTGGATGGTAAATTCCGTTGTTTGAAAACCAACTCAGCATATCAAACGACATCTATTTATCTTTCTGGCGACGCGAACAATTCCGTTTACACTACATTGCTTGAGGATAAAGATATTTTATCATTATTCACAGATGTTTTCCATCTTACTCCTTTTGCTGAACAGTCGTTAACAGTAGATTTTGTTGCTCAACAATTCCACGAGAAGATGGTTGAGCCTCTTGACTATGAGACTTTGGCAAAATATATTATGATTGCAGCCAACGATTATGTCGGAGCTGGTTTTGATTTTGAACGGAAGAAAAGCATAGTGGAGCAATTTATCAATCTACAGTTTCTTCCTATCAATAAATATACTTTATCATTGCCAAAGATGGTGTTGGCAGAAACAGCAGCTCAACGCTCATTCTTTGCCGGCGACGCGGATGCTGTTTTCTTACCTAACGAGTTTATTGAGAAGCACATCGCACCGTCGGACCGACAGACATTCTATACTTTCATAAGTGCTTGCGGTGTTTGTTTCGACGTTAGGATAGATGAATCTATTTTGCGTCATCCTATTGATTATAAATTATTTGACATTTCAGATGATGAAATGCCGTCGCCATCAAAATTGAAAGAGGCAGAGATTGACGACAGAGAGATTGCCGGTTTCGCCAATTTCCTTCAGCATCCGTCACTTGAAAAGTCGTTGGCGTTTTGCAGAATGCTTCAAAGTTTGCTCGACAAGGAAGTATCGACGGAGGTGATGACTAAAATCAGAGGAAAGTATCGCTATACACCTAAAGGAAAACGTAACCCGGTAGAAACCACGTTAAAAAACACGACTGCATATAGGCAACTATTCCAGTCGCGTTGGCTTATGAAAACCAACGGAGATTATGCGACGGTAGGCGAAATTGTGTCGACAGATATGCTAATGCCAGCTTATGATGAGATTCCATATTCCGTCTTCTCTTTTTTGGGGATTGCATTGAAAAAAAGAGACGATAACGCGGAGGCACTAGAAGCTTTGGATTTGATTAAATCTTTGGAAAGAGTAGGGATTACGAAAGATGATCTGAGAGAAATGATAAAAAATAGATTAATTGAGTATGGAAAATAACATAAATAAAAAAGAGGAAAAAAGAAAGCGACGCAAGTTCAAGAAGAAATTAATCGCACTTGTCATATTAGCTTTGTTGATTTGTGTGCCATTAAGCAGATGGTGCATGTCAATAGTAAGTTATTATGAGACTTCCGGTCCTCATTTAGACTTTGAACATACATCCTTCACGACAACATCCGTGAAAGGTTACGACCACGATTGGAAACAAGATTCCGTGGTCATACCATCTGTAATGCCAATGGGTATTTGGATGCGACGCGTCACAGATATCGAAGATGGAGCCTTTGAGAATTGTGAGACTATGACTAGTATTCATATTCCATCCACTGTCACAAGCATCAAATATGGAGCCTTTTCTGGATGTACTGGATTGACATCAATTGATATTCCTGCTGGAGTCAAAACAATTGGTGGAGGAGCGTTCTCAGATTGTAAGAATTTGAAAAACATCGAATTGCCAACAGGTGTCAATAGCATCAGCATAGCGCAATTCAGCGGATGTTCTAGTTTGAAATCCTTCACTTTCCCATCTAAAGTCTCAATAATCAAGTGTAGAGCATTTAGCGGATGCTCAGGATTGGAAAGTGTGGAGATGCACGACGACATCACAAAAATCGAATCGTTTGCATTTGAAAATTGCAGTGCTTTGCGTAGTATTGAATTGCCATTGGGAATTTTGAAGATTGAGAGTAATACATTTGAAGGCTGCACAAGTTTGGAAAGCGTAGAGATTCCGATGGGAGTCACAAGTATAGGTTTTCTTGCATTTGGCGGCTGTACAAGCCTTACTAATGTTGATATTCCATTTAATGTGGAGAATATCAATGAGACAGCTTTCTCTGGATGCTCTAATTTGAAAAGTATCAATGTGGATCCTGATAATACAAAGTATTCATCAGAGGGTGGAGTATTGTACAATAAGAATAAGACAGAAATTATTCGTGTTCCAGAAAGTCTCAAGGGAACATTTGAGATTCCTTCAAGTGTCAAGATTATTGGAGAAATGGCAT
>JAZUIF010000045.1:0-21500 GCA_045642085.1 Paludibacteraceae bacterium | reverse complement strand
AGAGTTGATGGAGAAGGAATGGATTCGTATTGGAAAACCCTGTGCTCATAGAGTTAATAAGAATGATACGCATCGTGTCGATGAAAAAGAAGCACTTGAACTTTTAGCCGTTAAGAAGATTGGCAAATATCCCTTTTATGGAATAGAATTCTGCTATGAACCTGACGCCGATGAAATAGTCCTTACATTCATGGAAATAAATCTTGAGGATTTGGATTAATTCGTATTCATTCAATAATAAGATTAACAATGGGAAAAGATATTTCAACTCAATCGATTTACGGAGAGTACAAGCAACCAGAAAATAAAGTAACTGCAGCTTTGCTTCAGATATTAAAATTTGGAGGTCATAAAGTTGTATGTTCAGTCTTTGACAAAGTCGGTCTTGACTTGCCTTCTAATGATATTAATGTGGAGTCGCAGGTTACGGAAGACGAAACTCATCCTGATGGTTTTGTTTCTTGTGATTGTAATTATAAACTATATATAGAGAGTAAAATTGTAAAGAATGCTCTTAACAAAGGTCATGGATATGAACAACTTGAAAAAAACAAGAAACTGGCTTCTCCTGACAATGGTAAGCATATGATATATATAACACCTGATGAAGATATTCCTAATGTACTTAAAGATGCCCCTGAAATCACGTGGGTGAACTGGCAAACGATTGTGGAAAGTCTAAAAAGGTATGATACATCAGATAATCTGTTGGTTTTTCTGATCGAGCAATTTTGTCTTTTTGTAGACAATATCGTATTCAAGAAGAACGTTCCTGCACAAAGAGGTGTGTCTGTCTCTGTAGAGAACTTTGCGGCAGAAAAGGATCAAAGAGTGATTATTGTTGGTGGTGCTTGGGGCGAAGATGTTGCTCTTGACTATGGTTTCTATGCTTGTCAAGCGAACAGATATTTCCTTCCCGCCAAGTATTTGGCATTCTATCATAAAAATAGAATAGAGAATCTGTTTGAAATAGAAGATACTCCTGTTGAGTCCATTGTTCTTACAGAAGAATTTGTCGACAAAGATTATTTTGTTAAGAAAGATATTAATTATGACAGCACACCGCGTAAGTACTTTAAACTTAAACATATAAAGAAATTTGATCCTGTAATAGAGAATGATTCCGTTGATAAAAATGGTAAGCCATGTGCTTTTGTTCAGGGTCAGAGATATACAACTTTTGATGCAGTCATGAATGCAAAGAAAACATCGGAGTTGTAAAATTAACCTCTCAAAATTCTATATATAGTTGTAATCAACTAATCAAATGGCAATTATATACGAGTTGTCCAACACACGGTTTTTCTTTATACGCTCGGCCTACGGCCTCGCGTTGGGGAGGGGCAAGGGCGTTACGCCCTTTGCAATCCTCATTTTGGACAACTGTGATATAATCTCCAATGAAATTATAAAACTATGGAATATATAGATTTGGGTTTGCCAAGCGGCACAAAGTGGGCAGAGAGCAACGTCGGTGGTTGTTGTGATTATGAGAAGAACGCAGAGGAGTGGATCGGCTCAATCTTCTATGAGAGCGACAAGGACAAGGCAATGAAAATGTCGTTGCCTACAGTGTCTCAGTGGAAGGAGTTGGTCGCCAACACTACTCATGAGATTACGAATTTTGCAGGAGGCAAGACCAGGGCACAGATGGTGCTAAGAAGCAAAGTTAACGATAATTTTATAGTGTTCCCTTTTTCTGGCCCTTCTGTCTATATAGATGCACAAGGCAACGGAATTCACATGTATGAAATAAGTGACGAAGAGATACAATTACAGGCATGGAATTTAGGAATATTTCATGTTAGAGAGGTGTGCTAATAAATGATTAAGTAACTATAAAACAAGTTCATTTTTATTGTTACGCAGTTTTATAAATTATAAAAGGTAAAAATATTAGTGGTAATGAAAAAGAGTCGGTAATAATTCCGATTGATGATTTTATGGAGAGATTCAGCGAATTAAAGAATCAAGGAAAATCGCTTTTGATCCTGACTTTCAAATTCGTGACGGACAAATATTTGCTGTCGGAATTACTTATGGGTGGTCGGATGAAGAAGCTGCAATAGAAGAGGCTTATTCTTGTATCGAGAAATTTATGCCTTCTGGTGTAGATCCTCGCGATGTGGTTGAAATTATTTATGACGAGGATAGTGACGACTGCGAATCAGAGTATTTCTTCGGTGGAACAGTTCAGGCAACACCACTCGTTTTCAATTCTAATTCGGACTATGACTTTCGAATTGAATTTGATGAGGATGACGAATAAATTTTCATGTTTTTTTGTCGAACTTGTGAAATTAGAGTCTTTTTATTCTATACAATAGGAAATTAACCATGCTAATAGCTTATTAATCAAATTTGAGTTGTATGTATGAAGTAAAAGTTTTTACAAGTGACGATATTCCTTCGGTATTTCCAAACGAGTTTGTGATTCCCGATGGATTTTCAGAGATAGGAGAAGAAGCCTTTGCTGGGTTTTGCACAATAACAAAGATTGTTATCCCTAATACTATGCGAAAGATTTCTAAATCTACCTTTGAGGATTTCTGTCCTATGCTGAATTATTATACTGATTCTGCAGAACGAGTAATTTGCACTTTGGACAGTCAAGAGTTATTCTTGCAAAATGCCTTCCTTTTCTATAACAATGCAGATAGAATTCTTGCTGACAGTAAGATGTCTAATGCAATAGTCGACATAAAAAGTGGAGTGTCTATGATTGGAGAATTTATACCTCCAACATTGGGTGCATATATAGAATGGTGGTTGAATTGTCCGTATAATATCACCAAGGACAAAGATGGTAAGAGTATGCTTGTTTATAGTGTTGCAGGTAGTATCTTGAGTGGCTATAATGAGAGTAAGATTGTCTATATAGATGGTAGTTTGTCGCAAGTCAATCTTCCGAACTTTCATGGAATTTGCAAAATGTTCGGTGCATTATGTCGCAAGTATAACGATTCCAGAGTGGGTATCGAAGCATACACTCTGCAAGAGGTAGTAGATCTAATTAAATAAGGGAGGTTAGCAAATAAAACAAATGATCACATCTCCTCCGAAGACCTGAATATCACTTTGTTTTTTGATTGGAACGACGTGAGCTGGTTGCCAGACATCTCCTGTAGAGCCATCTTGGTGTACTGTTTGTCGTCGAGCGATTTCAAAACAAATTCGATAGTCAGGTTTTTGAATGTCATTCCTGTGCTGCGGGCCTGGATGAAATCTCTGAAATACTGTTGGTCGTTTTCTCCAAGTGAGTGGCCGAAAAACGTCACTTTATCGCCGTCTCCCAACGTCAGCAACGAGTCGATGATGGCTGGTGGATTGAAATTGTCGTCCATCGCTTTCTGGAGAAACTTATAGGAATTGTCGGTCTCGTTGTACTCCTTTGTGCCGATCACAATTGTGTCTTCCTTCAGATTTCCGTGCACATATTGCACATTGGCTTTTTCTGGCCACGGAACGAAGGTATAATTGAATGTAAACACCTCCACGGTGTCGTAATTATCCATGTCGAAAATGGAGTTAAGGCGACGTCGCAATTCATCATCATTCGCATGAGAAAACGGCTGGTCGAGCAGGTAGTCGCGCAGACCATCCTTGATTTTATAGAAGGCTGCCTTGTCTCTTATCTCTTTTGTCTCGGCGTAGACAGGATCCTTGATGTAATAGTACTTTAGATCGTCGGTCTGGATTAGCAAACCTTTCTCCACCATCTTCATCAAAAACTCTCGCGTCTGCTTGGCGAAGAGTTCTCGCTTCTCAATTTCAGGATTATTATATAAGACGTAGATATCGCCACCATTGTTGGAAGGCTCGTATAGAAAATTACATATTTCCTCAGCGCTTACCGAGCAGTTACGCCCCTTGATATAAGCAAGAATCTTATGCTCCTCAGGCGATATCGGATCCTGGATATTCTCGTTGATTTGGGCATAATTGTAGAGCTCGGTCTCAAAGTCGAACCATTTCACCTCGCTCAATCCCCTCGTCGGCTGCCACTGGTTGAGATAGTCGATCAAAGGCGCAGGATAGTCCTTAGGGCAATAGATATCGCTCTTATAGAAGTCGCTGTACTTGGTCCTTCTGCCAAGAAACAGATCGAATCCGTTACCTATGATAATGACGTGGCGAGGCATGGGTTATATGTAAAGACGCAGGACGGTCTTATCTATTTAACAATTCTTTAGCTGGCACCTCCACAATCTTCCCGTCTTTGTCGGAAAGAATAAGAGTCTCATTGTTTGCTGCTTTTTTCTCCAAAAATTCCTTTTCCGCAATTTTTAGGGCAGCTTTTATTTTCTCTAAAGTTGGGTTATTTTCCATAATTCTTGATATGTTCAAATTTTTCAATATTGTAGATGTTGCATTCATCTTTGCAACCTTCAGCGAGAACTTCGCGAGGCTCAATGCTATTGTCAATCACAATCCATGAATCCACAATAGGGATAAAGATATTTGTAAGGTTCTTGATTCCCTTCTCGTATCTTCTGTAGATCACGTCTTGAGGAATGTTGTGCCCACCTTCACTTACTCTGCGAGCCACACGTTTTACAGCAAGTTCTGGAGAGTTCAGCCAGAAATAGAGCAAAGTTACAGCGTGTCCCTTTTCTTGTGCCCTCCGTACAAGGTTTGCGTATGATTTTGTCGCTAACGTTGTCTCGATAGAAAATGTTTCATTAGCCTCAAGAAGTTCATCAATACGAAGAAGCATTAGTTTGCCAGCCTGAATGGCAACACTTTCTGGGCAGAAAGGAGATAGACCTTTTGCAATCTCGTCTGCATTGACAAACTGTTTGCAGTCGAGAAGTTTAGGCAACACGCTATATGAAGCAGTTGTTTTGCCCGCTCCGTTGCATCCGCTTATTATGTAAAGGTTCTTTTCTGACATACAAAATCTTTATATGCAAAGATAGGAATTAATTCGTAATTCCCTCGTAATCCATTTCAAGGAAACTTCACGTTTGTGGGTTAATCAATTCCAAGGAATTTTTCGAAATTATCTCTGTGTATGATTTCAAACGTGGAGTTGGAATACGCGTTAGCGAATGATGGCGGGAATGAGGCTTTTGCAGTTGGATTCCACTTAAATTCATAGCAATGCAAATTGCCGTCATACTCTTCTAAATAGTCGATCTCTGTTTGATTTTTAGTTCGCCAGAAGTATTTGTTGCAAAATAGATTTGAATATTCAATAACTCAAGTTTTGCAAGTGGTTTGAACAGAAAACGTGCCCTATAAATAAGCAACTTCGTTGCGGGGCACTGGAAAACAGACATCAAAATGTCTCAAAAACTGCTTAACGCTGAAAACAAAACGATAGAAAACAGATTCACGGTTTTCAGTTGTTTATGTTTTCACTGTTTAGTATTTTCTAAAACAAACTTGTTTGTGGGTTTTCCAAGCGTGAAATATTTATATAAAACGCTGTTTTCTGTTGCATTAAACAAATTGATAATACATGCCATACTTGAGTTCAATAAAAATTGTGTTTAATTATATTCCGAAAAACTCGCAACTTTTTTGGAATTGATTCCGAAAATATCGCAACTTTTTTGGAATTGATATTGTGTTAATGAAAAAAGAGACGCCGCACGCGACGTCTCTACGAATGTGTCCAATCGTCGGAATTCCCACCCAAGATGGATTGTACCGACAATTACGAATTATGCATTATGAATTAAAAGATGAGTCCGTCGTTTGCGAACTTTGCTTTCAAACATTTTGCTGTGAATGATTCTTTGTTCATGACAAGCTCCTCTGGTGTGCCGGCAAACACAAGCTCACCTCCCTTGTCTCCTCCGTCCGGACCGATATCTATGACGTGGTCCGCACATTTGATCACATCCATGTTGTGCTCGATGATCACCACTGTGTGTCCCTTCTCTATCAAGGCATTAAAGGCTTTAAGCAGTGTCTTGATATCGTGGAAGTGGAGTCCGGTTGTCGGCTCGTCGAAGATGAAGATTGTTGGTTGTGTCTTCTCTTCTGCCAAGATTGCTGCAAGTTTTACGCGCTGGCTCTCTCCTCCTGATAGGGTAGATGAGGCTTGACCAAGTTTGATATAACCCAAACCGACGTCTTGCAACGATTTCAATCTCTTGACAATCTTCTTCTCCGTCGACTCTAATTTCTCCGAGAAGAATTCCACTGCCTGGTTGATAGTCATCTCAAGCACGTCGTAGATGTTCTTGCCACGGTAGCGAACCTCCAAAATATCCTGCTTGAAACGCATTCCTTTACAGCTCTCACATGGCAAAACCAGGTCGGCCATAAACTGCATCTCGATTGTTGTTGTTCCTTCTCCCTGACACTCGTCGCATCGTCCGCCTTCTGTGTTGAAAGAGAAGTGCGCGCTACGGTAGCCCATCTGCTTTGACAGCTGCTGGTCTGCGTATAGTTTACGAATCTCGTCGTAAGCCTTGACGTATGTTACTGGATTTGAACGAGATGATTTTCCAATTGGATTCTGGTCAACGAAATTGACATTCTTTACCAAATCTGTGGCTCCGGAAAGTGATGAGTACAAACCTGGTTTCTCTTCCGACTCGTCCAACTCTCTCTTCAACGCAAGGTAGAAGATATCTCTTACCAATGATGATTTTCCTGACCCACTCGGACCAGTGACGACGGTCATGACGTTGAGTGGAAATTTCACGTCGAAGCCTTTCAAGTTGTGCTGCAATGCTCCCTTGATTTCAATATAATTGTTCCAAGGTCGACGGTACTGCGGCACGGCTATTTTCTCTGTTCCGTTGAGATAATCGATAGTGTAGGAGTGCAGTCCTGCGTTCTGCTTTGCTTTTTTTGCATCCTCAGGTGATCCCTCGAACACAACTTTACCACCGTTGCGTCCTGATTCCGGACCGATGTCGATGATATAGTCGGCGGCACGCATGATCTCCTCGTCGTGCTCCACCACAACCACTGTGTTTCCTAATTTCTGCAAACTGCGTAGCACGGATACCAATCGTTCAGTGTCGCGGCTATGCAGACCGATACTTGGCTCGTCGAGGATATATAATGAACCGACAAGACTTGATCCTAAAGATGTCACAAGGTTGATACGTTGGCTCTCTCCACCCGAAAGTGAGTTGGACAGACGGTTCAATGTCAAATAGCCAAGTCCCACGTCGACAAGGAAATTCAAGCGATTCTTGATTTCGATAAGCAGACGCTTTGCTACCAACTCTTCATGCTCGGTAAGCTGGATATTGTCGAAGAACGGTTTCAATTCCGACACTGGCATATCCACCAATTCTGTGATGCTCTTTCCTGCCACCTTCACCCATGAGGCATTCTCCTTCAAACGTGTGCCTCCACATTTAGGGCAGATTGTCTTGCCACGGTAGCGAGCAAGCATCACACGGTATTGAATCTTATATTGCTGGCTCTCAACGAATTTGAAGAACTCGTCGATTCCATGAGTAAGCTGTGTACCATGCCATAATTTCTTCTTCTCTTCAGCTGTAAGTTGGAAATATGGCTTATGGATAGGGAATTTGATTGCCTCCGCGTGGAAGATAAAATCTTGAAGCCATTCGCCCATCTTCTCTCCACGCCAACAGATGACTGCACCTTGATAAACTGACAATGTCTTGTCTGGGATTACCAAATCCTCATCGATTCCTACCACACGTCCGAATCCTTCACACACTGGGCAGGCTCCGTATGGGGAGTTGAAACTGAACATCAACTCAGTAGGCTCGTCGAAAGTGATTCCGTCGGCCTCGAATTTTGTGCTGAACTGCTTTAGTGATTCTCCGTCTGGAGTATAAACCAAAATTTGGCAAGAAGAACCGTCGCCCTGCCATAAAGCAGTCTGGACGGAATCAGAGACACGGTTTTTAGTTTCATTGTCGTGACGCACCACATAACGGTCCACCACAATATATGCATCCTTGCAAGACTTTGCCATATCTGCGGTGAAATCGGTGATCTTCGTCACCGCACCGTCGATAAGCAGACGTGCAAAACCCTCTAATTTAGCTTTCTCCACCGTCTCCTCAAGATTTTCTTTTGGAAGAGACGACAGGATCATGCCTTTCGTACCGTCTTCAAAAGAGAGGATATAATCCACGATGTCCGACACCTGATGACGCTTCACCTCCTCACCCGATATAGGGGAGTAGGTACGTCCGACGCGGGCGAACAATAGTTTGATATATTCGTAGATTTCAGTGGAAGTGCCGACGGTAGAGCGTGGATTTCGAGTGCTTACCTTCTGCTCGATAGCGATAGCTGGAGGAAGCCCCTTGATATAGTCAACCTCAGGTTTGCTCATTCTGCCCAAGAACTGGCGGGCATACGACGAAAGACTCTCCACATAACGGCGCTGACCTTCAGCGTAGAGAGTGTCGAAAGCTAGTGACGACTTGCCCGAACCAGAAAGTCCGGTGATCACCACCAGTTTATTGCGAGGTATTTTGATATCTATGTCCTTAAGGTTGTGCACTTTAGCACCCTTAATGGATATGAATCCACTGTCTGCCATAACTAAACTATACTTTGAAAGTGTAAAGGTACAAACAAATTTACTGAATTCGGCAAAAATGGGGTTGGAAATACAACCAACATTTCTTTTATCCTAGGAAATAAGCTGCGTGGACTGCAGTTATATTCTCACCAAGTTCCTTTGTCTCGACATCATTACTTAGGACAAAACTGTGAATTAAAGGTTTGTCATTTAGAATTTCCGACAATTCGCGCAGATGTCTGGCGTCTGTATTTGCCACATGGTCAGCTTGCTTTACCTCAAAAGCGTAATATCCATGCTCAGTTTCAACGAGCAAGTCTACTTCTCTACCGTCTGCTGTGCGGAGATGATAGAAATTTACGTTAATGTCAAGCTGTTTTGCCTGCTTGTATATCTCCGACACAATAAGACTCTCAAACTCGTTGCCGTTTGGCATCGCCTGTTTGCCCAATACCGCTTGGATTACTCCATAATCAATGAAATGAACTTTAGGCGTTTTAACTAATCGTTTCGACTCGTTTTTCTCCCACGATGGCAATGAAATAGTCTGATAACTAAGCGATAGATATTGCAAATATTTCTTTACTGTAGGAGCACTGACTGCCACTTTTGTTGCTAAAGACGAGAAGTTGCATAGACTTCCGGTTTGCAAAGCCAACACTTTTTGCAGTTTTGTATATGGTTCCAAGTCGTTCATGGCAGCTAAATCACGCACATCTCTTTCGAGATAGGTTCTGATATAGCCAGCAAGCCATTCATATTTTTCTTTTGTGGACCTTTCTTCGTTTACAAGTGCTGGATAACCACCGAATTTGAGATAATGATTCCATGCGTTCATCTTTTCCGCATGTTTTGAATCCAAGACAAAAGAAGGCAACAATGGTGTGACCTCTCCTGTTATTAGCGTCTTTTGAAGGATAGAATCGTCAACCAAATCGTCAAATGAGTTAGTTCTCATCTCTGGAAGAGTAAGGGGATACAACTCTTTTATGACGCATCTGCCAGCCAAACTCTCCTTTACATTCTTTAGCAACAATAGCTGGCTAGAACCAAGAAGCACATATCGAGGTTCCTCCCATTGGTCGTAAACGGATTTGATGCTTCTGATTAGGTTGGGCATTTTTTGTACCTCGTCGAGTACAGCTTTGGGGTAAACTGATTTCCATTGTTTTGACGATAATTGAGATAGTGCCTGCGATAAAACAGGATCCTCAATGGAAAGATACTCATAGTCGTCAAAGAGAGTTCTTGCAATTGTAGTTTTGCCAATTTGTCTTGCTCCCGTCAACACTAGTATTCTTCCATTCAGACTTTTGGATGTTTTTTTCAAGTCGTTGCAGATGTATCTCGCTTTCATGTTTTGCTCAAATTTTTCGCAAAAATAAGTAAAAGTTTTAAAAATGGCGTAAATTTAAAACTTATAGTTTTGATTTTGGCGTAAATTTGAAAGTGAGAGTTTTTAAAATGGCGTAAATTTAAAACTCTACATCAGCCCATTAAGATGCTTCGTGTCGTTCCACATTGCGATCTCCCATACACCTGCCTCACGACGGATGTCGCAAAGACAAGTGCTTTGTGGCTTAGGTTGGTTGGATGCATCCTTCATATCCCAATGTTTCAAATAGACGTAAAGAGAACGTAGCACCACACCGTGAGTGACGATTAACACTGTCTGGTTGGGATGCCTGTCCGCAATCTCCTCTATGGCTTTAGATGCACGACGCATCACGTCGCCTACAGACTCACGCTCATCTGTATTGGATGATAGATCCCAGAAATGGGCCATAGCCTCTGGGTATAGTCGTTCGCCCTCCTCGAAAGTCAACCCCTCAAGTTTGCCGAGATAGATTTCTCTTAGATCGTCGACGGGGATGATGTCGAATCCACGTTTGCCAACCACCAGTTTGGCTGTGTCCAAAGTGCGTTGCAACGAACTGCTATAGACGGCATCGATGTGGATGCCCTCAAGTCTCTGACCAAGTTTGATAGCCTGCTGTTCTCCCATCGGAGTCAGGTTAGAATTACTTTGACCTTGGAATCTGTGAGCCACATTCCATTCTGTTTGGCCATGACGGCAAAGAAGAAGACGAACCATATAAGTAAATTGTTTTAAGCCCGAATAAAAACAATAAAACCCCGAGTAGAAAATCTCTCGGGGTAATTATTTTCGATAAGCAAAAGTTTTTTACTCCTCTACTGCTTTTTCGATTGCTACCTTACCACGGTAGTAACCACACTCACCACATACAGTGTGGAAGATGTGCAATGAACCACAGTTAGGACATACAGCAAGTGTTGGTGCTACTGCCTTGTAGTGAGTTCTTCTCTTTGCTCCTCTTGTCTTTCCCTGACGTCTCTTAGGATGTGCCATTTTGCTTTATAATTTAATGTTATTTATTTTAATTTGAAATTCTTCAATGCTTCCCAACGCGGATCAATCTCCTTCTCACCTGCTGCCGTATCACTTGCCAGGTCGGCAGACTCGCTATCCTCATCATCTTCGCCGCTTTCGAAGCACTCGTGACTTCTAAACTTGTCAGCCATTGCTTCATCGCATTCGCCGTCTTCATGGACATGGCGAATCGGAATTGCGAGAGCAATAAACTCGTAAATGTACCATGAAAGGTCAATCTTCTGATCGATTTCTGAAATTAGAATTAGATCATCATTGTCAGATTCACCGTCGCCGAACTTGGCGTCTAGATGCCCGTCCGTTGAAATGTCAAGATCCATATCCTCAAGACATCTGTCGCAAGGAACAATCACTGTGCCATCGATCTCAAAATCAAATGAGAAGGAATCTCCAGATGAAACTCGCATTTCCACGTCGACTTCCACATCTCCTTTTTGGAATTCAGTTCCGCCTATCATCTCGAAATCCTCATCGGTCATCGAAAAATGATAGTTGTAAACTCCCTTTTCAAGATGCTTCAAATCTATGACAAATCTATCCATGGCTTCCATTTGGACTGCAAAATTACAAAACTTTTATTTTATTACTAAATTTTCTATTCGTTTTTTCACTTTTTAGGTGATATTGTTGATAATTTTTAGTCTTTCAAGCAACCTAACGGAATAATTTTTACGCCGTCTGGTCGTGTATATGCCATCTGACCACCTGTAATGATTATGAGAAGATCTGGCTCTCTGAGGGATGAAGCTGTCGACTTCTCATTGTAAGCTTTTACCAAATGCTTGATTTCAAGCAGATGCTTGGCCCCTTTTTCTATTTCGTCGCTTCCTAATTTGAATTCTATAAGTGCATATTTGCCATCAGGCAGATGTAGCACGGCGTCGGCTTCAAGGTAGTTTCTATCGTGATAATATGATAATTTTCCTCCTAGACATTGTGAGTATACTTTAAGGTCACGAATAGCCATTACTTCAAAAATGAATCCGAATGTATTTAGGTCCATTTGTAATGCTTCTGGAGATAGTCCGAGTGAAGCCACTGCTATAGATGGGTCTATAAAACAACGCTTATTTCCACTTCTGATTGCCGATGCTGATCTTATGGCTGGACACCATGCCTCCAAATCTTCAATGACAAACAGACGCTTTAAGGCGTTGGTATAGTCGTCAAATGTCGGCATTGATATATTCTCGTTTGACGCAACATCTTTTAGCATTGCTGTTTTCTTTGCAAGTGTACAGATGTTGCGAGCGTACGATTTTAGAATCAAATTAGTGAGTTTCGGATTCCTTTGTACTCCATCTATCGTTTTGATATCCAACGCACAAAGCCCTTCAATGTAGTCTTTTGCAATGAAAAGTTTTGCACTGTCAGTCTGCAAATTTGTTACAGCAGGCCAACCTCCGCAACATGCGAGAAAAATTAAGTGTTCTATAGTCAAGTCTGAGGTTATTCCATCGATGTCTACATCTTGGTTGTAAAACAAATCCTTAATGGAAATCTTACCATTTGAATCTTGACTCTCCCAAAGGCTCATGGGATACATCTTCATTTTTGAGATTCTGCCTATGCCAGAGTGCATGATTTTGTCTAGTTCGATGGAATTAGAACCAGTAAGAATGTATTGTCCAGGTTCTCCTATATTGTCGACGGATGTTCTCACAGCATCCCATAATACAGGAGCTATTTGCCATTCGTCAAGCAAGCGTGGCTTGTCTCCCTTAAGAAGCAAAGATGGCTTTATGTTTGCAGTTGATATGTATGCTGCTTTATTATCTGGATCCTGCATTTGAAGAATACTTTTGGCTTGTTGCTTCGCAGTCGTGGTCTTTCCACACCATTTCGGACCTTCCAGTAGTACTGCTCCAAAGGCTTCTAATCTCTGCTTTAAGTCTATATCTGCTATTCTTTTTAAGTATTTCATAATTGTCTGATTTTGAATGCAAAGATATAAATAAAATTTTAAACTTTGTGTTTTTGCAGAGTTTCACTTTGTGTTTTTGCAGGGTTTTGCTTTGTGTTTTCGCAGAGTTTTACTTTGTGTTTTTGCAGCCTCCTCCCTTTTATAGCATCATCAATATCAATATCAATATTCCGCAAACTGCCAATGGAGCTGCGTTCATGTCAGTATAATCTCCTAATTTGATTTTCGGTAGTTTTGTGAACAGGTTGAAGATGGGATCACAAATATTTCCGACTGCTTCAAACTTTTTTAAGTTGGCTTCGTTGAGTTTGCTTTTATACGGTATTACTTTCCAATATAATATGACAATGAACAATGAGATTGCTGTGACTAATTTCAAAAGCCACTTGATATTGACATTGCCTCCTATGCCGAATGCATTGAACAATGCGACAATTAGTAGGGCAATGATGGATATTCTTATGATCTCAGTTTTGTTCATTTATTATTCTTAATATGAAATCTGCTTGATAGACGCTCGCCCTTGCGGGCTCGCTTTGAGGAAGGGGGAAAGGGCGTTCCGCCCTTAACAATCCTCAATGGTAGTGTTCGCTAATTTAGCATTCAGCATTTATAATTCAGCATTTCTTCTCAAATACTTGTTTGATGTGTTGCTCTATATGCTCCAATCTGACTTCAACACCGAATTTTTGGGAGATGTGCTCGGCTGTTTTTTGTGCTGAGTAGACTGAACGGTGCTGACCTCCTGTGCATCCGAAACTGACCATTAGGCTTGTGAATCCTCGTTCCATGTAACGAGCGACATGGAAGTCGACTAATGCCCAAACGGAATCAAGGAATGTTAGAATCTCTCCGTCTTTCTCCAAGAAGTCAATCACTGGTTTATCTCGGCCTGTTAGCTGCTTGTACTCTTCGTATCTGCCTGGATTGTGTACTGCACGACAATCGAAAGCATAGCCTCCTCCGTTGCCTGACTCGTCGACAGGCAGACCTTTCTTATATGAAAAACTGAATACTTTGACTATCAATTCCTTATTCTCCATAATGCTTCGATGCTTCTTTAATAACCTTTATAAGTTCTGGATAATCATTCTCAAATATGTCGACAACTGTGTTCAATACTTTTAATGTGTCTGGTATCTGTCCGAGGAATGTCTCTTTCTTCTCTTCTAATCCACGTAGTCCGTATGTGCCGAGCACTTGGACCATACGTATAAGAATGAAGAACGACAGATTGCCGTAGAATTCATTGTCGGAGATCTCTATGTATTTCTTTATAGATTTCAAGTAGACAGAAATCATCTGCGACTTTACATCTTCAGGGTATTTAGCTCTGACTTGGTACACAAATGAGACTAAGTCGTACCAGATTGGTCCACGTCGACCTCCCTGAAAATCAATATACCATAATCCTCCTGATTTCACCATCACGTTGCGCGACTGGAAATCACGGTACATGAATCCCCACGCATCTTTACGGATGCTGCTCATGTCGGTCCACATCTTCTCGAAATCATTTTGAAGAAGTGATTCCGAATATTCAATCGGATGTTTCTTTACGAAATAAGTTTCGAATTTTGCAAAATCTGCCATCAATCCGTCTCGTGAGAATTCAGATTCCGGATAACATTTTGCAAAATCGACTGTCTTGGCTCCGACAAACTGCATCTTTGCAAGGTCAGACATTGCTTTGCCTAACATCCTGATGCTTGTCTTTGAATATTCTCCGCTTTGACGGAATCTGTCGAGCACTTTATATAGAGAGTCGTTTCCGCAGTAGGTCTGCAGATAAATCATTTTGTCCTTTGATATGTGGAACACCTTTGGCACGGGTGCTCCTGCACGTTTCAACTGCTTGGCAAGATAGATAAAGGCTTCGTTTTCTTCCTTTGACTCTCCGATAGTGGCTACGTATTTGCCAGACTCACCGTCGACGATGAAATATTGTCTGCCTGATCCTGCCTGTGCGATTGGCGTGATGGATGATGGGTGATGACCCTGGAATTTTTTGTAGAGACGAGAGATAGACTGCATCTTCTCCTCGTGGATCTCTTCTGGAGTCTTGGGCACAACCACTTTTGGCGTTGACTCTTGCTCTTTTCTTTTTCTCTCTCTCTTCTCCTTTTTCTCCTGAGCACGTAGCTGCTGAGCCAACTGCATCTGCTCCAATACGGCTGACGACAAATGGTCGGCGGGTTTGCTCTTTCCCTCTTCGCTGCAACTCAACTCTTTGTATATCATTAGAGTGGCATACGCGTCTAATGCGGCGTATCTGATTTGAGCTGGTTCAAGTGGATTTGCCTCCCAGTTGGAAGTCTGCTGACGCTTTGAAATCTGTAGTTTGAAGATTATTGCGTAGATTTTCTGCAGACTCTTGTCCTTGATTCCGAATTTCTCCACATAGCTCTGAAGCTCTACGTAGTTTTCACATTTGAATGTAGGCATACGTCTGCGGAGTTGGCGGAAATCGTCGTGAAGACTAAGACCTATCTTAGTGATATTCGGGTTGGCAAAAATTTCAGCCACCGATTCAGGGATATTCAAAAGGTTGAGACGGAAGAGATAGCATCTCGTCTCTGAACTGATTTGCAAAAGTGCTACTTGGTTGGATTTTCCTTTTACGAAAACTGGTTTAGTCTCAGTGTCGATGCCAAGCACCTTCTGCGTATTCAAATAGTCGACAGCCTCCTGCACCATGTCGAATCTCGACACGACGATAATGTCGCCGGTGAACGATGCTATCGGCAACTGTTGGATTTCTTCTTTTGTTATAGATTCAGCAAACTGTCCCATTTGTTTTATTCTTCGTCTTCTTCGTCAGGAGCGGATATATAGGAATGAAGGGCTCCCAGACTGCGAGTAAGACACTGTCCCCAGAATTCGTGGAAATGCTCGACGCATTCTTTTAATGCGGCGCACATGATGGCGTTGTCTGCACTTTGAATGCGGTGAGTCATGTCGACTATATCCTGGTAGATATCGGCCATGTCTTCCGACACATGGGCCACAATAGGAGTGTCGCTATATTGCATGTCGACATGATCGACAGTAAGAAAATCATCGTGAGCACCAAGTTTATCGCTGACAATCTGCACGACAGAATTATACATTGCCTCCGTCACCTTGCATTCAAGGTCGATGTAGTCGTCTTCCACTTCATCATAAGATGGCAGACCGATAGTGGCAGCGTACAAACCAACCAATGAACCAGCAAGTTTCTTTGCAAATTCTTTAGGTGCGTCATTCTCTGATTGCTCAATTGTGTGGCAAAACAGAATAGCTGACTTTATGAAGTTGATAGTCTCCTGATTGTTAATATCCATGACAGTTCTCAAAAAAACTTTGCAAAAGTACATATTTTATTGGGATTTTCAAAGAATAATTTGGGTTTAGGGATTTGAGGTTTCGTAGAGACGCGAGATCTCGAGTCTTATGATTGAATGAGCCTCCGAATTTTGGCGGCAATGGCATGTGATGACGAACGTTGACTCGTTAGAGCGATTCATTTTCTGGAAATTTACGTTGCCAATATCCATATTTAACATTCATCATTTTGCATTTAGCATTTTTCTCACTATCTTTGCACCGCTTTTCTTGATTTTCGGCAAAAAATCATTGAGGAGTATGATGGGGGATTAGGTGATCTAATCCTGAGTATACTTAAAAATTTTATTAAAGAAATGGAAAAATTTCAACTTTCAGGTGAGCTTCGTGCAGATCTAGGCAAGAAGGCTACAAAGGAGACTCGTTCAAACGGTCTTATCCCATGTGTTCTTTACGGTGGTGCAGAGACAAAGCACTTCACAGTAAAAGAGGGTGATGTTAGAAAGCTTATCTACTCTCCAAACGTTTACATCGTTGAGTTGACTATCGCAGGTAAGACTTGCACAGCTATTTTGAAGGACCTTCAGGTTCACCCAGTTAAGGATAACATCCTTCACATCGATTTCCTTGAAATCTCTGAGAACAAGCCAACAGTTATCGAGATCCCAGTTAAGCTAGAGGGTCTTGCAGAGGGTGTTAAGCTAGGAGGTAAGTTGTCTCAGCAGATGAGAAAGCTTCGTGTTAAGGGTCTTTACACTAACTTCCCTGACAGATTGCCAGTTAACGTTGAGAGCCTAGGTATTGGTAAGTCAATCCAGGTTGGTGCACTTTCATTCGAGAATCTTGAGTTGTTGAACAACCCTATCAACGTTGTTGCTACTGTTAAGGCAACTCGTGGTTCAAGAGCTAACTCATAATGAAATATCTGATTGTTGGGCTTGGCAACATCGGAGACGAGTATGCCAACACAAGGCACAACATTGGATTTATGGTATTGGACGCTTTTGCCGAAGCGTCCAATCTTGTTTTTAAGGATGAGCGTTACGGAGCTGTTGCCGAGGGACGCGTTAAAAACAAGGAGTTTATCCTGTTGAAGCCTAATACATATATGAACTTAAGCGGAAATGCAGTACGCTATTGGGCTCAAAAAGAGAAGATTGATGTCGACCATATCTTTGTCATTGTTGATGATTTGTCTCTTCCTTTCGGTAAAATCCGTATCAAGGGAAGTGGTAGTGCTGGTGGACATAATGGTTTGAAAAATATTCAGGAACTTCTTGGCACAGAGAAGTATGCCCGTCTTAAATTCGGTATCGGCAACGATTTCCCTAAGGGCAAACAGGTGGATTTTGTGCTTGGTAAGTTTGGAGACGAGGATATGGCTGCTATGCCAGAAAGAAAGAAGATCGCAGGCGAGGCTATCGCTTCATTCATGCTTGCTGGATTAGATATCACAATGAACCAATTCAACAATAAGTAATGGCAAAAGAGGTAAAGGAGGAGGTACGCATCGATAAATGGATGTGGGCCGTAAGATTATTCAAGACTCGTACGTTGGCGGCTGAGGCTTGCAAGAAAGGTCATGTCATGATTGGCGGTAATTCACAAAAGGCATCTAGAAATGTCAGAGTGGGTGATGTCATCCAGATCAAGCGTGCTCCTATCACTTACTCTTTCAAAGTGCTTGCTTTGAGTGAAAACCGTATGGGTGCCAAACTGGTGCCTGAATTTATGGAGAATGTCACTCCGCCAGAACAGCTTGAGATTCTTGAGTTGAGCCGTTATACATCCAACGGACAACGTGACCGTGGAGCTGGTAGACCGACTAAGAAGGATCGTCGTGATATCAATGAATACACCGAACCTCAGTTTATAAGTGACGATTGGGATTGGGATCTTGATCTCGACGATGATGAAGATTGATGGTTAACGATTAATAATTGTATATTTATGATAGCGGCAAAACAGTTGAGAACCAGTAGTATATCGCAGTATATTCTATATATCTGGCAGATTGAGGATATCATCAGAGCATTTGGCTTGGATATCGAAAAAATCGATCAGAATATAATATCGCGTTATGCAGACGACGTGGATAAGAAAGCTATTCGCGAGTGGTACGACAATATGATCTCAGGCATGATAAATGAACAGAAGCAGTCGTTCGGACACCTTCAATTTATTATGAATGTTGTTGATGATGTTAACGATCTTCATATGAAGTTGCTTCAGACTCCTGAGCAAATTTCATATAATGCCTTGTTTTTCCAGATTCTGCCAGTGTTGCAGGATTTCAGATCAAAAAACAAGAGTGGAGCAGAGGTGAATGATGTCGACTTGGCACTTACGGCTCTTTATGGTACAACATTACTTAAAATTTCCGGTAAGGAAGTTTCAAAAGATACAATGGATGCCATACAACAATTGGCAAAATGGCTAAATCTTTTGTCTCAGAAATATAAGGATTGGGAAGAAGAAAAATTGAAATTTGATGATTAATCATGTTTTATTGTTTACTTGATTTTTATTAAATGCGAATAATTTATATATTTGGTAGTGCTCTTGTACGTTTTTATTAAAAGATTTATACAACTAGGTAATATGAAGAATCTGAAGAAAAATATATGTTGGATTATATTCATAATGCTTAATATGGTTAGTCCAACTTATGCAGGCGTTGTCATCACAGAGTTGATGCCATGTAATACGTCTACTTATATCAATGATCTTTATAACTATGTAGGTTATGCTGAGCTTTACAATAATGGTAGTAGAGACGTTGATTTGAAGGGCTATTCTTTTGCTAATGACAAAAAGAATGGCACTAACAAATGGGTATGGACTATTAATGAGTCATGCGTTGTCAAAGCGAAGCAGTATTGTATGATATATTTTGATGAGGTGACTGATCATAAATATCATGTTGGTTATAAGTTAGATACGGATGGCGGAGTTTTGCTTTTGACAAATAGCAATGGGAAAGTGTCTTCAATCGAATACCCTCAACAATATCCTCATTTGTCGTATGGTATAGATGATAATGGAAATTTGGGTTATATGGAACCTACACCAAAGTCCGCAAATTCAACAGCATATAAAAATATAGGTTCACGTTGCTTAAAACCGGAATTTAGTGTTGCTCCTGGAGTGAAGAGTTCAGCAATCAATCTTGAACTATCTTCTCCAACTGATGGTGCTACTATCTATTATACAACGAATGGAGACATCCCTGTTATAGGTGAGAGCAAGGTATACACCACTCCAATCATAATAAAGACGTCAACTGTGGTGCGTGCCATTGCAGTCAAGGATGACTTGCTTAATAGCGAAATGTCTACAGGATCTTATATCTATTCTGATGCCGCACATGATAAATGTGATGGATTGACTTCTAATGTGGTGTCGATTGTAACAGACAACAAATTTTATTATGATGACATGCAGGGAATCTATGTCGTAGGAAAAAACGGAATTACGACGAGAGATTTTTCTACTCCTAGAAACTATGCTCAAGATTGGACTCGAGCAGCTAATTTTGAATATATAGTTGATAGTTCTGTTGTTTTAAGCCAAGAGGTCGAAACGAATGTGAAAGGTGGATATTCACGTCTTTATTCAACAAAATCATTAGGAATAAAGTCAAATAAAAAATCCGGAAAGAATGGATTTAGTTATGACTTTTTCCAAGAACAATATCCAGGGAAAAAGTTTGAATCGTTGCATTTAAGAAATGGTGGAAATGCGAATGGAACTGCACGATTCAGAGATGGTTATATGGCATCATTGGCAGGAACATTAGGTCTTGATTATCAGGCTTATGAACCTGTTGCTGCATATATAAATGGTAAGTATATGGGATTGATGGGGTTGAGAACTCCTTCTAACAAGTCATTTGTGAAAGCTAATTATGGTTTGGAAGAAGAAGATATCGATTTCATAGAATTGTCTGGTAAGATAGAGTGTACTGCAGGTTCGACTGTGGTTTATGATAGCCTGATGACTATGCTGAAAAATAATGATCCAGAGTCGGCTGATTATTATTCTAATGCAAGTCAATTAATGGATATAGATAACTTCATTGATTACGCGATTTTTGAGCAATTTGTTGTTAATTGTGATTGGCCAGGAAATAATCAGAAGTTGTGGAGAGAACGTAATGGAGGAAAATTCAAATGGATCATTTTTGATCTAGATTTCGGTTTTGGATTGTATGAAGACAGAACGACTTCAAAACCGGATATGAATATGCTCAAGTATGCACTTGGTACACCGAAACTAGATTGGAATGCCGGCGATTGGATGATTAATCCGTTTGCTAAACTGATTAAGAATGATGAGTTCAAATATAGATTCTTGATTAAGTTCATGCATCATTTGAAATACTCTTTTACCGAAAGTCGAATGGACTCTGTCTGGATGGCTATGTATGATAAGGTAAAGAGTGAACATTGTGCGACAACTGGTGGAGGAGATGCGGACAAGATTTACTCTGCTATGAAAACTTATGCCCTTAAAAGACCAACATATATTTATCAGCATTTGAAGGATTATTATAATGCTGGAAACAAGGTCGCTTTGCAGGTTGTAGTAAAAGATGAAGCTGGCGTTAGAATTCCTAATTCTAAGATATCAATAAATAATCTGCCATTGGGTATTACTGACTATTCTGTTGATTATTTTGCAAGTATTCCGTTGAAAGTCGACGTGAAAGCTCCGACTGGATACAAATTTAAGAAATGGACTTATACAGCTAAAGTCGGTGATCAAATAGATTCGACTTCTACATTTGAAGGAACTCTTTTGTCTGATGGTAGATTGACAGCGGTATTTGAAAAAGAAGCTAATCCTATTCCGTTGAGTTTGCAACTTAATGAAATCTGTTCGTCAAATAAATCAGAAGGAGGTAATCCAGATGAGTGTGGCCACTATTCAGATTGGGTAGAGATCCATAATAATGGTACTGAAGATGTCGACTTGGCTGGGTTGTTTATCACGGATGATTCAAAGGACAAGACTAAATACATGTTCCCATACGGATCTCCTGAGACTAAGGTCGAAGCTGGTGGTTATGTTATCGTGTGGGCTGACGATGAACCGTGGAGAGGTCCTTTACATACTAATTTCAAAATTAGTGCATCAGGAAGTTTCTTAGGTTTGACATATAATCTTCAAAATAATGTATCATATTTGGATTCTATTTCTATTCCGAGATTGTCTGTGAATGATACATATGGAAGAAATCTGGATGGTATAAAATGGGAGATCTTCTCTACTAAAGCAGGAAAGCCTCAAGTCACATTTAGAAGCCCTAATGAAGGTTCTCCTATTGTCAATCCACAGGATACAATAGAGATTGTGAA
>JAZUIF010000044.1:0-7227 GCA_045642085.1 Paludibacteraceae bacterium | reverse complement strand
AGCATTGTCATCTTCAATAATAGGACTACAGCCATGAGCATAACGATTACGATATTCATATCCATTTGTAAATTCACTATTGTCCATGTAATAACTAAAATATTGGCGTTCCAACCTAGATAAAAGACGATCATCTGTTTTAATCCAACCTTTGGTTATCATATTATCCAATACATTTCTTGTATTATCATCATAATGCCAATATGAACAACTACCAAATTCCCAAATAGATTTAAGTGCAGATATAATCGAATTATCTCTATACTTTATTTTACCATTTTCCTCTACTTCTACTATTTCATTTTCAATAAGAAAGTTGATTTTTTGTTTTTGAAAATCTTCATAATTATTGTAATATACAGTTTCATGTTCCATTAAGTTTGCAAAAGTATAATATCGTTTATCCTTGTATGGATCTACATGAGCAAGTAATGAATTTTTGTTAAATAAAGTATGCAGAATACTCCCAAAAACTGTATTGTTTTCGTTGATTTCACAATACTTATTACAAAGAAAACTCTTTGTATTCGTCATTTTCTGAGGCTTGACCATTGACATATATTCAGAATCAATTTCTCCCTCATCGATGTATGTGTCATATTGTCTAGCTATATTGTCCAATTCAGGGAATAAAATTCTACACTTTTCAACCCATCTATCGTTAGGCTTTGGCAATATGATTTTAAGACCAGGAAACCCAAATTCATCTCTTAAAACTTGATAGAAAAAAGATTCCATAATCTGTTCCATTGTAGTGCCATTTTGAAATACGGTAGCACAAAAACCATTTAATTGATATAAGGACAGAGCGTTCTTTTGTTCAAAAACAAAAAAATTCGGATAGGCGGTTTTGCATCTATCTCGCAGAATCCACTCAAGTCCATCAACCTCACTATTCTTATTAATAAGGTTTATCATTCCATTCTCATCTATCCAATCAAAAACTTGACCACAATACAAAATCTTATCTTTAATTGAACATGATTGAATAAAATGTTTGCCATATTTCAGTGATGGATACCCATCCTCTATTGAACTATTTAAAATTTCATTATCATCTGTGAATGAAATTTTAATATGGCAATTTGTAATGCATGTTCGTGGGTCATTGAGCAAATCGTCATTCATTTTTTTTGCAAGATTTTTTGCTATAAGTCTTGTTTTAGGAGACAATATAAATTTACCTTCTATATTCTTTGCTTCTACAATCAGACGAACATAGTTAAGATTGGGTTCCTTACTATTAAGATACGACAACACTATACGTTCTCTTTCTTCTACCGAAAGATTATTTGGAATGTAACTATGTTTTTCAGTATCTATGCAATTTGTCACAAATTCATCAATTAGAATGAGAGTCGTATTGGGTTCATTAAGCAAAACCTCCTTTACTATACACTTAAACTTTTCAACAAGAGTTTTATTTGACAAAACGTATCTTAGATTATTAATATTTGTTTCTATTATGGATTTTAAAGTAATAGGATCTATTATTTCAAAACACTTAATCTGCTCTATGATATCCCAAAATGATTCTTTGTATGTCCAATCTAAAGACTCATACAAATCTTTAACTCTATCTTTGTTTATATTGTTGAAATATTTTGCAACTATTCTTTTATAGTTACTTGTTTCTACCTTAAATTTTTCAAAATCTTCGTCCGACCATTTTTTTAGTCTACATTCTGCATCAAAATATTTTCGAATGTGCCATAATTCAATTACGCTTTCAATATCGTTAGGTGAATCATCTACGATTTCACTTATTCGTTTTTCTGCCAATTCAAGGTATGAACTAGATAGTAAATCAGAACTTGAAAAGAAACAAACTCTATCCATAGTGTTATTATTTTATAATATACAAAATTAATAATATCTGCTAACATCGCAATTCTTCACCGTCTCTAATCACCTTAAACCCTTATATATGAGTAAATTATAGAATTAGAAACAATACAAAAATTAGAACGGCGAAGAGCCGTATTTCATAGGGCAACCGAGGAGGTACAGCCCGACTTATTATAAAAGCAAAGCCCGAAGAAGGTACGATAGATGAGGAATCCGTCTCCCTCCGAGGGCTTTTACCATTTAGAAACAAAACAATAAAAACATATAACAAAATGGAAAGATTTAACAATCAAGCGATGACTCCAGTAGCTGGAAGATTCGCAGCAAGATTTGAGGATGCAGTTGAAGCAGAGGTCGTGAATGAGCCTTTTGCTTCTGAACACCCAAATTTTATTGAAAGCAATACTCAGGCAATTTCGCTTGGGGATTTGATTGACAAATGTGTTATCCCTACCTTCAGCGATAATAGCATGACCATCTCTCACCAGAACTTTATATATTCGGTGATGATGGCAGCAGAGAAGGTTTTCGGACAACTTACTTCAGCAGAATGCAGAGTTAGCCATGCAGTTAATGGTCGTATAGCTTCTGCTCAGTACAAACCAGTAAATGAATTGCTTGACAGTGAAAAAACGCTTTTCTATCAGAGACTAGCATTTATCTGTCATGTAAAGAACCTTACTAGGGAAATCAATGGACAGACAGTTCACCTGACTATCGGTGGATGTCGTAGTTACAATGATGACAAGCTACTTAACAGACAGTCGCCACAGAAATTCAAAATCTTCGTGGCATGGTCATGCAAGGTATGCAGCAACCAAATGATCCAATCGGACGGAACAACAGGAGTGATCGAAGCTTTGACTGAGAGTGATATATTCCAGAAAGCAATCGAGCTATTCAGAAGTTTCAATCCTAAGAAAGAGGAGAATTTGAAAATCCTTGAGAATCTAGGTACAACCAGAATCTCAGAGGAACAATTCTGTTCAATTGTCGGCAGACTAAGACTTTACCAAGCTCTTAGTAACGACAGAAGAAGAGAACTCAACCTACCAGATTTTAATATCGGCGACCAAGCCGGTAACAAAATCGTTCAGGGTTACGTTGATAATCCGAATTTCGGAAAAGTCAACGGTGAAGATATTACAACGTGGAATTTACTACAGCTATCCAATGAAGCTTGTAAGTCAGCTTATATTGCCCGCTTTATTGACAGAAACGTAGCATGTACCGATTTCGCTATAGGAATCCAGAAAGCACTTGAGGGCAAGAAGAATGCCTACAACTATGAGTGGTTCCTAAACTAACGGTCATTCAATGACCAAACCCAGACTGGGAGATTATTACAAATTACAAGAAGTTAATTATGTGATAGTCTCCCGGTCTTTTTTCTTTTTACAAAAACCAAAAAACAATATAAAATGGAAAAAACAAAATCAATCGAAGATTTGAGAGCAGAGCATTTCAATACTCTTTATACTCTCAACCTTAACGACAAGTGTGAGAAGAAGAACAATCTCACTTACCTATCATGGGCTAATGCCTGGGCTGAATTCAAGAAGGTTTATCCTTCAGCCACTTATCGTATCGTAATGAATACAGAGACCAGTTTGCCTTATTTCGTAGATCCAAATGTTGGTGTTATGGTATTCACAGAGGTTACAGCAGATGAACTTACTTATCAGATGTGGTTGCCAGTTTTGGACGGAGCGATGAAGCCGATGAAATCTGAGGCTTATACTTACCAAGTATTTGATAAATATAAGAATCAATACGTGGAGAAGATGGTTGAGAAGGTGTCGATGTTCGACATCAATAAAACCATTATGAGATGTTTGGTGAAGAACTTAGCCATGTTTGGAGAAGGGCTTTACATCTATGCAGGAGAAGACATACCACAGGACGGTATGGTGAATCAAGATTGGAATGTAGGACAGCCAATGCCTGAGCCTAAAACAATCACGTCTACTCCAAGAAGACAGCAACCAGCGGATAAGTATGCTGGAATCAAGACTGCATTGGGTTCGGTTCAAAATCAGGAGCAGCTGATGTTCCTATACAACCAACACAAGAATGAGGTCGATGGCAACAATGAAATCAAGAATCTGTTTTCTATGAGAAAGCAGCAGTTACAAACACCTAATCAGTTTTAAGCTATGGCAAAGAGAATTGAGTTAGCAGACAGTGGTGTGATTTTCAACGAGGAGAATCATACTTACTTGTTGGGAGACAAATACTTATCAGGTATCACAGGTCTCCTTCAAAGACAACTTTTCCCAAATGAATTTGACAATGTAGATGAGACGGTGCTAGCAAAAGCAGCAGCATACGGAACTGCAGTACATCATTCATGTGAGAATTTTGATGCGAACTGGATAAACGACGGAACTCCAGAAGTACAGGATTACATTCAGATAGTAACCAAAAACGGATTAGTCCATGAGGCTTCCGAATATAATGTCACTGATGGTGTGAACTATGCCAGCAATATCGACAAGGTTTATCGACTAAGTGACAATTCATTCTCAATTGGAGATTTGAAAACTTACGGAAACATGTCAGGAGAGAAGATTGAAAAGGCAAAGTGGCAGTTATCTATTTATGCCGCCCTTTTTGAGCTACAGAATCCAAAGTCAAAAGTTGAGAAACTGTTTATCATCCACCTACGAAACAAGGAGAAATCCAACGGTGAGATAGACAAACATTCAGAACTTATTCCAGTCGAAAGAATACCGAGCGACATCTGTTTTGAACTATTGAAAGCAGATCTAGAGGGAAGACAGTTTGTCAACCCATTCGCAATTCCAGATGAAATCAAATCTAAGGAAGGAGAAATCAGAGATTTGATGTTGCAAAAGACGCTTATCGAAGAGAGACTCAATAAGATTAAGGAGAAAATCCTTAACGACATGAGAGCAATCGATGCTAAGCAATGGGTAACTGACACGATGAAAATCACAAGAAAGTTACCGTTCACTAGAGTCAGCCTTGACTCTAAATTGTTGAAATCCGATTTCCCAGAAATTGATTACAGCAAGTATGAGAAGGTATCACAAGTTTCAGACAGCTTGTTGATCACAATCTAATCACTAACCCCAGCAGGGAGATTACATATTCATATCATATATAATATCGTAATCTCTCTGCTTTTTAATTTTTAATAGAGATGAGAACAAATATCAATGTGGAGCTATTCAAGAGATACGCTCCAAAGAAAAAACTTGAGTTGATTGAGAACCTAAGTTCAGATGACTTGATGAATATCTCAACATCAACCTACGAGAGAATTGTAAAAGAAACTGGAGAAGGAGCCTGGAAAGAAAAAAGGTCAAGAAACAAGACATTGAGAATCCGTAACAGCCTACAGAAAGGAAACAACTGGAATTCTTGGATTGAGGACATTTCTCTTTACAAAGGCAAACTTTACCTAGGTGTCTACCTACAGTATGAGAATACAGATACATCTGATGAGACTACAGCAGCGTCATTCTTCAGATGTGGAGAGACAAGAATTGACATTCGTAGAGATGACAGATATGGTAATCCAAGAACCTACTATGCAGTCTATGATGAGGATGACAAGAGTGAAGTCGCAAGAAGCATCCTCAAAGAGTATGTCTACACTAAGTATCACGAAAAACTAAAGAAGTCATGAAGAAGACAAAAGACAGTAAAGTGAAAGTGACCTATAGAGGTGCTTCAATCTTGGAGGTAGTTAAATACGTTCATGAAGAAATCGTAAGAGAGTGTGAGTATTGCGGTAAAGGCATGACCAGAAGCGACTACAATGACTATGGTTCACTATGTGAACGATGCTATATGAAAGAATATTACGGTGAGGAGGAGTAAATATGAAAACAATCACAGAAGAAGATTACAAATTGAGTGCGTATATTTATGGAATCTTGAGAAGCCAAATCCATATACTTTTTTCATGGGGTTTCAGTGATACGCAGGTTATCAAAAACGGAATCAGATTTCACGTTGAAGGATTTATCCTGAAAGGATATGTTTCCATAGTGTATAATTGTGGAAGCGATTATTTTGATGTAAGTTTCCAAAGAGACGGTTCGACAGAAGTTGAAACAACAACAAATGTCGGTATCGAACAACTGGTAGAAGTTATTGATAGGAAGGTAGAACGTACACCCGACTATGAAGAACGAATTAGAAAAGAGTACGGACTCAACTAACAAATCAACAGAAAATGTGTTCAATCAGATTACAGATTGGGCACATTTTTCTTTGTCAACCATTAGTGGAAAGATTTTCCACTAATTAAACGGACGTTTAGTAAATGGAAAAAATGAATAAATACGTTGCATATCTCAGAGTGAGTACGCAACGGCAAGGAGTTTCAGGTTTGGGATTGGAAGCTCAAAGGCAGATGATTCGGAATCATTTGGGAGAACAGCCTTTGGAAGCAGAGTTCGTTGAAGTAGAAAGTGGTCGTAAAAATGACCGACCAAAATTGAAAGAGGCACTTGAACTATGCAGAAAGACAAGTGCAATTCTAATTGTGGCGAAATTGGACAGACTGGCAAGAAATGTTTGCTTCCTGTCCAATCTACTAGAATCGGACGTAGAAATTGTGTTTTGCGATTTCCCCAGTGCAAACAAAATGGTTTTGCATATATTGTCAGCCATTAGTCAGTATGAGGCAGAACTAATATCTAGCAGAACGAAGATGGCATTGCAAGCAAAGAAAGAGCGTGGCTTTAAGTTAGGGAATCCACATCATCTGATGAACAACCACAAACAAGCCATCGCAAACAGCAACAAAGCAAACAGATCTAAAGCCAAACGCAATCCCAACAATAAACGAGCAATCGCTATGTTGAGAATTCTCTGCAACAGAGATTTGACATTAAAGCAGATGGCAGACACTTTGAATGACGAAGGTTTCACAACTTCTCAAGGGTGCAAATTTAGTGCATCAACTGTTTACAAACTAATAAAACGATACAAATTAATAAAGGAGGAAGAACAATGAAAGAGATAATCACTATCGCAATCATCGTATTGGGCGAGGTTTTGAAAAGAAGAAAATGAGAATCTTATGGTATTTCTTGGCTTGGACTAAGGATAGTAGCAAGCCAATCACGTTATGGGTGGAAGCAAAGAATCAGATGTCAGCAAGAAATCTGATTATGAGAGAAAACCCATTCATCGTGAAACTGATGTTTCAGAGAACAAAAAGAATTGAGTAATAACTAAAATTTGAGAATTATGCCAAATTGGTGTGATACAACTTACAAATGTGTTGGTGATCCGAAGGAAGTAAGAGAACTACACGAGATTCTAGAGAGAATGAACAATCGTAAAGAACCAAAACATCCAAACGGATTTGGAAATCTTTGGCTTGGCGAACTTGTAATT
>JAZUIF010000043.1:0-75568 GCA_045642085.1 Paludibacteraceae bacterium | reverse complement strand
AAATTCAGAAAGTGCTTCTTCTGGTGTTACTCCCTTGTTGGGTAGAATCACATTCATCTCAAAATTTTCGTAGAAATAAAGAGTTACTAGCTGGAAATTCTTGCCGACTGCATATCTGCTTGTGCTTGTATGCATTTTCTCTACTTGTTTGATTTCGTTTCCAGAAGTTACAAATTCGCCTGGCTTGGTCAATTCTTTATAGAATTTATCTACCCATTCCGACTGAAAGCTCAAAGCATTTGCTAACACTAGTACATATAAATCGTTTTTCTGAAGTCCGATCTTGGGAATCATACCGTTAGTGTTGTCATTGGCCCACTTGTCCATGAGTTTGTAAGTGGAATCTTGGGTGAAATCCACATTGTTAGCTGCTCCTTTGTAAAAATCTTCGATGTTCTGCACGAAATTCTTGCCAAATGTAACGTCTTTCTGCAAAAAAGCAGCGTTTGCCAAACCGATCTGTATGCGACTTGGGTTGACAAATTGGAAATTAGTCATCCTTTTTTTGTATAACTCGTTCAATTGGTCGAGAGGAATGTCTTGATTTCCAAGAATCTTTGTTATCTCAGCATACGCATTGTCATCGTCAGCTCCATTTGCTAACATTGCAAGAGCAAACTGTAGACTTGTAGGAGAGAAAATAACGTTTTTATTTTTGAAATCTGAATCTTCTGATATTTCGGAAAATAGATTTGATGCAAACTTGTTGGCAGATCGCATGGTCTCTTTTTCCGTATCTGAATATTGAACTATCTCATTGTCTCTCTTTTTTCTGACGCATTCGTTGTATGCCGATTCAGCGCTTGCTAACTCATTCCTGATGGTCCATTCTGTAGCCCCAGTCGCTCTTAGTATTTCTAATTTGGAAGTGTCCAATACACATCCTTCTATAGATTTTTCTAAAGCATTCCAATTAGATATATTTTTGTCGAATCTGGAAATCTCTTCGTCGAATGTGATTTCCGTTTCGTTCATTGGATAAAGAGAGTAGGAGTTGTCTTTACGTGTGACCTTGATGAAAACTTCGTCGCCCTGTTTGACATGGCTTACATTGTCTGTCTTTTCGATTTTCACGTCGTACACTTTCCCATCAGGAAGATTGACGTGCATATATTGAGTGGCTGAGATTGTACAAGCTGCAATCATGCTTAGTACGGATAGTATATGTTTTTTCATTCTCTTATTTCTTTATTAGTTTGACACTCTGTGAATTTGTTTTTAGGACGTAGACTCCTTCTGCCTGTGGCAATGCTAATTCTGCTACGCCGTCCTCAGTCGCATTGATTGTTTGGATTAAAGCACCTTCTGTTGTATATAGGGCGACGGGAGTGTTTGGCTGCAAACCTTCCACTTTCACATTGTTGTTGTCAGTGTAGACGATGCGTACCTCATTGCTTTCCAATACAGGGGAATCCGTATAATCACCTTCAGTAAAATGATAAGACTCTACTTCTTCAATAAGGAAACCTGTTCTTGCAACTCCGCTTACCCTAAACATATTTCCTAAATAAGAAAAATTCGGAGAATCCGCCAATAGATACGAACGCTTAGAACCGTTCGTTAAATTAACAGTGACGTAAGATGTCTCTGCTAACATTGGAACTGCGGTCATCGCCGTCAATATTCCAACTAAACATAAATTTTTTCTCATATTAAAACTATTTATAAATAACCCTAAAATCCCAGATGCTTTATTTTATTAATTTCTTGATGTCTTTTACTAACTAACATTAAGCACCTGAGACACTGCAAACTTATAGCTGTTTTAATCTAATCCAAAACTTTAGTGTAAGTATTTCGTCCTTTTTATGCTTTTTTTTACGAAAATGAATTTACAATTTACGAAATGGTATTTTTCGAAATTGTTTTTATATAAGTATGTCGTTCTTAACGCTCCCTCTTACGTTAGGATTATGACAATGCCTTTCATATGTTTTCTTAAAGCTGTTAAAAAAAACTTAACATATCCTCAAACACGTTTGCCGATACTCTTTTCTTTCCTATATTTGCCACAGAAATATTAAACAAAACGACAATAAAGAAAAAATTAATTGAATGGCACGCGAAGTAATTGACAAAATAATATACGAAACGACATCCGATAAAACCTGTACGGTGGTTGGTTTTGACAAAAAGAAAAGACCAGTAAACATCGTAATCCCAGAAGAAGTAACTATAGAAGGAAACTCTTATGTTGTTACTGAAATTTGCGAAAAAGCGTTCTATTCATGCTCCACATTACGCAGCATAAAATTACCGTCTAGCCTTGTAGAAATAGGTGCTGAGGCATTCAATCTATGTTACAATCTGAAATCAATTGCGATACCTTCCAAGATAACCATTTTGCAAGATTATCTTTTTCACTGTTGTACGGCATTGGAAAGTGTCATTATACCAGAAAGTGTCACCTATATAGGCGAAGCTGTCTTCAAAGCTTGTAACGTGTTGAAGCAAGTAGAGATTCCTGATTCAGTAACAAACATCGGAAGGTTTGCTTTCCAGTTTTGCTATGAGCTTACGCAAATCAAACTTCCTAAAGGCCTTACACACATAAGCATATGCTCTTTCCACGAATGTAAAGCTTTGACTAATATCTCCATTCCTGAATCAGTCACCAGCATTGGAAGCTATGCCTTTGCTAAATGTGAGTCATTAACTAAAGTTGATTTGCCAAAAGGAGTAATATCAATTGATGAAGAGGCCTTTCTTGGTTGTGACAAATTAAATGACAATACACTTCCAAACGCAGCCATGCAGGAAACTCAAAATGGCTTTTGTGAGGATAGTAGCAAGGAGGTCGAATCCCCAAATAACATTACTGTAGAAACTGTAGAAAACAAAGATCCAAAAGACTTGAAACAGTTAGAACTGTACAAAGGCGTAAAGTATTTATATATCTGGGAAGGCAAAAAGGTGCTTGTCTACAAAGACAAACTCGTAATTGACGACTTAACATTGCCTGTGGAAAACGCCCAAAGCTATCATTGCGAGGGAGGTGTGTTCTATCAATTAAATAACGATGAGGAACATTACCAAGTGTATCGTTTTGATGGCAATTCATTTGTGAAGGAGAATTTCAGGTACGACTTCGACAAATACATAACCCCAAATCTGTCATGTTCATCAGAGTATGACGAAGACGAAAAAATGGTTAAGGTTTCCATTGTCGACAATGGAGAAGAGTCGCTATTCGAATTCCCGTCACAAAATAATATTTCTGTCTTACGATACGACGTCGAACATGACGTTCTAATATTGGGTGTTGGCTATAACTGGAGTAAAAGTCTTCACTTCTACACAAAGACAGGAAAAAAGCTTTGGCAATACAATGTTCGAGAAGAAAAGTTTTGGATTGAAGATGAAGGTAACTTAATAATTGTAGACGATGTAATTGTAATCACCTGCACAAATGAAAATGATCACATCAACTCTGTAGCAGGATATAACTTGCGTACGGGAGAGAAACTTTGGGACGTTGACGATTTGCAGTATTGCACCCATCATTATGAGATCGGGCCAGATAAAATGCTATATTACGTCGGAAACGACGTCAGAAACGACAGGAGAAAGGATTTCTACTTGATTCAATTGAACCCTTTCACTGGAAATTTGAAAAAAACACTTTTGATTAAAGGCTCGAATGACTATATCATACCAAATGAATCTAAAATATTCGGCAACAAGTTATATTTTACAAGGGAAATAAGCGAATATTCTTACAGTAAATGCAAACGAACATGGACACTAAATCACATTGATTTAGAAACAAAAGAGTTTACTGAAATCATCATTAATTCAAACGAGCATTGTATCTCGATACCAGAGTTTCATGAGAATAAGATGTATATTGACATATGTTGGAGAGAGTTGCGCGTTTATGAAATGGATGGTGATACTCCAGTGATGGTTGATGCTCCTAAAAAGAAGCGTAAGACACTTGACGACCTTGATGAAATTGACGTGCTAAAGGCAATTACGGGTTGTAAATGCACGAAAACCAAGGATTTGTCTGGCGAATACGAAAAGTTAAGGAAAGAAGGAAAAGAAAAGGGATTCATTCCAGTTCTTGTCGGATTCGATGATTATGTCAGAGATTCTATCTGTAGCAATATAGGTGTTGTGGACAATACAGTTTCTCTTGTGAAGAAAGAAGTGAAGACATACCACGAAAAGATGCTGGCTATGGCTGTTGAAGACGGTAAGTCATTCCTGCATAAAAAATGGACAGCGGAACCTACTGAAGAGGATGAACAAAGAATACTTAAAGCAAAAAAGAGCCGACGTAATACAATGGAGGGCACTTTCACACAGAATATGAGGGGGACTCTTTATTGGGTAAAAGTACCAGTCTCTGACCCTTGGCTAATTTGGGTATATCTGCCTTATGGAGGTTGGAATGCGTGTCCTGATGTGAAAACACAAATAGCTGTTAGCAAATACTGGTATGAGCAATACCAAGCACTACCTATTGGCATTTATGGCGCATGTGTCGATTATTATTTGGAGAAACCGCTTACTACACCATTTAAGGCCGCAAAAGAGATGTATGAATATTGTTGCGACATTATTGAACAAGGTCATAATGACATCAATATTCTCGCAAAAGATATCAAGGATTTGAATTTCTGGAATTTCTGGTGGGATTAAGACTCCCCTTGACAAAAAATAAGTCTATAAGTAAAAAAGGTCCATTCCACTGTGTTTTGTGGAATGGACCTTTGATTATAAGAATTGAATGTTTAGCGAACTTTATTTGTTTACCACCACTTTCTGTCCTCCTATAACATAGGCTCCGTTTGCCAAACCATTCAATGCCTCAGATCTCTTGACATTGCTCTTTACCAATGCTCCTGAGATTGTGTAGACGTTAACAATAGCATCAACATCGTTAGAGATAATATCTTCAATTCCAGATTGTGAACTGATTGTGATCTCTACCTCCACAGGCTTGCTCTCACAGAACTTGCCTGAAACCACCTCCTGCTTCCATTTTGCATATCGAGTCTGTTTCTGTACCGAGCCTGGCAGCGCCAACGCGTCATACGTTGGTTTTGCTTCATCGCACCATGCGTTTGCAGCATCGCACCATGCCGATGTTGTGGCGTTCTTTGCCCATAGCAAAGTGTATCCCGGATCTGTTATATCGTTGATTGCCTGAGGATTCTTTACTGGTATTGTGACGAATCCTGAAACTCCCTCAGCCTGTGTGTAGTTTACGCGCTTCTGTCCTGTCGGTTCTGACACATAGTACACGTCAACCGAGATAGGTATTGATGTTCCCTTACATACATTGCCTGATATAGGGGCTGTGTAAGTCTGGTATGCCTCGTAATCATAAGTCATGGTTGAATTCACCCTTGTATCTGGTGTGACTGCCTCATACTCGGTTGCTCCAGACACGAATACGATCTCATCCGAGTAGAAATAGTTCTTTTCGTCAGTGACACGCACTGCCTTTAACTCTTCTGCCATTTCATGTGCACAGTACTCGTGCCTGCTCGCGTCCACTGGAGCCATTACTCCATACACTATTACGTCAAATGACACTACATCGCTCTGCGCGTATGGAGATGTTTTCATTCTCTGCGCAACATATAGTGTATACTGACCTGGTGTTGTCACATCCACAGCATTTGTTGGGGGTGTTGTAAGAGCCTTGCCTGTAGTGTCGGATCCATCGACGAACCATATAAGCTCATAATCCGGATCGTCAGTTACTGCGATTCCATCCATAGGGTCGAACGTGCCATCCTTACATAAATCCACGTCTTTTACTCCAGGGACAGGCACACTCAACACCTTGACCAACACCGGAACTCTCTCACTGTAGCACTCGCCATCCTTATATGCGATGTAGACTGTCTTCTCTCCCTCCTGTGTCCTGTCGACAGTCTCACCGTCTATACTTCCTCTAGAATCTGGGTCAGTTTGGTTTTGAAACCACACTAGCTCATACGCAGAGTTCAAAGTCTGGAGGAATTTCTCACCTGCGATTAACCACCTTTGGTCTCCGTTAATTGTGTACTCAATAGTCTCCTCTTCTGGTGCCTCTGGAGCTGGATACACTGTTACAGTGTAACTTTGCTCTTCACTTTCACATCCTGTCTCCTTGTCTATCAACTTGTACACAAATTCATGGAAGCCTCCGTTCTCTGTTCCATTAAGTCCTTCAAAGAAATCAACACCTAGATCTACTCCTATAGAGGATCCTGTGGCGATGTCTGTTCCACTATACCATAATATCTTATAGTCGGACTCTGCTCCGCCTACAAAATCCAACGAAACAGCTCCGGCAGCTTTCCCCTCACAAAACTCAGGATGATCATCTCTGTACTTTGCTGTTGGAACTGGATTGAACTTGATGTAGACGGTGTCACTAGTTTTACATGATCCATCAAGATATAAAGCGTCAACCGCATAAAGCACAACCGGTAATTCGTCTACTCCAATATAAGAATCGTCATATGTGATGGTATGTTCATTTACCTTACCATTCAATACGACTTGTGCATTAGACATATTTAACAAACGAGTTGATTCAACACCTTCAAACCATTTGATTGCATATCCCGCAAAATCAGGGGAAGCCCACTCTGTCTGATCTGGAGTGATATCTTCACTTTGTGACAATGTCAATTCCTCTCCATAACACAATTCATATAATGGTTTATTGTTGATCTTCTGACTATACGCATGCTTGCCGTCTACTTTAATCTTAAGTTTTTTAGGTGTAGTGCATTCTGGAAACGGTTGGTCTTGGCTTGTACCCAAGTCGTCGTTTTGTGCCATGGAAATATTGGACACTAAAATTGTAAATGCTACAAAAAATAGTCTTTTAAGAATCGTTTTGTTATTCATAATGCTTTTGTGGATTATTACGAAAGTTTTTGCAAAGTTACTGAAAATGCGAACCTTTTATTTTGGCTAAGAACTAAAAAGTAAAACTAATTAAGCTAATTTAACTTTTGAAATTATGAAGTTGAATAAAAGATAATTACCCCTAACCTCTAACCTCTATCCTCTAACCCCTAACCCTTAGTCCCTAACCTCTAACCCTTAGTCCCTAACCTATTACCTGATTCCTCTCGATTCTTTCACAAAATCCCAAGCGTTATTGATCTCTTTCATCGACTCAGTAGCCTGGCGTATAGCCTCGTCTCCCAATCTTGCTACTCTGTCGGGATGGTACTTCACCGCCAAAGCTCGATAGGCTTTTTTGATCTCATCGTCAGAAGCGTTGCAGCCTACCCCAAGAATGTTGTAAGCCTCTTGTTCTTCGATAGTTGTATATTTTTCACTATCGCTGTACTCCTCAGATTTTTGTTTGTAGCTTTGGTTGCTACTTTGGCTATAATTATAATTTTGCTTATGTTGTGAATCTGTATTTGTTTTCGTCTTCGTTTTCGTTTTATAATATCCCTTTTGACGTTTCTTCATGAAAAGAGAGTAGATTCTCTGGTATTCTTGTGTCGAGATGCCCAAATAATCTCTGATTGCTTTTATCTCGTTCTTTTCGTCCTTGTTGAAGTCGTCATCTGCGTAAGCGACAGCGAGTATCTCCATGAAAAGTTCTGTCACAGCGACGTCGTCAAGTTTGTCATTGATTTCGTCGCAGATATTTTTTATGTTATAACAATTGTTTAGGATCTTCTGGAAATCTTTAAGGGCTTTTTTCTGCTCATTTTCTTTTTTGTAATGTCGTCGGATTGAGGCCTTGACTGCATCCAATTCTCTGGATTTCAGTTTGCCGTCGCTTTTCATCACTTCCGCCATCAACACCAAAAGAGTATACTTGTAGAGCTCTTCATCTTTTTTTGAAAATTCGTATTCGTTGTTATCTTTTTGTCCTGTTTGATTAGTAATAAAGTCCGAACTTATAAATAGAGCGACAAGAAATGCGGCACTCATAAGTCCTACCCAAAGTTTGGCTGTGATTAACCATAAAAATAAACCAACGCCTATAGAAATGATTATTGATTTTTTTGACATAAATTCATATTATTGTGTTACCTGGTTCCCTTGACAATCCCTGTTTGAGATGACTGCTATGTAATTGTCTCTTGTGATGCAGTTGATAAATACCATCGTATAGCGGTAGGATCGTCACAGCGTAATGTCTTAAGAATGTGTGTCCAAGTAAGATTTGGAAATCGTGATTTCCAAATCTCCAAATCAGGAACAACAAGATAAAATTGTCTAAATGCTCTCAAGTATCTGCCACTGAATCCTTTGCCGTAAACTCGCGTCAACTCTTCTGATAGTTTTGAGATGATTTGTGCTCCATACTCTGCACGGTTTGCTCCTTTTTGTTCTTGTAATACAATACGTTCTCCAATCTTCCAGTAAGTCTCAATCATTAATTTGCTCACAGACGCATAAGCTTGCTGACGACCTTGTTCAACAATTTTTTTGACTTCTGCTATAAATGATGAATCGATATTGTTTGCTATTATTTCCTCTTTTTTCATTTTTTTGTTTTCTTGTTACTATGACTAAATGTAGAACGTTATCCTACGATCTCCGATACGATTGTATAAATCAATGTGCAGGCAGAAAGAATCATTAGGACGGAACCCGTCAACTTGTTTAAAATCACTAATCCACGTAAATTAAAGCGACTACGGAAAATGTCGGCTACGTTCACAATTAACAGCCACCAAACCAACGCTCCGACCAATATGGATGAGATGCAAAGCACATTTTGTAGTGTGCTAGCGTCGCTTGTCAAAAATGAAAATCTTGAGAATACGCCGATGAAAAGGAACACCACAAGTGGATTAGTGATGGTTAGTCCGAACGACGAAAGAAAATCTTGTACTACACTTCCTTTGTTCGTCTCCATGTTTTTCAACTTGGCGACAGGGTTGTCTCTGTATGTGTGCAAACCAAAAAAGAACACCACTATGCTTCCTATAATCTCAAGCGCAAACTTGTGATCTTCAATGAATCCGATCACCATCGACATTGAAAATCCTGCAATCAACGCATAGATCATGTCCGATAGCATGGCTCCGAATCCTGTGGCAAAACCGTGGGCTTTTCCTCTGTTTAGTGTACGCTGAAGACACAACACACCGATCGGTCCTACAGGGGCCGATACGACTACTCCTATGATCATGCCTTTTATCAGTGTGTACAACATATTCGCAAATAATGGCAAAGATAATGAAAAATGCGGAATTATGAATGCGGAATGCGAAATTTAATTTAGCATTCCGCATTTAGCATTCATCATTTAACCAATACTTTTCCTCCTTCAGAATTAGCTCCAAAAGCAGGGCAGTAGTGTGGGATGACTTTTGTGATTCCTTGTGTGTATTCTCCACTCTGTGTCACATGCAGTGTGTATTCGAATACTCGTGTGCCTTTGCTGATACGGTCGAAGAACATGCTGTATTCGCTGTCGGTGATGCTCTGGTAGTAAATCTTGCCGTCTGCCCATTCGATTCCTGGTCGTTTTCTGACTGGCTCAAGACAAGCTGCACGTAGGTCGAGCACCTGCACAAAGTCGATGTCTCTGTCGCTTCTTAGCGTCATCACAATCTTCACTTTGTCTCCCTTCTGAAGTTTTTCTCCTTCCTTAATCTCCTGAAGCATCTCTTTATTGTCGTCGCCATCGTTGGCAATCACCACTTTGTACATCTTTTTCTTGATCTCAATGCCGCTCTTTCCGCTTGTGATCTCTGAGTATGGAGCGTCGTAAGAGATGTAGATACCTCCGATTCCTTCTTGTCCTTGTGGCTGCTCGACGTGGATATTGCACAACTCAGGTGTGAAGCTGTCTTTGTTGTAGTGAATCTTCACATAACCGTCGCCTGAGGTTCTCTTCGCGTCGACTTGCTTGCCTCCGATTTTTATTATTGCTTCATTTTCACGGGCAGGTTTGAAACCTGCCCCTATATCCATTTTTTGACGATCACCCACGAGTGCATCGATGGCTGCAAGTGTGCTCTGGTCATTATTCCACTGAGTTGTCTCTTTCTTTGTGATGAGATGGAAACGAAGGTCGGATAGTTCCTTCGCGTCGCAACCTGTCATCATAAATGCTTTTGTCAGCATTGCGTGTGTGGCGATGGCATTACCATATCGACCCCAACTATCTTGGTTTGCTCGCCAATACATGCCAAGTTCTTCTGTGTTGACTGCACTCTGACGTAGAGATTCCACGATGGATTGGGCATCTTTCACGTCGCCTTTCATATTCAATACGATTGCGAATGATGCTTTGCCGTATAGAGTCATCTCCTTGATATCCTTATTGGCTTTCTTCACGTAAAAGTCGAGAATCTTCTTGGTGTTGTTGTCGAGATTCTTGTCGTAAGATATTCTTATTCTGAAGACGTCGAATATCCATTCTCTGTCAGCATGATATTTTTTATTGATTTCATTTTCGTATGCCTCCGTCAATGCGTTGTCGATGTATTTTACCGCATTCTTAAGCATCTTCTCGCAATCCTTCGGCAAAACTCCGTATTCGTGCATCTCCACTAAACGACGGACAATAGAGACCGTTACATATTCGCTCGACTTGAATCCGTTAAACCATGCGAAGCCTCCGTCTGACTGCTGAAGATTCTGCAGTTTGCTGATGGCTTCTTTGTTGGCTTTGGCGATTCTGTCTTTATCGTATAGCTCAACAATCTTTGCTCTCTGCTCGCTCTCGTTCTTAGATTCATACATCCATGGAGTCTGCTGCATCAACACATCCTTCAACTCTTGGTTTTGCTCAAGAGGTGAGGATGCGTGATTGCCTTCTTTCTGCCACTCTTCAATCACAGTTTTAATCTCTGGATATAGGTTGGCGATACGTTGAGCCATTTGGTTGACGAATAGGGTAGAGATGTACTCTGTTGCGCAGTCATACTTCACATCTTTTGCCGACGGTAGAGCCATTAGTGCCTGCCATACCGCATTGTCTGTATATTCGACTGTGAGCTCGGCATCTTTCATCTCTTTCTCGTTGTAGTCGATAGAGAAATCTTTTGTCTCTCCTCCTCTTACATGCATCGACTTACTCTTCACTACATGTGTGCCATCAGGCAATACTGGCAACTGGTGAACCTCTCCGTCGGAGAATGTTCCGCTCTTGCCGACCATCTTCACCTCGATTGCTGCAACTCCTGCTGGCACGTCGAAACTCCATTCTTCTACTTTTGATGTGTTGCCTGCAACTGTGAATTGGCGGCTTTGTTGAGTGATTGTCTTGTCTGTTGCAACATCTTTGATGAATATGGCGACATCTCCAGACTTTTGGTTTTCATCATTATTTGTGATCGTTGTAGCCAACGTACATTTATCACCTTTTCTTACGAATCGTGGCAAACTTGCTTTAACTGCGAATGGCATCTTCGTCTGCAAATCCTCGCTTGTGATACAGCTGTTGACTCTCTTGTCGTGAGCAAACACTATCATTCTCCACGCTGTCAACGCATCCGGAGCGGTATATTCAAACTCTACTGTTCCGTCTGCGGCTGTTGTCAACTGAGGATAGAAGAATGCAGTCTCTACGAAATTTTCTCGAACTTTGATATTTGATAGATCTTCAGCTGCGGAGTCCTCGTCCGAAGCAGGATCCTCTTGCAACTCTACTACGCCAGTATTATCCATAAGCATTGCATTGTCCGAATTGACTGCATATTCTCGAGACTCTGCTTCAGCTGCCTCTTCTACATCCATGCTTTTTAATGCCATGTTTTTTGCCATCATTCTTGGAGCTGCAAGAGTAACGCCACTTTTCTCTACCATCATCCAATCCAAGCCTAAAGGAATATTTATATTATCCCACAAAAATTTGATTCTAGGCAAATCACTGAACGATCCGTTCTGTATATAATTATATATCGCGCAATGACGTTGGTATGAATAAGGGATTCTCGACCCTATATGGTTGAAATATGTGCGGAATCGACTAAGTGTATTCCAGTGTGGAGGTAGTTCAGGAAGGCTCTTGTCTACCATTACTGCGGCAATTTCGTAGCTGTCTTTTGTCGGCTTGACCTTCATCTTTACTCTCTGTTTCTCTCCCGGAACAATATTGCGAACGATTTCAAGTATCTCGATTTCATTTTTTATCTGAGTCTCTTTCTTTTGGATTGAGACTGTTCTTGTTGTCAATACATGATGTCTTATGATTATGAATTCAGCAGCTACAAATTTGTGGCTTTTGCCTGCAAAATACTTGTTGAATGGCACTTTGTATGTTTTCTGCTCATTGCTGATGTCGAACCACTCGTCGCTCAAGATATTTCCTTTTTCATCTCTGACGACAACTAAAACGTTTGCGTCTTTCTCTGGAGAACCAATCAAGAATTCAGCGTCTTTCTCAGAAGAACATTCTACATGGTTCGTTGGAATCCATAGAGTTTCGTTAATGCCGACAGGAAGACTTTGTGAGTCTTTGTCGTAAACAAGTATTTCTTGACTATCTATAACTTCGCCAGACAATGTCTTCAAGAGAATCTTATAATAGGCTGGGGCGAAGGTAGAAATGTCGAAATCTTCTTTAAGATTGCCGTTGCCTTTGATGTTTTTCGAGAGCAATGTTTTGCTTGGAACATTCTTCTCTTTATCTTCTTTTGTGGCGACGACGATAACAGCTTCTGCATCTCTGTTGTAATGCTCGGCATTGATTATGTTGACAGGAATAGTAAGCGTTGTGTGTTTTTCTATTTCTATTGAACTCAATCCATTAATGTTGCCAGTCACAGATTGTCCATTTAAGTGTACAAATTTCGATGCTGTGACTGTCTCTCCACTTGGCAAAATAGCCTCGATATTTATAGAGACAGAATTTGCTAGCTCTTTTGTGATTGCATAGTCTGATGCAAATGAGAATTTGCCATCGTTGCCACATGTTGTTTCACCGGAGAACAATACATGGCCATCATTCTCAAATCTATATTTCACAGATGTTCCGCCGACAGCCTCTCCAGTGAATGTCTTAACCTCACCTTCAAGTTCAAGTTTACTTCCAAGCATTATTGAACTGCCGTTTTTTATGTCGACATTAGCTTTTGCCACTGGCAGTTTGTATGATTCCACCATTATATAATGGCTTTCGTGGACTCTATCATTTCCTTCTTTGTAGATTGAATTGATAATGAATCCTCCATTCATACGGTCGGTAGGGATATCAAACTTAAACGAAGCTGAACCAAATTCGTTTGTTGTCACATCCTTTTCACCGATGGTTTCATAGTTGGCATCTCTAAATGTCAGTTTAATCTGTTTGTTGGCTGCAACTTTATCTTCGTTTTTACCAAGGTAAGTGAGAATGACTTTTCCTTCTACTGTTTGCCCCGGACGGTATGTGCTTCTATCGGTCATTATCTTAGTCTGATAATAACTTTTTTGAGTAGGATAGACATCTTTGTTTACTTCTAACCATTGTCCATAAGAGTCGGAGCCTTTGTGTGCGTGCAAATTATACTGGTGTTTGTCAGGCAGAGTTATTGCAGCTTTTCCAACAGCTGAGGATTTGACAGACTCTTTAAGAATGTAGTCTTTGTTTGTATATCGATATCTGTCGACATTAGCATCCTTGATTGGATGTCCAGACTCTCCATCGATTACAAAAACATTTCTTTTGTCTCCGATAGAATTCACGTCCAATAGCGACATCTCAGTCACATTGAAAGTCACATATTCGTTTTTAGTTTTAGAAATCTGTTTCTTATCGCTAAAAAAGACGAAATATTTTCCGTAGTCATAGCTGTTGCCAATATTTATTTTGGTTTTGCTTTTTATGTTGTAGTTAGAAGGAGTAAGCTCAAATTGTTTTTTCTCTACAAGTTTTGCCTTTGCCAACATCTTCTTATTTTCGCTTTTCATTATTTCAACAGCCGGCATATCAATACGATAGATTTCTGCGTACATAGTATCGATATTGGCGTAACTAATATTGATAATCACATCTTTCCCTTTGCCGATGTTTGTCGATTCGGCGGAAATAGAAGCTTCTGGCTTCTTGAGCCATGCAATGTTTTTGTCAAGTTGTGTGATTCCAGAATGTGTAGGATACAGATTTTTATATTTTTCTGCCTCATTGATAATCTGCTTTGGATAAAGTGCGATCTCTGGAGCATTAATGTTATTTGTTCTTGTTATGCATCTGCACATTATCTCCTGTTTCTTCACAACCGCATTCACGACACAAGAAGTTTTGCCGTCATATTGCTTGATGAGGCTGTCAAGAGTTGTGATTTTAATTTCGTCCTCAATATAATCATAAGACATTTCCAAATATTGAAGACGAGACAGTTCAGCAGATAAAGCTGACGAATATTCATTTCGATTGTTGTGATGGCTGATCACGTCGGCAAAAAGAGAATTAAGAAAATCTTTTCTCAATAGCTCTTTATGGACAATATGGATTGGTAGGTAGAATGATTTAGCCAAACCTTCGAAAACAAAATCCTCGTAATAGAAAGAGATTAGAGATGGTAGCATCGCATCAAACACAGATGGACGACACTCTTTGTTGACGTTAGCATTAGCGTTATCGTTAACAAACAATGAGATGTATTTCTCTGATGGAGTAGAAAGAAGCAACTCTTTGTTTTTCACTATGTTGTCTACATGGTTGCGGACAATGCCACGTAGAGCTTCAAAAGACAATTCACGGAAATCCTCAGCCGTGTATTTCTTATCAGCATCTTTTTTGACTGCCGACACAGTGCCAGGGTGTCTTTTCATCACCTGGATGAAATAGTTAACCATTTTAGCCATAAAGAGTTCACTGCAGGCTTTCTCTACAGGCGACTCCACAGCATCGTGAAATGCAGAAACTTTTTTGTAATGTTTGATTATGATGTCTTCAGCCTCCTCTCTTACTGAGTTGTTAGGCTTAAATGTATTTTTTGAAGTTATATTATATTCGCAACCCAAGTCGATTGCGTAGTCGTAGATATCACATTTAAGAGTGTTTAGGTCGTCATGATCCTTTTGGGCAATGGTGCGTATTTCGTCGACTTTCTTTTGAGCATCTTTAAGAAGAGGCTTGTTCATAAGAGAGTCTACTTTGCTCCATTTAGCATTATAATCTGTATTGTTTCCCATGATAGAAGTTGAGATTATGGAAAATAAAAATGTTATTATGAGTTTAAAATTTCTCATAGTTGAATTTGTTTGATTCAAAATATAATATCATTCTCGTAGAGACGCGTGGACGTGTGTCTTATAGATGGTTAGACGTGTGGACTAAAAAAGCAAAAAGAAGGGAGAGTAAAATCCCCCTTCTTCTATAAAGTATTACCGAAATGGATTATTTCGTAGTAGCATCTGGCAATGGAGAAGCGATAGAGATAAACTCTCCGTTGACAGTTCTGTCGTACCAAACACCGTCAGCAAAGAAGTATCTCTTTCCATCGATGTTGATTACCTTTGTATAAGTAGGCAATGTTTTTACTGCGTTTGTATTTGCTGTCTCAGCTGGAGCTGTTGCAGGTTCAGAAGCTCTAGTTGCAGGAGCTGCCTCTGTGCTAATAGCTGTAGTTGTGTCAGCTTTTGTCTCAGTAACAGTAGCCTTCTTTTCAGCCTCTTTGATCTCAGGCTTAGACTTCAACTCGATTGCAATTGGCTTCTCGATAAGCATGTAACCACCTTCTACAGGAATGTACCAATTGTTGTCAGACAAGAAGAAGTCTGTGTTAGCAACCTCGATCTTCTTGTTGTCGTCAGGAAGAGACTCGATGATTGTTGCACCCTCTGTTGGAGTGTCGACAACTTGATATCCTTTGTCTGTTGCGATAAACCAAGTGCCTTCTCCTACGAAATATGATTTTCCGTTAACTACGACTGCTGAGCATTCGTAAGGAAGTTCTGATACATTAAGAGTCTCATCTTTTGCGATAGGCGACTCTACAACCTCGTAACCATTGTTTCTTGGCTCGAACCAAGTACCATTACCATAATAGTAGTTGCCATCGCCAACATAAACAGCGAAGCAGTTGAATGGTAGGTTAGTGAAGTACCAACCATATGGGTATGGTATCCACTCATAGCCAAAGTATGGATCCCAACGATAGAATCTTCCATTATGCACATAGTATCTGCAGTTGCCATAGTAGAATGGATGGTAGTGATATCCTATGTGTGAATAGTATGTGTGGCCATGTCGTCTGATAGAGTGGTTGTGGTGGTGATGACCACCTCTGTGAGCTGTATGACCAATTCTTGATCCACCAACTCTTGATCCACCAACTGAAGGAGCTGATGGTCTGTGCGAATGTGATGTCACATTGACAGAAGGTCCCATAGTTCTTACTGGACGAGCAGCAATCTCATTTCGTGAGTGTGCAGATGAAGATGACTGTCGACCAGATGTGTTAGCTGGAGTACGCGATGGTGTAGACACATTACGCGATGGAGAAGATACAGGACGCCCTGACTGATTATAGCTGCGGGCACGAATGCCAGTATTCGAGTAGCTGCTTGATGAGCTAGATGAACTTGACGAAGGTGAACTGTATGAGCTTCCTGAGTATGAACTTCTACTTCCATTATAGCTAGATCCGCCATATGAACGAGAACTACCACTATAGCTTGAACTTGAAGAGTGAGAAGAGCTACTATTGTAGCTTGAACCACTGTTGTAGCTAGAACCTGAAGAGTGAGAAGAACCTCCACTGTAGCTAGAACCACCAGATGAATGAGAACCGCCACCACTGTAGCTAGAACCGCCACCATTGTAGCTTGAACCTCCTCCAAAACTACCGCCTCCTCTTGATCTCTGTGCCGAAGCTGAGACTGAAAAGAGAAGGAATAAAAGCGAGAATGACATCTCAATAAAACGCATACTTTTCATATCCCTCAAATTTTAGTTTTAGTTTTTGCAAATGTAAGATAACTCTTTGTTATTCCATCATTTCAAAATTTAAAAAATGTTATAAAATGAAAAATTGAGTGAAATAGAGTTAAATATGTGTTGTAAAATAGACTTTTGACTGCATTTTGATCTAAGATCACTAAATTTTGGCCAATGGATACGTGTTGATACGAAATTCTGGATTCGTAAACAGATGTTGTTTTATGTTAATTAGTGTTATTTGTGTTTGCAAATGAAATTTTAGTTCATACTTTTGCTATCAGTTTTAAGTCTAAAATTAGCATTGGTTTTAAGGTATTGAAGCCGATGTAAAAAATGAAAGCGTATGAGAAAGATAATTTTGTCTTTAGTGATGTTGTTGTCAACATTGACTATTGTAGCTCAGAGTAATAATGTTGAGGGTCATCATAGAAGAGCTCCTCAAAGACATGAGCATGTTTGTGTGATTCCTCCTTATTCGGAGGATGAGATAGCTGAGATCACAGCGTATGTGAAGAAACAGAACTTTGATGGCGATATGATGCCGATTGCAAAGTTGTTTGTTAAGATTCGCCCGATCACAGTAAAAGGTTTGGCTTCGATTGCCAAATTGTTCTCTTTCGACGATAAGCGTAGAGAATTCCTCCTTTTCGCTTACGATCATTGCGTCGATAAAGAGAATTATTTCTCCTTGAGAAACACATTCTCATTTAGCAGCGAAGCGGAGAAAATGTATAAAAAATTGGGTATGTAATATCTTTGCTTTATTTAGTTCTGAGTCTTTTAGATGTTCTTTTGTGTCTAAAATTCAATAATTTCTGTCTGATTGAATGGAAATTACATTCTTTTTTGTATTTTTGGACCGTCTTTATAGATTCAACACGAAATAATTTTATTTATGAATAAGCATAAAATGAAAAGAGCAGTTGTTGCCTTTATGGCGGCTATTCTTTGTCAGGGTGCTTTTGCCGAACTAAAGACTGAGTTGACTGTTGTTGAGTATAACAATCAGTCACATGTCTATAAAATTGAAGAGAGCGGCGAGTTATCTTTTGAAGAGAAAGTCCTTGTTGTTAAACAAAATGAAAAATCAGAGGCTATACAGTTGTCTTTGGGTAACATCTCTAAACTTTTGATCAAGGAGAATTCTGCGGTAAATAATTTTTCTTCAGACTCTCAGACAATCACATTGTACCCTAATCCAGCATCATCAGAGGTGTTCATCTCTGGAATTGAAGGAAAACAGACTCTTGAGATTTTCTCTATCAGCGGTGCACTTGTAAAGAAAAGTGTAGCTGAAAATGGTTCAGCAATTAACGTTAGCAATCTTCGTCAGGGTGTTTACATCGTGAAGGTTGATGGTAAAACTGTAAAACTTTGTAAGCTATGATTAAAAGAGATTTGCTTTTAGCATCTGCAATGTTTTGCACAGCTGCTGCATTTGCAGGTACAGACATGAGTGTCTATCAGGGTTCGGATGTGAGCGTTCGCGTCGTAAATCCAAACACAAAAATGAAATTTGCTGTTGGCACTATCAAGATAGGTGATGAGGCTTTGGAAATGTCAAAAGTAGACAGTATAGTTCTAAAGCACTATGTGTCAGTAAGTTTTGATGGTGATAAGGTCAACGTATCAAATCCTTTTGATAGTGTTGAAGTAAAGGTTGATGGTACTAGTGTTGAAATCAACTCGACTTATTTGGCTAGAGAAATAGAATATAAGTTCTCTGGAAAGAGTTCGAACGGAAATGTGATTTTCTCTTCTTTGTATAAGTCTAAGTTTGAGTTTGATAATTTAGATTTGAAGAGCGACGGTGTTAATCCTCCGATTTATGTTTTGACTAAGAAGAACACTGAAATTCATTTGACTGGTAACAATTCATTGGCTGACAGCAAGAATGACACTGTCGGGGCAACAATGAGAGGAAAGGGCCAGTTTGAATTCAAGGGTAATGGTTCGCTTGATATAGTCGGCTCTGCAGGACATGGAATTCAAAGTAGTGATTATGTAGAGGTGAAAAACGGAAAAATCACTATTAATGCTTTGTCTGATGGTATTCATGTCAACGACTATTATACGCAGTCTGGTGGTAATGTGAATATTGTCACTGGTGCTGATGGTATCGACGTCGGTGAAGGACATGTTATAATTGAAGATGGAAACTTGACTGTTTCTTCAAGAGCAAATGGTGCTAGAGGTATCCGTTGCTCAATGACAGAAAAAGAAAAAACTGGAGATATCTTTATCAACGGAGGTCATATTGATATCCAACTTCAAGGTGCAGGATCAAGAGGTATCAAAGCCGACGGTATGGTTCTTGTCAGAGGTGGTGAGACGTTGATCGTAATGTCTGGTGCTTCATTGGTTACAAGTACAGATACAACAGTCACATGTGGTATCAAAGCAGATTATGACTTTGCTGTTAGCGATGGTAGAGTTGTCGTTATTTGTCAGAAGACTGCGGGAAGTTCTCGTTGTATACAGGCAGATTCTAAAATTGACATTAATGGTGGAGTGACAACTCTTTATCAGAACAGCACAACAAAGATTCCTGGTTGTAAGAAGCCAAACGTCGTCAAGTCGGATGGTAATTTGACTGTCGCTAAAGTTGGCCAGCTTTACGTTTATTCTGATGTTGATTATGTAAAGTCATACAATGTATCAAATGTTGTTGTGAATGGTGTAACATGTGAGACAAACAACAACTATGAAGATGATGACGATTATGTAAGCAATTATATCCTTGTCGAGCCAGATTTCTGGGATAGCTACTCAAAATTTGACAAATAATAATTCTATATAATTATTTGTTTGAGTTATATTGAGACGGTGGATTAATTCCATCGTCTCTTTTTTTAAATCATATTTTTATCATTAGCCTTTTTTCTTTAATTTTGCGTCGAACAAAGAATTTTATTATGACTGAATACGATTCATTAAAAACAATTATCCTTACCTTTTTGAAAAAAGTAAAAGTAGTAGCTACTAATAAGTATCTACTAGCTATTTGTGTCTATTTCATTCTATCTTTCTTTATGATGGATAATACATATATTGATCGATGGAACAATCTCGAGAAAATCCGTGAGCTAAATGGACAGATTGAGTCATATGAGAAACAGATTGAGACTTGTATGAAAAAAATGGATGAGTTGACCACTAATAAGGCTAACCTTGAAAGATTCGCTCGTGAGGAGTATTATATGAAGCGTAAGAACGAAGAGGTGTTTATTATTGAAGATGAGGATTAAATACAGAATGGACAACCACACAACGGATTGTCCATTTGATTTTTAATGTTATTGTTAACGTTTTGGTTAATCGTCAATTTTTTTGTAATTTTGCGCCGTTTTAACGAAATTCATACAAATGGCATTCATAGACGAAATCAAAAGAAGACGTACGTTTGCGGTAATCTCGCATCCCGACGCCGGTAAGACTACACTGACTGAAAAACTATTGCTCTTCGGAGGTGCTATCCACATCGCAGGAGCCGTAAAATCAAACAAGATCAAGAAGACAGCAACGTCTGACTGGATGGAAATTGAGAAGCAGCGTGGAATCTCTGTCGCTACATCTGTGATGGCATTTGAATACAATGGTTTCAAAATCAATATCCTTGATACTCCAGGTCACCAGGATTTCCAGGAGGATACTTTCCGTACTTTGACTGCTGTCGACAGTGTAATCATTGTTGTCGACTGTGCAAAGGGAGTTGAGTCGCAGACACGTAAACTGATGAATGTCTGCCGTATGCGTAACACTCCTGTGATCGTTTTCGTCAATAAGATGGACCGTAATGGTAAGAATCCTTTTGACTTGATGGATGAACTTGAGAAGGAGCTTAATATCAAGGTTCGCCCACTATCTTGGCCTATCAACCAGGGTGAGAAATTCAAGGGTGTATATAATCTATATGAGCATAGCTTGAATCTTTATACTCCAAGCAAGCAGACAATCTCTGAGAATGTGGCTATTGCCGACATCAACGACAAGCAGCTTGATGATATTGTCGGAGATCAGGATGCTAATCAGCTACGTGAGGATCTTGAACTTTTGGAGGGTGTTTATCCAGAGTTTGAGAGAGAAACATATGAGGCAGGAGAAGTCGCTCCAGTATTCTTCGGATCAGCATTGAACAATTTCGGTATCAAGGAGTTGCTCGACTGCTTCTGCGAGATCGCTCCGTCGCCAGGAGAAATCAAGACAGAGGAGAGAGTAGTGAAGCCAGAAGAGGATAAGTTCTCAGGATTCGTATTTAAGATCCACGCTAATATGGACCCTAACCACAGAAGCTGTATCGCTTTCGTTAAGGTTTGCTCAGGTAAGTTTGAGAGAAATGTCAACTATAAGCATGTGCGTCTTGGCAAGAGCTTCAAGTTCTCAAGCCCAACATGTTTCATGGCTCAGAAGAAAGATATTGTCGACGAGGCATACCCAGGCGACATCGTAGGTTTGCCAGATAGTGGAGGTACATTCAAGATTGGCGACACACTAACGTCTGGCGAGTCGATCCACTTCAAGGGATTGCCAAGCTTTTCACCTGAGATGTTCAAATACATCGAGAATGATGATCCGATGAAGGCAAAGCAGCTCAACAAGGGTATCGAGCAGCTAACAGATGAGGGTGTGGCTCAGGTGTTTACAAACCAGTTCAACGGACGTAAGATCATCGGTACAGTAGGAGCATTGCAGTTTGAGGTGATTCAATACCGTCTTCTTCATGAATATAACGCACAGTGTCGTTGGGAACCAATCTCGCTTTATAAAGCATGTTGGATTGAGAGCGACGACGCTGAGGCTTTGGAGACATTCAAGAAGAGAAAATACCAGTATATGGCGAAGGATAAGGAGGGACGCGACGTCTTCCTTGCTGATTCAGGCTATATCTTGCAGATGGCTCAGAGTGATTTCCCTAAGATCAGATTCCATTTCTCATCGGAATTCTGATTTAATTCGTAATGCATAATTCGTAATTCGTAATTGTCGGTATAATCTATTCTTAGTGGGATTTCCAACGATAGAAATTTGTAGAGACGGGGTTCGCTCCGTCTTTTTTTTGTCTTTTAACGATCATTAATTTCGTTTTTTTCACCACAGAGACACAGAGCACACGGAGGTTCAATGTAGGCGTAGGGGCGGGTTTCAAACCCGCCCGTTTTTTATGAATGCAGAGAAATCCTACGTGTTTAGAGAGAAATTGAGGATTTTAGTACTTATCATGGAGATTAGATAGCAGTTGTTCAAAATGAGGATTGTTAAGGGCGGGACGCCCTAACCCTCTCCAAACGCGAGCTCGGAGAGCGAGCGTATAAAGAAAAAGCGCGTGTTGGACAACTCGTATATAATTGCATCTAAATCCGCATTTTTTTTGTCACCACAGAGACACAGAGCACACAGAGGTTCAATGTAGGCGTAGGGGCGGGTTTCAAACCCACCCGTTTTTTTATGAACGCAGAGAAATCCTACGGATTTAGAGAGAAAAGGAGAATTTCGTACATTAATTTCGCATTCCGCATTTTTTTTGTGTTTTAGAGCATTTTGCGAATATTTTCATGAATGATTATTTGCGAATTAATATAATGTTGTGCAGATTTGTTATGTGGTTGCGAAAGCGACTAGAAATAAAAGGAGTTTGAAAAAATATTAGGACATGAATTTTAGGTATTTATTACTATCTGGTTTTGTGACTATTGCATCATTGGGATCTTCATTTGCATCGTCATTTATCGGTATTTCTGCCGACGGAAGCAAGGAGGAGTTTCAGATTGGCAATGTGCAGAGCATCAAGTTTGAACCACAGAAAAGTGGTGACAAAGGTTTCCCAACAATTGTATTTAATTCCAGTATGGATGGAGTGAAAAACACTTCGTCATCTGATGTCGCGATTATGGTTTATCCGAATCCCGTGAGTGAATATATCACTGTTTCTGGAATTGAAGACGGGGATGAGGTGATTGTCAGAGGAATCGACGGAAATGTGCTTTCGCGCACAACCGGTAAAAAGGTGGATGTGAGTGGCCTCGCAACAGGCAAATACATTCTAACAGTAAAAAATCAGTCAGTTAAGTTTATTAAGAAATAAAAAAGGATTTATATTATGAAGAAATTTTTACTATCGGCAGCCACAGCAGCTGCTGCCTTGACAACATTGTCAGCAGATCAGTTTTATGTGATCATGAAAGATGGATCTGTCGAGAGTTACCCAACAGAGAAAGTAGACAGTATCTCATTCAATGACCCTCAGATCGCTAAGATTATGGGATTCAATGAGATGGCTGCAGAACTTGTGAAATTAAAAGCGAGAGTTGCGGCTTTGGAAGCAAAGTCGGGAACTGTAGTAGATACATCAGCAACGTCCAACGCCTCTGATTTGAGATATTTCGTCATTAACGACAAAGAGGTTGAGGTTGTAGGTACGATCAACGGATCTGCCGACGTGGTTATCCCGGAGACAGCATTGGTTAATGGCAAAATTTATACAGTTACTAGCATCGCTCAAGAAGCTTTCAAGAATCAGAACAGAATCAAAACTGTGTCGTTGCCTAAAACACTTAAGAACATAGGAGAACTTGCATTTTATGGATGCAACAGTTTGACCAGTATCGAGATACCGTCAGGTGTCACTTCTATTGCAGATCAAGCATTTTGTGTATGTAGTAGTTTGAAAAGCATTAATATTCCGTCGAGTGTCACTTCTATTGGATATGCTGCATTTGAAGGTTGTAGCGGATTGACAAAACTCACAGTTCCATCTAGTGTCGTTTCTATAGACAGGGATGCATTCTATGCCTGTGATAATCTTGATCTAGTGATTGACAATTCAAGATCCAATGTTGAATGTGAAAATGGTGTAATTGGAGTGAAATCTTTGACATTCACTGGAAGTCCATTGTTGTTTAAAGTTATGGCTGACGGTGGCGTAGCGGTTCGTAGTGGAAAAGGTGGAGATCATGATGAAATATATCGTCAAATGAAATCTATTACTATTCCAACTGAAGCAGAGATCAATGGCAAGAAGTATTCAGTCACAGCTATTGAAGATTACGCGTTTACTTATTGCGAACAGTTGACAAGCGTCGAGATACCTTCGAGTGTCACTTCTATTGGATCGAATGCATTTAATGGATGCCGTGGCTTGACAAAACTTACGGTTCCTTCGAGTGTCACTTCTATTGGAAATAGTGCATTTTCTGGATGTGAGGAGCTTGATGTGGTGATTGATAATTCAAGATCCAATGTTGAATGTAGAGACGCATTCAATGGTGTTAAATCGGTGACATTCACTGGAAGCCAATTCTTGTTTAGGGTTTTGGATGACGGTAAGAGTGCAAAGATTACTTATGCTGATTATAGTGGCTATGAATCTATTACTATTCCATCGGAAGCAGAGATCAATGGAAAGATGTATCCAGTCACTGCTATTGGAGATAGTGCATTTTATGGCTGTAGCAGTTTGGCAAGTATTGAGATACCATCGAGTGTCACTTCTATTGGATCGAATGCATTCTATAAATGTAGCAGTTTGACAAGCATCGAGATACCATCGAGTGTCACTTCTATTGGAGAGTGGGCATTTGCACGCTGTAGCAATTTGACAAGCGTCGAGATACCATCGAGTGTCACTTCTATTGGATATAGTGCATTTTCTGGATGTGAGGAGCTTGATGTGGTGATTGATAATTCAAGATCCAATGTTGAATGTAGAGACGCATTCAATGGTGTTAAATCGGTGACATTCACTGGAAACCAATTCTTGTTTAGGGTTTCGGATGACGGTAAGAGTGCAAAGATTACTTATGCTGATTATAGTGGCTATAAATCTATTACTATTCCATCGGAAGCAGAGATCAATGGAAAGATGTATCCAGTCACTGCTATTGGAGATAGTGCATTTTATAACTGTAGCAGTTTGACAAGCGTCATAATTCCATCGAGTGTTACTTCTATTGGATATAGTGCATTTTATCACTGTAGCAATTTGACAAGCATCGAGATACCATCGAGTGTCACTTCTATTGGTTGGTGGGCATTTGAAGAATGTCCGAGACTTGATGTGGTGATTGATAATTCAAGATCCAATGTTGAATGTAATTTTCAGGACTATCATGTCAAGTCAGTCACATTTACTGGAAGTCCATTGTATTTTGAATTGAATAAAGAGACTAACAGTGCTGAGTTAGCTATGGATATGATCTATGGAGATCAGGGTAATCCTAATCTTGAAAAAGTGGAGATTCCATCAGAAGTGGAGATTAAGGGAGAGAAATATCCTGTCACTTCTATTGGAGAAATGGCGTTTGAGTCTTGTCGAAACTTGACGAGCATAAAGATCCCATCGAGTGTCACTTCTATTGACGAGTATGCATTTGCATACTGTAGCAAATTGACAAGCATCACGATACCATCAGGTGTGACATCTATTGGAGATGGTGCATTTGATGGTTGTGTAAATCTTGATGTAGTGGTTGACAATAGTAAGGAGAATATTCCTGAGGAAATCTTTAAGGATTGTAAATCGGTGAAATATCTAAAATAATAAGGTTTTCATTGATTGCTTATAGAGCCGCATCCGTTGAGGGTGCGGCTTTTTTTATTGAAATGTTTTACTGATTTTGGTAAAAGTTTTCAGTAGTAATGAAAGGTTTTGCTGATTTTGGCAAAAGTTTTCAGTAGTAATGAAAAGTTTTGCTGATTTTAGTAAAAGTTTTCAGTAGTAATGAAAAGTTTTACTGATTTTAGCAAAAGTTTTCAGTAGTAATGAATATACAACCGTGGCAACGGTTGCACTTCCTAGGCCATGGTTGCCGCGAAGACGGAGTCTTCTGGCTACCGTGGCCGTTGTTATTGTGGCCTGCATATGCGTGTCCGAATGGCGTAATCATCCGACAATTACAAAATCCGAAATGAAAAAACATTTGTGAAAGTCAGCAAAAAAAAATAAATTTGTAAGATAAATTAGAAGAAAAAGCGTAGTAATGCACTACAAGATAAAGCATATATTTTGTTTGTTGTCCGCAATCCTATTATTTTCAATTGGTTATGGACAGGAAATGACGACAAAAAATGATAGTATCGACAGAAAAGAGGTGACTCTATCTGCCGACACTTTGTCTTTCTCGTTGGCAAAGGGTGATAGTACATCTGCAAAAAATGATACTGTTTCTGTCGCAAGAAGAAAAAAACAGAAAAAAGATCCTAAAACATTCGAATTTGAGAATAGTAAAGATGCTATTGAAAGCGCAATTACATATTCAGCCTCAGATTCAATCATTTTCATAGGTGGAGGTGATGCATATCTTTATGGAAAAGCATCTATTCATTATCAGTCTCTTGAACTAAATAGTGATAATATCAGTCTTGATATTGAGAATAGCACAGTAAAGGCTAGAGGTAAGATTGATAGTACAGGTGCTTTGGTCGAGACTCCTATTTTTAAGGATGGCCCTGATGAGTATGAGAGTGAAAGTATGGATTATAACTACAAATCGGGTAAAGGATTGATTCGTGGAGTTATAACACAACAGCAAGATGGTTATATCACTAGTGATAAGGCAAGAAAGAATCCCGACAACACATTCTTGATGCGTGATGGTAAGTACACCACTTGTGATAACCATGAAAATCCACATTTCTATCTTAATTTGACTAAGGCAAAGGTGGTGCCTAAGAATTGTGTTGTGACAGGTCCAGCTTATTTTGTGCTGCTTGATGTGCCAATTCCATTGGTGATCCCATTCGCATATTTCCCATTCTCAAGTGCGTATAAATCAGGTCTTTTGATGCCGACATTTGGAGAGGATTCACGTCAGGGATTCTATTTGCGTAATGGAGGATACTACTTTGCAATCAATGATTATGTTGACCTTGCTGTACGTGGTGATATCTATACGAAGGGATCTTGGGCAGTGAGTGGTACATCACGTTACATCAGACGCTACAAGCATAGCGGTAATATTCTATTCAGTTATCAGGTGACTGGATCTGGTGAAAAAGGAATGCCTAATTATACGGAGATGAAGGATATGAAGATCCGTTGGACGCATAAGCAGGATGCTAAAGCAAATCCGTTCAGCACATTCTCCGCTAGTGTTAACTATTCAACATCTGCTTATAATAAGAATAATACACGATCATATTATAATGCGTCGTCTTATGCTGAAAACAATAAATCCAGCAGTATTAACTACGCATATCAGTTTCCTGAAAGTGTGTTCTCTTTGCAGACTAACTTGACTGTCAACCAAAGACAGAGTGACTCAACTCTTTCTATAACATTCCCGTCTTTGACAGTGAGCATGAACAGAATCTATCCTTTCCAGAGAAAAGTGGTGATCGGAAGTAAGAAATGGTACGAGAAGATTTACTTCAACTATAACTTCAATGCTCAGAATTCAGTTTCTATGAAGCAGGACAAGTTGATGTGGAGCTCGGAGATTCAAACTGCCAACGATTTCTTCACTGATTTGGAAGCATCTCATAGATTGGCATTTGGAGCATCTTACAATATATTCAAATATTTAGTGTTGAGTCCAAATATCTCATATAATGAGAAATGGTATCATAAGACACAGGATTTGAGTTGGAATGAAAATACGGCAAAAGTCGACACTGCATATCATTATGGATTGTTCTTCAAGAATGAGTTTTCTGCAAGTGTGAATTTGAATACTCAGTTGTATGGTTTTTATAAACCATTGAAATGGATGGGTGGAAAAAAGATCGCGGCTATCCGTCATATGTGTCAGCCAACAATTGGATTCTCATACCGTCCAGATTTTGATCATACAATATCTCCGTTCCCAGGTATGAGAGATCAGTATTATGGCTCTTATGTTCGACCTGTTGCAGGCTTGGATTTGGCTGATGTCAAACCGATTGATTATGCCCGAATGAGAGGTGGCGGTACACATTCAAATGGACCTTCAGGAAGTGTCAACATGTCGTTGAGTAATAATGTAGAAATGAAGGTGCGTACCGACAAAGATACTACAGGATACAAGAAGATATCTTTGATCGACAACTTGATGTTGAGCACAAGCTATAATGTTTTCGCAGATTCGTTGAATTGGTCAGATATCAGTGCAAATGTTCGATTCAAGTTGCCAGGAAACACGACATTCAATGTGAATAGCCGTTGGACTCCTTATACTTATCAGTTGAATGATTATGGTAGTCCTGTTCGTGTCAACGTGTTTGAGATGGAGAAAAACCATCGTTTAGCTAGAATGACAAATGCTTCTACAAGTTTGAGCTATAATTTTAGCAACAACACTTTCAAGAAGAAGGTAAAACCTGAAGATCAGATCAAGGGTGAACCTACTAGCAGTGATGAGTTTGAAGATACAGACCCTGATGTTATAGATAAGCAAGGTCCTCGTCGTTTGAGAGATAAGAAGAAAGATAACTCAAAGAAGGACGACGAAGGATACGAGAAATTTTCTTTGCCTTGGAACTTGAGCGTCAGTGCGTCAATTTCATATGGTGATAAGAAGTTTAACAAGGAAAGATTGACTTATGACCAGGATTGGTCGTGTATGTTGAATTTCTCTGGTAGTTTCTCTTTCACACGTAATTGGAGCTTCAGTTATAGCTCGGGTTATGATGTGATTAAAAGAGAAATCAGTTATACTACATGTGGTATATCACGATCTCTTCATTGTTGGAGTGCATCACTTAATCTTGTGCCATTTGGATATAATCAGTCGTTTAATTTCACCATCCACGCAAATTCGTCGTTACTACAGGATTTGAAGTATGAAAAGAGTAGTTCTCCAAGTGACCATCCAAGCTGGTATTAATGGTTGATGGTTGATGATTGAGGGTTAATGATTGATGGTTGAGGATTGAGGGTTAATGATTGAGGGTTGATGGTTGATGGTTGAAGAATGGTAATAGAGTATGCAAATCTTGTATGTATATTTAATCATTGTAAATATTATTGCATTTGTAGCTTACGGGATTGACAAATGGAAAGCTAAGAATGCGAAGTGGAGGACTCCTGAAAAGACTTTGATTCTGCTTGCTGGAATTGGTGGTGCATTAGGTGCATATACAGGAATGAAATATTTCCGACACAAGACTCAGCATAAGAAATTCACAATTTGTGTCCCATTGTTTTTGATTCTTTGGATTATTGGCTTTGGCTGGGTTATATTAAAAGATATAATTTAGCGTTAAGCATTCATAATTCATCAATTTTTTTTATCTTTGCAAAAAATTATTACAATATCATCATAAGTTATGGTAAGAGATACTGAAATTTTCGATATCATCGAGAAAGAGCATCAGCGTCAGCTTAAGGGAATTGAGCTAATCGCTTCTGAGAACTTCGTTAGTGATCAGGTGATGCAGGCTATGGGAAGTTATCTAACAAACAAATATGCCGAGGGTTACATCGGACACCGTCACTACGGTGGTTGCGAGGTAGTCGATATGAGCGAAGGCTTGGCAATCGAGCGTCTTTGCAAGCTTTACGGAGCTGAGTACGCTAACGTACAGCCTCACTCTGGTGCTCAGGCTAATGGTGCAGTTCTTCTTGCTGTTCTAAATCCTGGCGACAAGTTCATGGGCTTGGATTTGGCTCACGGTGGTCACCTTTCACACGGTTCATTGGTAAACACATCTGGTTTGATCTACAAGCCAGTTCCTTACTACTTGAACAAGGAGACTGGTCGTGTAGACTACGATGAGATGGAGAAGATCGCAAAGGCAGAGCGTCCTAAGTTGATCATCGGTGGTGGTTCAGCTTACTCACGTGAGTGGGATTACGCACGTATGCGTAAGATCGCTGATGAGGTTGGCGCACTTCTTATGATTGATATGGCTCACCCAGCAGGTCTTATCGCTGCAGGTTTGCTAGACAACCCATTGAAATATGCACATATCGTGACATCTACTACACACAAGACACTTCGTGGACCTCGTGGTGGTATCATCCTACTTGGTAAGGATTTCGATAATCCTTGGGGTAAGGTTACAAAGAAGGGTGTTATCCGTAAGATGTCTTCAATCTTGAATTCAGCTGTGTTCCCAGGTATGCAGGGTGGTCCGCTAGAGCACGTTATCGCTGCTAAGGCTGTTGCATTCGGCGAGGCTCTACAGCCAGAGTTTAAGGAATACCAGACTCAGGTTAAGAAGAATGCAGCTGTTATGGCTCAGGCATTCGTTGACAAGGGTTACGCAGTTGTTTCTGGTGGTACAGACAACCACTCAATGTTGATCGACCTTCGTCCTAAGTTCCCTGAATTGACTGGTAAGATGGCAGAGACTGCTCTAGTTGCTGCTGACATCACAACAAACATGAACATGGTGCCATTCGACACTCGTTCAGCATTCCAGACATCAGGTCTACGTTTCGGTACTCCAGCTATCACAACACGTGGTGCTAAGGAGGATTTGATGGTTGAGATCGTTGAGATGATTGATACAGTTCTTTCTAACCCAGAGAGCGACGCTAATATCAAGGCTGTTCGTGAGAAGGTAAATAGCATCATGGCTAAGTATCCTTTGTTCGCTTGGTAATCTGAAAAGAAACAAATTCTATATAAAGGCAAACGGAGTTCGCTCTGTTTGCCTTTTTTGTTTAATGAACTTAAAATTTGCGAAAATGAATCGTAAAATTACGAGGGAATAAAATATGAATTGATATAAATTTTCACGAATTGATTCATGAAATGTTTTTTGGGGTGAATATGAAACCCTAGGGTAGATTATCGCTTCGCTTTAATCAATCTAGGCTGTTGATTAAACCAACCGTTGCCACGGTTGGGGAATGGCGATGGAAAATGTTTGTTGTGATTTTTGGGTGAATACGAAACCATAGGGTAGATTATCGCTTCGCTCTAATCAACCCTAGACTGTTGATTAAACCAACCGTTGCCACGGTTGGGGAATGGCGATGGAAAATGTTTGTTGTGATTTTTGGGTGAATACGAAACCCTAGGATAGATTATCGCTTCGTTTTAATCAATCTAGGCTGTTGATTAAACCAACCGTTACCACGGTTGGGGAATGGTTTCGGGAAATGATTGTTGCGATGGTATCGGAAATATGGATTTCCCAAGATGTCGGTATGTAACGACAATTACGAATTACGCATTATGAATTATGAATTAATGTGTATCTTTGTCTTTATATTCATAATTTAATTCTATGATTAAAAGCGTTTGCGTATATGGAGGTTCAAACTCCAATTCTTCAGCTAAATATTCCGACGAGGCATTCCGTCTTGGTGTGGCTTTGGCCAAACTTGGAATCACTGTTTATTATGGCGGTGGTGCAGTTGGTGTGATGGGGGCTCTTGCCGACGGTGTGCTTAGTGAAGGTGGCACTATCAAGGGTGTGATTCCACAGTTTATGGTGGATCGTGGCTGGGCTTACGATAAAGTCGATCATATCGTGGTGGAGGATATGCATATACGCAAGAAGACGATGCTTGATCTTGCCGACGTCGCAATCGCTTTGCCTGGCAGCAACGGTACGTTTGAGGAGGTGCTTGAGGCTATCACATGGCGTCAACTTGGATTGTTTGATGGAAAGGTGGTGATTTATAATAGCTATGGTTATTATGATAGCCTGATAAATATGTTCAAAAAGGCCACAGAAGAGGGTTTCATGAATGTTGGCGTGGATTTCTTTGCAGTTGTCAACAACCTCGATGAAATGGCTAATATTTTTGAAAAATAAAATTTGATATATTCGGACAGGTTTGAAACCTGTCCCTACGTCATTGCTTAATTTTTAGATGATTATGACTCAGGACGAAATATATATGAAGCGATGCTTCCAGCTTGCGGAGTGTGGAATCGGTCACGCTGCTCCCAATCCGATGGTTGGTGCTGTGATTGTGTGCGACGGTGAGATTATTGGTGAAGGTTATCATCGTAAGTGTGGTGGACCTCATGCGGAAGTCAATGCTGTGGCATCAGTTGCCGACAAGTCGAAACTTACTCGCAGTACAATGTATGTGAGCCTTGAACCGTGTGCTCATTGGGGAAAGACTCCGCCTTGTGCTGAATTGATCATCAAGCATCATATACCAAAGGTGGTGATTTGCAATGTGGATCCTTTTCCTAAAGTCGACGGTAGGGGAATCCAGATGTTGCAAGATGCTGGAATAGAGGTGCAGACGGGAGTCTTGGCCGTCGAAGGTTGGCATCTCAACCGTAGATTCTTCACTTTCCACTCCAAGCGTCGACCTTATATCATATTGAAATGGGCAGAGAGCGCAGACGGATTTATCGCCAGTAAAAACGGTGCTCCGATCGCAATCTCTACGCCTGAATCGATTAGATATGTCCATAAGATGCGAGCTGAGGAGGCTGGCATTCTTGTCGGCACACAGACAGCCTTGAATGATAATCCGAGCCTTACTGTACGTCATTGGGCTGGTAAAAATCCAACAAGAGTGGTGCTTGATAGGAATTTAGTCGTTCCTGTCGGCAATAAATGCTTTTCATTAGATGCTCCGACAATCATCATCAGTGAGAAACCTGATGATGGCAATTATCCATCGAATGTAAAAGTCGCTACATTGCCATTTGATGAAAAGGGGGTCAAATTGGATGCTTTAATGCAATGTCTTTATGAAAATAACATTCAATCGCTTATTGTGGAGGGTGGAGCAAAGACGTTGCAATCATTCATCGACGCTGGATTATGGGACGAGGCGAGGGTAGAGAAGAACCCACGTTTGAAAATAGGTGATGGAATCATGTCTCCAAAATTAAATGTGTCGGCAGAAAAAATTGAGGATATAGATGGAAATGTTATATCACTAATTGTCAATAAGTAATAACGATATCTGGAGTTTATACTTATGGGAAATATATGTTTGGCCATTCTTGTGCTTTTGCTAGGTGCTTTTTATTTTAGGATGATTGTGGTTCCTGGTCGTAAAAGAAAGGCTGTCGAGGTCAATTGTGTTAAATTTCTTGCGGAAGCTGTAAATCTTGAAAGTGAGGCAAAAGAAGAAAAGATATCTATCGCAAAGAATTTTATAGAAAAGACATATTTAGATAGCTCTAAAAGCAAAATTAAAGATTTTGAACGTTTTTTGGAGAATCCGTTAGGTGATAAAGAAGCTTTGTTTAGTCAACTTCGTCAACAAATTTCATTTGAGGAACTAAGTTCTTTGACAGAAACGGTAATTGAAATGGCTTATTCAAGTGGTTGGTATGAAGAATCATATAATAAGTTCATTCTTGATCTGGTTTCACCCGTCGAGGGAGGTGAAAATATGTTTTCTGAGTTGATAAAAAAATATGAAAAAATCAATAAAGAAAAAATCGAGCAATCATGGGTAGATAGTTCTAATCCTGATTCCATAAGTTTGGCTCTGTCTCTTATGGCTCATGCTGTTTTGGTGGACAAGTCAAAACTGGTTTGTGAGCTAGATGCGATCAAGGAGTTCATATCGAAGTACGATAAAGAGAATTTCAAAGAATCGGTCATGTTTGTTAAGAATCTTTTGTGTCTGGAGTATTCAGATAAGGAGATTAAAAAGATTTGTACAGATTTGAAGTCGACGGTGCATCCGGCGTTTCTAAATATCATTATGGATAGTTTGTTCGACGTGGTATTTGCCGACGGTACATGTTCGATATCTGAACTCAATTTTCTGAAAAAAGTAGCCAATCGTTTGAATATCGATACTGATGTTTTTGTTTCATTCCAGAAGAAGCATCTTGGAAAAGAAGATAAAAATGAGAGCAAACAGGAGCATAAAGGCAGTGAAAGTGCTAGTGAAGAAACTACTTTGTCTCCTGAGCTAAGAAAGGCTTACGATGCTCTTGGAATTACAGAAGACGCTACTGATTCTGAACTTAAGGCAACGTGGCGCAACCTTATGCGAATCAACCATCCTGATTTAGTGGCCGGCATGGGAGAAGGAGCTGTAGCGTCGGCTACTAAACGATGCCAGGAAATTAATAAGGCATTTGAGCTTATCAAAGCTAATAGAAATATTTAATAATTTGTAATTCGTAGTTCGTAATTAGGAGGAAAAATGAGACGTGGAAGTATATATATTCCGCGTCTTTTTAATCCTTAATCGTTAATCCTTAATCGTTTAAAAAAGCAATGAGCTCAGCTTCTCCCGAAACCAAGCCCATTATCATGAAAAACCTTACTACTATTTCAAAATTAACTTTATTACGTTCAAACCTTCATCTGTCTTAACGACAGCGTTGTAAATACCTCTGTTTAGTACACCGACATTGATTTCAGCGTTGTTTCCAGAGATCTCTTTATACATTACTCTAGAACCACTCATTGAGTAGATAGAGATATCTTGTAGCTCATTTTCTGATGAGACTGCGATTTTGTCAGAAGCCGGATTAGGACCGACTGCCAATGTATTGTCAATAGAGATATTGTTTACATCTTCGATTTCAAGGACATCCATAATCTTCTGGATGAAATGCCAATCGTACCATTTAAGGTTTTTACGATCCAAATGACCATGTGCCTCACCACCATTTTTCTTGAATACGTTGTTGTCCCACAAAATAGCAGGCATTCCATATTCTTTTGTCACTGAATAGTAAGCTTCAACCCATTTAAGACGATCTTCACGGTTCATATAACCTGTGGCGTCGAATCTAGCAGAGCAAGACTCCTCACCTATGATTACTGGAACATTCATTCCCTCGACGAATTTCTCATAAACAGGTTTGAAATAATCTTTAATCTCCTTAGCGTAGCTTGCCTTCCAATATGATACATTACCTAGGCATAGATCGTAAGGACGATAAGCGTGAAGTGAAACTGCAAGACGGTTAGGAGTCTCATCTGTTGGCAACTGGAAGTCAGGAGACATACATCCTTCATAGCAAGCTGCGTATCCAGGACACATTATTATACGGTCTTTGTTTCCTTCTGAACCATTACCACGAATCTCGTCAACACCAATCTGATTGAATTTGTTGATCATTTCAAGAGCTTCTGAGATAGCAGGAGTTGGTCTGTTCATGTCAAACCACCATTCGTTTTGTTTTCCAACCAAACGAGGCTCATTCATAATCTCGAATACCAAATGCTGATCGTAATCAGCGAAAGCTTTAGCGATTTCACGCCAAACACCTCTGATGAATAGTTCATTATCTTCATCTTCCTCCGGCATATACCAGATGTTTCCCTGGTTGTTGTCGTGGTGGATGTTGATGATTACAAACATTTCTTCATTGTAGCAGTAATCAACAACCTCTTTTACTCGATTCATCCAAGCTTCATTGATTGTGAAGTCTTCTGGATCTCTATCAAAATCTGAGTGGTTACCCCAAGAAACGGGAATACGAATTGTGTTGAAACCTCCATTCTTCAAGAAAGTGATCATTTCTTGAGTTGTCTTTGGATTACCCCAAGAAGTTTCTGCAGCTAAAGAGTTGCCGCCACCTGTTGCATCGAATGAGTTGCCAAGATTCCATCCTGTTTTCATCATAGCAGCAATTTCAGTTGCTGTATTGCCAGAAAGTTTTTCGGCAAACGCACTGTTAGCCATAGATGAAATAGCTACTGCAGCCATCAGTGATGTTGCTTTTTTTAGCGTAGTAAAGAAATTTCTCATAAGCCTACAAATTTTGTAAAGTTGTTAATAGTTGTTTGTTTTTGTCGTTAGCCTTATTTTATCGACGAATTGCCATATTGTTTCGACAAATCGACACTGCAAAAGTAATACTAAAATTTGTTTTTGCAATGTTGACACTGAAAAATTACAATATTTTTTTTCTGATTAGACAAAAATCTGTGAAAAAATCGTCAAACAACATAGAAAAATCTGTCATCGTATGTTAGCGAACACGTTTGAGAAAAAAACGTCAAAAAAAAGTTGTAATCACATTTTCCGACGATTAACTTTAGTGTAATATTGCAAACGTAAACGATGGCACACACAACACGTTTATGAAGTTTTACATATATAACTAACGAATAAAAACGCTAATAGATATGAAACAGAAATTACTTTTAACATCGGCATTGGTGGCATCCATGTCTCTTGTGCAGGCACAGGAGATCGCTACTTGGGAAGATTGGTGTAAGTCGGCTGTGACATTCACATTTGACGACGGAGCCAATGAGTGGAGCTCGCACAACTGGGCAGCTCAGCAACTTGATAAGTATAATTTCAAGGCTACATTCTATGTTGTTACAAACTGGATGGGTAATAACTGGGGTAATTATTCAGGTCTTGCTAAAAAAGGACACGAGATCGGTAGCCATACTGTATCTCACAGCTCAAATGCAAATGAACTTGGACCATCTAAGTCTACAATTGAGCAGCAGATTGGTCAGCCTTGTTTGACAATCGCTTATCCAAACTGTGTTAATCCAGGATCTACTGCAGTTTTGCAGAACTACATCGGAGGACGTATCTGTGGTGGACAGAACAACAGTAAGAGTCCACGTGACTTCTCTCAGTTGGATTGTACAATCTGTGGTAACCAGGGTATCAACTCTTCAAATCAGATCACAAGTAAGATTTCTCAGGCTAACGGCGGTTGGGCAGTGTTCCTAATCCACGGTATCTCTGGATTCGCTGGAAATGGAAGCTACTCTCCAACAGACCAGAACGCATTTACTGGTGCTCTTTCTTGGTTGGATCAGAACAAGAAAGATTACTGGGTAACTACTTTCAGAGATGCTTGTATGTATATTAAGGAGCGTGACAATGCTACTTTCAAGAAGGTTTCTGATGGAAAGTATTCATTGACATTGAATTCTTCATTGACAAGCAATAAACTTTGTAACTGGGATTACCCATTGTCAGTACGTGTACCAGCAACTGGTTCTTCTGCTTCAGTAAAGCAGGGTAACAAGGTTATCGATTGTACAGTATCAGGTGGATATATCTATTTCAAGGCTGTTCCAAATGGTGGTGACATCGAGATCTCTGGTGCTGGTGAAGGTGGAAGCACACAGGGTGGTGGCAACACACAGCAAGGAGGAAATACACAGCAGGGTGGTAACACAACTACATCAGTTAACCCATGTGGAACATTCAGCTCATTGAATGGTGGTACTGCTGCTACAAATGGTGGTGGTAACCACAATATCTCAGGAACAGATTACGGTTACGAGATGTGGACTAACTCAGGTCAGTCTGCTTCGATGAAGTACGGTGTTAAGGACGGAGTATTCCAGTTCACAGCAAACTGGAACAATCCAGACGATTTGCTTTGCCGTATCGGTCTTTACTGGGGTACAGGTCCTAAGCCAAGTGAGCTAAAGGGTGATATCCACTGTGATTTCAACTACGACTGCTCAGGTACAGGTGGTGGATACAACTACATCGGTATCTATGGATGGACAAAGACTCCTAATGAGGTTGAGTACTATATCGTAGAGAACACATTCTTCGGAAGCACAGCTAAGCAGCAGGGATTGTACTATGGTGCTAATAAGGTTGGCTCATATACAATTGACGGTGAGGGTTCATACGATTTGTATGTCGGAACTCGTAACAATGCTCCTTCAATCTCAGGTACATCTACATTTAAGCAGGTGTTCGCTGTAAGATCTACTCCTCGTAAGTGTGGTCATATCTCAGTTTCAGAGCACATGAGAAAATGGGCTTCTAGTGTTACTCTAGGTCAGCTTTACGATTGTAAGTTCCTTTGTGAGGTTGGTTCTGGTTCAGGTAGCTTCGATATGAAGTATGGTAAGATGTGGATCGGTGACGCAACAAGCGGTGGTTCTTCGACTCCATCAGAGCCATCTGAGAAAGAGGAGCCATATAAGGGAGCAATCACAATCCCTGGTAAACTTGAGTGTGAGAACTACGACAAGGGTGGTGAAGGATTCGGTTACTCTGACACAGACTCTAAGAACGAAGGTGAGGAATACCGTAACGATGGTGTTGATATCGTAGGTGCAAACGGTGGTTATGCAATCGGTTACACTGCAGAAGGTGAGTGGTTGAAGTATACTATCAACGTAGAAGAGGCTGGTGAGTACAATGTTGGTGCTTACATGGCTAACGGTAGCACAGATCCAGAGATTTCAATCATGATCGATGGTAAGAAGGCAGCTTCTCTAACAGGTACAGGTTCTGGTGATTGGGATACTTACTCATTGGCAACAGGTAAGATCACTCTTTCAAAGGGTGAGCACGCTCTAAAGATCAACTTCGACAACAACTACACAAATATCGACTACTTGGTATTCTCTAAGGGAGCTATCGAGGAAGGTGGCAGCCAGGGTGGCGATGAAGGTGGAAACGAAGGCGGTAATGAAGGCTCTTCTTCAACAGGTGCTTTGACATTCTTCGATGAGGACGGAGCTTATTTCGGACCATCATGTGAGAACGGTAAGATGGGAACAGGTGCATTCTACACTGGTAACTACACATCTCCATTCAAGACTATCCTAGGAAAGTCTGACGCTGACATCCAGAAGAAGTTGGATCAGTTGTGGGATCACTACTTCGTAGGTTCTAACAAGGTATACTTTGAGAAGAACGACGGTACTGCTTACATCCTTGATACAGGTAATAACGATGTTCGTTCAGAGGGTATGTCATACGGTATGATGATCTGTGTACAGACTGGTCACAAGTCTGAGTTCGACAAGCTTTGGGGATTCGCTAAGAAGAACATGCTTCACACTTCAGGTCAGTGGCAGGGATACTTCAAGTGGCAGTGTAATCCTGACGGATCTGCACAGGATGCAAACTGTGCTCCTGACGGTGAGATGTACTTCACAACTGCATTGATGCTTGCTTCTCACAGATGGGGTCAGAAGTCTTACATGGACGATGCTCAGTTCTGCTTGAAGAACTTCTGGAAGGGTGGTACAGGTTCTCTATTCAACGAGAGTCAGAATGTGATCACATTCCAGCCATACAACTGCTCTGATTTCTCAGATCCTTCATACGATCTACCAGCATTCGTTGATTTGTTCGCAATGTGGTCAGAGACTAACAATAGCAAATGGGCTACAGCAGCAACAGCTACTCGTAACCACCTATACAAGTCTTGCAACTCTCAGTCAGGTTTGTTCTCAGATTATAACAACTTCGACGGTTCTCCTAAGCAGGTTAACTACAACAACAACGCTCACAAGTACATGTACGATGCAATGCGTTGCGCGATGAACTACGGTATGGACTACTACTTGTTCGGTAAGGATGCAGCTCGTCAGACTGAGATGGCTAAGAGAATCATCGACTTCTTCGAGAAAGACGGATACAAGCACGCACGTTTCAACTGGGACGGTTCTGATCCATCTGAGTCATACACACTAGGTGAGACTGGAGCAAACGCAGTAGCATGCTACGCTTTGATGAATGAGCCTTCATACGCTTCTAAGGTTAAGACAAACTTGAACAAAGCATGGAGCGCTGGTCTTGCAACAGGTCAGTACCGCTACTACGATGGTCTAGTTCACTACTTGGCAATGCTTCACTTGACAGGAAGCTTCAAGATCTGGAAGGATGCTCCTGCAACAATCAAGAATGAGAGTGCTGAAGGCGAGTACAATGGTATCAAGTACAGCAAGGATACAGAGATCTATGATTTCAAGGATTGTGAATTGATCAAGGTTTCTATAAAGGGTGATCCTTCAAATGTTGAGAATGTTGATGCAAATGTAATCGAAATCGTTCCAAATCCAGCGTCTACTTATATTGAGATCGTTGCGGATGAGGAGATTAAGTCAGTAGAGTTGATTGATATGATCGGCAACAAGGTTATCTCGACAAATGCGTCAGTAATCAATGTTGAGGCTCTTCAGTCAGGTGTTTACATGGCAGTGATTTCAACAGAAAATACTCAGATCATCAAGAAAGTGATGATTAAGTAATAAAAAAATCAAAAAAATGAGTTATGACGGATGAAAATTCCGTCATAACTCTTATATTTGGAATCTGAATCACTAATACATTTAGACATGAGACACTTTCCTACACTCATATTATTTTTTATTTCTTTGATGTCAAATGTGTCATCTGCATTTGCAGTAGATCCATGTAGCATGAAGACGAAGTTGAGTGGAGGAATGACTTTCACAAAAAATGAAATCTACGATTTCGACAACGGCTTCAACAGTGAACTTTGGTTCAAGGGAAGGAATGGTAAGATGACCGTTTACGATGATGCCGATTGCGCCTTCAAGGCGGAATGGAACGAGTCGGCTGATTTTATAGCGAGAGTCGGATATTTCTGGGGTAAGGAAGTGGAAAACACACCATCATATAAAGATTTAGATGGTGATATCCATGCTGAATATTCCTATACAAAGACTGGTGATAGTGACGATTATTCTTTGATCGGTGTATATGGTTGGTCAAAGAATCCATTGGTAGAGTTTTATATCTGTGATGATTCGTACAATCGAATGAGTGATCCTTGGAATACAACTCCAGTTGGTTCAGCTACAATAGACGGAGCAAAGTACAACTTTTATCAGGGTACAATGAAGAATATGCCGTCAGTGATGGGAGATAATAAAACCTTTACTCAGATTTTTTCTGTGCGACAGGGTGGAACACGTCAGTGTGGACACATTTCTGTCTCAGAGCATTTAAGGGCTTGGGAGAAAATTGGAATCAAGACTGGGCCGCTTTACGATTGCAAGATCGCAATTGAGACAGGTGGAAACAAGGGTACAATCGATTACCATTATGCTACTATGTGGATTGGAGACGAGAATGGACCATTCGTCAAAGAAGATAGGGCTCCATTTAATGACACAATTGCAATCCCTGGTATAGTTGAGGTAGAGAACTATGATAAAGGTGGCTATAATGTCGCTTATTATGATAGTGATCGTAAAAATGAAGGAGAAGCTTATCGTAATGATGGGGTTGACATTGTCGAGACTGCAGATGGTTATGCTGTAGGATACACAAAGACTGGTGAATGGTTGGAATATACCATAAATGTGGATGAGACAAATGAGTATTTAGTTGAGGCTTCTATGGCAAATGGAAATGCCGCCCCTAAAATAAATCTTATTTTCGACTCTAAAGACACTTGCAGTATTACAGGCAAGAGTGTTAAAAATGATTGGGATACTTATTCTCTAGCTACAGGTAAAATCACCTTGGAAGAGGGTCCTCATACTATGAGGTTGGTGTTCCTAAATAATTATACTAATATTGATCACATTAATTTCACTTCAACAATCTCTGCGTCAGAGCAGAATACAGCCGTTGCAAGATTTAATGTGGTTGCTGATGATAAGACAATCAAAGTGTTGTCTGTAGAAGATATCAAACAGGTTAAGCTGATAAGTATGACAGGTATGCCGATTGCTTCAGCTGCTGGAGATGTCATTAATATCGAAACTATAAGAACTGGTGTTTATATTGTTGTTGTCGTCACTTCATCAGGTGAGTACTACAAGAAGATAAACATAGTTAAATAAACATATTTATATAAACTCTAATAACAAACAGAATTTGTTATCTGTTTGGTGATACAACTGAAAAAACCGTTGGTCAGCGGACCGACCTCTAAACTCTATAACTAAAAAACACAATGAAAAACTATTCTAAACGATTGTTTGGCGCATTCGTAGCATCTGTGATGCTAGCAACAAACACTGCTTTAGCAGTTGATCCGTGTTCTCAGAAGACACAGCTGAGTGGCGGAACAAAAATTTCTAATCAGAACAAAACTGGTAATACCAGCACTGGTTATCAGTATGAGATCTGGCGTGACGGTAATGGTGGTGCTTTGACATTGTATCCAAAAGATGCATGTTTCAAGGCAGAGTGGAACAACGCTGGTGACTACTTAGGCCGTGTAGGTAAAACTTTCAATAAGCCATCTTGGAACAATTTGGGTGGTGACCTAGTCGCTAACTACGCTTACAATAAGAGTGGTAACGATGGTGGTACATACTCATACATTGGTATCTACGGATGGATGGATAATCCACAGATTGAGTATTATATCGTAGACGACTGGTTGCACGACCGTGGTAATCCAGGTGGTTCTTACATCGGTAAGAACTATGGTACTATCACTGTTGACGGTGATGAGTATGTAGTTTGGTCTGGTTCTCGTACTGGTGCTTCTAAGTGGGGTAACTCTACATTTACACAGATTTTCTCTATCCGTAAGACACGTCGTCAGTGCGGAACAATTAATATCTCAGAGCACTTCCGTCAGTGGAACAAACTTGGTTTGAGACTAGGTCAGATCATGGAGGCTCAGATTTTGGCTGAAGCCGGAGGTGGATCTGGTTATGTTGATTTCACATACGCTACTATCGAGACAGTTAAAGAAGGTTCTACAGGTGGTAACACTGGAGGAAACACAGGCGGAAATACTGGAGGCAACACGGGTGGAAATACTGGAGGCAACACAGGAGGAAATACTGGTGGAAACACTGGTGGCTCAACTGGTTCAGCAGTTAACCCATGTGGAACATTCAGCTCAATGTCAGGTGGTAAGACAGCTCAGAATGGTGGAACACACAATATCGATGGTGGTTTCAACTACGAGATGTGGACAAACTCTGGTAACAATGCATCAATGCAGTACTACTCAGAGAAGGGTAAGTTCCAGTTCAAGGCTAATTGGAATAATCCACACGACTTGCTTTGCCGTATCGGTCTTTACTGGGGTACAGGTCCTAAGCCAAGTGAGCTAAGCGGTGATCTTCACTGTGATTTCAACTACGACTTTACTGGTACAGGTGGTGGTTACAACTACATCGGTATCTATGGATGGACAAAGGTTCCTAACGAGGTTGAGTACTATATCGTAGAGAATACATTCTTCGGAAGCACAGCTAAGCAGCAAGGATTGTACTACGGAGCAAATAAGGTTAGCTCTTATACAATCGCTGACGAGGGTTCATACGATTTGTATATTGGTACTCGTAACAATGCTCCTTCAATCTCTGGTACATCTACATTTAAGCAGGTGTTCGCAGTTAGAACAACTCCTCGTAAGTGTGGTCATATCTCTATCTCAGAGCACATGAGAAAGTGGGCTCAGCACGTTACTCTTGGAGCACTTTACGATTGTAAATTCCTTTGTGAGGTAGGTTCTGGTTCAGGTAGCTTTGATATGAAGTATGGTAATGTTTGGATTGGCGACAAGACAAGCGGTGGTGGTTCAACTCAGCCAGCTAAACCATCTGAGACAGAGGAGCCATACAAGGGAGCAATCGCTGTCCCTGGTAAACTTGAGTGTGAGAACTACGACAAGGGTGGTAACGGATTCGGTTACTATGATACAGACAACACTAACGAGGGTGAGCAATACCGTAAGGATGGTGTTGATATCGTAAAGGCAGGTACAGGTTATGCTGTAGGTTACACAGCTGCTGACGAGTGGTTGAAGTATACAATCAATGTTGAGGAGGCTGCTACTTTCAATGTAGGTGCTTATATGGCAAATGGTAATGCTGATCCTAAGATTTCACTTCTTGTAGATGGAAAGAATGCAACTTCTCTAACTGGTAAGGGTGCAGGCGACTGGGATACTTATTCAATGGCTACAGGTAAGATCACTCTTTCTAAGGGTGAGCATACACTAAAGATCAATTTCGATAACGATTACACTAATATCGACTACTTGGTATTCTCTAAGGATGCAATCGAGGATCCAAATGCTGGTGGATCACAAGGTGGTTCAACAGGTGGTGAAACAGGTGGTGAAACTGGCGGTTCACAAGGAGGATCAACAGGTGGTGAGGTTACAGGTGTTAACCCATGTGGAACATTCAGCTCAATGGGAAGCGGTCAGAAAGCACAGAACGGTGGTACACACAATATCGCTGGTGGATTCAACTATGAGATGTGGACTAACTCAGGTAATAATGCTTCTATGGAATATTACGCTGAGAAGGGTAAGTTCCAGTTCAAGGCTAACTGGAATAATCCAGACGACTTGCTTTGCCGTATCGGTCTATACTGGGGTACAGGTCCAAAGCCAAGTGAACTAGAGAAAGATCTACATTGTGACTTTAACTACGATTTCACTGGTACAGGTGGTGGTTACAACTACATCGGTATCTATGGATGGACAAAGGTTCCTAACGAGGTTGAGTACTACATCGTAGAGAACACATTCTTCGGAAGCACAGCTAAGCAGCAGGGATTGTACTACGGAGCTAATAAGGTTGGTTCATATACAATCGCTGACGAGGGTACTTACGATTTGTATATCGGTACACGTAACAATGCTCCTTCAATCTCTGGTACATCAACATTCAAGCAGGTGTTTGCAGTTAGAACAACTCCTCGTAAGTGTGGTCATATCTCAATTTCAGAGCACATGAGAAAGTGGGCTTCTAACGTTACTCTTGGAGCACTTTACGATTGTAAGTTCCTATGTGAGGTTGGTTCTGGTTCAGGAAGCTTCGACATGAAGTATGGTAATGTTTGGATGGGTGATAAGGTTTATTCAACTGCACCTGCTAAGCCAACTGAGACTGAGGAGCCATATAAGGGAGTAATCGCAATCCCTGGAACACTTGAGTGTGAGAACTACGACAAGGGTGGTAACGGATTCGGTTACTATGATACAGATGACACTAACGAGGGTAAGGAATACCGTAAGGATGGTGTTGATATCGTAGCTGCTAATGATGGTTACTCTGTAGGTTACACTGCAACTGACGAGTGGTTGAAGTATACAGTAGATGTTGCTTCTGCTGGTGAATACGATGTAGAGGCATACATGGCAAACGGAAGCACTGATCCTAAGATCACAATCTTGGTAGATGGCAAGAAGGGTTGCTCTCTAACAGGTAAGGGTGTTTCTGAAGATTGGGATACTTATTCAATTGCTAAAGGTAAGATTACTCTAGCTAAGGGTGAGCATACAATTAAGGTTAACTTCGATAATGATTACACTAACATCGATTACATTAAGTTCATCGATCCAAATAAGACAGATGTTGAGAATGTAAACGCTAGTGCAATCGTAATTGCTCCAAACCCAGCAAGCGACGAAATCAACGTGTTTGCAGAGGATCTTGAGTCAGTTAGAATAGTTGATATGTTAGGCCGTACAGTTGTAGTGTCAACTGAGTCTACAATCAATGTTTCAAATCTTACTTCTGGTACTTACGCAGTTGTTGTTAAGACTGCAACTAAGGAGGAAGTAAAGAAAATCAATGTTTTGAAATAGAATGCGTTTTTGACATAGAAACAATTTACAAACACGTTGTTTCAAAGGTCTAGTTAGTTTTAGATTGATAGAGTGCGTTTTCCCGAGAGGGAGACGCACTCTTTTTTATTATGCGTTGATTGTCTGATATAAATGACATTGCTTTTTGGTACCTATGTCTACCGCCGATAATCGGTTTTATCAATACCTTTGCCGAAAATGTTAATTCAATATATTTATGGCTAGACTTATATTCTTTGTGATTTCATTATTGATTTCACAGTTTGTGTTTTCTCAATCACAACGCATGTCTGTTCATCAGAAGAATGGAGAGATTGTAACTTTTAATGTTGATGATTTAGACAGTGTGACGTTTTGGCAAAAGCCTGTAGTTGATCCAAATAGTTTGTATTGTCCGTCTACTGCTACGGAAATAGCAAAGAAGATGGGACTAGGTATCAATATCGGAAATACATTCGAGGTGTGTGCAAGCTGGATTGGTACAGACAAGAGTAATGAAACAGGCTGGGGTAGTCCTGAGATCACAAAAGAAATGGTGAAGATGTATAAAGACGCGGGATTTTCTTCGGTTCGTATTCCGACGTCTTGGAACTGGTATGCTTCTGCAAATGGAGGAAAAATCCCTGAATTTTGGATTAATAGAATAAAGACTATTGTCGACTACTGTTTTGAGTATGACATGTACGCCATTGTCAATATCCATTGGGATAACGGTTGGCTTGAGGAGAATGTCGACTCTGGATCAAAGACGAGTGTGAATGCCACTCAGAAATCTTTGTGGCTTCAGATTGCTGACGCTTTCAAAGAGTATGATGAAAGATTGATTTTCGCCAGTGCAAACGAGCCTGGTAGAGACGGGAAAAAAGATGATTCTGTATTGAAGTCTTATCATCAGACATTTGTCGACGCGGTTCGTTCAAGCGAGGGCTACAATAAAAGCAGATGCTTGATTGTTCAGGCTATGGAGACGTCGGCTGAACATTGTGCTAAACATCCGGAACTAATCCCTACTGATATTATTGATGAACGTATGATGATGGAGTTCCATTATTATCCATACACATACACTCTTATGGAAGAAGATGCTGATTGGGGAAAGATGCATTTCTTTTGGGGTGAACCATACAAAAATACTTATGTAAATGGTGTGAATAGAACTTGCGACTGGCATACAGAGAAGAATGTCGACAGCGAATTCTCTGCTATTAAGAACACTTACGTGTCAAAGAAGATTCCAGTAATCATGGGCGAGTTTATGGCTATGAATCGTGATAAAGTGCTTTCTGGATCTGATCTTCAGAAGTTTGAGGAGAGCCGTAGATATTACTATAATTATTTGGTTAAATCGGCAATAAACAATGGTATCGTGCCTGTGCTTTGGGATACTCCAAACACATTGTTCGACAGATCAGAGAAAAAATGTCTATATCCACTTGCTCTTGAAGGCTTGCTAAATGGAATGAATGAAGGAAAATATCCTTGGTAAGATTTGAAATTACTAACTAGACTATCATCCATATTAAGGATGAGTAAATGTGCATTAAATGCATAAAAAAGCGGTCGGAACGTAAGTCCCGACCGCTTGTGTTTTATGGGTTTATGCGTTTGCTAATTTAGCAATCCACATTCATCATTTAGCATTTATTACATCATGCCACCCATGCCGCCCATTCCTGGAGCTACAGGAGCTGCTGCTGGAGCTGCCTCTTTCTTCTCTGAGATAACGCACTCAGTTGTAAGAAGCATACCTGCGATTGATGCTGCGTTCTCTAATGCGACGCGAGTTACCTTAGCAGGGTCGATAACACCTGCCTCGTAGAAGTTCTCAAACTTATCTGTGCGGGCATTGTAACCGTAGTCTCCCTTGCCTTCTCTTACCTTCTGTACAATAACTGCACCTTCCTTACCTGCGTTTGCTACAATCTGACGAAGTGGCTCCTCGATAGCACGCTTAACGATCTCGATACCTGTTGTCTCGTCGTCGTTCTCGCCTGTAACACCCTCTAGCGACTCGATAGCACGGATAAGAGCTACACCACCACCAGGAACGATTCCTTCCTCTACAGCGGCACGTGTCGCAGAAAGTGCATCATCTACGCGATCTTTCTTCTCCTTCATCTCAACCTCTGATGGAGCACCTACGTAAAGAACTGCAACTCCACCTGCCAACTTAGCCAAACGCTCCTGAAGCTTCTCACGGTCGTAGTCTGACTTTGTAGCGTCGATCTGTGCCTTGATTTGAGCGACTCTCTGTGCGATAGCCTCCTTTGAACCAGCACCGTTGACGATAGTTGTGTTATCCTTGTTGACTGTGATCTTCTCTGCCTTACCAAGCATCTCGATTGTGGCTGAAGCAAGCTGGATTCCCTGCTCCTCTGAAACAACTGTACCGCCTGTCAAAACTGCGATATCCTGAAGCATTTCCTTACGACGGTCTCCGAATCCTGGTGCCTTAACAGCACAAATCTTCAATGATCCGCGTAGACGGTTAACAACCAATGTTGTCAATGCCTCACCGTCGATATCCTCTGCGATAACCAATAGAGGACGTCCAGCCTGAACTGATGCCTCAAGCAATGGAAGGATATCCTTTAGGTTAGAAATCTTCTTGTCGTGGATAAGTACGAATGGGTTCTCCATCTCACACTCCATCTTCTCTGTGTTTGTAACGAAGTATGGAGAAAGGTAACCTCTGTCGAACTGCATACCCTCAACTACATCAACTGTAGTGTCAGTACCCTTTGCCTCTTCAACTGTGATGACACCCTCTTTCTTTACCTTCGCCATAGCGCTTGCGATAAGCTTACCGATCTCGCTGTCGTTGTTGGCTGAGATAGTCGCTACCTGCTCGATCTTCTGATTGTCGTCGCCAACCTCCTTAGCCTGAGCCTTGATGCTATCAACCACCTTAGCTACAGCCTTGTCGATACCACGCTTCAAATCCATTGGATTAGCGCCTGCAGCCACGTTCTTCAAACCTACAGTGATGATAGACTGAGCAAGAACTGTAGCTGTAGTTGTACCGTCGCCCGCCTTATCATTAGTCTTAGACGCAACCTCCTTAACAATCTGAGCACCCATGTTCTGGTATGGATCAGAAAGTTCGATCTCTTTTGCAACGCTGACACCATCCTTAGTGATGTGTGGAGCACCGAACTTCTTCTCGATGATCACATTGCGACCCTTAGGTCCAAGTGTTACCTTTACTGCGTTTGCCAACTCGTCTACACCCTTCTTCAATAGGTCGCGAGCATCTATGTCGAATTTAATCTCTTTTGCCATAACTATTAATTATTAACTCTTAACTATTAATTAAAAATTATCCAATGATCGCCAAGATGTCGCTCTGACGCATGATCAAATACTTCTCACCGTCAAGTTCAAGTTCAGTTCCAGCATACTTTCCGTATAGAACAGTGTCGCCAACCTTCACTACCATCTCCTCGTCCTTAGTACCGTTACCGATAGATAGAACCTCACCCTTCAACGGTTTCTCTTTTGCAGTGTCTGGAATGATGATTCCCAACGCTGTCTTCTCTTCTGCTGCGACAGGCTTAACAAGCACTCTGTCTGCTAATGGCTTAATGTTCATGATTTATATAACTTTAAGTTTATTTTCTTTTTCTGCTATACATAAATCAAAAGTTGTGCCAACTTGTGAAGTCTGCATGTTTGGCATAATGTAAAGGATTGGGGATTCTTTTGTGTGTCAAAATGTCATGTTGTCTGTCGTGGAATGGTCGCTCTATCATGCAATGGTTACCGAAAAGGTGAAGCTTTTCGGTTAGTGTTACCGGTGTCTTACTTTTTTTTCTCAATCTTCCATCTTGTAAGACTCTTCTCTGTAGAGTCGAACTCAATAGCAAAAGTAAGTAGTTCTTTATCTTCAGTTAGGAAAGGAGCTGCATATTTTCTGTCAGCGATTTGTTCGCTTGCGGCGTCAAGACCACCATTTGATGTCATCTTCAGTTCAAAGATAGCATTTCTCCATTTTGTCTTGCATACGATGTCAATTCTGCCTGTGGCGATCGATACTTCAGTCTGTGGTTTGAAACCACATAGGAATAGCACTTGAATGAGAATGAATTGAAATCTTTCTTCGATGGCTTTAGACGTATTGTCCTGTGAATAAGGGGTTCCTGCCACCAACGCCTGAAGAAACTGCATCGCTTTTTCCACGTCGCCATGTATGAAGTTACGTCTAAAACTTGATATGTTGCTATTCACAATGTTTTCTTCTTTTTCCAAAAGACGTGGTATAAGTAATTTTGAGATAGCCTCTTTTACTTCTGAATTAGGTACAGCAAGCATATAGTCTTGTGTCTCCTTGTCGTATTCTTTTATTGTAAGATAACCTGTTTGATAAAGAGCCAACACAAGATTCTTTCTGTCTGCGTCATTGCCTTCAAGAGCCAGTTTGTCCATGTATTCACAATCCCAATTAGGCATTTTATGCTCACCGCTGTCGATAGTGTCCATCAGCACCTTTGTAGAGCCTGAGATGGTCCAGTAATTATTTAGTTCACAGTCGGCAAGTGCATTAAGCAGACTGTATGGATTAATTACCTTTGTCAGATTCTTGCTGAATGAGTAGCTGTCGTATCTGTCTATAATCGACTGAAATGCCTGCTCGTAAGTCAAATCATTCGCGTCTGCAAGACGTTCTATATGTCTCTTAAAGTATGACTGTAATTCTTCATGCGTAAAACCACAGACTCCCGCATATTCATCATTCGCACTTAGAATCTTAATATTATTAAGAACCGAAAATAGACTCAACTGAGTGAATTTCATGATGCCCGTAAGGAAAATCTTGAAGATGTAGTGACTGTCTGATTTGAATACAGAAAAGAAATCTCTATACTCAGTACGCATTTTCTCATGCTCCACTTCATCATACATTGTTTGCTGGAGTGCCGAGTCGTATTCGTCGATAAGAATCACAACACGCTGTTGTTCTCCTTTAGCGGCAGTCTCTATAAGATTTGAGAATCTGTCTTTTATTTCATATTTTTCAAAATCCTCTATATTATATTTCTTCTCGTATTTTAGGATAGTCTTTAAGACTGTACTTGTCAATTTTTCAGTCGAACTGCATCCGCTCAAATCGAATCTCAACACCTCGTATTTAGTCCAATTCTGCTCAAGTTCCATTATCTTAAGATCTTCGAACAGATCTTTTCGGGCGTTAAAATAGCATTCTAAAGTGGAAAGGAAAAGAGATTTTCCGAAGCGACGTGGACGACCTAAGAAATAGCAAAAACTATTTTTGTCACTTGCCAAATTATAGACATATTCAGTCTTGTCTGCATAGAGCAGACCGTTAGTTCTGATTATCTCAAAATCCTGTACTCCGCAGGGCAAAGGTTGCAAGTCTTTGTATTTTTCTTTGATGTCCATCATAGTTCAAACCTATTTTCTGCAAAAGTAATGTTTTAATCGCAGAATTAGAATATTAGTTGGAAATTTAGGATTGACATTCTTGTTTATAGAAAATATCGTAACTTTGTCTTTCAGTAATTTGTTTACTCATAATGCATCCAATTGTTTGGAAACTTGAGGTGGCAAAAATTCAAATTTTTCATCAAGAAGAAATGAGTTTGAACTCATTCTCTTGAGAAAATTTCTATTCCCCATGTTACATTTTTAAGTTGAATTTAAGAAATAACATTATAATGCAAGAAAAAAACAGATTTGTTGAAAAGTTCAAGTGCTTATCCAAAGTCAGAATAAAGTGTATCATTTTATCTTTTATATTCATAGTAGTGTCTATATCTTTTCAGATAGCATGTACTCGTATTTCATTTACGGATTGGGGAGAAGTCCCTAATGTCGGATTACTTGGCTTTTTGTTACTATTTTTAATAGGATATCTATGCTTTGAATTTGAATTGTTGTTTATTAAACGGAATTTTGGTGTTGTGACAATATTGGTGCCGGTATTGTTTGTTCTTGGATATTGTGAGATTTATAATATGTATTCAAAAAAAATATATATGGAATTGATGTCTGAAAAAAATGTTGTCACTGGAGTTGTATATGATAGAAGAGCTTCTATAGGCAAAGGGAATAATCAAAAAATAGTAATAGTAGGGTATGGCCAAAAGTATAAGTTTAATGTTCCTGTATCTGATTATACTTACAATAATACAAATGTAGGCGATACTATTATTCTCTATACGTCACGAATGTATCCAGGAGTGATGGATGTTCTTAAATGGAATCCAACAAAAGAAGAAATTGAAAGATACAACGAGCCTCGGAAGCTAAGGGGGTATATTAATGGCAATATTTTTGAAGAAGAATAGTATAAATAATATTTTGGATGAAATTGACGAACAAATCCGTTTGCAATTGCCTGATACTAAGATATAAAACATTATAATATATCATCCAACCGTGGCAATGGTTGTCCTCTCAGGCAATGGTTGGCGATAAGGCGAAGATTATCGACTACCGTTGCCAATGTGGAATATACGGGCAGGTTTGAAACCTGCCCTCTATGTTTATGGATAAATCATCTAATGAAAATTGTATGATTCGCCAATTTGTTGGATCCTACCGACAATTACGAATCACGCATTATGAATTACGAATTACGCAAAGAATTCCTTTATTGTCGACGCGATTGTCTCTATGATACCGTCCTCCAATTCAGTATGCATCGGCAAACTCAATACCTCTTTGCATAGCATTTCTGTGTTGCAAAGATTGCCTGCTATACGGTGTGGTGATTCAAGATATGCTTTTTGCTGGTGGATAGGGTAGGGATAGTATATCATAGATGGAATACCTTTCTCTTCCAAATATGCTTTTAATTCGTCACGACGTCCGCCTTTCACTCTGATAGTGAATTGGTTGTATGTATGTCGACAACCACTTTGTTCGGTAGGAATGATGATGCCATCTACGTCTGCCAACATCTCTTTGTATTTAGCTGCGGCTTTCCTTCTGCAATCCAAATATGAATCCACATATTTCATTTTGACGTTCAATATGCCTGCCTGCATCGCATCCAGACGTGAATTGACACCTACGCTGTCGTATGTGTATTTCACTCTCATTCCATGGTTGGCAAAGGCTCTGGCGTTGTCTGCTATTGTGTCGTTGTCGGTGAAGATGGCTCCACCGTCGCCAAAACAACCTAAATTCTTAGATGGAAAGAATGATGTGCATCCGATTTTGCCGATTGATCCCGCTTTCTTTGGTTTGCTGTCGACTTGACACTCCGCACCAAACGATTGGCAGAAATCTTCGATTATGTCGACTGAATGTTTCTTTGCAACCTTCATTATTGAATCCATTTCAGCACTCTGACCGAACAGATGCACTATGATAGCGGCTTTGGTATCTTTTGTGATAGCGGACTCGAATTTGTCGGCATCAATATTGAATGTGGATTCTGAGACGTCAACAAATACAGGCTTCAATCCTGCACGTAGGATGGCTTCCGCTGTAGCTACGAATGTGAAACTTGGTGTTATCACCTCACTTCCTGGAGCCAAATTGAGCATCATAAGTGCGATGTAAAGGGCATCTGTGCCATTGCCTACTGAGATACAATGTTTTGCTCCGATATATGCCGCCGCATTCTTTTCGAACTCGGCTACCTTAGCTCCTTTTATAAATGCTGAAGAGTCGATGGATTCACCGATTGCCGCGTCAATTTCACTGCGTATTTTTGCAGTCTGACGCTTCAAATCGCACATCTCTACTATTTTCTGCATGATTATATATTAAATGGGCAGGCATAAAACCCACCCATATATGTTTACAAAATTCTAATTAAAAGACAGGAATGTCTGCCACGTTGTCTTTATCCTGCACGGCGTTGAAATCACCTATTGGATCATTTCCGTCAAGACCGTAACCTACCTGCATGAATTGAGAGAATTCTCTCTCTTTATCTGTGGCGATCATCTTTGCAAGTGTGTTTTCTGCTGTCTCACCTTCGTTAACGATGTCAGCTATAGCCTCTGCAGAAATTGCTGTTTCGATATCTCCGTTGAATCTCTGCTCAAGGATGAATTTCAATCCCCACATCATCTTCTCCTCATCGTAACCGTTCTTCAAGTCAGTTAGGAATGATGAGATGACGCTGCTATAATCATTGCTGTTAGCCACTTTGTCGATGAAATTGTATAGATTCTTTCTGCTGCAGTATGCTCCTGCTATATCTGCCCACTTGTCTATCTCATAGTTGGCAGCTTTCTCATATAAGTTCTTCAAATTTGCTGTGCCACAAGATTTAAGCAAACGAACTGCGAATACAGAAAGGAACATTGCGTATAGATCAACACCTTCGTCGACTGCAACTGAGTGCATTTTAGCACGGCCATATTTGTGATAGTTCACTCCTGCGCGACGCTGGTGATGCTGTTTTTCTGTCAAGAACTCAAAACCTTCAGCCACTTCAGCCACGATGAACGGACTCATCACATCGAAGTTGATGATGTCGCTGTTTGCGTCGATTGTCTTTCTCTTGTCACGCTTCTTCCATTTGTTGATGTCGCGCATTGTTCCGCACGACTTCATGCTTGAGCCTGGATAGATCCAAGTCTCGGAATTCTGCTCTATCAAGTATGAGAATGGCAATTTTCTTGTGTCAAGATTGCCTCCGTGTTTTCCTTTTACTAATGTGAAGACGCCGGTTACAGCTGGCCATAGCACGTATGAACCGCTGGCAGTCTTGCTTCCACGCTGAAGCACGCCTTCGTGGTTTGGACCAAGACGGTAGTAATGATTGCTCTGATTTGTTGCACTACCTGCGTTCATGAAACTGAACATTGCTCCGATAAGTAGGGTAGACTTGTGGTGTGACACTGTGAATGGTCCACCAAATAGAGAACATGACTCTCCGTGGAATGCCTGACAGTTTGCACTGAAGAATGTGTCTGTGGCAGAGAATGTAAGACCAACTTCTGTGTTCTGACCTACGAATGTGTTGCGAATGATTGCTCCGTCCATCACTTTAGCTCCGTTGCAAAGGATAAAATTCTGAGCCAACACGTCAGTTGTGATGATTGCAGGATCAGCGGCAGATGATTTTATGATTCCGTTTTCAAGTGAAGCGCAATCTTTAACGATTGCATTATCTGAGATCCAAACGTTTGCAATCTTTTTGTTTCCTATTACGACAGTATTTTTGCCGATATAACCACGTGGTGCACCGGCTGGACGAGAAAGAAACTCTTTAGATTTGTCGTCAAGGTATTTGCAGATTTTTTCTGTAAAGATTTTGTAATCGCGGAACATTACCGCAAAGTATGCAAGCTGAGCTGTCAATGCTGGAGACAAAGGAATTGATCTTCCTCCGTTCTCATTAAGCACTGCGATTTTTGTGTCTGTACCAAATGCAGTTGACTCGTTGCAGTAGATTTCGCTGTTGTCGACTAAAACAGCACCGTCGGCAATCTCATAATTGGAAATATATCGGCTTATTCCGTCGATCACGACATCATTTCCAACTGCGCAGTTGTGTAAGCGAGCGTTGTTGATTCCTCTTTTGAATGGTACACCATTGATCTCAGCTATTCCTGAGAATGTACCAATCTGACATTTGCCAGAGAAGGATGTTTTGCTGATGGAATCAGGATTAAATCCATCTGCCACAGATATATTATTCCAATCATCTGCAGAGCAACCGTTGGCCTGCAAAGACTCAATTTCTTTCGTTGTTAATTGTCGCATACTTGAAAATCTTTAATTACCGCGAATTTCCTAATTTAACATTAACAAAGATAGAAAAATCAAATTGTAAATTCAAAATTTTCTAAATGCGAATTTCAACCATTTATAAGCTATCATTTTAATTTATCCAAATAATAGCTTATTCTTCCTCCATCTCCTCCTATTTTTGTATTGTCGTTGAACCATGAGACTATCTGGAATTTGTAGTAGTCTTTGCCATTGGCAGTGCGGATTACGTAGGTGTGCAAAGAAGGTTCGTATGTCGGTGGTGGACCTGCATACACTACGGCTTGGCTAAGTATAGGGTTGCCGGATGCTTTACACATTGCTGGTCCTGAATTTGGATTAAACCATGGGTTTGAATCGAAATCCATATTGTTCGCCATCAGGTATCGGTTCCAGTCATTCTTGCTGAATGTCACTTCGATTGTGCTATCGTCCACTGCCCACTTTAGGTTCTGTGGTAAATCCGATACGCTTTGATATTTGTCATAGTCGACATATCCCAAGTCTGCAGCTCCACCTTTGCCTCTTCCTGAGGTGCCGGAATTAGTGCGCATCTTGCATCCACAGATGGCGAAATCCCATTTGATATTGTAATATTGGAATCCTTCTGGCAAATCACTGTTGGGCGACTCAAGATTCATGAATGTGTCGTCGTCCAGACAGAAATACAGCCAGTCGTTGGTGACACCAGTATTGTAACCGGTGATTCGAGGCAAGGTATAGCCTGTGAATTCGTCGGCTTCATATTTGGCACAACCGCAGAGTAGGGTGGTGAGTATGATTAATATTACTTTTTTCATTTCTTCTCTTTCTTATCCAAAGTTACCTCTAGCTGCACATATCCTCTGGCTCCTGTTGTCGCAGGAATATTGAACACTGTGATTCCGCTTCCCAATGTCTTTGGCTTATAGTTGAGGATGTTGTCACAACCGATTGTCAGACGATAACGGTTGTTGAAACTATGTGTTGTGGCTATGTTTGCCAATCCATAAGCAGGAAGAGTGACTCGGTAATAGGCATTGTAGCTTGTGCCTTCGTCGGCTATATAGAGACGGTCTTGTACATCGAATCTCTTTTTCCCGCTTGCTGTGGCAGAAAGCACCGCTATCAATGAATATTTGTTTTTCTTCAATTTATATTCCAAACTACCTGTAGCCGCACTCGGACTTGTTGCGCTTAACTGCAATCCGTCGGTCTTGGAGATATTGACGAAGCTGTATGATGCGTTGAGTGTGAAATGGTCGCTGATGTTCCATTTGCTTAGAATGTCGACTCCAGTTAGAACCTGACGGTGTAGATTCTCGTATTCGAAATTATACTGCATGTCGTACACTCTCCAAATTCCTTCGATTTTGTCGCGGAAAATATTGGTGTATGCTGTCGCCGACAAGAAAAATTTATCATTGGTAAACTCACCGCCGAGTGAGATGTACTGACTCTTTTCTGGCATCAGATATTCATTGCCTTTAATCTGGAACATGCCTAGATTATCCCAGTTGAAGAACAACTCTTTGATGGACGGGTTTCTGTAGTTGATTGAGTAGTTGGCTCTCATACAAAACTCTTCGGAGAAGTTGTGCTTTACTGCGAATTTTGGCATCATATACCAATTGCGGCTTGTCATGAAGGCTTTAGAATGATTGGCTCTTACACCTAATGAAAGCATCCATTTCTCGTCAGCTTGCCACTCGTCTTGAGCATATAATTCTGTTTCACGCAGGCTTCTTGTCGCCATTGTATTGTAGATGAAGCGATCACTTGTTAGGTCGTCGCTGATATATTCCCAACCTGCGATTAGATTATGTCGTTTGAAGTGTTTGCTCGACAGAATAAACTTAGGCTGGAAGATTCTGCTTTCATACACTTTGTTGACTTCGTCTCGACGCTCATGTCTCTTTGATCGGTTGTAGAAATCGTTGTGGATCTTGGCTTCGATTGTGAACCAATCTTTGACATTCACTTTTGCTTTCGCTCCACTCATCATATCATTTGAGAATGTGTAGACGAGATCTTTGATCATATCGTAAGTGTTCATGTGGAAATAAGTTCCGTAGAGCTGGACTTCCACATTCTTAGTGAAATCAAAGTATAGTTTCTGACTGGCAGACACGTGCTCATTTCCTTCTATACCCAATGGTGGACGCATGTTCTCTGCGATGACAAGTGTGTCTTTTGTCAAGATGTCATTAGCTTCTTTAGTGTAGAGCTTTTCGTCGTTGCCATCTTGGTATAGATTAAAAGCGTCCGATGATCCATACCATAGGTCGGTCTGTCCTGTTACTTTTTTACGATGGAATCCTGTTGATACCCATGCTTGCAAGTTTGGTTTGTCGACATTCTTCTCATACATATATAAGTAATCTCTAGTCGACGGATTATCGAAATTCCTTTCGTTCATCATGCCGTATCTTGCTCCGGCAGATATCTCAAATGGCTTGGTTGTTTTCTTTGTGATAAGGTTGATCACTGCACCAGCCGCGCGTGAACCGTAGAGCGTACTGCTTGCTCCTTTGACTATCTCCACACGTTCGATAGCATGAAGGTTGAATCTTTCGTAGTCGAGATTTCCTGCCATGTCACCAGTCATTCGTTCTCCATCCATCAAGAACAACACATGTCTTGCATCCAGACCCTGCATCGACATTTCATTGCCGAATCCTACCTTTTGAATGTTAAGCCCTGGTGTCTCATGCTGCAATGCTTGTTGAAGTGATCCGTGACCAGTCTCAACTAATCTTTCTGCCGACATTACTTGTGTCGTGACAGCCGACAACTTTATCGGACGCTCGTCGATTTTGCCTTCGACGTACACGTCTTCCAACATTGTCTCATCTTCTTCAAGGATGATTGTGATTTTGTTTTGAGTCGGAGAGATGGAACCTGTTTTTGTTATATATCCCACAAATGATGCTTCGTAGAAGATTTCACCATCGGCATTGATTTTGGCTTTTCCGTGAGAATCGGTCATTTCAGTCTTGACCTTCTTTGCGTTAGTCTCATTAGAAGATAGCTTCTCATTTGAGTAGGAAAAATAGGCTCCGTAGATTGGAGATGAACCGTTTTTGTCAACGATTTGTATCGCAATCTCACGACCGAACAATGAGTCGGCAATGGCAATTAACAATACAGCTAAGAATATTTTTACTTTCGTTGACACTATTATAAATTACTTTGTTAATGAAAATCATTGCAAAAATAGCGTTTGTAAGTGGATAATATGAAACAAATTCGTAAAAATAGGGTGATTTTTACGCTTGAGTATTTGCTGACGTCTCTTGTCAGTGATGGTTTAGGTATTATTTATATTGTATAACTATAATAAAAATCCCAAGCCGACATTTCGTCGACTTGGAATTACCAACTTAAAAAATAAAAGATATGAGAATTTTAGAATTTCACAGTTACGTACTTTCCGTTAACCTTAGCCCACAACTGACCTTCTTTGTCGATGTATACCTCAAGGTTAGAGCGTTTTGCCAATGCATAACCATCAGCCTTGAACTCTGAGATATAGTCGTAGTCACAGCAAGTGATTGGTGAACCGAATCTGTCAACAAGACCGTACTTTCCGTTTGTCTTCACACGAGCAACTCCACCCTGGAAGTCCTTAGCCTCGTCGTAAATGAAATCACACAACTGGTTGCCCTTGTTGTCGATGTAACCGTAAAGAGTCTTACCGTTTACATTCTTTGCAACTGCGCAGATTCCCTCGTTGTACCAACCAACAGTCTTATACTTGTGCTGAACAACTAGCTTACCCTTAGGATCAACAAATCCGTATAGGTAATTCTCATCCTGACATGCAGCAAGACCCTCTTTGAAGCTCTTTGTGTCTAGGTAAGAAGCATCCTGTAGACGAGAACCTGAAGGAAGGATGAAGTAAGCATCTCCATTCTGGTCTTTAACAGCTGCAACACCGTAGCTGAATGAAGAAGCCTGAGTGTACTGCAATGGAATGATCTCTTCACCATTCTCGTTTACATAACCGTACTTGCCATCCTTACCTACGCGAGCCAAACCATCGCTAAAGTCTGTAGCGTACTCGTATTTAGGTTTAACAACGAACTTACCGTCCTTAGTATAACCATACTTACCATTCTTAAGTGTACGAACAGGAGCAGGCCATTTCTTGTTCATCTCTCTCTTAGCGTCAGCTACCTTCTTACCATAAGGATAGTCGTAGATGAACTCTTGTAGAGCAGCCTTAGTGCCTGTCTTCTGAGCGTTAGCGTAAGCCTCAGCCTCACGCTTGTCCTGAGCCTCAAGTTCAGACTGGAATGCAGCTCTTCTTTCAGCAGCTGCCTTCATCTGTGCCTGACGTGATGCCTCCTCAGCAGCCTCACGTGCTTTTCTGTCGGCTTCCTGAGCCTCCCAAGCAGCAGCGTCTTCCTGTCTCTTCTTCATCTGAGCCTGGAAGTAAGCCATTAGGCTCTCCTTGATAACGGCCATCTCAGAGTATCCTTTGTCATGTTTAGGCATTGACTCGAAGTATGCCTTGCAAGAATTCTGAGCCATTGTATAGTCGTTAAGTGCGTAAGCTGCCTTTGTACGTAGATAGTTTGTGCGGGCGTTACCCTTACCTAACAACTTGTCGATCTCATTAAGCTTGTTGATAGTTGCCTTGTAATCCTTAGCATTGTATAGATCCATTGCCTTTGGATAAAGGTCACGTGCCTTTGCATCGTTGTTGTTCTGTGCGAAAGCGGAAAAACTTAAACTGCTAGCAAGCAGTAGATATATTGCTCTTTTCATTTTTGCTTATCTTTTTTTATTCATCCTGGCAGATACGGAAACCTACACTGTTGCTCTTGTAATCTGGTTTTAACTTCTCTTTAGCATCGATTGCACAGTTTGAAGCCTCATCAGCAAACGAACCTCCCTTTGCAAAACGAGTTACCTTGTCGTACTGGTTGTTTACCCACTCTGCTACGTTACCTGTCATATCATAGATGCCAAGCTCGTTTGGTGCCTTCTCTGCTACACCGTGAGTTGACTGCTCTGCGTTGTATGCGTTCCAAGATACCTCAGTGATGTTGTCACCACCTGCGAATGCTGACTTAGATCCGTTCTTTCCGCCCTTTGCTGCGTACTCCCACTCTTTCTCGCTCATCAAACGATACTTAAGACCAGTCTGCTCGTTTAGCTTCTTGATGAATGTCTGAACCTCATTCCAAGATACGTTCTCCACAGGACATGTTCTACAACCCTTGAAGTTTGATGGGTTTGTTCCCATAACTCGCATCCACTGGCTCTGAGTCACCTCAGTCTTACCAATGTAGAAGCTCTTAACCTCGTGGTTACCCTCAACGTAAACCATGTCGATCAAACCAGTTACGTTACGGTTGTTCTTGTAGTCGATATATTCCTGGATCTTGATTGCCTGCTGCTTAGGGTATGCCATTGTTGAGTCATACTCGTAAGCCATGTTATAGTATAGACCAGCCTCATTCCACTGCTTCTTCTTGTAGTAAGAGTCTGCTGTAGCAAGTGCCTTGTCAAATGTCTCACATGCTGTACCAGTTGTCTTCCAGTAGTTTGGCGACTTTACACTGATGATTGGCTCATACTTTCTGTTAGCGAAGTATACCTCATCTGCCTTTGCTGAGTCACCCTTTGCCATTAGTGCGTATGCTTCCTTACGCTTGCTTACCTCATATACTAGGAAGTCATAGTCGTTCTCATTCCAATCGATAGAAACGATGTCTGCTTTTACAACGTCGATTTTATCTGCGTTAACGAAGATGTTACGTAGACGGTAGTTGAAACCGCGCTGTGATGGATCCATCTTTGTTGTGCTCTCTGTCAAACGCATAAGATCCAAAAATTCCTTCATTGAATTGTCTAGCTTGACAACTCCTGGCTTTGCAGCATCCTGCTTACCTACGTAAATATCAGTCAAGTTCTCTGACCAATCCTTTACTGTGTATGTCTCTGGTGAGATTGTTGCTCCAGCTTTCTCCAAATAGTTAACCTCAACTGTTGTTTTTGCTGATGCGTAGTATGTCTTAGCTCTGTCGCTATAGAACATCAATGTCAAAGCGAATGTGGCTTTCTTTGGAGTGATCATGTCAAATCTCGACACTAGCTCCTGATAATTCTTGTCTCCGTTTAGCTGACTTCTGTCAACCTTGATTTTGTTGTAAGTGAAATCTGGGCGTGATGTCCATTCTACATCTGTGTGAACTCCCATTTTTCCTACGATCTTTTTGATGGTGTAGTTTACCTTACAAGAATCCATCAAATAGATGTTCTTTCCTTTCGGATAAGTAGCCTTGCAAGTGAAGCTTGAAGACAACTTTTCTGTTTGCTGAGCGCTTACGCTCATTGCAGAAGTAAGACCGAAAGCAAAAGCCATTAGAAATAACTTTCTCATTGTCTTATTTTGTATTTTTTAAATTATTTTCAAACCAAATCAAGTATGCCACGGACTAATTTTTATACCTTTTACGGCATACTATAGTGATACACATTGCAAATCTATAAATTTTTGCTTAAAAAGCAATAAATAAACACTATTTTTCAACATTTTTGTGTTGAAAATCGGATTTTATCAACAATATTGATGTTTGTTGGTCCAGAGTCTACAAACGATTTTGTTTTGAAATCTGTTACTTGGACAGGCACAAGGCACTGCCCCTACTTGACAATCATATTATATGCTTCATTGATCTTAACCATCAATTCCTCACATTCTTCTATTCTGCTTGCATTCTTTGGTAAATCAGGGTGATGCGTCAATGCTAGAGTATGATACGCTTTCTTTATTTCGTCGTATGTTGAATTTTCTTCAACACCTAAGATAGAATAATATTCTTTTAAATTGATGTTGGAGTTGGTCGTCGTTGATCTTCCATTTTCATAATTATGTTCTTCAAATTCTGTTAGTAAAGCAGCATAACGATTTGCAATATGTTGGACAAGTGCTTTACTAAATTTAAGTTGATACATTAGTGTAATTAAGAAATCCCATTCGTCACGGTGGATTCCATCCTCCAAAATCACAAATTTGTAAAGATAGTTTATAAATATCTTTTTCTTGTCCAAATCTCTTTTCCTCCAGTAAAGAATTGCTTCATTAACTTGAGAATCTGAATAGTTTGTTTCGAATAGTGTGATTGTTGAATCTTCCGAAAAACATTCAAGCAAGAAATGCATTTGCACTTCCCTTGCGTCTTTGTTCATTAAATATAAGCGATGAATTATTGGCGTTGTATATTTTAATGAAGTGTTAGACAATAGTCGTTTAATCTCTTCTGTATATTGTTTACGCCTCAAATGATTCAGAACTTCTTTTTCAGATATTCCCCATTTCTTTACGTAATTTGAAAAATAAAGATTTGTAAGATAAGGTTTGACTGCTAAATGTTCCTTAAAAAACTCAAGTTCTGGGTCAAAAAGAGATTCAAATGAAAAAATAAGATATAAGACATATCCAAGATATATATACGAAAAAATTTCTGAAACCGAATGTCCCTCTATAATTAATAGAGTTAAAGGCAAAATAATCCACAACACCAATATTTCGATAAATTTGAGAATCGGACTACATATACTCATTATTTTATATTGCCTTAATATCTTATCTATATCCATATTATTTTTTGATGCAAAATTACAAATCTTATTTGGAGACAAACAATGAATTCTAAACTATTAACTCTTAATTTTTAATGCAATCTTCGATTTTGGACAACTGATATATAATCTCCTTAAAAAAATGCAAAGGAGACCGAAGCCTCCTTTACGTTTTATGATTTTTTATATTGTTTAGTTTGCGACGGCTGGTGCGCTGGTCGTACAGCCACATCTCTGTTCGTTGATGTTTGTCTTTGTAAACTTGACTCCCATGATTGGTCCGAACATTACCAACTGTGCGATGTCTGCTTCATTCTTCCACATGTAGTCGACGTTGCCACTCTTTTCTTTAAGTGGAGAGTTTCTGAAATCAACTTTCCAACAGTGATAAAGTGGTTCTGTTCCGATTCCTTTTCTCGACAATATTGTCATTTCTGATGTGTTGTCTTTATTTCTATGGATCAAAGCTTCAGAGTCTTCTTTTAGATAAATTGTTGTGATTCTTTGCTCATCATCCATAAATGTTTTGACCTCTTTGTAGTTGCTTGACTTTAAGTGGTTCTCAAGTTGTTTTGTGTCTTCTTGAGATACTTTAAAGGTATAGAACTTAGTTCCATTTGCTTTTCCAACAAGTGTCTTTTGTTCATTTCCAGATTTAATATAATCTAAATATTCTTTGTCAATATTGTCGTAGATACTTTTCCATACAATATCAGCAGAACCATATAGATAGATATCTTCTACGTTTCCACTTTTATCGTTGAAAAGCTCACAGTCGGTTTGGATAGTGTATATACTATCCTTTGATACTTTACTATACCATTGTTTTGAAGCTATACCTTCGTTTTCTATAAGATATACAGATGAGTTTCCTCCGTAATTACCTGGATGTTTAAGTTCAACCACCAAAGTGCCGTCAAAGTCTGCGTTCTTGTACCATATCTGGTATTTTGATTGGATTCCATTTTTTAGGAACATCTCTGTTGTCTTGTCCTTTTGTGTATCAAACTTTATTGTCTTGTCTCCAATTATTGCGTAGATACAGTTTGGATCAGGCTTTTCTCCTGAACAGAATTCAAAATCCCCAAGATCGATGGTTTCTGTATCTAACTCAATCTTTTTTGATAATTTTTTGCCTTGACAATTGATCTTCACCTTAGCGTCTCCAGTTATGTTTACTGGCAGATTGAATCTGAAATAACCGAACTTTGACGTTTGAGTGAAAGTCTCTTTCTTTTTTCCTCTTCCTGCTTCTAATGTTATTGTCGCTTTCGATGGTCCACAGCTATTAGTGATTGATCCTTTGACCTCAATTCCTGTAGGTAAATATATGTATGGTAGCCATGGTTTGCCGTCTTTAGATGTCACTCTGTTTGATTCCAAACCATATCCGTCTTTTGCTTTTATATAAGCAGTTATTATTGAGGTGTCTTGTGGTAATGTGATTCCATAAGTCCAATATTTAGATGATGGTATAGAATACTCCTTTTGATCAACTACGATAGTGACTGTAGGAGATATAGCAGAGTCATCAACAAAACCATTTTTTGTGACTATAGATCCATATATTCTTCTTGGTTTGTCTATCTTAAAATCATAACTTGTATTTTCATCTATTTCAGAAGGATCCTTAAACTCATATTTTTTATACTCTTTGTTTATATATCCGGCTACATGCAGTGAGACAGCGTTATTGCCATTGTAATATATACGATAATTTCCACATACATCAGTTATTGTTGTTGTTTCGCTGTTTGTAGATACAGAAATCCCATATAAAGGTGTATCATTAAGATCTGTCACTTTACCATGAATGCATGGAAACGATGGCAACACGATGTCTTGTGTGAATGTGGATCCTCCTTCTATTCCGTCGACGTGGTAAATCGGACAATTAGTGTAGTTGGCATAGTCCGATGGCTTTACTGTAACGAAGACGGGGGTGTATCGTGGCACAAAAGCACAGTAATATCCAGCACTGTCGGTGCGTGCATATATCTGAGAAATTGTCACTAAAACTCCTGCTACTGGTTGTCCGTTTATGTTTGTCACACGTCCGCAAATGGTTGCTCTAGACTCTGGATAATCAAGATTGTACCAAGAGAAGTGTTTTACTTTTCCTGTATAAGAGTCTCCATTCTTTGTGGCTATACCTTCCTCAATCCATGTTCCTTTTCCCTCGTCGAAGTACCATAGAGGTATTTCATTATGCTTTTGACTCTCAGAATATCCGTCTGGAATAGGGAAGGACAATGTGCTTTCCGCACCAGGTTTCAACTGCAATTTCTGGTTTGCTGAGTCTTTCAATGTCACCTCCACCATACCGTATGATAGAAGAATCACATCTTTGCCGTCTGCAGTCACTCCGCTCATATCTCCACCGGGCATCTCCTTTGCGAAGTTTTCTGAGTTTGGATTCAAATAGTAGGTGCTTGCAAACACTGATCCGTTGAATTCTCTACCGTCGTTTTCATAAACCAATGAATTGGCTGGAATAGAGATAGTCATTTTGCCAACGGTGATTGTCGCTCCCTGGCTGTTCTTGAACTTTGTCAAGTCTGTCACACCTTCGTTGATGTCTTGTGGCATTAATACCGCGTCGACTTGGGTGCCTTCATCTTTTATTTCAGCTGTACGGATGACTGTGAAATAGTCATTGTTTTCAAATTTGATTACACTTCTTCCATTCACAGCATGACATTTCTCCAGTGAGTAAGATCCGTTTTCACTTGTCAATGTTGTGTCCTGCCCACTTGTGACCAGAACATGGCTTAATGCTTTGCCATACGTATCCTTGACGAATCCGTATACTGGAGCGTTTGAGATACTTTCTGAATAGACGTATTCCTCTCCGTCGCTCAAATTGTTTTTATTCGTGTCATTGCTACAACCACTCATTATAATTGAGCATGCTGCAATTGATCCCAATGTCAAATTTCTAAATTTCTTCATACTCATTGTATTTTAAATAATTGACTTTAGGTTAGAATCCCAAAACTTTCTTCAAATCGTTGACTTTCCTGTTGAGATTCATTTCTCTTTCTTTTGCTTCTTTCTTGGCTTTTACCTCTTCTTCACTCATGACTTGCAATCCAAAAGGATCTCTGCCGTCACTGTCCAACAAACTCAATTTATCGGTCAATGGTTTGCCATCCAAAGTGAAATAGAAATAGTCAGCTTCTTTTCTATATCTGAAAATGGATTCATTCATTGCAAAATCATAACATACTTCCTTTTTGTTTGTATATGGATTCCAACAGATGTATTCATAAGGTGAAATCATGTCAATGTCAGTTCTGAACTTTTCAAATTTTCTAGAAAGCCTAATCGTGATTTTAGGTGTCTTTTTATCATTTGCCCTCATCAAAGTGTAAAATGTGAACAACTCGTTCGGATTATTCCTGCTTGTCCTAAGAGATTTGATTTTGTATTCACCTGATAAAGAATAAGTGTTTATCCAGTCATTATATATGTTTATACCGACGGTGCATAGATCTTTTTTGTTTATGCCTTCAGCTTGTTTACTGAAAATGCCATGATAAATATAAATGTCTGGAACTAAATCCGGATTCTCAAATGTCTTTTCAAACATTATCGGCTTATTCTGAGCAAACTCTAAGTCGGTGAACAACACTTTTGATTTTAATCCGTCGAACACATTAGCTTTCATTCTCATTGCTGGAGGCACCACCAACACTCCGCTTTTGATTTCCAAATTATGAAAGGCTTGATATCCATAAAATCTTAAACCGTATGGGATTGTAAGTTTGTTTAATCTTACGTTTTCAAATGCTTTTTCGCCAATGCCTAGCACGTTATATCTCGCAGTGTCTTCTTTCCCCTTGCAATATGTTGTAGGAAAAGATACCACTGTAGGAATCACAATATCGCAATCTGACGCAGTGCATCCGCTTACGTATACGTCTCCTTCATTTAGAATTAATATTTCCGGGTCGCCGGCTTTTCTGCCCATATTAGTCCTCTTGATGACGTATTCCGAGGCTATAGTGTATATCAAACCATCTTTCTCAAACGAAACACCTCTCTGATCGGCTGATGAAACGACGCAAGAAAGAAGGCTAAGTATCAATAAAAATATCTTTTTCATTCTTTTTCTTTTATCAAATTTCCATTCAACTTATATTTAACTGTTCCCTCGTCTCCAACAAACTTGACATACCAACCGCCTTTTTGAGTGGCGTCTGCCACTGGGACAAAGTCATTGTAAGCAACTACGTTTCTTTTCTTTTTCTTGTTGACGACGGTATATCTCGACTGTCGGTAAAAGTCTTGAGTGAGTCTGCCCCAAGGGTATGCAAATGGTTTTGTCTTTCCTGTTTTAGGATCTTTTTGCTTTGCATTGCATGTTCCGGAATTGATAGTCAACCCTTTTTTCTCTTTTCGTGGAGTTGTTGTAAAACTCTTTTTGGTTAGATATGCTTTTTTGTCAGTCTGATAGTTCTTTTGAAATTCAGACTCGTTGTTGAATGCTTGGTCGATCCATCTTTTATATTTTCTTCCTTGTGCAGTATAGCAGTCATCAAACACTGGACTCGTTTTTATGAATCTCATGTTTTTTGTGTTGAACTTGATTAATCCCCAAGGTCGACTCTTAGTGAATTTCGAATTTTCTCCAATTTTGCTAAATGAAGAACCCCAACTGATCCCTCTGTCTGTATCAAAGATTAGGTCTCCTTGTAATTCGTCAAACACGCTCATTCCCAAAAAGTCCATGCCGTGAACTACCAATGCTCCGCTTTTCATTTTAAGTTTGGCAAAGCATCCGTTGCCTGCAAATATAAGGTCGGGCAACCATATTCTGTTGTGAGTGTGATTATAAAACAAACTGTCTGTTAGACCGATGACTTTGTATCTGTCTATTGCAGGTGGTATAATGACGTCTTCCAAATTCTCATTGACTTTTGTCACCATCAGCTCTCCCGCTTGATAGAAACTATCTGGTCCTTTTACAGTGTCGGGCGACTCTTTCGAATCGACAACAAGGTATGTCACCAATACTTTATATTCGATACCATCTTTATTTATGATATCTCCAGTTGCGTATTGGGCAAAAAGACTAAATGTGAGTAAGAAAGCGAAAATAATAGTGAAAATTATTCGTCTCATCCTAATTTTGTTTTATTCAGTAAAATCTTCCAAATTTAATGAATTTTATGTACTATGTTTTTGAGAAGCCACTTTTTATTTCACCTCTTTAAGATAATTTAATATTTTGATGAAAAAAAATATGACAGATTCCCAAACCTGCCATATTTCATTATTAATCATCAATCATTAATCATCAATCATTTATACTCTCCTCTTATGAAAGCTGTCAGAAATACCAACGGGGCGTTCCAGTTGATGGCAGGTTCATTAGTGGAGTAGCTGCACATCTCATCCAGATAGGCTCTTGCTGCAAATTTATTGGTAGGATACATTGATCTTCCACAGTCAGTAGTCTGTTTCACGTTTGGTCCTCCTACCATATATCCAGGAATTGGTTTTTCAATTCCGTCTGCCGAACAACGTCTGTCGTGTATGTACAGTGGAGATAAACTGCCGAATCCGGTCACAAAGCAGTAGCCTGTACTGTTGCATCCGAGAATATAGTCGAAACAATATTGTGCGGCCTCTACGTATTTGTCGGCTTTCATTATTTTTTTGCCAAGTGCAAGAATCATACCACTGTTTGCTACTTGACCGTTGCTTCCCCAGACAAATTCTCTCAACGGTACTTTGCCTGTTTGGTAATGGTACATCGCTAATAAGTTGTCTGCTAATGCCTTAAATCTTTTTTCTACGACGTTTATATCGATAAGGTTGCTTATCTCATTTCTGTTGATCATCAAAGAGATAAGACCAAGTGTGGCTACATCTCCCCAATATGGGACATTGAAAATCTGGAAAAGGTTGATGTTGTCGGCATATTTTTTGTCTTTTGTTAAGATCAACATCTCGCATGATGCCCAAAATAACTCGTCTTCTACACTTTCTGAATCGTAAGTTCCTGTATTACAGTCTTGCGGATTGACAAAAGGATGGTATATAGAATGTTTGGATGCATAGTTGAATGCACTGATTGCGGCTTTTCTTGCTTTTTCTGAAAAGTCAGGATAATCTACATTCCCAGCATATACGCGTGAAGCTAAGGCCATTGTGGCGGCAAAATTATACGCGCAGTCAATGGTCTTGCCAATCATATAACGGTCAGCTTTGTCGTCGGCTGGCATTATGAAGCCTGGAAAATTCAATGGCGTCACTTTGTTGTATACGCCTCCATCATTAGGGTCTTGCATCGTCAACAACCACTTCAATTCATACATTGCCTCATCTAGAATGTCGGGTGTGGAATTGTTACTTTCAGGTATATTGAAATTTAGTGTGTCGTATTGATTCGATTCTGTGATATATGAAGTTAGCAATGTGTGAAGAGTGATGGCTGCATTAGTTGTGTATTTGGCATAATCTCCTGCATCGTACCATCCACCATGGCTATTGAGTTCAGTGTCAGCCGGACGCTTGATTGATGTCAAAGACGCATGAAGATAGACAATGCTGTCGACATGCCCGGCTTTTCTTGCATAGCTTGTCCCTTTCCATGTGGCATATTCAGGAAGTATGTCTATGCCACTTCTCCAGAAATAAAAACTCTTTACAGATGCTGTCAATAAATCATCATATATCGCGCTGTTGTCTTTTATCTCAAATGTTTCACTCTTGTCTTGTCCTATCTTAATGAAATATTTGCCTGGCTTTTTCAATGTGCTGAAATCAGCCCACGAAATATTTTCATTGCTCTCTCTCCAGAATTTACTCGCAGAAATCGTCCCTTTCATCACATCGTTATGACTGACTGCATCTTTCACATAGAAGGTTTTGTCTGTGAGATTGGCGACTAGAGCCTGCTTGGGTGCTGTGGCTGGATATCCGATCTGATTGACGTATATAAAGTTCTGACTCATCAGCGTCACGCTGGTAAGCAACATTATTAATATATTTAAGATACGTTTCATAGTCTTTAAGTCTTTGTTGTCTTCGTCTTTGTTTTCGTTTTCGTCAATATCATCCATACATTATCTCAAGATATTCGTCGATATCGATATGTCTGCCTCCCATAGATTTCAGATGAGGTGTCTCAAACTGACAATCGATGACTTTGTACTTGTTCTCCTGCTGACACATCGCAATCAACGCTATTTTTGAACCGCTTGGCTCTATTGAAAACATGCTTTCTCCTAAGAAACAGTTGTTGATCTCTAATCCATAGAGTCCGCCGACAAGTTCACCTTCTTTATTCCATACTTCGTAGCTATGAGCATAGCCAAGCTGGTTGAGTCGTGTGAAGGTGTTGATGACCTCTGTGCCGAGCCATGCACCTTCTTGATTGTTTCTGGCATTAGTCTTCGCACAGCCTTTAATCACAGCATCAAAATCCTTGTCTTTAGTGACGGTATAGATATTTTTGTTGAGCAGGGATTTCATCGAGTGAGAAATATGAATCTCATCTGGGAAAATCACAAAACGGTCGAGCGGACAATACCAGTCGATGCCATATTTCAGGTTTTTGAAGGCTGTCCACGGTAATGCTCCCTGGCTATACGCACTCAACACGAAGCCGGGATTCAGATTCCCACCGATGGCATAAAGTCCGTCGGGACATCTATGCTCATCAGGAATGAGAAACGGATTTGGAAACTCCTCCGCATTCTCTGGCAACTGAATCACCTGATATGGAGTGCCTTTCAACTGGTAAAGCCAATATTCCTGCTCTTCAGAACTCATCTCTTCTCAATTATGATTTTCTTTTCTGCGTCGACGGTGATTTCTGCATCTCCACCGTTCTTCAAGCATCCGAACAGAATCTCGCGAGTCAACAATGGCTTCAACTCTGCTGTGATGACGCGGTCGATCTCTCGGCCTCCGAACTTAACAGAGAATCCTTTGTCGAGCAATACTTCTCTTGCTGAATCGGATAGAGACAAATTGATATTCTTGGCTTTCACCTTGTCTGTCAACTCCTTGACTTTCTTATTCAAGATGAGGCTTGCCATCTCACGTGTCATTCCGTTGAATAGGGTGATGGCAGTCAGACGGTTCAAAAACTCTGGTTTGAATGCTTTCTGCACTCCCTTCATGATGGCGTCGCCTTCGTTTTGATTCTCCACGAAACCTACGCCTGCCTGTTTGGCGTTTTCCACTCCAGCATTGGAAGTCATAATCAAGATGACATGGCGGAAATCAGCCTTCTGTCCACGGCTGTCGGTCAAAGTGGCGTAGTCCATCACCTGCAAGAAGATGTTGAACACTTTAGGATGGGCTTTCTCAATCTCGTCGATTAGAAGTACACAGTGTGGAGTCTTTCGGATTGCGTTTGTCAGCAGACCACCTTCTTCTGAACCCACATATCCACGTGATGATCCGATAAGGTTGGATGTCTTATACTCTTCCGAATATTCACTCATATCGAAGCGGACCAATGGAATGTTAAGCTCTTTAGCCAACACTTTAGCCACCTCAGTCTTTCCGACTCCTGTAGGTCCGACAAACAATAAGTTAGCCATTGGTTTTGTATCATCAGATAATCCGGCAGAAGCTGTAAGAACCGCCTCCGACAAATGTTGGATGGCCTTGTCCTGACCGTAGATTTTATCCTTGATACGCTCGTTGAGATTCATCAATTTAGCTGTGTCATCCTCGTCGTCGGCAAGAGAATCGATCTTACAAATCTTTGCCAACATAGCTGCTATTTCAGGTTTGTCGACAATCTGTTTGCCATCCTCTGATGGATGAAGCTCACGCCAGGCTCCCGCGTCGTCAATCAAAGAGAGAGCCTTTTCTGGCATGTATCTGTTGTTGATATATTTCTTTGCTCCGAAGATGGCAAATTTGATAGCCTCGTCTGTGTATTCAATATTATGGAATTCCTCGTAGTCGTCAAGTCGACCGTCGATGATCTGACGGCTTTCCTCATCGTTTGGCTCGTTCACCTCAATCTGCTCAAAGTGAGCATGGAATTGACGATTGCCGACTGAAGATTTCTCCAACTCTTGTGCTGAAGATGTTCCGACAATATGGATATTATAGTTGTCGACATGCTGCAACAGGATGGAAACCATATTGCCCATGCTTTTATCCGATTCGGCTGGAGCCATTGTGTGGATATTGTCGACAATAAGAATCTTGCGCTTGTCGTCGGTAAACTGTGAAAGCACCTCTTTCATTTTGCCTTCCACTTCACCGTACATTGTGCTTCCTGCGATAAGCGACGGAATATTAAGTTCATATACCATAGTGTCTTTCAAACGCTCTGGCACATTGCCGTGGTTGATAGCCTCAACCAAACCATATATGATTGCTGTTTTTCCAACTCCACTTTCTCCGACAAAAATCACGTTGTTTCTATCCTTACGGCAAAGAATCTGCATCGCACGGTTGAGCTCGTCTTCTCGTCCGATCAAGTTGAATTTCTTTTTCTCAACTAAAGTGTTCAAGCAAGTGGTATATTCTGAATCAGCCTCTGATTGGCTATTCTTTCCGTTCGGCTTGATTTCTTTGATAGAATCGATGAAGATTTTTCCATTCTTCATGAAATTTTCAAAGTCGTCAGGTGTGAGTTCGTAGCTGTTGTTGTTTTTCTCAGCTACAGATTTTGTCTCGTAGTCGTCTTCTGTACGGTATTTCTCAAATGAATTGCACAAACTGCGTTCCAACTCGTTAAGAATATTTTCAGGGATGATTTCAGATTCATCCTCTGTTTTCCACAAGCATGGAGCGTCGAAAGTCTCGTTGTCCTCAAGGAAATCCTGATATGTGAACTCCGACAATTCGCAAGCGTCCTGGTAAGTAGATTTGTAATATTTGTCCAAGAAGAAGAAAATTGCCATGCGTTTGTGGATGTTGATTGCAGACTTCTCCCCAAGTTCAGGCGGTAGTTTGCAACCAGCTTCAATCATTCCAATCACAAGATGAGGCACACCTACGACGAGTAGGGTAGACTCGTTGTCTTCAAGACTTATATGCTCAAATTTCTTATATTTCTCATCGTTTGCGTAATTCTTCAAGTTTAGTTTGAAGGCACTTTCGCTGATGTTATTCTTCTGCTCAAGCTCATAGACTAAAGCTTTTGCGTATTCGATGGCATGTTCGAGATTATAAGACGCAATAGGTCCTGCGTAGTCTATAAAGTCTGGAACTACCTCTGCATATTTGTCGAGATATTCACGCATTGCCTGCTCCCCATATTTGCCGTAAGTCAGATAGAACGGCACTTGGCGAGTGAGTGCAAGCATCACGTGTTCCGGCATCAAAAACTGGTGGCGGTGGCGGTATGCGTATTCTTGTGCATAGCATAGAGCTCTGCATAGCATTTCAGTTACGAATCGTACGTTTAGCATTTTGCTGCTTAATTAAATTGTTATTGTAACAGTTTAGATTAATTGTGGGAATAAAGTTCTATCTTCAAAGGGAAATGCTCAGCCATCGACATTCTGTCGGCAAGAGCCTTCTTTGATTTTGCAATGTCGACGGTGTATGTCCCTGCAATAGCCGAACCCTCCTGGTCAACCTTGAATGTAAGTTCGACAGCCTTGTCCTTTGGCAAGAAGAACACAGTCACCAAAACTTTAATCACGAAATCGAAAGTTGTAACGTTGTCGTTAAAAATCACGACGTCAACCAACTCTTCGGTATTATTTTCAGGCATTTCGAATCCAAGCGATTTGCCCTTACTCTTTCCTTTTTTATCTCCTAGTGTAGCCACGATGTTGATTATTCAGCGGTTAATACATAGTTTCCTTTTCTGAACACGTAATATTCACGCATCCATTCAATAGTTGTTGTCTCGACACATTCTTCGTCTTCCTCAACATGCTCAAGCAGATAGTCGTCAAGTTCCTCACCAGACAGGCTGTTCTTTGTCTGCTTCTCTGTTTCAAGTTTCTTTGCTATAGAGTCGACGTTGACACTATCGATATTGTTCATCTTGTCGTGCATGTAAAGATTGTTCATGCTTCCTTGAGTCACCACGTCACCATCGTTGTATTTTACGACAGCTTTAGAAACAATCTTAGCTTCTTGACCAGTAGACGGAATGTTTTCCAGTTTTGTAGAGTCGACAGTAGTTGAATCATGCTTAATGAAGTTCTTTACCGATACGACGCGGTTTTTGATGATTAGGTCTCGATATTCGTTTCCTTTCTTTTTCTTTCTGCTCATCACCACGATTTTATTCTCAGTAAAGTGGTCTCCCTCACAGTTTTGAAGATTCCACTGGTCGTTGACGCTGGAAATCATAAGGTTGTCGAGGACCTTTAGCATCTTCTTGCCGTCAGGAGCATAAAGAGTCATGTACTCGTTTTTTGATAGATACATGTCGCTGCCGATGCTGTCTGTCATACGTATTCCGAACGCAGTCACCTTATCGTTAAGTTTGAAGTTAGCAAAGTCGAAGCGAGTGGATGTATATTTTCTGCGTCGACCTGTATCGATCTTGCTATCATCTTTAACGTAGCATTCCACGCTTCCGTCGGCATTTTTGACTTTAGCCACATAAAGGTCGTAGACATTACGTACAGAATCCACCTTGACAGGTATAGCCACGATGGAATGCTCGGAATCGTAGGGTAGGATAGAATCCATCACCATGGATTTAAGGACTAGACTGTCCTTTATGCCAAGCCCATCTAGAGTCATCTGTGAAATTGACGCCGCTAATGAGGAGACAAATCCCATTGTGGCGATGAGAATTGTAATTATATATCGTTTCATTTTAGTCTATATTTTTGATGCTGATTTTTGATTTCGCTAATTTAATTAAAATTTGGTTGCCGACTGCTAAAATAATGTGAATAATGATAAAATAAATTTAAGAATTGTTTAAGGTATGGTATAAAACATCAAATGAAGACTGATTGATCCTGAAACTATAAACAAAAAAAGCGGAGAAAAACTCCGCTTTCAATATGATGTTATTTGTTTTCTTCCATTTTCGCCTCAACTGTAAGAGTTGCGTGAGGTACGATTCTTAGACGTTCTTTAGGGATGAGCTTACCTGTCTTTCTGCATATTCCGTAAGTCTTATTTTCTATTCTTACTAACGCTGCCTCAAGACATTTGATGTATACCATCTCTTTCTGAGCTAGTAGACCGTTAAGCTCTTTGCTCAAAGTCGTGGCACCTTCCTCAAGCACTTTGAAAGTTGGAGCTGTGCTACTCAACTCACCGTCGCCATTTGTGATGGTGTCTTTCAATTCCTGATATGTTTTTTTCGACTTCTCAAGTCTCTCAAGGATTATCTGTCTGAATTCCTCCAATTCTTCGTCGGAATATCTAACTTTCTCTGTCATAATACTTGTGTTTTTCAAATGGTTGTGCAAATATAACACTAAGAGATTAATTATGCATCCTTTGGAATGAAAAATTGAGATGGCAAATTGTTGTTGTATAACATATATTGGAGATTGCGTTGATTGATAGAGGTTTGTAGGTTGTTTTCGTGTGGTTTTCTGGTGGACTGCTACTATTGAATTCTATTTTATGGTCGAGGTAAAGAATAGGTATTAAATAAAAAATCCTGATTCGTTCGATGTCTCGTCTGAATCAGGATTATTGCTTGTCTGAATTATTTTGCTGTCCCATGATTAAATGCGGTTTATCTGATTTTGGTTATTCTTCAAATTCTTGCTATTGTTTACTGAATAAGCAACCATAATTGCAGAAGCCATGCAAAATAACGCTAATATCATTTCCATAGTCGTAAATTTTAATTGTTAGTAAACTCAAGTGGTTTTCGTTTCGTCATTAAGCGTGAAGAGCAGACTCAACTACATAAACTTTAGCTGCGAAAGCAACTGCCAAACAAGAAATCATCAAAGTAACCATAGTCGTAAATTTTAATCGTTAATAAACTCAATTAGTTTCCGTCTTCGTTATTAAGCGTGAAGAGCAGACTCAACTACATAAACTTTAGCTGCGAAAGCAACTGCCAAACAAGAAATCATCAAAGTAATCATAGTCGTAAATTTTAATCTGTTAATAAACTCAATTCGTTTTAGTTTTCGTCTTCGTTATTAAGCGTGAAGAGCAGACTCAACTACATAAACTTTAGCTGCGAAAGCAACTGCCAAACAAGAAATCATTAAAGTAACCATAGTCGTAAATTTTTATTGTTAAACCTTTGTTTCTTTTTTTACACTTGCAAAATTACAACATATTTTCATTCTGCAAAAGAAAATTCGATTTTTTTTGACAAAATCCTTAATTTTTTTTGAGTTTACTTTTGCTTATTTTCTGCATAATATTCGTTTGATTTTTCTAACTTATTAAGTTTCAGTGTCGTTTGTTTTTGTATAAATTAAATGGATTTTGCATATTTTTGTTTTGGGTTTTGTTAAATTATTGA
>JAZUIF010000042.1:0-18783 GCA_045642085.1 Paludibacteraceae bacterium | reverse complement strand
TCATTAAATTATTGGTTTCCATAAAGATACAAAATCTTTATGAGACAACAAAGCCCCAGCTTGAGAAAGTTGGGGCTTTGTTGCATTTTTTCGTTGATTTTTAAATACGAAAAGAGGGCATATCAATTTTGATACACCCTCTTACTTTTCTATTAATGTTAGTGCTTAGTCAATATACTCGCAACCCATGTAAGGAACAAGTACTTTTGGTACACGAACACCCTTCTCTGTCTGATTGTTCTCAAGCAATGCAGCAACGATTCTTGGAAGAGCCATAGCCGAACCATTCAATGTGTGGCAAAGCTGAGCCTTCTTGTCTGCACCCTTATAACGACACTTCAAACGATTTGCCTGGTAAGTATCGAAGTTAGAAACTGATGATACCTCCAACCATCTCTTCTGAGCTGCTGAGTAAACCTCGAAGTCGTAGCAAGTAGCTGCTGTGAAACTCATATCACCACCACATAGGTGAAGGATACGGTATGGAAGCTCAAGTTTCTTAACCAAGCTCTCCACGTGTGCCAACATCTCCTTGTGGCTCTCCTTTGAATGCTCAGGAGTATCGATTCTTACGATCTCGATCTTAGAGAACTCGTGAAGACGGTTCAAACCACGTACGTCCTTACCGTATGAACCAGCCTCTCTACGGAAGCACTGTGTATATGCGCAATTCTTGATAGGAAGATCCTTCTCATCAAGGATAACATCACGATAGATATTTGTTACAGGCACCTCAGCTGTTGGGATCAAGTATAGATCATCAACCTCACAGTGGTACATCTGACCCTCTTTGTCTGGCAACTGACCTGTTCCGAATCCTGAAGCCTGGTTTACAACTGTTGGCGGCATGATCTCTGTGTAACCAGCGTTTCTTGCCTCATCCAAGAAGAAGTTGATAAGAGCACGCTGTAGACGAGCTCCCTTACCGATATATACAGGGAATCCTGCGCCTGAAATCTTAACTCCAAGCTCGAAATCGATTAGGTTGTACTTCTTAGCGATCTCCCAGTGAGGAAGAGCCTCCTCACTCAAATTAGGAATCTCATTTCCCATCTTAACAACAACGTTATCCTCAGCAGTCTTGCCATCAGGAACGTCATCGTAAGGCATGTTTGGAATAGTATATAGAAGTGAGTTGATCTTCTCGATTGCCTCATTCATCTTAGTGTCAAGCTCCTTCGACTTCTCTTTGATAGAAGCAACCTTGCTCTTTGCCTCTTCAGCCTCTGCCTTCTTTCCCTCCTTCATAAGAGCACCTACACTCTTGGAGATTGCGTTTGTTTCAGCCAAGTTAGCGTCAAGCTCAGCCTGAGTCGCTTTACGAATCTTATCTAGTTCAATGATTTTACCAATCACCTCTTTGGCGTCAAAACCTTTTCTCGCCAACTTGCGGACAACTTCGTCCGTGTTCTCTGTAATTACCTTTAGTGTAAGCATAATCTTATTTTTAGCTACTCTTTATTTTGCAAAGTTACAAAATAAATTCATAACTCGTAATTCATAATTCGTAATTGTTGCGATAAGAAAGCAAATTATTGTTCTTTAAGATTAACGTCTCTGATAAACTTAGCCGGTGAACCTCCGACAATTGTGTTTGCCTTAACGTCCTTAGTCACAACAGATCCAGCCGCAACAATCGCTCCGTCGCCAATTGTGACACCAGGACAGATAGTAACGTTTGCTCCTATCCAGACATTCTTTCCAAGAGTTATCGGATGGAAATACATATCCCCACGTTTCTCCGGAATCTCATCATGATTGATTGTGGCCATCATACAATTGTGGCCAATCAAGCAACCGTCGCCGATAAAAATCCCTCCCTGATCCTGGAAATGACAAGACGCATTGATAAACACATTTTTGCCGACGTGGATGTTACGTCCGCAATCTGTGTAAAAGGGAGGGAAAATACCGAATGACGAATCGATTTCTTTTCCTGTCAATTGAGAGAAAAGAGTAATAAGTTCGTCATTTGTATGGAACCTCGTGTTCATCTCCATTGTGACACGACGAGCATTCATAGCCATCTCATGCATAAGCTTATGTGCCATACTTCCCGCTTCAACATGCGAATATTTTTCGACATACTCAAAAAATTCACTTTCAGTCATCAAAGACGAACCTTGAGTCGGAGTTGAGGATGGAGAGGTAACCGCTTCTGGCATCGGAGACGTCTTTGGTTTGGCAGGAAAATTACTTTGTGGAGTATCATCCAAATCTTCCATCATACCTCTTTCTATCGTTTCAACCATCTGTCTGGCAAGCATATGGCCCTGTTCAGCAGCAGCTTTAAACAACTCCAGTGCTCTCTTGACATCCTTCTCTACTCCATTACCAGTAAGAAATCTGCGACCTACAGAAAAGTTTACTTCTGCGTCGTCGTCTTCATATCCATTATTTTGGTCGTAATTATTGCAACTCATCAAATTAATAAATAGTTAATTGTTGATTATCAATATTTATCATGAAACTCACATCAACATTTTTTTGGAAAACGAGTTTCAATCTTAAATTTAGTTCTTAAAACAAAAAAGGGAGGCATAACACCTCCCAAAAACATTTTATACGAAGATTACTCTTGAGTCTTGTTGCCACCATTAAGAAGGTTCAAGACATTATCAATATTCTTAAGCAAACCATCAACCTTTGCGATTGCCTCGTCGCCCTTCTCTTCTGTACCATAATAAGCTTCAACAAGAGCCTCTGCGAAAGCCCCTTTATAAACCTTATCATCTGAATTTCTGTACTTGTTCACAAGAGTCATAACCTTAGTCGCACTGGCAACACTTTCCATTGAAAGACCACCAGATGTAACATCCTTGTATATCTGAGCAAGTTCCTTACCATCAGCTCTACCCTGCTCAATTGTAGCCTTGCCATCTTCTACCTTATTCTTTCCATCCTCTACGCTTGAAGGAGCGTCATCATCATCACCACAAGAAGTGAAAGATCCACACATCATAGTTGATGCGAGAAAGCACATTGCCAAAAACTTATTGAACTTCATATTACCCAATTTTTAATTAAATTCATGGCAATATTAACTCATTTCTCCAAAAAAACCACGAAAACTTTGCAATTTTTGATAAAAAAACAGTTAAAAAGTTTTAATTATACTATTATTATACCTACTTTTGCAAGAAATGGATAAAAACTATTAGACAAAATGAAAAAGATATATCATTCAATAGCAATCGCTGCAGTCGCAGTTGCAATGTCTTCATGCGGAAACAAGGAGCAGGCTAAGCCAGCAGAGGGTGCACAGGGTCCAATCAAGCCTGTTGAGCAGGAAATTTCTGTTGACACAACAGCAATTGCAGAGAAAGATGCTGCATACATATTCTATAATGAGTTTACAGTTGCAGGAAAGCCGCTAAAGATCAAAGGTGGAGAGTACTCAAAGGGAGCTAAAGTCAACGTACTATTCAACGATGGTAATGGCTTCAACCTTGCTTCTCCAAAGGTAGAGGTTAAGGGTAACAACGAAATTTGGGCAGTTGTTCCAGAAGGAGTAGCAAACTCATTCCCTGTTATGATTGTAAACGGTTCTGACTCTATCAAGACAGATGTTCTTTTCCGCGACTCACGCAATATCATTGTTGACTTCGACAATAAGAAGGAGCAGCTTTATATTCCAGGAGGTGCAGAGAAGTATGCAAGCATTTTCACAGACAACAATGGCGACTATGGTGTATTCGACGACATCAAGAGCTGGCAGGCAATCGTTTACCAGAGTGCACGTGAGAACGCTAAGGCATCAGATCCAACAGTATTCGGATCATTCACTCAGGATATCGTAGACAAGAAGATCAACATTCGTGAGTTCGCTATCAAGTTTGAGGTTAATGTACCAAAAGATAGCCCAATCATCGGTGAGGTATTCGAGTTCGGTTTCTGTAGCGGAAATGACGAGGATCCAATTGGAAATATCCGTAATTGCGCTGCTTACTGGTGTCCATCTGAATATGTATGGATCAAGGAGACAGATTCATGGGAGATTGAAGATGCAAAACCATTCTTCACTGAAGGTTGGATGACAGTAACTATCCCATTCTCAGAGTTGTTGTGGAAGAGCAAGAATATGAGTATTTGTGCTGATGCTTCTCACAATGGTCAGTACACTAACGGTGCATGGACAGACTACAAGCACCACTACAACTACGCACAGCTTCACGCAGATCCAACAGAGGTTGAGCGTTGGGGTGGATTCACAATCAACGTAAATGAGTACGGTAGCTGCTTGAGAAGAGAGAAGTACAAGGTTGCTATGGACAACATCCGTATCGTTCCTAACGATGGTGCTGGTGCTCTTTACTTGAAGAAGGATTACGGTGTTCCTCAGCGTCACTACTCAAAGAAATAAGAATCTATAAATTCTTTATATGAAAGCGAGTCACTAATCAGCGGCTCGCTTTTTTAATTAAATCTGGGGAGTTGGTTTCTGGTTTCAAGTTTCTGGTAGGGGCAGTGCCTTCTGCCTGCCCACATAGTTTCAGGTTTCTGGTTTCACTATGAATAAATCAATAAAATCCATAATACTATCGGTTCCTTTCTATTCGGTAGCCGATGCCCAGTATAAGTATAATCCTCAGACATCGTTGTATAAGGATACTTTTAAATGTAATATTTTATCTAATTAATTTCTAAATGCTTGCAGAAATAACATACTGGTTTTTCTACGCTCTATACATCTACGCAGTGGCTATGACCATTATCGTGCTGATGCTGGAGAATAGAAACCCGATAAAATCGATCGCATGGATCATCACTATAATATCAATCCCTGTGGTCGGTCTGATTCTTTACGCTTTATTCGGACGTGATTTCAGAAAAGGGAAAACTGTAGAAAAAGCCAACAAAGCATATACGGAAGCATTGAAAGAGTTAGATGAAAAATTCGACTCAGAAGTTTCTGTCGACGGATATGAAAATCTATCCCAACTGATCTCTAATCTTTGCGACGAGAAGATCTATGATAACACGCTCGTAAAACCTTTCACAGATGGAGAGTCTCTCTACGAATCTATATTCGCTGATTTGGAGTCGGCAAAAGAATCTATATTCGCAGAGTATTATATCATTGAAAACGACAAATTGAGCAATCGTTTTCTCGAGACCCTGGTGAAAAAAGCCAAAGAGGGCGTCAACGTCAAGATCGTTGCGGATGCTGTCGGCAGTTGGAAGGTGACAAAGAAAACAAAGCGATATCTTGCCGACGCAGGAATCGAATACCATGAGTTTCTTCCTGTCACCCTACCCTTTTTCGGCAAGAAAATCAACTATCGCAACCATAGAAAAATCCTTCTTATCGATAATGCCATCGGCTATATTGGAGGAATGAATGTAGCCGACAGATATATCGAAGGCAAACCATCTTTTGGAAAATGGAGAGACACACATATCAGAGTCATTGGAGAAGGCATACAAGGTTTGGCGAAAGTGTTCAGGAAAGATTACCACTTCGTCAGCAGACAATTATCTCCTATCGACACTAAAACGCCGACAGTCTCTGAAGGCCACACACCTTGCAAGATGCAGACCGTGTTCAGTGGTCCCGACATGGAATACAGAGCTATCATGCAGACTTACCTACGCATCATAATGCAAAGTAAGAGATACGTCTATATAGAGTCGCCCTACTTCATGCCTAACGAGGCCGTACGTTCAGCGTTGGTGACAGCTGCAAAGAGTGGAGTCGAAATCAAAATTGTCATACCTTTGGAGAGCGACGAAAGATTTGTGCTGATGAGTACATATTCCTACGTGAAAGGTCTTGCGTCGGCAGGCATCCAATTCTACTTTTATAAAGGAGGATTCATCCACAGCAAACTAATCGTATCAGATGATAAGATAGTCAGTTTGGGTAGTGCAAACATGGATTTCCGCAGTCTTGAACACAATTTCGAGACAAACGCAATCCTTTATGGCGACGAAACAGCCTCACTATTCAAAGGAATCTTCGAGCAAGACATCGCAAACAGCGAAGCCTTCGATATGTCAAGATGGAAAAGCCGACCATTCACGATGAGGATCAAAGAGTCGATAGCAAGATTACTAAGTCCGGTATTTTGACAATTCATAATTCTTAATTGACAATGCTAATTAAAGAACCTCAACAATTCGAATCAAGCATTACGAATTACGAATTAGATTTTGTATTTTTGCAGAATATAACTAATTAAGTATGGCAGAAAACGAATTTTTGCAGATTGAAGAGAAAGTAGTGGAGATGCTCAAGACCGTTTACGATCCTGAGATTCCAATTGATATATATGCACTTGGACTTGTGTATGGCATCGATGTGGATGGCACGACAGTCAACATCACAATGACGTTGACAGCTCCATCATGTCCGGCAGGAGACTTCATGGTGGAGGACATCAAACAGAAGGTGGAATCCATCGACGGAGTGGAGACATGTAACGTCGAGATCGTGTTTGAGCCAGAGTGGAACCAGGACATGATGACAGAAGAGGCAAAACTTGAGTTAGGATTCCTATAATCAGATCCAGATAATGGAAAACGAAAGAAACCGAGTCTATTTCATATCCGATTGTCATTTCGGACTTGACGCCAAAGCATCGTCAATCGAGCGCGAAAAGAAATTTGTTCGTTGGATGGACAGCATCAAAAGCAGCTGCCAAACGCTATATATGCTAGGCGACATCTTCGACTATTGGTTTGAGTACAACTGTGTGATTCCCAAAGGATTCACAAGAGTCTTAGGAAAGATCCAGGAGTTTGTCGACGACGGAATCGAAGTGATCTATTTCACCGGCAACCATGACATCTGGACATTCGGCTATCTGGAGAAAGAGCTTGGAGTAAGAGTCGTCAGAAATGAAGAGAAGATAACGCTTCAAGGAAAAGATTTCTACATGGCACATGGCGACGGATTAGGAGATCCAAGCCGCACGTTCAGATTCCTTCGTAAGTTTTTCAGAAACGGGCCATGCCAATGGCTGTTCAAATGGATACACCCAGACGCAACAATGCCATTCGGCAACTGGTGGAGCCGACGCAACAGATACAGCAGATGGGAGAAAGTCGACGACGAAGAGAGTGAAAGAGAAGACATCTATCTTGGTGAAGACAAAGAGCATCTTGTGATTTTTGCCAAAAACAACGAGAATTCTGATGGACCAAAATATGATTTTTATGTATTCGGACATCGTCATATTGAATTAGATTTGATGATAAATGCAAAAAGTCGTGTAATTATTTTGGGAAATTGGATAAATAAATATACATTTGGGGTGTTAGAAGGTGGCAATTTCTGGTTGGATAACTTTTTTGAAGACGAGAATGTTAATTGTTGCGACTTATCTAACGTAGTTTAAAAAGGATAGATATTATGAAGTTAAAGAGTGTTTTAATAATGGGGTTCACAGCTGCAATGCTTTCAAGTTGCTCAATGTCTATGAAAGGAGACTGGGCAGGAAGAGAATACTGCGGATGTAATGAAGGAGATTTGTTGGATAGAGCAAAATGTAAAAAAGATGTTCTAGTCAAATATAAAGAAGAATTGAAGAATGACGAATTCCGCAAGGCATTCCACGAGCACAAATGTGACTAACACAAACATAATTAAAGGAGATAAGGATTTAAACACAAAGAGTATGAAGTCTATAATTATTAACACCATAATTTCCGGCACTATGTTGTTTGCCGCAATGGGATGCCAAAACCAAAAAAAGGACATCACAATGAGCAGCATGCGATGTGAGTTTGTCAATGCAGGAGAAGAAGCTGTAATTTATGGTAGCGGATTTTCAGCAGATGACGAAATCTTCTTTGAGAACGACGTTAAGGGAGAGATTGTAGCAGGAAAGACAAGCGATTCTGTCCTTACAGTCATTGTTCCAGAAGATGTCAAGCCAGGAAAACTTTGTTATGTTCCTAAACATGGCAAAAAAGTTTATTCAGATTTCTGGTTCCGCGATAATCGTGGTTTGATCGTTGACTTTGACGAATATACTTCAACATGGGGTGGATTCGACGCTTTCGACGAAGAGGGTGAGCCAACTAGAATCGTGAAAGGAGACGAGGACAGCATTTTGACACTTCCTGTAACTCCACCAGCGCCAATCTGTGGCAATTACGGTTTGCTATACGGAATCTATAAGGATTCATGGACAATGAAGAGAGAGACATTCCTTCAGTATTGTGCAAATGAAGAGTATGGTGGTAGAGGAAACCATTCAGTAGCAGGAAGCAACGCAGCCAGACCAATCGAGGAATTATGCTTGAAGTTCGAGGTATTCGTTCCTAAAGAATGTCCGTTCAGATGTCACCCACGCGTTGAAATTTTCTTCGGATCATTTATGGCAGCCAACAAACATGGTCGTGAGCAGTCTCCAATCTACGCATGGGAGCCACGCAATCCAGAGACAGGATCATTCTGTACTGAAAATGGTTGGCAGACTATTGTAATTCCACTTACATTGTTCAACCGCAGCTACGAGAGTGACGCCATAGAGGCTGGTCCAATCAACTTGAAGACAGCTACAAACATGACATTCGTACTTGTAGGTGAAGCTGCAGAAAATCCTACAGAAAACTATTTATGTTTGGACAACTTCCGTATCGTTCCAATAAAGTAAAAACAACAAAATCCAATATGAAGAGACGTTGCTAATGCATCGTCTCTTTTTTTGTATGAGCCATACCACAAGTGCATGGTAGTATAAAATTCTAATTTGTCACCGCCCTACTCTTTTTTTCGTTTAACAACCAATATTTAGCGGATTTTTCTTATTTTTGCTAAAATGTATATTAGATTACGCAATAATTTATGATTATTGCTGTTTATAATATAGAGATAGAGATCAAACACCTCATATTACAGAGGATAAAGTGATCCGCATTTTTAAGTTTAACTTAAAATTGAATAGATATGGGAAGATATATAGCACCATCGGAACTACCGTTGAATGAAGACGGTTCAGTGTTCCACCTACATTTGAAGAAAGGACAGTTGGCAGACAAGGTCATTCTTGTCGGCGATCCTGCTCGTGTGAACATGGTGGCATCATTTTTTGACAAAGGAAGTATAGAGTGTGATGTGCAGAGCCGTGAGTTCCACACTATTACAGGAAAATATAACGGACAAAGAGTCTCTTGCGTGAGCCATGGTATCGGCACAGACAATATCGATATCGTACTTACTGAGCTTGACGCCCTAGTCAACATCGACTTTGAAAAACGTGAGGTTTGCGACAATCTAAAGAGTCTGACAATTGTACGCGTCGGCACAAGTGGAGGAATGCAAGACTTCTGTCCTATCGGTTCGTATGTAGTATCGAAGAGAAGCATCGGATTCGACGGTGTACTCAACTATTACAGCGGAGAGAATGTCTGCGACTTGGATTTCGAGGACAAATTCTGCAAACACGTCGGCTATTCAGCACGTTATGCTCGTCCGTACGTTATCAGCGCAGATGCGGAACTTGTTGAGCAGATTGGTCACGACATGATCAAGGGAGTGACAATCTCAGCACCAGGATTCTACGCTCCACAAGGACGATGGGTTCGTCTGCAGCCTCAGGATCCTGAATTGAATGCTAAAATCCGCACGTTCGACTATAACGGAGAAAAAGTAACCAACTACGAGATGGAAAGTTCGGCTGTGGCTGGACTCTCACGTCTACTTGGACATAGAGCAATGACAGTATGCTGCATCATCGCAGGCCGTACATCAGGCAACATGAACACAGAGTACCACGGCACTATGGAGAAGTTGGTTGAAACAGTTCTACAGAGATTAATGAAATAAAGATAAAAATGGACGGAATGCCATACAATACGCAGATGCCACGACTTGCACTGCCAGAATACGGAAGAAACATCCAAAACATGGTGGACTACTGTCTTACCATAGAAGACAGAGAAGAGCGCACCAACTGTGCAAACAGCATAATCCAGACAATGGGTAATCTGTTTCCGCATCTACGTGATGTCAACGATTTCAAGCATATCCTTTGGGACCATTTGGCTATCATGTCCGACTTCAAACTTGATATCGACTATCCATACGAGATAATCAAGAAAGAGGAGTTGAACACAAAGCCTGAGCCAATGTCTTACCCAGACAACTTCATGATCTACAAGCATTACGGTGCTTCTATTCAGAAGTTGATTGGATACTGTCGAACAATCGAAGATGAGAACGAGAAGATGTCGTTGGCCATTCTTATTGCCAACCAAATGAAAAAGAGCTATTTTGCTTATAATAAAGAGACTGAAGACTTGAAAATCTTCAAAGATTTGCGAGACATGTCGGGAGGAGAGATCGTGCTTGATCCTGAGAAAGTCAATCTTATTACAGCAAATGAAATTCTAAAAGGCTCAAAAGCGGGTGCAACAACAGCATCTAAAAAGAAGAAAAAATAATACCAACGCGTATGAATAAAGTTATTGCACTTATGCTTTCAGCGGGATTTGCATTTCCCGCACTTGCAGAAAGAAGTATTTACGGATGGGAATTTCTTTCCGCATCGACTTCTGCATACACAGGAAGCATAGGAGTCGAAAATGTCTCTTCTCATAGCATGGAGCTAGATGTCGCGCTGCGCAATCCAGCCCTAATGACCGAAGATTCACACAATACGGCATCTTTAAGCTACCAGAACTATCTAGCCGGTTCAAGTTGGGCCACAGGTGCATATTCAAGAGCAATCGACGACAAAAATTCGTGGGGTGCTGCCATTGTGTTCGCACCATACGGAAAAATGCCTGAGACAGATATTTATGGAAACGAAATAGGAGAATTCAGTGCTACCGACTTCATGGCAGAAGGCCTGTACAGTCGTCTGTTGGCCAAAAATTTCCGTGTAGGTCTTGGATTCAAACTAATTTGTTCGTCTATCGCCGAAGAGAGAAGTTTCGGATTCGGATTCGATATAGGTGCTAACTATTTCAACAAAGATAAAAACCTATCTTTAGGCTTCGCTGTAAGAAACGTTGGTGTTCAGCTTGCGACATACACAGACACTCCTGATTCAAGAGACCGTCTACCATGGAATATGCAATTCGGTTTCACAAAAGGTCTTGAGCATGCTCCATTAAAATTCTCTGTCACATACACAGATATCAATCGTTGGGATTTGAATTATACCAAATATAACGAGGTAGACAAGGCAACGATTGAAGGAGATGACTTGGACAAATTACAGGAGGTTAATTGGGGCGACATGTTCATACGCCACTTCGTTTTTGGCTTAGAATTTGTTCCAAGAGATGAGTTTTCTCTAATCGTGGCATACAACTGTCGTCACGGACGTGAATACCAGTTGGCCGAGGGTCGATCTGGAGCAGGATTCAGTTTCGGACTTAACTTGAACATCAAGAATGTATATGTCGGAGCAGCTTATTCTATTTATGGAAAGGCCGCAAATGTATTCGGAGTAACTGTAGGTTATAGAATAAATAGACCAGAATACGTAGAGTCTATAAATTACGATGATTAATGATTAATGATTAATGATTAACGATTGATGATTGATGATTAATGATATAGTGTTAGTCTGTATGATTGGCACCAATAATTATAAAGGATATACAAAATGAAAAATATAGTAGTAGCAATTGACGGATTCTCGTCATGTGGAAAGAGCACAATGGCAAAATGGCTTGCGAAAGAGGTAGGCTATAAATATATCGATTCAGGAGCAATGTATCGCGCAGTGACATTGTTCTGTCTTCGCAATAATCTAATCAAAGATGGTGTTGTCGACACAAACGCTCTTGAGCAGCGTATGAACGAAGTCAAGATTGAGTTTCGCGTTAACGAGTCGACAGGAAAGAGCGACACATATCTAAACGGAGAATGCGTAGAGTCTGAGATCCGTGGAATGGAAGTGTCATCAAACGTGAGCCCAGTAGCTGCAGTGCCATTCGTACGTCACGCTATGGTGGATTTGCAGAGAAGCTACGGAGAGGGAGGTGGAATCGTGATGGACGGTCGTGACATCGGCACAACAGTATTCCCTAACGCAGAGTTGAAACTTTACGTTGTAGCCTCAGCAGAGGTAAGAGCTCAAAGAAGATACGACGAGTTGACAGCCAAAGGCGACAAGGTATCTTTCGATGATATCTTGAAGAACGTGCAGGAGCGCGACTATATCGATATGAATCGTGCGGAATCTCCACTTAGAAAAGCTGACGACGCTATCGAACTTGACAACGGATTGCTAACTATCGAGCAGCAGAACAAGTGGTTGATGCAGATTTTTAACGAAAAGACAAAATAAACGAAAACCAAAATCAAAACGAAAGCGATGATTATTGATATCGACGAGAATTCCGGTTTTTGCCCAGGAGTGGTGTCGGCAATCAAAAAAGCGGAGGATGAGTTGGAGCAAAACCACTCGCTTTATTGCTTAGGCGACATCGTCCACAATTCCCGAGAGGTTGAGAGACTTACAGAACAAGGGCTGGAGACTATCTGTATCGAGGAGTTGGAGGAATTGAAAGACACCCGTGTGCTTCTAAGAGCCCACGGAGAACCACCGTCGACATACGATTTAGCAAAAAGGAACAATATCTCCATCATCGACGCCACATGCCCCGTGGTGCTCGCATTGCAACGCAAAATCAAAAAAGCATACGAGAAACACGACAAGCAAAGCACACAGATTGTAATCTACGGCAAAGTGGGACATGCAGAGGTAAACGGACTTGTAGGTCAAACCAATGGAACTGCAATCGTGGTGGAGAATTTGAACGATATCGACAAAATCGACTTCACAAAGAATATATGCCTGTTTTCTCAGACAACCAAAAGCATCGACGGATTCAACGAAATCATCTCGGAAATCCAAAAGAGAAAACAAAACGGCATTAATTTTGAGTATTTCGACACAATCTGCAGACAGGTGGCTAATCGTATTCCAAAGATCATTAACTTTGTATCAAAATACGATTTGATCTACTTCGTATGCGGAAAGAAAAGTTCAAACGGCAAAGTTCTCTACGAACAATGTAAGAAGACAAATCCTACTACCCTACTTATCTCAGGTGTGGAAGATATAGATTTGTCTGATATCAAAGGCAAAGAGAAAATCGGAATTTGCGGCGCGACATCGACACCCAAATGGCAGATGGAGGCAGTCCGCGATTATATTTTGAAAGCGTAGAGACGTGCCGCGTCTTAATCAGCCGTAGAGACGTGCCGTGCCGCGTCTAAAAACAGAAAGTTGTTTCAAACTAATTATAAAAATGAAAAAAAATCTTTTTTTCCTTATGCTTATGGGAGCTATGGCATCATGTGGCAATGCACCTCAGAACAACGAGAACAATGAAGTTGTTGCAACTGATTCAGCTGTAACTGTCTCAGATGAGACTCCTGGTGTTGACGCTCGTCCAGTACCATTCGAGGCACTTGACGGCAAGTGGATGATCAAATCAGTAAAAGATTTGGCTGTAGCTGAAGGTGACACATCAGCATACGTTCTAATCAACGTAAATGAGAACAGAATGAATGCTACAGTAGGTTGCAACTCTATCTTCGGTCAGATCAACAGAAACGGTCGTGCAGCTAACTCGTTGGCTTTCGACAACACTGGAGCAACAAAGATGATGTGTCCAGACAAAGATACTCTTGAGATGGCACTTATCGACGCTCTTAACAACACTCGCTCATTCCTTCTTTTGAATGGAGAGCTTACTTTCAGCGACGAAAACGCAGAGGTAGTGTTGAAGGCAACAAAATAACGTTGACGTTAACGATAACGAAGACGATAACGAAAATAGACGCGATGGATTAAAACCTATCGCGTCTTTATTTTTCATTTATAGTTTTGTATTTATCCAACAAACCATTATATTTGCATCTGTAATTATAGATTAGTGAACGACACAGTTTTTGTTTGGTCAACAATCGAATGAAATTTAATAAGTTATAATTTTACAGTCAAAAAATAAATGATGTTATGAATAGTCAGAAGAAAAACGGTACAGAGAAGAAATCCGGTAATTCTAAATCGACTAAAAATAAGACGTCTCAAGTAAAAACTGGAGACCAATACGTTGTCGATGGTGCAATCTTCAAATGTCAATATGGAAGTGCACCAAGCCAGATTTTAGTCGCAAACAATCAGAAAGTTATGGCACAAGGTAAGGCTGTGGCGGTTGATAAAGATATCAACTTCAAAATAGCTACATCTCCATTTGCGACCTGTGCCCAGAACAAAAATCCGCAAAATCCTGTTTGCTTGTATGCAAATGGACAATGGAATAAACAAAACACCATCGCACATGGCAACCAGAATGCTCTAACTGAAAGCAGCACCATGATGTGCCCTATTTTTGCAGGTGAAATATCTTGCGTCTTTCCTGGACAAATCAAAAATGTTTCAGTTGCAGATTTCGAAAAGACGAAGATTCAAACACTTAGCAACTTTCCTCTGGCTTTGGTCGTGACATTCCCGGATTTTGGGAAAGACAAAATCGAACAGAAAACGAAAAATGTAAAAAGTGTGTCCGTCTCTAAAAATACAGTCAGAATCAACGAACAAATTACTCTTCACGCTTATAGCCAAGAAAATCATAAAGGAGAACTTACGTATCCAAATTTCAAGAATTGGGTTTTCTTTACAACCAAGGAACTCGAAGAGGACAAGGAGAACAAAATAAATAAAGGCACATACATTGATGATCTGAAGATATTCAAACATGTCAGTTCTCCATTCAACATAAAGCTCCATAAACCAGGCAAATACCATATTGAGGCTTGTGGAGACAAGACACTAGAAAAATACTTCAAATTAAATCCCAACTGTCCATTAAAAATCGAAAATAATAAAACTCAACCTCCCTTTTATAGAGACTGCGAGGAAGTTGTCGACGTCGTTGAGCAAAACCGCATCACCAAAATATTGAAAGACGGGAAAGAGACAACAGATTCGATTGTCAATGTAAAACAGGGAGCAACCACCGTCTTCTCTCCTAAATTTTTGCTTGACTTTGATTCCAATTTTGAGGATTTAAGTTGCACCGTTGAGAAAGGAAACAGAGAATCGGTGGATGAAGGAGATTACAGTTTCGACGTTGACAAAAAGACTCTATCGCTGACTCCGTCGGCTGGCGAAGTGAACTATAAAATCACCTTTTCTTTGCATAAGAAAACCGAAGAAGGAGTTGAAGTAGAGCCATTTAACGAGAAATCAATCAGCGTCCGTTCTTACAACGAAGCAGTATTGTTCGCATACGTTCCGACGTCGGCAAGCAAAGAAAAGCCGACCAATAATGTCACTTTGAAAAGACCACAGGAAGGACTCTCCTTTATTGTAAAATTGAAAGACAAAAAAGATGGTGATTTCAGCCAAGTGGAATGGAGGATGAAGAAAGACGACATTTACGTCGATGAACCGTTCAAAACCAAAGGAGAAACAGCCTTGTACTTTTTCATAGAAGAAGGCCAATACGAAATCGAAGCCGACCTGACAAACACATCATACTGCAACGGTGGTGTGACAGGAACCGGTGTGCAGAAAACGAGTGGAAACATCACACAAAAGATTATCAGCCATAAGTTTGAGATATCCAATAACTACGTTACAGGAATCACAATCAGCTCAAACAACGGCAGAAGATACGTCGGAGTGAAATACCACATCGATCCCAAATTTCTGTTTGGCGACGGCACATTCGCAACTGAAAAAAACTCAGTAGAATACAAAGCCAACGGAGCCGACAAGGACTGTTTGAGACAAGGCATCTTCCGCGTCGACAAGCCAGGAGAATATAAAATCGTGGCGACGCTCAACGGCAAAAGTTTTGAGTCTCAGGTATTTAAGATAGAAGAAGCAGAGATTAAGAAATGGGAGTTTTGCGACGTCGACAATAAGAAGATTGACAAAATAGGCAGAAACAACAAGTTTGGTATCAACGCGTCAGTACCGGCTTGGGGAGCGACAGAGGAGAACAGCAAGAGAACAGTAAACGTATCTCTCTATTGCCAGAAGAAAGAGTTGTGCACCTTCAAGACAGAGCTGGATAAAGACGGAAATTTCCACGTCGACAATATTGATGTGGAGAAGAATATTTTTGAAGAAATTGCAAACAAGAATATTTCACACGATGGAGATAAAGATTTAATTCTTACCTTTGTAGTGTTTGATAGTCCTTCAAGAATAGTGAAAAATTTGTCAAGAACGGAGCGAATGGGATTGTTTTCCAAACATACCAATCTATGTGTTAAAAGCAGACCTTCTGTCGACGGGTATTTTGCCGAATCCAACGGCAAGAGACTTGTCAGGATCATTAATTATCTTGACGAAAGCGGTAAAAACAATACAGTCACTGCCCGACTTTGCGTTTTGAATTATAGCAAAGAGAGACTAAAAAATCTAAGATTCTGTCTATATGAAAACAAATTGGGATTAGATTCTATAGTATTCAAAAGTGAGGAATTTGAACCAGACGAATCGGGAATTGTAGAGATATCCATTCCACTGAATGAAGGTAATATCAAAGAAGAAGATCACGGTGATTCAAAACTGCCACGTCTATTCTATTTCAAAGTATTAGAAAAATTCAGATCGGCAAAATATACACTTCTTGATTGTCGACCATCAGAAGGTTGGCGACAAGTTTGTTCTTATCCCAAGACACCTGGAGACTTGTATAAATTCGACGTTCAGCAAGAAATGTCTTCTGTTCAAAACGAAGCTTTGGAAGAAATGTCTGAAAATCTTGCTAACAAAACCTACAATTCAGAAACACTCAACAACACCCGCAGCTACTACTACCAGCTAAAAATTGCGGCAAAGACAGAAGAGAGCAAGAAGTATGTCAATTCGTATAATTCATTGGCTCCGGTAGTGGTAGGAAAAGACTGGGAGAAGGAGGAGAAAGAGGAAGATAAAAACACCAACACAAAATGTTTCTGTCATAGGGATTTCACTGTGGAGGAGGTGAAAAAGATTATTGCCGCTTTACGAGGAAAGGAACCTAATGATAATATTTGGGAAAATTCACCGTATGTAAACGACAGAAGCATTTCTACATTTACGAAAGAATTAAATTTTTCTTTTAAGAGATACGGAATAAACAAATGCATTCAAAAAATTGTCTTTTTAGCGATGGCATGTGTGGAGACAGCTTACTTTAGAGCCTCTGAGGAAGCCCCCAATAATTATGCCTCTTCTAAAAGTAAATTTAAGGGACGTGGACTTTTACACATGACTCATGAAGCCCATTATAAAACCTATAATGGCCGTTTGCCTAAAAATGTATTAGAATCTCCTGAATTGATATCTAATGACATACATAATATAGTCGATTCTGGAGCTACATTTTTTACGAATAGAAGTTTCATGCACAATCGAGTGTTATCGAATAATTCTAATGTAGTAAAAAAATATCAGGAGTGTTTTTCTGTCCCTTATATGTTGACTCTATCACAACTTTGCTTGTTCATGGAATCTGAATCAACCAAGGAAATGGATTATTACTTATTGATAAACAGATTACTAAACAACCCAAGCAAAGAGACTCCTCTATCTTGGGAAGCACGCAAAAACACTTTTGAAACCTTAAAGAAAGCTTTCAATTACAAGAAAGAAGTTTGCAAAGAAGTTGAAAAAGATTTTCCTATACATAGTACAAGTTGGCACGATCCATTAGATGTGATGCAAATTTGTGCGTACCAATTTAGAGGTGGTTTTGGTGCATATAATGCATCTTTTCATTATAGAGGCTCTCGACCACATCAAGGTGTTGACTTGTTTGCAAAATTAAACACACCTATATATGCTTGCTTGGATGGAAGAATTGTATCAGCAAGTGCAGTTGGAGACTATGGCAATGTTATAGTTCTCGCTATTTACGAAGAGTCTCAAGTGCAGATATTCAAAAATAGAAGAAAGAAAAATTTCGAACCGTATTTTTCTGATGAATATACAGATGGTCCTGGATTTAATAAAGATTCAGATTTCTTCTATTTGGCGTACGCACATTTGAGCAGTTTTTGCGTCATAGAGGGAGACGAGGTAAAAGCAGGAGACATTATAGGCTACTCTGGTGAAACAGGGAATGCAAAAGGAACCAAAGGTCCTCATGTCCACTTTGAGGTGAGATCTGCTCAATCTTGTGGAAAGGGCTTGAATAATCGATGCAATCCTTCATTGTATTTTGATTATGAACAATATACTCCTATTGCTATTATTGACAATGATAAAATTAGAATCGTTTCGCATTCATTATTAGAAAAATATGGCAAAAAAACGCCAAAAGTTGAAATCAAACATATTGATGGAAGCTTATCTACTATAGATAAAAAAGACTTTGAGGTTGATACCAACGATCAATATTGTTATAAAAGAGATAAAAAATGAGTAGAAAAAAGATTTTCTTATTGTGCAATTTGATTCTTTTGAATCTTTGCGGATGTGTCGAGGTTTCTCAACAAAAAAATGTAGAGTCTAAAAATGAATCTGCATTTAGTGAGAGTGTAGAGATAAAAGATTCTTTATCATATTCCAATAACGAATTTGGATGTGAAATAAAGATATCAAATTGCGATTTGGATGTTAGTTCTAATGTTGATACTATGAAAATTAATTTGACAAAAGAAGAAGAAAGAATAGTCAGAGACGTAGAGAGGACATATAACAGGCTATTATTTGAAAATGCAGAATATGCACCTGAGTATTATATAGAATCTTTAGAGAAATTCCAAAAATACACGTCTATTAATCTCAGGACTTTAAATAATTTTTTAACACTTTATGGATACAAAGCACCCGATGAGGCAACCTTCTACAAAAAAATAAAAGAAAT
>JAZUIF010000041.1:0-11815 GCA_045642085.1 Paludibacteraceae bacterium | reverse complement strand
ATGGTTTTACAGGATTAAGTGGCAACAGTATTTATCCAATATTAGTACAAGATTATATAAAGGATGTCACATTTTCTACACCAGATGAAATCAAATCGTATATGATTAGTTTGGGATTTCAAGAAAAATCAGAATCTTGTTTCACGAATGGCGACATTGAAGTTTCTGATTTATATCCCCGCAATGTCTTAAAAGATTCAAACGGAGACCTCTACGTCGTAGATGCTAATTATAAAATCTTGTGATTTTTTCACCAAAAGTTTGAGAGACCATCTAATTTCTGGAAATTCGTGGCCAATTTATGACAATTCGTGTTTTCCATCCAATTTGCGTCAGCAAATATCCGTGTTATCCGTGCAATCCGTGTTCGGTAATTTTACGATCCATTTTCGGTAATTTCCGTTGATCAATATTCCTTGTTTGCTAGACGGGGCATGCCCCGTCTCTACGGGAGACCATCCAATTTCTGGAAAATTCGTGGCCAATTTTTGATAATTCGTGTTTCAATTCAATTTGCCACAACAAATATCCGTGTTATCCGTGCAATCCGTGTTCGTTAATTTTTCGAATCATTTCCGGAAATTTTACGTTCACTCCCCTAAATTTTCCATGTTTTTGAGCATTTCGACGTCGCAACGATGACACTTATATCCAATTATTTATCAAGCATATACACTCAGTATGTTACAAGTATATTTTGATATTGTTACGTTTGGCATCCATGAAAAAATGTTCATCTACTGTGTTTGGTATTGAATTTTCGTGCTATCTTTACTAATGCTATTACATTTGCAAGCAGAAGGATTTCAAAAACACACGAGTATGGTTAAACGTATTACACTTACAATTCTTGCTACTCTATTTTGTAGCTCTTTGTTTGCAGGTACTTTTATTGCAGACAAAGGTGTATCTCACACTACTGATGAATTAAGAAAACTTGTCTTTTCTAATGGTAAAGTCGATACTTATTTTACTGATGGCAGTATGACCAGCTACGATTTCTCTTCACTTCAGCGTATCTATTTCACTGAGGTTGAGGTAAAGGAACCGACTGCTGTGGAGGAGACATCAAGCGAAGGCATTCTTCTCTACCCTAACCCGGCTGTGGAATCGGTCAATCTTAGTGGTGTTCCTGCAAATGCGAACATCTCAATCATTAATATGAGCGGTATGACTGTCGCTAATATGAAAGCCGACGGTGATGTTTTGAGCATCGACGTCGCAAACTATAAATCAGGCATCTACTTCATCAGAATCAATTCTGAGGTTGTAAAATTTATTAAAAAGTAAAAAATCAAGACCCTCCCGGCCTCCCTTAAAGGGAGGAGCATAGACCCTCCCGGCCTCCCTTAAAGGGAGGAGTTTGGAAGTTGTCTTCCCCTTTAAGGGGGATTGAGGGGGTCCTAAATATCTAAAGATTATGAATACTAATAAACACATTATTTTCAGTTTGGCTCTTGCCTCTGCATTCTCAGCATCAATGGCTGACAGTTTCCACGTCTTCATGAAGGATGGACGTGTGGTCGAATATACTACTGATATCGTCGACAGTGTTGTTTTTGTTAAGGCTGGAGAATCTATTGATCCTGTCATTCCAGTTATCCCTTCTGATCCTGTTGATGTGACTCCTTCTGAGCCTACCACTCCTGGTGAGGTGGCTACTCAGGGTGATATCAAGATCCTTACAACTGGCGGTTGGCTTGAGACTTGTTTCGCTACTTGGTCTCCTTTCTCTGGAGCATCTAAATATAAGGTTTCTGTGAAGAAGGCATCTGATAGCCAGTATGTTCAGATCGACGACGCGTTGATCCGCAACTATGGCAACTTCTTCCGTGCTGATGCCCTTGGTCTTGCGGCTGGCAACTATAATCTAAGCGTGGTTGCGGTAGACGCTAATGGCAAGGAACTTTGCAAGCCATCTATCTCAAAAGTCTCAGTTAAGGCTCACGACCGTTCTGGTTTTGCATTCTCAAATGGCAACGTGCCTGGTGCTTACAACATGGACGGTACTTTGAAGAAGGACGCTATCGTGCTTTACCTTACTGAGAAAACTAAGGATAAGGTCTCTGCTGACATCGTGACTTCAAGCAATGGAACAACAACGTCGGCTCAGGGAATCCAGAATATCTTGACTCTATATAAGAAGGGTTACGACGCTCGCCCACTCTGCATCCGTCTTGTGGGTAACGTGACTGATCCTGCCGTGACTGATAAGGGCGACGTGTTGGTTGACCTTGGAGCAACTAAGCAGAAGAGTCTTGGTGTCACAATCGAAGGTGTCGGCGAGGACGCTGTAGCCAACGGTTGGGGTGTGAGAATCAAGAACGCCAAACTTGTGGAGGTTCGCAATATCGGTACAATGAACTGTGATTCTGGCGAGGGCGACAATATCGGTCTACAGCAGGCTTGCGAATACACATGGGTTCACAACTGTGATTTCTTCTATGGTGATGCCGGAAGTGATGCGGATCAGGTGAAGGGCGACGGTGCGTTGGATTGCAAGAAGTCGACTTACATCACATTCTCATACAACCACTTCTACGATAACGGTAAGTGTAACTTGCTTGGACTTAGCGAAGGCACAACTTCCGATCTTTACATCACATACCACCACAACTGGTACGACCACTCAGATAGCCGCCACCCACGTGTTCGCTACTATTCAGCCCACGTCTACAATAACTATTATGACGGAAATGCCAAGTATGGTATCGGTTCAACACTTGGTTCAAGCGTCTTCTCGGAGAACAACTATTTCCGCTCATGTAAATTCCCAATGTTGACATCAATGCAGGGTTCTGACCTTTACGCAGAGGATAGCAAGAGCACAACAGACAACGCCACTTTCAGCAAAGAGGCAGGTGGAACAATCAAGTCGTTCGGCAACAAGTTTGAGGGCAAGGTCACTTACTGCTCTTACAACAACACAATCTCAGCTTTGAAGGGATCAACTGATACACGAGGAATGAACGGTAAGACAGATTTCGACTTCTACGAGGCAACGTCCCGCAACGAGAAAGTGCCAGCATCAGTAGCGTCTCTTTCAGGAGGCAACACATACAACAACTTCGACACAGACTCATCTGTGATGTACTCTTACACTCCAGATTCAGCTGAGCAGGCTGTTGAGAACGTCAAGGCATACGCTGGCCGTCAGAACGGTGGTGATTTCAAGTGGACATTCACTACTGCCGACGATGAGAGTTACGCTGTAAACGCTGCATTGAAGACTGCGTTGACTAACTACAAAACTTCAATGAAGAGTATTCAAGGAGAGTAATAGCTTAGAGCTTAGAGCTTAGAGCTTAGAGCTTAGAGCTTAAAGATTAGAGCTTAAAGATTAGAGCTTAAAGATTAGAGCTTAAAGATTAGAGTTTAAAGATTAGAGCTTAAAGATTAGAGCTTAAAGATTAGAGCTTAAAGATTAGAGCTTAAAGATTAGAGCTTAAAGATTAGAGCTTAAAGATTAGAGCTTAAAGATTAGAGCTTAGAGCAACTCCAAATTTCACTAATGTAGTAAAGATATAATTATGAAACACATTCAGAATATAATAATAACCTTCTTCTGCTTATTGTCATCACATTTTGTGATGGCAACACCAGAGGTGATGGTTAATGGAGAGGCTCTTGCGTCGTCTCCTGCAAAGATCACAATCAATGGAGATAATGTGAATGTCACTTTCTCCGACGGTTCGATGACTTCATTCGACATGGATGATATCGTGGTCAATTTCACTACTCCAACTGATGTGGCTACACTTCAGAACAAACTGTTTGCTATCAATTCATCTGTTGAGAATCAGTTGATCCTTTCTGGTGTCGAGGCAGAAAAGAGATTGTCTATTCTATCGGTCTCTGGAATTTCTGTTTTCTCAGGCGACACCAATGCTAATGAGACAAGAGTTGACATATCTAATTTAGCAGACGGATTATATCTGCTTAATGTCGACGGAAAAGTTGTTAAATTCATTAAGAAGTAAGGCGTATGAAAAAGATAATTATACCAATTCTAGCACTAACATGCATCTCTATTTCCGCCCAAAACAAAGTGAAGGTGACGATGGACAACGGTGCAGCTGAAATCTATTCATCGTCTTCAGTGGAGTCGATTGATTTCAGCAACAACAGCAATAATTTCAGCATCTCGTTCAACAACGGAGATGAGAAGAGAAGCTTCGACGGCAATGCCACACAGATCAGTTTCATCAAGCAAACACCTGTTCAGCAAGGTGGAATTGACATCATTTATGCCGACGGTTGGTTTGAATCAGGCTTCGTTTTGTGGAATGCCTTTTCCGGAGCGTCATCTTATTCCGTCTACTACAAAGAGATGGGAGGAAAATACGCGAAGATAGATTCTGAGCTTATCAGAAAGTCTGGTTCGCAATTCAGAGCCGACATTTTGGGATTGAAGAAGGGAGACTACCAATTTAAGGTTGTGCCAGTGGTTGGAGGCAAAGAAGTGGAGGAAAACAGCTCCGAAACAGAGCTAATTTCAGTCGGAGCATTCGACCGTAGCGGTTATGCTCACTTCAATTATACAGATGGTGTCGGAGCTTATAAAGATGACGGTACACTAAAGGATGGAGCCATCGTAGTCTACGTCACTGAGGAGAATAAAGACAAGGTTACGATCCCTGGCTACGAGAGCGTAGGAACAGGTATCGGTTGGATTTTGAACAACAATCAGTATTCAAGTTCAGCTTCAAACACCTACACAGCAGACGCGTCGAAGAAGGGAATCTTCGCTGTGACTAAAGAGCATCCAGTTGTGATTCGTTTCATCGGAAAAGTGACAAGTCCGGAAGGATTGACTGCCTATAATTCTACCGACAACGGTGGTAATGTCGGCGACAATGGACACTTGGCTCGAATGAAGAACGCACAGAATTTGACTATCGAAGGTGTGGGCGACGATGCCCAGATCTACGGTTGGGGATTCCATTTCATCTGTTCCGACGACAAGTACGGCAAGAGCTTCGAGGCTCGTAATCTTTTGTTCGACGACTATCCAGAAGATGCCATCGGAATGGAGGGAGTGCAAGCGTCGTCGACAGTCACTTCAGATTTAAGTGCGTCAGTTGAAAGATGTTGGGTTCACCACTGTTCATTCAAGCAAGGCTACTGCGCTAATCCTGCCGAGAGCGATAAGAAAGAGGGCGACGGTTCTTGCGACTTCAAGCGTGGCCAGTATTTCACATTAAGCTACTGCTATTTCGAGTACGGACACAAGACAAACTTGATTGGCTCAAGCGACGCGTCGTTGCAGTACAACATCACATTCCACCACAATATCTGGAAGAGTTGTGCATCACGTGTTCCGCTTCTTAGAAATGCCAATTTCCACTTCTACAACAACTATGTGTTTGGAGATATGACAGATCCAGAGGCTAGTTTGAGCTACATTGCCTCTTGCCGCGCAAACTCATACCGCTTCTCTGAGCATAACTATTTCGACGGATGCAAAAACGTGTGTGACATCACATCAGGTGGAGTTTCAAAGAGTTATGGCGACCTTTACTACGCATGTTTCGGAACAAACGATGCAGTGGTTGCCAAGACAAGAGACGAGGCAGTGTCTAACAACTGTCAATTCCAGGCAAGAAAGATCGATTATAGCAAGTTTGATACCGATGCCACCCTATTCTACTATGACGCGTCTAAGAAGCAAACAAAAGCCTATATCACAGATGCAGTCACAGCACGTAAAGAGTGTTTGATGTATTCTGGCGTGATGAAGCAGAAGAAGATCACAAACACATCGATGAACGTCAACAGTGTGAATGGAGCGATCGACATGAGCAGTTGCAAATATGAGGCGACGATGGGCACTTCTGGTAAAGGCATCATATTCACAAACTACAAGTCGGGCAAGTTCAAAGGTCAGGGCATCACATTCCGTATCGACAAGAGCTGTAGGGTGACAATCACCGCTGGATCAGATTCATACGGTGGACCATATTTGATGTGTGCCGACGGTACTAAGATTGGACAGTTGAGTGGAACATCATCGTACAACATCGGTGCAGGAACATACTTCATCGGTTCTGGTTCAAAGGATAAAGAGAGTTCAGTATCAGCACTTTCACTTATCTGCATAGACGACTCGGAGGTGACAAACAAGGTTGATTCCAACAGTGGTAACGTTAACGTTGACGATGACGTTAACGAAAACCCAAATGGTGGAAACACAGGAGGATCAACAACTAATCCAAATATTGATTTGACTTCAGATCAGGCATTGACTTTCGATAACGGAGCCACAGACAAGAGTGGATACTTTAACGTCACAGCCAATTTGAAGAGCGGTGTTGCATCCAAGACATACAACGGAGTGACATACACCACTGCAATCAAGATGGAGAGCAGCACATCAATCACATTCACAACTGCTGCAGCCAAGACAATTTACATCGTAACTGATACAGCCAACGGTAAAATCAAGGTTGATGGCAACAGTGTAGTTGCAGATGCCGACGGTATTGTATCGGTTAGTTTGGCAGCAGGAAATCACTCAATTGCTAAGGGAGATACAATGAATGTATACAGTTTGATTATAAAATAGAGGATTGTTAAGGGCGGAACGCCCTAACCCCTCCCCACCAACGCGAGTCCGAAGGACGAGCACATATAAATAAATTAACCACAGAGGCACAGTGACCACAGAGAGACTACGTCTTTTTTTGAGAAAAAGAGATAGAAATCAGTCAATAGATGGGAAAGAGCCAAAGATAAAAAAAATAAACTCATAATATTAATCCAATTGGGAAAGGGAGCGCAGTGATGCGTTCCTTTTTTTGATATAAGCACAATAATTGTTACCTTTGCATAAGAGACGCACGTCCATGCGTCTCTACGTGTAATAAAGAACTTATTTTTAATCAGGGGATTTAATCTGTTTTTTCCCCTTTTACATACGAACGACACAATGACAAAGAGAACAATTTGGTTGGTAATTCTATTGTTTATCACCAACATATGCTCCTTTTCTGCAAACAAACTAGATTGGAGCACCACAAAATATAAGAATGTAAACGAATGGATCGACTTCGGCAAGAAGCATCTACGCCGTACATATAGAAACGGCGGTGTTGGTCCGTATGCTTTCGATTGTTCCGGCTTCACAATGTACATGTACAAAGAGTTGGGATATGCACTTCCACACTCGTCTAGCGCACAAGCAGACCACGGAGACAAGATTAAAGCAGCAAACGTACAGCCTGGAGATTTAGTGTTCTTCTCTGGGTCAAAAGGTTCTTCTATCGGTCACGTGGGTATTGTTATAGAGGCAAACGAAGAAGACTTCTCGTTCATCCATGCGTCGCTTAAACAAGGAATCTGCATCGACAAATCAACACATCCTTATTATAAGTCTCGCTACAAAACAGCACGTCGTATCTATGATTTGACTGCCGACAAGTCACGAAAGAAAAAAGATGAGGAAGTGGCTCCTATTCCAACACCCAAACCTGTTGAAGAGGAACTTGAATTGCCAGGACAGACAACAGATGTAGATGTCAATACCAACGACAATTCTGTCGACAATCATAAGAAATCGACTCCAAAGAAGAAAGAGAGTCGACGTGAACGACGCAAGAGAGAAAAGACTGAAAAGCAACGTCTTGAGAAAGAAAAAGCAGCTAAGAAAAAGCAGGAGGATGCTCGTAAACAGAATAGCCAGAACAAACAAAAAGAGACTCCTAAAAAAGAGGCAGTAAAGAAAGAAACGACTAAGAAGGAAGTCGAGAAGGAACCAACCAAAAAAGCGAATCCAAAACAAGAGGAGAAGCCAGTTATCGCCAAGAAAACTCATGTCGTGGAGAAAGGCGAAACAATGTATAGAATCTCCAAAATGGCGGGGTTGACAGTCGACGAATTAAAAGAGATAAATGGTTTGACTACCAACGATTTGAGCATCGGCCAAATATTGATTATTGAGAAATAATGTTGTAGAGACGCACGGACGTGCGTCTCTTCTTTTTTACGGGAATCTTACGTTTTCTTTTTCTTTCTTCATCTCTACACAAAATTTCCTTATCTTTGTAGGGATAATACAACAAAATGACGAAAAGACTATTTATATTCCTTTCATTCTTATCCTGCATTCTATCTCAATCATTCGCAGGATACCGTACAGAAACTTTCAACGACTCCTATAAGTCGCTGCAAGCTAGAGTTTATGGAATCAACATGAGCGAGCCTATAATCTATCTCGACTCCGACGACAGAATTGAAATCTCTTTCGATGAGATGTCCCGCACACCCCGCGACCTTGTTTACATCATAGAACATTGTTCCGCTCTTTGGGAACCATCCGAAATCGACAAGATAGACTATCTTGAAGGGTTCGACCAGCAGGACGTAACAGACTATGAATACGCCCGCAACACGACTTTCGACTATACCCACTACTCTATCCTGCTTCCTAATGATGACGTGAAGATGACATTATCAGGAAACTACGTGGTAAAGATTGCAGACAGAGAGAAACCAGACAGTGTGCTTCTCACAGCATGCTTCAGTGTCGCAGAAAGACTAGTGAGCATTGATGCGGAAATAAAGTCAAACACAATGTACGGCATCAATACCAAATATCAGCAGGTCAATTTGGAATTAGGATTTGAAAAATTGGGTGTCACTCCAAGCGACCGCGAGCTGATCGCAATTGTCCGTCAGAATGTTCGTTGGGATAATGCCGCCTATTTGAACATTCCAAACTTTACCCGAGCTAACACGCTTATTTGGGAAAACGATGAAAAACTCTTGTTTGACGCTGGTAACGAATGGCGTAGAATCGATTTCTCAGACAAAATCAATTTCAACGGTGATATAAGAAGAATTCAATACCACCAGCCATACTATCATGTAGAGGTGGCTCCAAGTTATTTCCCAACCAAACCCGACTACGAATGGTTTGAAGACCAGAACGGACGCTATCGTATCCATGGTCAGAATATCTCTTCCTACTACGACATCGATTATTCCATCGTCCACTTCTCTTACAAAAACGAATGGGAATGGCCGGACGGTCTCGTGTTTGTCGCTGGAGATTTCAACAATGGTTATCTCGATGAACGCAATCTCATGAAATGGAATAACGAGAGAAAGCAGTATGAACTTGACATTATCCTAAAAAACGGAGGATACAACTACCAATATGTCTTCCTTCCTAATGGAGAGCGTAAAGCAAGTCCGGACAAACTTACAATAAGCCATTGGCAAACAGAAAATGAGTATCATATTTTCGTCTATTATAAACGACTTGGCGAAAGATATTACAGACTTATAGGAACAAAGAAAATCAAGAACAAATAATTATGCAAGTTAAGGTGAATCCTAATGTGGAGAAGATGACATCGTTCATCGTGATGGATGTTTTGGAGCGTGCAAAAGAGCTCCAGGAGAAAGGTGTTGACGTGATTCATTTGGAGGTTGGCGAACCGGATTTTGAACCATCGGATGAGGTTGTTGTGGCAGGAATTAAGGCTTTTGCAGAGGGAGAAACGCACTATACACACTCTCTTGGCGACGTCGAGCTTCGACGCGAGATTGCTAAGTTCTACAATAGCGAATACGGTGTTTCAGTCGACGAAGATATGATAGTCGTAACCTCCGGATCATCTCCAGCGATACTTATGGCTCTTCAGCTTCTTTGTGAGCCAGGAAGTGAGGTCATCATGACCAATCCAGGCTATGCATGCTATAAGAATTTCACGTTGGCGGCAAATGCAGTGCCGGTTCCAGTAACCGTGAAAGCAGACGACGGATTCCAATATCCTATCGAAGCTTTGAAGGCAGCTATCACACCTAAGACACGAGCTATTTTCGTTAACTCGCCAATGAATCCTACCGGCACATTAATCTCCAAAGAGACATATGCAGAGATAGCCAAACTTGGTATTCCAATCATCTCTGATGAGATCTACCACGGCCTTGTCTACAACGGTACTCCATGCAGTGTGCTTGAGGTGACAGACAACGCATTTGTGTTAAATGGATTCTCAAAGAGATACGCCATGACTGGTTTGAGACTTGGCTATATGATTGCTCCGAAGCAGTATATGAAACATATCCAGACCATGCAGCAAAACCTTGCCATTTGCGCACCGAGCATGTCGCAGAAAGCAGGAATAGCAGCGTTGAGACATGGAGAGGAAGATGTAAAGAAACGACTTGAAATCTACAATGAGCGACGCGTCTATATGATCGAACGTCTACGTAAGATGGGATTCGTGATCGAGACAGAGCCACAAGGAGCATTCTACATCTTCGCCAACGCAAAGAAGTTTACTAACGACTGCTACAAATTCGCATTCGACGTGCTTGAGAATGCCCACGTCGGCATCACACCAGGTGTGGATTTCGGAACAAACGGAGAAGGATACGTGAGATTTTCGTATGCCAATTCATTGGAAAATATCAAAGAGGCTCTTGATAGAATAGAGAGATATTTGAAGACAAAATATTGAATAACATCCGTAGAGACGCCACATTGTGACGTCTCTACATAATTATCATTATGGCAAAGGCTTTATTCAATTCTCCAAGATACGATAAAAAGAAAGAAAGCGACAACGGTTGTTTATACTTCTTTTTATATGTTTTGATTTTCATCGCATCTACTTTAATCGGTGTATTATTAGAATCTTATCTAAAGATTTTCGATTTAACGGTTTATTTTATTGCGGGAGGCTTTTTTTGCCACCTTTAATATATGGAATTGTCATTGCGACAGATTCCGACTACAAACAATACCGAAAGCGAATAAATGACAAGAAAGATCTTTTCCATAACGGAAATAACACTGCATATATAGTGTCTGAAGGAAAAAGTTCAGATACTAAAGCACTGCTTTTTGAGCTCACATTGCGTCTTCTCGCAGTCATTATGAAAGCAGACAAGGAAGAGAGAGTCGTTGAAATGGAAGTTGTAAGATCGTTTATTTTATCCAAATACAAACAGTCTTTTAACACAAAATTGAATGAATTCAAGAAATACTTGAATGAAGATTATTCTGTAGAAGACGTCGCATTTGCTTTTTATTGGTGGTTTGGCGACCCAGAAGAAGAGCGTTATGATGAATATTCAGGACAATGGTATAAAACAGAAGATAAAAGAAAAACTATCTTAAGATTATTATTCGAATTGGCATACGCCGACGGTGATTTTTGTGAGAACGAGGAATATATGTTGAGATACATAGCATACCACATGCGTCTTACAAACAATGATTATGAGAGTGTCTTATTTAAGTTCCTTCATGATAATTATAATAATGATAGTTTTAAAGAGCATGTAGAAGATTACATGAAAACCCGCTACAAGAGAGACGGCGGTTATTGGTATCGCGACAATATGGGACGTAAGCAATGGCACTCAATCCCTAAAGATGAGGATGATGAAGCAAACGAAGAATCTAAAGAATCTGAAAATGCACCACATATCCCTTCTGAATTGGAAAAAGCATACGCAGTGCTCGGTATTCCCGTCGACGCTACTCCATCCGAAATCAACGCTTGCAAAAGAAACTTGCTACGTCTGAATCATCCAGATTTGGTATCGCATAAAGGTCAGGAGGCTGTTGAGGCTGCGACGTCGAAATGCCAGGCTATCAATCAGGCTTACGAGTTGCTAAAAGCAAACGGAAAATGCTGAAAAAAAGAGACGTGGCACGTGATATGAACCCCTAAAGTTAGACAAAAAACTTTAGGGGTTTATTTTATGGAAGAAAAAAGAGTAAGAAAGAAACACGGAGAAGTAGAGTTGCGGAGTTACATGCGGATGTTAGACGAAGGAGAGTCAATCAACCATGTTA
>JAZUIF010000040.1:0-166194 GCA_045642085.1 Paludibacteraceae bacterium | reverse complement strand
ATCTATCGTTACCTGTTTATGTTTTAGCAGCTGTACGGAAACCACTTTGGAAGCCAATGCTTTCAAGGCATTAAGACCTATTATCAAAGATCCTTCAAGTTATGAACTTATCTCTATTGAAGCTATAGATTCACTTTCAGAATACGATAATATTAATAACGCCATCCAACAGCATTTGCATATGCAGGAGGTGACATTGTCGTTGATAGAAGAGACGGTGAATAGTGCGCAAGGAAAGAAAGACGTGTCTGATGAGTTGAAAAAAATAGATCAATATTTTATAGATGTTAAGACAGACAGTGCGTTAATCTCATTTTTGGATAGAAAATTGGTTGTCGCAAGTAAGAGACGAATTTGTGCAGTCAAGTATGTGTACAGATTTCGTTATCTTAATGATGCAGGATTAACAGCTCCTGGAATGTATTATTTTTGGGCTAGTCCAGATGGTTCGGTGATTCAATTGGAGGATAAAGAAGAGAAATTGAGTACATCACCAGTATCCATACCTGGATATGAGCAACTGATGGATGAAGCGATTGACATGGCGATCTTAAAGAAAGATTCCATAGAAGCTAGTTTTGATTAAGATAAATATTTTGGATAAATTTGATTGACAAATGGCGCTGAGTTAAAATCAGCGTTTTTTTGTATCTAAATTATTGTTAGATAAAGATTTTCAAGCAAATTTGTGTAATTTTGCAAAAGATAATACAGAGTTTGTTTACGAGTAAACTAGAAAAATTATAATATGACAATTCAAAAAATCAAAGGACTGATAGCTGGTTTGGTTCTAGCGGGTGTATCTATTGGACAGACAGATCTTATGGCTGCAAGCACTTATGATACATCAAAGTACATAAATATCGACATCAACTCGGGAAATCCAGCATTTCCTTTCCCTCAGTTTTTGGAATACAAAGAGGGAAAAACTTTGGCAAAATACAATGCAGAGGGTGTGACTCATGCCGACATGGAGAAAACCATGCGTGAGGCATATCAGATCATGAGCCATCGTTGCCGTTATGATGGAGGCACTCATTGTGGAGTCCCTTACATCACGTTTAATAACTTCAGAAAGTTTGGAAGAGACGAACTTCCTAACGCTGGTGCGGAGTTCTGTACGGAGGGTGATGGCTATATGCTGTTGGCTTCCGCTATCTTTGCTGACCAGGCGACATTTAATGGACTTTGGATGTGGATTCACGACAACAGAATCCCCAATGTAGAAAGATATCAGGATGGTGAAATCAACTTCAAAGATTATGAGTTTGGCGTTGGTTTGCCATCTTGTTATGCAAATGCAGAAGAAAATTCAAAAACTTATGATGGATCAGCTACAGATGGAGATGAGGATATCGCCTTGGCACTTGTGATCGCGCACAAGCAGTGGGGAGACACGATGATGCAGGATGGCAAGCCTGTTAAAGATTTCAAGGGAAACACTATCTCTTATAGAAAAATGGCTAAGGATTACCTTTCTGCCTTTGTTGATACCTTTATGTATACTTCATCTAACTTGGATGGATCTATATATATGGGTGGTCACATGAGTGGAGATATAGGTATCGATGGATATGTGAAGGGAGGTAATAAGGGTCATGAACTTACGAACTGGAGATCAACACAGACCATATACCCTGACATTACTCAGAATAGTAATATATCAGGAGGAGGTGGAGATGCATATTCTTTCACCGATTATTGTGCTCCGTCGTATTATAATGAATTTGCAAAGTGGCTTGAAGAAGACAACAAGAAAAATCCTGATCCATGCAATGAATGGAGAATCAATCAGTATAAGAGAGCCGAGGCATCCTCAGATTGGTTGATGGGTGAAGCTTACAAGCAGGGACTTTATCCGTCTATTGGAAAAACTAATATAAAAAACGATACGGTTGTGTCGTTTGATCAGTTTAGTGAAGGTGAAGATTTTCGAACTCCATGGCGTACGGTATTGAATTATTTGTGGCATGGTAATCCTGTGACGACGTGGGATCCGAAGGCACATCAGGTTAAGGATGTAGCTAATACATTTGAGAAAGACATGGCTCTTCGTTATGCAGAATTGATGAAGAATCCTAAAGATAGAAATGGCGACGTTGAATGTGGGAAACTTGGAGCCTTTCCCGACCCTAATTCACTCAGTTGGTTTGGGCCTGCACAGATTAAGATGTGTTACAATATGGATGGTACACCAATGGCTCACTATAATGCCAATTATGCATTAGGATGTAGTGGCCCGTCGGTTGTCGCATTGGGAGATTTGGAGTTGCTTGGCGATATCTATCGTGAGTGCGAACTAGCATGGGATGATGCTTCTGCGGAATCCGAAGATTTGACAGATGATGACAGATATATCAATAGCACACCAAAATATTTTCATGGTTGGTTCCGTACTCTTGGAATGTTGGTCACTTCAGGAAACCTTGCTGCTCCTATGGATATGAAGCCAGGTGCCAATGTTAAGGTATATATGTCTGTCGACAAGACTTTCGCATATAAAGGAGATAAAGTCACTTATGGTGTGCAGTGTCGTAACTATGGAACTGCGGATGCTAAGTCTGCTGTTATCACTACACAGTTGGATCCTAATTATGAGTTTGTGAGTGCAACTAAGGGTGGCGTTTATAATGCGTCATCTCACTCTGTCATTTGGAAGATTGGTGATATTCCTGGATTTAAGACTGGTAAGCTAGACGCTACTATGGATAGTGTAAGCTTCACTGTATCAGTAAAGGACACTCTTAACAGACGCGTCGCCTTGACAAGTACAATAAGCGGTTCTAATTTTGACGAATGGATTAGCAATGAGTATCCAAACAACGCTACATACACTATGGAACGCAACTTGGTTGACATCCTTGATGCTCCAATCTCTCTTGAGAAACAGGTTAGCGCAACAGAGGTTGCTGTAAACGACACAGTAGATTTTGTGATCAGCATTACTCCGGCGAAAACAAATATGTTGTGCGGAGGACGTGAAAATGTACGTTTGTCATACGGTAATTATCTGGATAGCTATGGTACAAATTCATTCCAATACTATAGACTATTTCATGATGCGTCTGAAGCTTATGTCAATATGGGTGATTATCGTGTATCATATTTCCTTTATGACACTTGTGGCGTATACTCAGAAGAGAATAGAGATGGTTTCCAATTGACATTTGACAACCAAAGGGATGCTGAAAAGTATGGAAGTTATGAGGAAGGTAAAAGCGTAGAATTTGAAGTAGAGGATCTAGAACCAGGTGAGGATGAAAATGGAAAATGGAATAAACGTATTATTACTAAATTTCCTAATATATTAAGTGTGACAACATCTCATCTGAATAAATGTCTTGGTAATAAGTATCTAATCCATAAGGGTGTGTGGGGACCACTTTTCTATAGAACACGATACACTCAAATTTGGAAAGGAATGTCTGTGATGTCATTCCTTGATCGACGAAGTGAGGATTGGTCATTCTCTAAGGATGTCTCAATTGAAAGTCTGGATGGACAATCAGAGAATTATACTCTTGTCTCTCCAGGTTGGTACAATGAGGGTAATTTAGGTGAGGACCTTACTAAATATGCTCGTCACTCTTGTGATGAAGATGTCGTAGGTTTCGATAGAGTTCTTGTGGAGCAGTGGGATGGATACACTTGGCGTAGAATTCAGGGAACATCGCCAATTAAGACTAACTGTTATAAAAAGGTTGTATTTACGGATACTCTACCAAAGGGTATGAAACTGATCGCTGATTTGGAAGGAACAGGTGCTTCTTTTGATGAGAACACTAGAGTTCTTAAATTTGAAATTCCAGAAATAAGTTCAGAGAAAGTTTTACAATACCGTTGTGTAGTAGAGAAGGATATCGAAACTGGTGATCTTAAGATTGGTGGTGCTAATATAACTGCAGGAGATATAACAGCAGAGTCTAATACTGTTAAGCTCACAGTCAAAGATCCTACAGATGTGAAGAATGTAAATAGCTTCAATCAAAATGAGTTGGTCGACGTGTATAGCACTAACGGAGCATTGTTGAGGAAGCAGGTTGAATTCAAGGATGCTTTGATCGGACTTCAATCTGGCGTTTACATGGTGAACGGAGTAAAGATGATTGTGAAATAACGCAATATTCATTTATGTTTATGAATTTTCTAAAAAAAGGATTGTTCGCTTGTTTGGCTTTAGCCAGTGGTTCTATCGGGATGTCTGATCTTATGGCTGCGGACTATTATGATATTTCAAAGTACATAAATATCGACATCAACTCGGGAAATCCAGCATTTCCTTTCCCTCAGTTTTTGGAATACAAAGAGGGGAAAACTTTGGCAAAATACAATGCAGAGGGTGTGACTCATGCCGACATGGAGAAAACCATGCGTGAGGCATATCAGATCATGAGCCATCGTTGCCAATACGAGGGTGGCACTCATTGTGGTGTACCATACATTACATATAATAATTTTGAGTACTCATTCTTCACTTCGGAAAGTGATGGACATATGCTTTTGGCTTCCGCTATTTTCGCAGACCAGCCAACATTCAATGGACTTTGGATGTGGATTCACGACAATCGTTTGTCAAATGTAAAGAAGTATTCCGACGGAGAGTGGTTGCGCAAGGCATCTGAGAAGGACGGCAGAATGGTGTTTGTCGATTCCGAATCTGGCCTTTTAGTGGGTTATAATTGTACTGGAGATGATGATAAGACAAATGCGGAGTCGGATGCTCGTGCGGATTTTGATATAGCTATGGCTTTGTTGATTGCCTATAAGCAGTGGGGTGAGTATATGTATCAAGATGGAAAACAGGTAAAGGATGCTCTTGGTGCCCCTATATCTTATAAGAAAGAAGCTCAAACTTTAATCAAAGCTATAGTAGATACTGTGCCTCATTATGCTTATGAGGCAGATGGACTTTTTTTAGGCTATTTGTCAGGAGATATTGGATTTGATGGATATACAAAGACTGGAGATAGATTTGGAGAAACAACACTATGGGCATATCAAAATAATTTACATAAATATGGGGATTTAGCTCCATCTAGTGCTTTGGGTGGAGGCATTTCTCAGTATGCTGGTGATGCCGCTCCTTCATATTTCACTGAGTTTGCCAAATGGCTAGAAGAAGGTGATGGTGATGGGACGGAGTGGCAGATAAACCAATACAAAAGAGCTGCTGCGTCGAGTCAATGGATTGCAGGTCAGTTGTATGATCAGGGAGGAATTGCTTCTGTAGGCAGATATGTAATCACGGACGATAACAAAGTTGAATTTGCAGAGTACAATGGTAACGATGATTTTATTTTTGCATGGCGTCACATTTTGGCTTATTTGTGGCATGGCAATCCAACAACAACGTGGAATCCAGAGACTCATACAGTTGATAAAGTAGGAAATACATTTGAACATGATTTGGCTATCCGTCATGCTGAATTTATGAAGAGACCGTTGTTTAAATATCGCGGTGACGTAGTCGATTGTGGACCGGCAGAAGGTTATGCTTTTAATAGTAGTTCATTGAACTGGTTTGGGCCATCACAGATTTGTCAGTCTTATTTAATGAATGGTGAACCTCAGGATGGCATATTATCGACAAATTATGCTTTGGGTTGTTCAGGTCCATCTGTAGTAGCCCTAGGGGATGAAGAGTTGCTTGGTGACATTTTCCGTGAGTGTGAGTTAAGATTTAGAACTGAAAATACAGATCCAGAAACAGACGATGAAAAATACATCAATAGTATTCCAGTGGCGGATCAAGGTTGGTTCCGTACACTTGGAATGTTGGTTACTTCAGGAAACCTTTCTGCTCCATCAGAAATGAAGCCAAGTGCCAATGTTAAAGTCTATATGTCTGTCGACAAGACAGTCGCTTACAAAGGAGATAAGGTTACTTATGATGTTCAGTGTCGTAACTATGGTTCTACAGATGCAAATGATGCCGTCATCACTACAAAGTTGGATCCTGATTATGAGTTTGTAAGTGCGACAAAGGGTGGTACTTATAATGTTGCAAACAACACTATCACTTGGAAAATCGGTAGTATCCCAGGATTTAAGACTGGATCTTTAGCGTCGACAATGGATACAGTAAGTTTTACTGTTAGAGTTAAGGATACAGAGAACAAACTTGTAGGATTGACAAGTACAATTAGTGGATCGAACTTCGAGAAGTGGGAGAGCAATGCTTATCCAAACAATGCAACATATACGATGGAGAGTAATTTGGTCGACATCCTTGATGCTCCATTGACTATAGAAAAGAGTTTTGGTGCGACTGAGGCTTCTGTAAATGATACGGTGGAATATACACTAAAGATTGTGTCTGACAAGAGAACCATGTTGAATGGAGGACGTGAAAATGTCCGCTTGACTTATGGAAACTATCTGGTTGACGGTGGTTCCGATTTATACCAATACTATCGTTTGTACCATGATGCTTCAGAAGCTTATATTAATATGGGCGACTATCGTGTTTCATATTTTATTAATGATACTTGTGGTGCATATTCTGAAGAGAATAAAGAAGGATTCGAATTATTTTTCGATAACAAAGTCTATGCTCAATCATACGGATTCTCTGAAAATGGAGAAGACCTTGACTTTTTAGTAGAAGAGATTGCTCCTGGTGAAGATGAAAATGGAAAGTGGAATAAGCGTCTTATTTTGAGATTTCCAAATATTCTAAGTGCGACGACCTCTCATCTAGAAGGGACAGGGTCGCGACTAGCAAATTTCGAAGCCCATAAAGGTCCGTATGTTCCGCCATTCTTTATCACAAGGTTCAATCAGTTGTATCCAGTTACGGAGACTATGAACGACCGTGTTTCTGACGACTGGTCGTATTCAGATAAAGCAGTTGTTAAGGCAATGTCTGGAGATATGGATGTCTATTCGCTTGTTTCTCCGGGATGGTATGATAGAGAATCGTTAGGAGATGAACTTACTGAATATGCTCGCTACTCTTGTGATGAAGTTGCAAAAAGTTATGATCGCGTGTTAGTGGAGCAGTGGGATGGTTACACTTGGCGTAGAATCCAGGGAACAGCTCCTGATTATGGACGCATCTTAAAAAATGCGGTTTTGGTTGATACTCTGCCTAAAGAGTTGGAGATTATAGCTCAGCCAAATTCATTGGGCGTTTTTGTAGATAAGGATGGTAAGATCAATGTTGAGATTCCTGAACTTATTTCTGGCGATACTCTTGTCTACAAATTCCTTTGCAAGGTTGTTGCCAAGCCAAATTCGGGTGTGATTAATGCTCCTGTCGCTAGTTTGAGTACAGATGGCTATTTCGCTACATCTAATCCTCTTGCAATAACCGTCAAAGAGCCTACAGATGTGAAGAATGTTAAGATCTTCAATCAGAATGAGTTGGTCGACGTGTATAGCACTAACGGAGCATTGTTGAGGAAGCAGGTTGAATTCAAGGATGCTTTGATCGGACTTCAATCTGGCGTTTACATGGTGAACGGAGTTAAGATAATCGTAAAATAATATATATGAAAAAGTTAATTTTTGCTTCTCTTACAATAGCATCTGTTGCACTTGCGACAAATGCTGAAGTAAATATGATTGTAGAGAAATTGGACGGTAACATTGTGAAATACAATGTAGATAGCTTGTCTCAGGTCTATTTTGAAGTTATCACTGCACCTGATTCTGTCCTACAGGGAGTAAGTGTGACTGGTAAGGTTAATGCCAATACCTATGTTGACCTTGGTCTAGAAAGTGGAACTTTATGGGCGACGTATAACGTAGGTTCAGAAATGCCAGTTGAATTCGGTTCATATTTTGCTTGGGGTGAGACTGTAGCAAGAGACGAATTCACCAAGTCCAATTATTTGTTGGCTGATGGATCTGTCTACTCGCACACAAAATATTGTGTAGATGAAGAATGGGGAACCGTTGATTCCAAGACAATGTTGGAGAAAGAAGATGATGCAGCGACTGCCAATTGGGGTAATGGGTGGAGAATGCCGACTGTGGTTGAGCAGCAAGAACTTGTGAATGGATGCCAATGGAGTATCGTAGATGATTTCAACGGGACTGGTGTCGGAGGCCATGTAGGCGTATCAAGATACAATGGCCGTACTATTTTCTTCCCATTCGTTGGTAAGAAAGATCCAAAACTTATGCTTACTGAAAATCGCGGCGACTATTGGTCGTCTTCGCTTGACAAAAGAAAGTCGGATTGTGCTTGGTACTTTGGACTAGAGAAAGGTGCAACAAAATCATTTGGTTATGGTAGCCGCTTTGTAGGACGTGCAGTACGTGCTGTGGTGGCTGCTAAATGACGTCATAATCGAATAAAATAAAAGCCTCTGACTTATGTAAGTCAGGGGCGTGTTTTATTATATAAGAAAGCCTGTGTGTTATTGGTTGTTTTTTAATGCCTCTCTATATAATCCTCTCTGCAATCTTTTCATCATAGGGTAAAAGAGCAGATATGAGACGACGGCGCAGACTATAGCACAAGTGATGGCGACGGCGATGTCTAACCCGGCGTCGAATGCCTCTTTGGAAATGGTCAGACCTAGAATTCTTGAGAATTGTTTGAACACGTTGAGCAGGAAGAGTCTTACGATGAGTTTTTGAGCCATTCTTTTGATGAATGTCGACACAGCCATGCCCAACAATGATGTCATCGTTCGTTTTATTATCTGGTCGTGTTTGGCCTCATTGCCAAGTGTAATCAACGTGTCTCCCTCTATCTTTTTGTCGGTATGCTCCTCACTTTTCGGATTGCCGTATATGAATACAAGCTTCTGTGTCAAAACGAATACCACCAGCTGAAACTGTAGGAAATCCACCACGCAGGCTGTGTACATAGGCCATCCCGTCTGTGGAATAGCGAGAAGGAATGAGAATGCGGAGACAAATATGCAATGGTCTATAACGGCTCTGTTGGAGGCTTTTTTTACGTCGCCCTTAGACAATATATCTATTGGGGAGCAATTGTCGAAACGACGCTTAAAAATACGTTTTAGATAGGAATCTCTGTCGACTACAGCAAATGGCAAGCGTAGGCCAGTCAACAACACACTGTCCCATACTGCAGTCATGCTCTGCACCAGTTTCTGTATCCTATTTCTTGCTCCCATATACAATAGTAGAGACGTAGCATTGCCACGTCTCTACATAAATTATCGCTAAATAATAAAATATTATCTGCCTGAATACATGTTCTCGTAGTACTTCTCGTACTCACCAGAAGTGATCTTGTCCATCCACTCCTGATTCTCAAGATACCACTTGACAGTCTTCTCGATACCTTCCTCAAACTGTAGGCTAGGCTCCCAACCAAGTTCGGCCTGAAGCTTACGTGAGTCGATGGCGTAACGAGCATCGTGACCAAGACGGTCTGTAACGTAAGTGATAAGGTTCATATCCTCACCCTCTTTTCTGCCAAGTAGACGGTCAACAGTGTTGATGACAACCTTGATAATGTCAATGTTCTTCCACTCGTTGAATCCACCGATGTTGTAAGTCTCAGCAATCTTACCGTTGTGGAAAATCACGTCGATAGCACGTGCATGGTCTACAACGTAAAGCCAGTCGCGTACATTCTCGCCCTTACCGTATACTGGCAATGGCTTGCGGTGGCGGATATTGTTGATGAATAGAGGAATCAACTTCTCAGGGAACTGGTATGGACCGTAGTTGTTAGAGCAGTTTGTCACGATAGTTGGCATGCCGTAAGTATCGTGGAATGCTCTTACAAAGTGGTCTGAAGAAGCTTTTGAAGCTGAATATGGAGAGTGTGGATTATACTTAGTTGTCTCCAAGAAGAAATCTTTACCGTAAGCCTCGTGGTGCTTGCCTGAAGAAGCCTTAGTAGTGAATGGAGGCTCAACGCCTTCTGGGTTTGTCATCTCCAATGCTCCATAAACCTCGTCAGTAGAGATGTGGTAGAAACGCTTGCCCTCGTACTTCTCTGGAAGAGACTCCCAGGAAAGTTTTGCAGCCTGAAGCAAAGAAAGAGTACCCATCACGTTTGTCTTGGCAAATGTGAAAGGATCCTTGATTGATCTGTCGACGTGGCTCTCTGCAGCCAAGTGGATAATTCCGTCGATCTTCTCATCCTGCATAAGCTTGTAGAATGCGTCGAAGTCGCAGATATCCATCTTCACGAATTTATAGTTAGGCTTGTCCTCAATATCTTTTAGATTCTCAAGGTTGCCGGCATATGTCAACTTATCAAGATTGATAATGTTGTATTCTGGATATTTGTTAACAAACAAACGGACTACGTGCGAACCGATGAATCCCGCACCTCCAGTAATAACGATGTTTCTTTTGAAATTCATACTTTTCAAGTGTATAATTTCTGCAAAGATAGAGAAAAATGCTGAATGCTAGATGTTAAATAAATAAAAAAGAGACGATGCTCGCACCGTCTCTTTAGAATATCATATTTTGATATGATTATTTTGCTACGATCAAGAAGTAGTTCTTCTTTCCTCTCTGAGCAAGGATATACTTGCCGTTTAGTAGAGAATCAGCGTTGATTACTGCGTCGTATGACTCCAATTTCTCTTTGTTGATCGACACTCCGCCGCCCTGAACCATCTTTCTCATCTCTCCCTTAGAAGCGAAAACTTTAGCTTTGTCAGTAAGCAAATCTGCAGCTGCTACACCTGCCTCGATCTCGCTCTTAGCAACCTCAAACTGAGGAACACCCTCAAATACAGAAAGCAATGTCTCTTCGTCAAGTTTCTTCAATGAATCAGCTGTCGCGTTACCGAATAGGATGTTAGAAGCCTCAACTGCTGCCTCGTAATCCTCACGTGAGTGAACCATCACTGTGATCTCCTCTGCAAGCTTCTTCTGAAGTGGACGCAAGTGTGGAGCCTCAGCCTGCTCTTTCACCAATCCCTCGATCTCCTCCTTAGAAAGAGATGTGAAGATCTTGATGTACTTCTCAGCGTCGTCGTCAGAAACGTTTAGCCAGAACTGGTAGAACTTATATGGAGAAGTACGTTTTCTGTCAAGCCATACGTTGCCCGACTCTGTCTTACCGAACTTCTTGCCGTCGGCCTTAGTGATAAGTGGACAAGTTAGAGCGTAAGCCTCAGCACCGCTGATCTTACGGATCATCTCAGTACCAGTAGTGATATTACCCCACTGATCCGCACCACCAAGCTGAAGTTTGCAATTCTTAGTCTCGTTCAAGTATACGAAATCGTAACCCTGAAGAAGCTGGTAAGAAAACTCTGTGAATGACATACCGTCAGCACCGTTCTCTCCTGTGAAACGACGCTTTACAGAGTCCTTACTCATCATATAGTTAACTGTGATAAGTTTACCGATGTTACGGATGAAATCAAGGAACGTGAAATTCTTCATCCAATCGTAGTTGTTGACAAGCTCAGCCTTGTTAGGAGCATCACTGTCGAAATCCAAGAACTTAGAAAGCTGAGCTTTGATGCACTCCTGGTTGTGGCGAAGCATAGGCTCGTCGATAAGCACACGCTCCTGAGATTTACCTGAAGGGTCGCCGATCATACCTGTAGCGCCACCGATAAGAGCAAGTGGTTTGTGGCCAGAACGCTGGAAATGACGAAGCATCATCACACCAACAAGATGACCGATATGTAGAGAGTCTGCAGTAGGGTCGATACCCAAGTATGCTGTTGTAACCTCCTTTTTCAACTGATCTTCTGTGCCCGGCGTCATATCCTGGATCATGCCGCGCCATTTTAGTTCTTCAACGAAATTCATATATTTATATTTCTATTTTCTATTAAAAGTGACGCAAAAATAACATTTTTTAAGGAATAATAGTTGAATATCGCATAATTAAACTAAATTTGCAGACAATAAATATAAAACGTAACTTATAATTCTTATGATTAATTCACAAGATATCAAGATCGGAAGCTGCGTTCGTATGGATGGCAAGCTTTATTTCTGTATCGATTTCCAGCATGTAAAGCCAGGTAAGGGTAACACAATCATGCGTGTTAAGCTAAAGTGTGTAACTGACGGTCGCGTTTTGGAGCGTCGCTTCGACATCGGTGAGAAGCTAGAGGACGTACGCGTAGAGCGTCGTGAGCACCAGTACCTTTACAAGGAGGGTGAGGATCTAATCTTCATGAACAACGAGACTTTCGAGCAGATTCCTTTGAATCCAGAGTTGGTAACAGGTGTTCAGTTTATGAAGGAAGGTGATACTGTAGAGCTAGTAGTTGACGCATCTAACGAGAACGTACTTTTCGGTGAGATGCCAATTAAGACTAAGCTTAAGGTTACTTACACTGAGCCAGGTATCAAGGGTGATACAGCAACTAACACTCTTAAGCCAGCTACAGTTGAGACAGGTGCTGAGGTACGTGTTCCTTTGTTCATCGAGGAAGGTGCTATCATCGAGATCGACACTCGTGACGGTTCTTACCAGGGAAGAGAGAGATAATAGACATTTCAATGTTTGTTCAGATATGGGCGACGAGGCTTTTTGCTTCTGTTGCCCATTTTGTTTTTGAGGTTGGGGCAATCCCTTGTGGCTGCCTATGTTTTGTGTAGATTATGAAGAGAATCAAAATTACAGTTGTCCGTAAAGCTTGTTATACAGACTTGATGGAAAAATATGAAAATCCTATTGAGCATGCTTGCGACTTGAACGAAGGTGATGTGTTCATCGCTAACGGGTGGGAGCGTCCTGATGGTTTTTGCATCAGCGCTTGGGAAAGCATCTCTCCTTTTGTGATGACTCTTGCCCATGGTGGTGAGAATTTCTACGATGGATGGATGAAGAATCCCAAGTCGGCAATGATATCTTGTAATGATGGGTTTCGCCCAGTCTCTTTCTTGATTGAAACGATGGAAGACGAAAACGATAAATAATATGAATATAGGAGATAAGATACCTGCTATTCTTGGCAAAGACCAGAACGGCAATGAAATCAAAGCGGAGGATTTCCGTGGAAAGAAGTTGGTGCTTTACGCATATCCAAAGGATAATACAAGTGGTTGTACTGCTGAGGCTTGCTCTTTACGTGACCATAAGGCAGAATTGGCTGCAAAGGGTTATGAAATCGTCGGAATAAGTAAAGATTCAGCTGCGTCACACCAGAAATTCATTGAAAAACAGGATTTGAATTTCAATCTTATTGCTGATACTGATACTACTCTGCTTCAGGAGCTTGGGGCATGGGGAGAGAAAAAGTTTATGGGCAAAACTTGTGTCGGCACTCTACGCACTACGTTCCTTGTGAATGAAGAGGGTGTCATCACTCATATTTTCACTCCTAAACAGATCAAGACCAAAGAGCATGCTGAGCAGATATTGGAAGTGATTTGATATGATAAAAGTACAAATTGTGTATTATTTTTGTTCTGTTTGTGCTAAATAAAGGGTCGTATTATTGTAAAGTGATATTATTTATTTAGATTTGCATCCAACAAAAAACGTTTTAGAAAACAATAACATGAAAAAACTTATTTTTGCAACAGCAGCTCTTTGCGCAGCTGCTACTATCTCTGCACAGGAGGTAGTTGAGGCACAGTCACAGGAGACTTCTACTCCTGTAGAAAAGACATTCAAGGGTGGTTCTGACAGATTCGGAGCTGAGGTAGGTCTTTCTCTTGGTGATGGTTTTAACTTGAGCGGTGGAAATCTTAACTTCAACTACTCATTTTCTGATGAGACAACTCTTCGTTTAGGTTTTGGTTTTAACGTAAACAAGGAGGCTGGTACTAATGCAGATGAGAGAGATTTTCACAATACAAATTCTGTTTTGAGTATTAAGCCAGGTATTGTACATTCATTCTCTGGAACTAACCGTCTTGAGCCATACATTGGAGCTGAACTTTTGTTCGGTATGGGTTCTAAGTGTGTATTCAATGAGGTTGAGGTAGAAGATAAGGTTGTTGAGACAGAGACAAAGAGCAGAAATCCTTTCTTTGGAGCTAATGCTTTCACTGGTTTCAATTTCTACGTTGCAAAGGATCTTTATATCGGTGCAGAGGTCGGTCTTGGCTTTACTGTAGCTCCTGAGACTCACGTAGTAAGCAAGGACGAAGAGGGTAAGGTAACAGACTCTAAGGACAACAAGGCTCATCAGCACGAAACTAACATCGGTGTTAATTTCAATCCTGCAATCCGTGTTGGTTGGAAGTTCTAATAAATTAGAAATGATGAATTAGGAATGCTGAATTGGATTCCATTCCTGATAAAAATACAAATGCCACGGGATTTCTCTCGTGGCATTTTTTTTATGTAAAGGAAGACCATTCTTGTGTAATGGGCGACCGTTTTTATGTAATGGGCGACCACAAGGGATCGCCCCTACGGATTATTCTACATTGATTTTAAATATTCGTGTAGACTCTATGGATTTTAACAAATAAACACCTTTATTGATAATTCCTTCTATTTTAGTCGGAATGTATCCATCTGTAATGTCTATTGTTTTTATCAAACGTCCTGCAATATCATATACTAGGTATTTGCCGTAAGGAATATGATTGTCGTTTGTTGTTGTGAACACATCGGCATGTGAAGGAGAGATGAATTTTATCCAGTCGATGTTGACGTATGAGCTTTCGATCAAGAGCTTCAGAATATGCTTTCCTTTTTTGATTTCACTTGTCGACGCTGTAATCGTCTGGTAACTCTCCCAATCTTTGCCTTGTGGCACCTCTATCTTCTCTGTGACTGGTTTGTCGTCGATTAATAGAGAGAATCCTGAACCTTCCAAACCAGAGGCTACTCTCAACTCCAAATCGTAGGCTTCTGTATAGGCGACATCAACTGTGTATTCAAGCCACTCTCCTTTGGCTGTCCAACCGATAGCGTAGCCTCCACCTTCGACCTCAGTTATATCCACGTCGTCGTTGCGATAGACGCCTCCTTGATTAGCCGCGTCATCATCTTGGAATGCTAATCCCGCACCTCCTTCATCATAGTTTTCTGCCTCTAAGACGCCTGGAATGGCGATGGCTTCGTCGTATGGCTTCTGCTCTGGCATCTCAAACTTGATTTCTGGATAGTCAATCACTTTGTCGCTTGTCGACAGATTCTTAAACCCAAGTTTTGCTATCTCAGTCAGATTGTCGACTTTACCCTTCAACGGACATATTCTAAACTTATGACTGTAATCCTTCTTAGGCATCATCATCTGATCCCCTTGTGGTTTAGCTCCCCATGAATTGACTCCGCCAAGACCTTGCTGCTGCAAGTCGACACGTAGAGTGATATCCTTGTTGTTCTTCAAATCCCAAGGGTAGACTGTCTTCTCCAAATCCTCAGGAGTGTGATGCTGAGCGTTGATTTCCATATATGGTGAACCGACTACCATCAAGCCGACACCAACTGAATTAGTGAGTGCAGCCCAACGGACATTTGTACGCTGACCGGTCTCTCCAATCTTCATATATTTGATTGTTGTTGAGTCGACAAGGGTAGAGTAGAGACCTTCGAATGCACTTGCATTTCTTCCGATGTAGTTCTCGTGAGGTCCACGGCCCAAGTATGTCAATCTCTCAAATCCACCTGGAACAGTGAAGAGCGTACCGATGTTTGGAATCTCATCCTTACTTCCGTCTGGACTCAAAGTGTACTCCACAATAATATCTCCGCTTCCATAGATTGTATAGCTCATACTCATAGCTGAAGTTCCTGCTTCTGGAAGTGAAATCTTAAAGTCGACGCGAGTCTCCTGATCTGACACTTTAGTCACATTGGATGAGTTTACAACTCGTTTGCTTCCTGCGTTTCTCCACTCACTGCAACGGTCGCCCATCTTGTTGCCTCGGTCGTTGTCGGTAGTGGCTCTCCAGAAGTTAGGAACAGGACCATCTTTGATTAGCTGAACACCGTTGCTAGTGTAGTTGGTGATTGTGGCAGTTTTCGTGTTGATTTCCACTGAAAAATCAGAGCCATTCACTTTAAGCATACCGTTCGACTCATCAGTTGTCTGTGTTGGCAATGATGCGATGTTAATCTTTGGAGAATATCCCTCACCAAGATTAATACGAATCTGATCATGTGCGATGCTGTGACCTGCGTTAGCCCAAGACTGTTTGTCCTTCAAACGGAAATCGAAATCAAGCTGGTAGGATGAACCAGCCTTGACATTGCTTGGCTTCTTATAATCCAAAGTGATTTCTTTAGTAGAAAGAGGGTTGACATTTGTTGACGACGCATCAAGCTTACCGTTTGCTATTTCAACTCCATCTTCCTTCAAACTCCAGAATCCTTCTGCGATATCATTGATATTGATAAAGTCGAAACGGTTTTCAATTGAGAACTTGCCTGCTGCGGCATCTTTAGCTTTGACAAGAATATTCTGGTAGGCATGCTTCACCTCCCAAATTTCAGGCTGCAAAGAACGATCGGGGAATACAAGTCCATTGGCACAGAAATTGTCGTCGTTTGGCTTGTCGCCCCATAATCCACCATAATTGAAATATTCAGAGTCTCCTCGACGCAACCCTTGGTCGATAAAATCCCAGATGAATCCACCGAAGACACGAGGGTTGGAATAGAAAGCATCCACGAATTTGTCGATTTCGCCTACACTATTACCCATCGCGTGCTCATATTCGCAAAGCATAAAAGGTTTGTTGTTGTTATTGTAGGTCGACACTCCCCACGGATCGCAATACATGCAGCTCTGCACATCCGCGTTGTTATTATCGCCTTCGTAGTGTACCGGACGTGTATTGTCGGCTTGATGAGCATATTCACGCATTGAGGCGAATACATCACCCCAACCAGCCTCATTACCAAGTGACCATATAATTACACAAGGGTGATTCTTATCACGGTGAATCATCGACGACATACGTTCCAAACAAGCAGGACGCCAGTCGTCGTCACTTTTAGGTAGTTTATCGTTTGCTCCATGCGACTCCACATTACACTCATCCAACACATAGATACCTAAACTGTCGCAGATATCATAGATGCGAGGATCGTTGGGGTAGTGAGACGTACGCAAAGCATTGATGTTAAATTTCTTCATTAAAGCGACATCGCTGAATATCAATTCAGTCGACAATACACGTCCGTTGTCTGGATCAATCTCATGGCGGTTAACTCCACGTAGGATTATCGGAGAATTGTTGACATAGAAACGAGTGATTCCATTATTGTCTTTCTTCAATTCCACTTTTCTGAATCCCACTTTTGCACTCTCCACCTGCACTGTCTTGCCACTTGCATCCTTCAAAGAAAGAACAGCAGAGTAGAGATTTGGAGATTCTGCTGACCAAAGACGTGGTGCGTCGACTGGAATCTGGAAATAAACGGAAGCCTCTTTGCCTGGCTCAATTGAGGAGATTGACTTACTTTGTGGAGCGAAAACCTCTTTGCCGGATTTATCGAAGAGTCCAAGCTCGACGGTTAGCGATGATTCAGTCGACTTGTCGAAATTGTCTACCCAGACAGATGCGTTTAGGATACCATCCTTATAATTGGACGCAAGGGTAGCGTTGAATTGGAAATCCTGAATATGAGTTTTAGGAGTAGCGTAAAGATAAACATCACGCATGATACCAGCCAGACGGATAAAATCCTGGTCCTCAAGCCACGAACCGTCGCACCAGCGGAACACCTGCACGGCAATCTCGTTGTCGCCACTCATATTTAGTTTGTCAGTCACATCAAACTCATGATCTGTGAATGAGTTTTCGCTATAGCCTACATATTTGCCATTCACCCACACGTAGTAAGCCGACTCCACACCTTCGAAGTGAAGACGGATACGTTTGCCATCCCATTTAGCAGGAAGCTTGAATGAACGCTTGTAGTGTCCGACAGGGTTGAAATTCTTAGGTGCGGCTGGAGGGCTTATCATCCAGTCTGCACCGTTCCAAGGATAGATCACGTTGGAATAGATAGGGTGGTCGTAGCCAAGAATCTGCCAAGAGCTTGGCACTTTGATGTCGTCCCATCCAGAGACATCGTAACCCACTTTGAAGAAATTGTCATCACGCTCAGAAGGTTTGTCGACATGAAGGAATTTCCATGTGCCAGACAAAGTCTGATACCATTCCGACGCTTTCCTGTCGCCCTTGATACCATCTTCCAAAGTAGAAAAAGGCATCGACGTCGCATGCGGTTTTAGAGTGTTCTCCCCATATGTTTTAGGGTTGCCATCCCATTCAGTCCAGGATTGGCCAAACGATAAAGTTGGCAATCCTGAAGGCAAGAGCAAAGCAGAAACAACGGCTGCTTTAGCGATTTTCTTTCTCATTGTGTAGTTGTTTTTCATGTATCTGTAGTTGTTTGTAAGTAATATATGTACTACAAACCTATGAAAACAAAACTGGCAAACCAAAAAAGGAAAGAGTTATATTTTGCGTCAAAATAAAATGTGAAATGTTTTTCTAAAATGTGAAATGAGATGTTACAAATGACATTTGTTTTGGGAAGAATGAATGCCTTCGAAAAAGAGTTTTTTATAGCTTTCTTCTCTTTGTTTTGAATATTTATTATTTTCGTATTTTAACAAATGAATTGAATTATGATAAAACGTCTATTTTTGTTGGTTAGTACATTCATAAGTGTTGTCGTGAACGCACAGACTCATGTCTATATTATTGGCGACAGCACAACAGAGATATGGAAATCACCTAAATGGTATCCATGTATGGGATGGGGAGCCAGACTTCAATATTTTTTTGATAGTGAGAAAGTCATAGTAGACGATAGAGCTGTAGGAGGAAGATCATCACAGACTTTTTACGATAGGCATTGGCCAGAAGTCCTTGCAGATCTAGAAAGTGGAGATTATCTATTTGTTTGTTTTGGAGCAAATGATTCAAACAAGAATGCTTATGCATATGTCACATTGGACGACTTTCATATGTATATAGGAAAGTATTGTGAGGAGGCAAGAGAAAAAGGTGCGATTCCGGTATTGCTTTCAACAATAAATGCCAATGCTTGGGGAAGCAGTGGCTATCGTAATAATACATATGGGACATATCCTCAAGCAATGGAGAAAGCAGCAATAGCTTATGAGACTCCGTTTATTGACCTTAACACGTTTGGTGCGGAAATCTCTATGATGGTAGGTAAAGAGTATAATACATACTACCGTTACAATAATTACTATCCTGGAGAATATCCTAATTATCCTGATGGAATTAAGGACAATATACATCTTCAGGAAACAGGTGCGATTGACTTCTGCAGATACATTACAGAAGAGATAGAGAATTCTTCTGACGATAGGTTGCAATTGCTTGCTGATGCTACCAAGCCAAGATATATGGTGACATTTGACGCAGATAATGATAGTATGTACACATCAATTTCTCGTTCAGCTACATTCCCTGAAGGTATAAATGTGACATTGAAATCTTATGGAGTTGATTCTACAAAGAGTTGTCAATGGATAAATGAGAATGGAGAAATTGTCTCAGACTCCAATATCCACGTATATGTGATGGAGGATCACGAAGAACATTTTACTGCTCTATATAACACCACGCCTGTGTCGCAAATATCATCAGACAACTTTAAAATCTTATCTGATAGAATTATCTTTTTCGATAACCAGAAGCACACTTTGAATATCCGCACCTTTGAAGGACGATTAGTGACTTCTGTCTCTACACAAAGCTGTCATCCATTTTGTCTGCCAACAGGAGTCTATGTGTTGACTATAGATGGAACTAAGAGTACTAAAATCATGATAAAATAGAGGCTAAGTATTTTCAATCATTTTGCTAATAAATGAAAATAAACTTTAAGTTTCCGAAAATACAAGTATATTTGTGAAAGTTATAACAACAATTTGTTCGTTCGACATTATCATGATTGAGAGAATGAATTAATATTTCATTGAATGAGTCAAAAAAATTATACATTATTAGAGAAAGTAACAGGTATGGTGTCATGCAGATTATTGATACTTCTTTGCACTTGTTTTGTGACAAGTGCAAAAGCTCAAGTTATTATCACTGAAATCATGCATGGCAATATCAACTGTGTTTATGATGAAGAGAAAAATCCAGAATCATGGATTGAGATCTATAACCCTACAGATGAAGTTGTCTTATTAGGTGAGTATCGACTAGGATCTTCAATCAAATATGAGGAATCACTTGATCTTCATCATATTTGGTATATCCTACCCTTGTGTTATTTGACAATCACATGTGATGATAATTCGGGAAATGCCAGAATGAATTTGGATACAGATGGAGGAAATATATATATATTCGACGAAAAGGGTGGTATTGTTGATTCGTTGGAGTATCCTAAAATGATTAAGCCTGATGTTTCTTGGGGATTGGATTTAGCTGATAGTACTTGGGGCACAATGCTTCGAGCTACTCCAGGCAAACCTAATTCGACTATTGCTGAAAAAAATCCACACAAGGTAAATTTCTCTGCAGATGGAGGAATATGGGAACACATTGATCCATTTTATGTGGAATTGTCAGCGAAGGAGGTGCCTGATTATTATTCAGAGCAACAACCTATAGATTCATCATTGTGCATTCGATATACATTGGATGGATCAGAACCAACGGATTCCTCAAGCATTTATTCCGAACCCATTTATGTGGACAAAACGACTATAATTAGAGCGAAAGTGTTTGACGAGAGCAAACCATTGCTTCCGTCTAATTCTGTGTCGTATATAAATCATGGTCGTCCTGTAGATAAGAATGTGGTGTCTATCATTACTGACAGCCTATATTTTTGGGATGAGGAATTAGGAATAATGGGAAATCGTATAAGTGCGGCGTTGGGCTACCGCAGACCAATGAATTTTGAGTATTTCCCTATAAATCCAGAGTTTCAATCTGAGAATCTCCTATGTAAAGGTAGAGCGGGAGGAAATACAAGCAGAATGGGAGACCCTTATATAAATTTGGTCTTGAATGCTAAAAAAAGATATGGAGAAAAGCATTTCAAGTCTACTTTCTGGCCACATTTGAAACCTAATATAAAAGAAAACAAAAGTATCTATTTAAGATGTGGAAATAAGAAGTTAGGGTTTATGAGAGATGCTGTTAGCCTCACTATGGCATCTTACTTAGATCTCGATTATCAAGCAGTTGACGCTCTTTCTGTATACTTAAATGGAGAATATTATGGTTTTCTATATATGTATGAAAGATCCAATGATGATTATATTTGGTCTAATTACAATAAACTTGAAAATTTTGATTTGATTTCAATAGAAGGAAATCAAAATCCAGTTGTAAAGAGTGGAACAATAGACGAGTTTAACAAGTTAGTGGAATTTTGGCAGTCTGCACCTCATAGTCTTGATGAGTGGAGAAAGATGATAGATGTCGAAGAATATACAAACTTGATGGCTTTAGAGTTGTTTAGCGGCAATCGAGATTTCTGGTATAATAATACAAGATTGTTTAAGAATCGTGATGATTCGTCTTCTGTTTGGAGATGGATTGCCAATGATTTTGACAATACCTTTATCTCTTTTCTAGACAATAGCTATTTTGAATGGGGATTGAGCGATGAGGTTGATGGATTACACAAAAGTGATGATTATGGATCACAGTTGTGGAGAGCTATTCTTGAAAGCGATGAGTATAAGTCATATTTCTTGGATAGAATAATTGCTTATCATGGAGATTTCTTGAATAATAGAATATATAATGCTTGTGTAGATTCCATATATGAACTAGTTAAAGATGAAATTAAACTTACTAAAGCTTTACGTATGGATGGAGGCTCTGGTAATTGGCATTATAATTATTTGAAAGAATGTATTGAAAAGCGTTCCGACTATTTTCATGCTGATTTGCAATCTTTCTTCCACCTTGGTTCTCCTGTTAGTGTAAATGTGAAAGAGATTCCGGAAGATAGTGTTATTCTTTTTTATAATAATGTAGAATTGAAGACAAAATCATTTGATGGATGGGATTTTGCAGGTAGAACTTTTACTGTTCAGGCAAAAGAAGGAAATGACTTAACAGATAAGAACTACAATTGGATAGTAGAGAGAACAAGAGGTAATAGTGTTGAGACAGAAACATATGCTAACCAAAAAATGTTCTCATTAGTAATCCCTTCGGATGTTGATAGAATTGTTGTTACTCCTGTTGCTACCAGAGGCGTTGGTTCGGTTGAGAATGTAAAATCTTTGACGGATCTGGAATTGTTTAGACGAGACCATGACGTCATCGTATGGGATTTATACGGTAGACAAATATATTGTAGCGACCGAAATCAGAATCTAGTGTTGCCAAAGAAAGTACCTTTGATTATTTCATCGGAAGGTCGAGTAAAAAAGGTAATGTTTTGATATAAAATGACTCATTTTTGATAGAATATAAGTTGATTTCTTATTTATTCTAACAAAAACATGAAAAAAATGTCCGTAAAATGTTACTTTTCTGTAGGGAATAATGGTATTTTATGTTATAATGGTAATTTCTAAAAGGTAATATTGATATTTATTTTATGCAAAATATGACATTTGTACCACTGAAATTGTGCTAAACATACCAAAAATACCCTAAAATCAAAAAAGTATTGCATATAGTTGTCTATAAGTAAATTAAACCGTACTTTTGCGTCACATTAATAAAAGAAACAATGCAACAACGATTTTTCGCATATTATTATTTTCTATTCTTTTACTTTAGAAGGTAAGAGCGGGATTTTGTTGTGTTAAAGATATAACTTATCAAATTTATAATCCCGCATTCGTTTGAATGTGGGATTTTTTGTGAAATAGAGATGAAACGAGTAGCAATTCAAGGAGTGAAAGGCTGTTTCCACGAGATCGCAGCACGTGAGTTCTTCCAGGGTGAGGAGATTGACGCTGTAGAGTGTGAGACATTTGAGGAACTTTTCGAGACAGTAAAGAGAGAGGGTATTATCGCCACTCTTGCTATTGAGAACACAATAGCTGGAAGTCTTCTTCAAAATCATATTTTGCTTAAAGAGAGCGGATTGAAGATCGCTGGAGAACAGAAGATTCGTATCCGCCACAACCTTGTTGCCATGCCTGGCCAGGAGTTGGAATCAATCAAGGAGGTGTATTCGCATCCTATCGCATTGATGCAGATTCGTAACTTCCTCGACGACCATAAGTTCCTAAAGGCTGTTGAGTGGGATGATACAGCGTCGTCTGCAAAGATGATTGCACGTGAGCAATGTATGGGTAAGGCTGGTGTATGTAGCGAGTGGGCTGCAGAAATCTATGGTCTTGAGATTCTTGCAAAGGGTATCGAAACAAACAAGCGTAATTTCACTCGTTTCTTGGTGATTTCTGATCCTTGGACTGTTGATGATCTTAAAAAAGATCAGACTCCTAACAAAGCATCTCTAGTATTCCGTCTTCCTCACGACGAGGGTAGCCTTGCAAGAGTGCTTTCAATCATGTCATATTATGGTATGAATCTTACAAAGATCCAGTCGATGCCAATCATCGGACGTGAGTGGGAGTATGAGTTCTACGTGGATCTTCGTTTTGAGGATTACTTGAAATATAAGCAGAGTCTTGAGGCTTTCCAACCGTTGACTTTGGATTTGATAATTCTTGGTGAATACCGTGAAGGAAGACAAACTATTTAACGATAACGTTAACGTTTACGTTGACTATTAATAACGAAAACAAAGAAACTTAATCAATATGAATATCACACCGGCTGATAGAGTATTAGAGATTCAGGAGTACTACTTCTCAAAGAAGCTTAGAGAGGTGGCTGAATTGAACGCACAGGGAAAAGATATAATTAGTTTGGGTATCGGTAGCCCCGACAGAATGCCGTCGGCTGAGGCTCTTGACACCCTTAACGAGGTGGCTCACCAGCCTAACGCTCACGGATACCAGTCGTATCAGGGAATTCCTGAACTACGCAAAGCATTCTCAGATTTCTATAAGCGTTGGTATGGCGTCGACCTTGATCCAAACAAGGAGATTCTTCCGTTGATCGGATCAAAGGAAGGTGTCTTTTTCTTGTCGTTGACATTCATCAATCCTGGTGACGGTGTGTTGGTGCCAAACCCAGGCTACCCTACTTACACTTCTGCTTCTAAGATTATCGGAGCAAGAATGATCAACTATGATTTGAGCGAAGAGAACGGTTGGCAACCAGATTTCGAGAAACTTGAGAAGATGGATTTGACAGGTGTGAAGATGATGTGGTGTAACTATCCAAACATGCCTACAGGTGGAAATGCCCGTCGCGAGACATTTGAGAAACTTGTCGACTTCGGTCTTCGCCACAATATCATCATCGTCAACGATAATCCATACAGCTTTATCTTGAACGATAATCCGATGAGTATTCTTTCTGTGCCACGTGCAAAAGAGTGCTGCTTTGAGTTGAACTCAACAAGTAAGGCTCTTAACATGCCAGGTTGGCGTATCGGTATGCTTGCCGGAAATCCAGAGTTGATCTCATACGTGTTGAAGGCTAAGAGTAACGTCGACTCAGGAATGTTCAAGCCAATGCAGATGGCTGCCGCTAAGGCTTTGGCTGCTGGCAAGGAGTGGTACGACAGTATCAATACAGTCTACAGAGCAAGAAGAAAATACGCTGAGGCTATTTTGGAATACCTAGGATGTACTTACGACAAGAGTCAGGTGGGTATGTTTATGTGGGGAAAGATTCCAGCATCATGCAAGAGTTGCGAAGAGTTGGCAGATAAGATTCTTTACGATTGTCGAGTGTTTGTCACTCCAGGATTCATCTTTGGTAGCAACGGAGACAGATACATCCGCCTATCGTTGTGTGCGACAGAGGAGAAACTTGCTGAGGCACTTCAGAGAATCAAGGATAATTTGAAAATGTAATAAGAAGGAGATTGATATATGGAACTAAAAAAGATAAATTTAGCAGGAGCTAACGATAGCCGACCAATGGTTATCGCTGGTCCATGTAGTGCTGAGACAGAGGAGCAGACTCTAAATACAGCCCGTCAGCTACACGCTCAGGGCATCAAGATATTCCGTGCAGGAATCTGGAAACCACGTACAAAGCCAGGTGGTTTCGAAGGAAATGGAGAGATTGCATTGGAGTGGATGAAAGAGGTGAAGAAGGAGACTGGAATGTACGTCTCTACAGAGGTTGCGACAGCAAAGCATGTAGAGTTGGCTTTGAAGTATGGTGTCGACCTACTTTGGGTGGGTGCACGTACAACAGCCGATCCATTCGCCGTACAGGAGATCGCCGACACATTGAAGGGTGTAGATATTCCTGTATTGGTAAAGAACCCAGTAAACCCAGATTTGGAGTTGTGGATCGGAGCTTTGGAGAGATTGAACAACGCAGGAATCACACAGCTTGGAGCAATCCACCGTGGATTCAGTTCATACGATAAGAAACTTTACCGTAACCTGCCACAGTGGCATATTCCAATTGAGTTGCACCGTCGACTTCCAGAATTGCCAATCATCTGTGATCCGAGCCACATTTCAGGTCGTCGTGATCTTATTTCGCCACTTTGCCAGCAGGCAATGGACCTACAGTTTGATGGACTAATCATCGAGAGCCACTGTGATCCAGATAAGGCATGGTCCGACGCGTCACAGCAAGTCACTCCAGATGTGCTTGCTTTGATTCTAAACAGCCTTGTTGTCCGTACAACAAACGCTTCTACAGAGAACATCAATGCACTACGTAAGCAGATTGATGAGATTGACATGTCGATCCTTGAAATCTTGGCTAAGAGAATGAGAATCTCACGTGAGATCGGACAATATAAGAAAGAGCACGACATGCCAATTCTTCAGAGCCAGCGTTACGATGAGATTATCTCTAAGAGAGTGGCAGACGGAAAGTCAATGTCGATGGGAGAAGAATTCTTGAACACTGTGTTTGAGGCAATCCACGAAGAGTCGGTTCGCCAGCAGGTGGAGGTAATGAATAAGTAATTAATAATTAATGGTGAATAGTTAATAGTTGCCAACAATGATAAAATTAATTATTAACCATTAACTCTTAACTATTAACTAAAGAAGATGCGTATATTAATTTTAGGTGCCGGCAAGATGGGTACATTCCTAACAGATGTACTTTGCATGAAGCACGACGTAGCACTTTACGATAAAGATCCAAAGAGATTGCGTTTTGTGTTCAACACACAGCGTATGACATCACTTGAGGAGGTAAGAGATTTCAAACCAGAACTTCTTATCAACGCAGTGACAGTGAAGTATACAATTCAGGCCTTTGAAGAGGTGATGCCTTATTTGCCAAAGGATTGTATCATTTCCGATATTTCATCAGTGAAGACAACATTGCCTAAGTTCTATGCTAATTGTGGTTTCCGTTTTGTGTCGACACATCCAATGTTCGGACCAACATTCGCAAGTTTGTCGGATCTACGCACGCAGAACGCCATCATCATCGCAGAGGGTGACTGTTTGGGTAAGGCTTTCTTCAGAGAACTATATGCGTCATTACATTTGAACATCTTCGAATATACATTTGAGGAGCACGACGAGACAATGGCATACTGCTTGTCAATCCCATTTGCATCGACTCTTGCATTCGCATCTGTAATGAAGCATCAGGATGCCCCAGGCACAACATTCAAGCGTCACATGGCAATTGCGGAGGGAGTGTTGTCGGAGGATAATTTCTTGATTTCAGAAATTTTGTTTAATCCTAATTCCTCAAAGCAGTTGGCTTTGATTCAGGAGCAGCTTGCTGAGCTTCAGAAGATAGTAGAGAGCAAAGACTACGACAGAATGTTGAAGTATTTGAATCAGGCAAGAGAGAATATCAAGTAAGAATCTTGTTAGAATATTATAAAGAAAGAGGCCGTCTTAAATGTAGGGCGGCCTTTAATTTTTACATCATATTCTTGTAAAATCTCTTCATGTGAAAAAAAAGCACCATTTCACCGACCTTTTTTGATGCTTGCTCTATAGTTTTACATTTGGATTTTGGGAAAATATCAATTGTACACCTTTGAAATGTTTAATAGGTCAGATTGATACTCCGTATCTTTGCATTGTCAACTAAACAAGAAAAGTTGGCTAAAAATAGAAATAGAATAATGTGTTAGATTGAGTATATTATGTGCATCATTGGCCGTGAGGTTAATGGTGTGAAGAATGAGCCAGGTTATTATAATCTGGCTCTCCTTTTTTTATATATGAACCTTAATTATTGAATAATATTGGAAAAAATACAATGCTCAAAATGTATTTTTTTGTCTTTTTTTATATATTTGCCTTGACTATGGAAAACACGAAAGGGAAGTATTGGACCAAGATAGCTATTATGGCAGCAATTCCGGCTTTATTAGTCGGGATAATATATGTGTGTACATTAAAGCCAACAATAGATTTGTTGGAAAATGATTCCTATCTATTTACTCAGATTGATTCTATAAACGGAGGAAACTCTAAATGCAAGATAAATAAGACTGCTGATGGTGTGGATATGAAATTCACGCTCGGTTCTTCTATTACCTATCCATACGCTGCTTTAGAAATCCATAAAGAAGATTTTTCTCCATTTCCTGTGGCCGATTATATGATTGAGGCTGAGATTGAAAGTGATGAAGATTTGCGTCTTTCATTCAGATTGCAGGAAGAATTAGATTTTGGATCTAAGGGTAAAGCTTATCCTACAGCAATATATTCTTTTTTGTCGAAGAACGGAACATTTGAAATTTGTGTGCCTATAGAGGAAGCAAAAATTCCGGAATGGTGGTATGCCCAAAATCCACAATGGTCAGATATTGAAAAACTTAGATGTGAGAATGTCAATATCATACGACTATATGCGGACAATTCTAATGAAAAGGATAGAGAGCATAGAATCACAGTTAAGTCACTACGTCTTGTTCCAAACTCTGATAACGGGTTCTTGTCGAATGCAATAAAGGTGATGCTTGCGTTTTGGATAATCCTTGCTGTTGTTTCCCTATATCTTCGTAGAAATACAACTAAGAAAGAAGAGACGCAGAATGAGCCAAAGGAGCAGCAAGTGGTGTATGTCCCTTATGAAAAGCTTGAAACTGAGAAGGAAACTTCAAATTTAAAAGAAGAGATTCTGACATTCATCGGTAAGAATTATCCTAATCCGGAATTGAAACTTGCTGATATAGCCAAAGCATTATCGATGACAGAGGACAAAACATCGGAGGAAATCCGTATAGCAACGGGTAAATCGTTTAAGGCATATTTAAATACGATAAGAATCGAAGAATCTAAGCGTCTATTGAAGGAGACTACGATGCAGATTTCGGAGATTGCATTCTCTGTAGGATATAATAATGTGCAGCATTTCAACCGTGTATTTAAAGAAAGTGTTGGCGTTGCCCCTGGTGCATTCCGTGATGGAGCAACGGGAGGAGAAGAGAGTCCAGAGGGGAAAGCATAATCAATGAGACAAATCCTTTTATCTTTTATTGGTTTCTTGATAGCATTTTTATCTATTTGTCAAGAAACGTTGGCTGATGGTGTGGAAATACATCGTGGTCCTATTATATATGTGTCAGATAAAGACACATTACGTATGGATACGGTGTTCTACTCTCATGATCCTGATGGGGATGATTATTATTCTATAAGATATCCTAAAATATGGTCTAATAATGATGCGATTTCTGATAGTATCAATACAGCTTTAGGCTATACTTCCTATTATGAAGAATTCGGAGACATTTCTGAACTTTGGGGTGGATATGTGACATTTGATTTCGATACTTGGTCTAATTATCTGCATGTCGATTTGAGATTGTATAATTGGGGGTCTGGTGGAGAGTTCCTACATGAGAATCATGTATATTTAGATATGAAAGATGGTCATGAAATCATGTGTCGTAAGTTTCCTTTCTCTGCATTGTTTACTCCCGATGGCTATATAGAATTTCTAAAATCAAAGGGTTGGTTTTCTCGGTTCTATGAGTCTGTAAAATATGTATACAAAGAAGATGATGAAGAAGAGGAGAGTGGAGATGTGGAACAATATTCAGATGAAATTGCTGAAACATATTCGAATGAGGTCTTAAATATCGATTATAGAATTTATCCTCCCAATGAGATTTATTTTGAGAGATACTGTTCCAAAAAGCAAGGTACTGTTGACGAATCTGAGTTTAAGCATGAACCTTTTTGTTATATGACGGCCAAGTTTGATGAACTTAAGCCATATTTAAGTCGTATAGGGAAGAAGATATTAGAGGGATATGAGAAAGAGACATACTCAAGTTATGCTCATCGTATGATTACGGCATATCGACTTTGGAAAAAAGTTGATGATTATGCGATTATAATGGAATCTGATGATTTGATGATTGGAGTAAATTATTCAAATCACAAAAAAGTAAAAGGAAATGCCTTTACTGAAAAAGGAAAAATACCAGTAAGGGGTGTCTATAAGGATGGCTATTTTGAACTTAAAATCGGCAAGGAAAGGGAGACTCGTGTTTTTTCGCCATCAGTGACAAAAACATCCGAGTGGGATAACGAATGGAATGGTCCATACCTTTATGGAAACACTACTTATGTGGAGTAGCAGTTTTATTTCAAATAATTATTTGCACCAGATTGCGTCTGTTTATAAAAAAGAGTAATTTTGCGAGAAACAAAGAACAGAGAAAATGGCAGAAATGAAAAATCTTGCCCGTCAGACTGCGGTCTACGGCATTAGCAACATCCTTGGAAAGTTCCTAAACTGGTTGCTTGTTCCACTTTACACTTATGTGCTCACTTCAAGTGCAGAGTATGGAGTAGTTACAAATCTATATGCGTGGACTGCACTCTTGCTTGTGATCCTGACATACGGATTGGAGACTGGATTTTTCCGTTTTGCAAATAAAGAAGACGGTGATGCACAGACTGTTTTCGGTACAGTTCTGACTTCAGTAACAGTCACTTCAACAATCTTTGCTATTTTGGTGATGTTGTTCTCCAATGATGTCGCTGTTTGGCTTGGTTATCCGTCGCATCCAGAGTATGTAACGATGATGGGAATCATTGTTGCGATTGATGCCGTCGGTACAATTCCTTTTGCTTATTTAAGATATGAGAATAAGGCAGGAAAGTTTGCTATTTTCAAATTGTTGATGATCCTTGTCAATATTGGAGCGAACTTGTTCTTCTTGATTCTTTGTCCAAAGATGAAGAACGATTGGGGAATCAATCTTCCTTTTTATGATGAAAATTATGGAGTAGGGTATATCTTCGTTTCTAATTTTATCTCCACTCTTTTCGTTACATTGTTGCTTTTGCCAGAGATTCGTAAGGCTAAGAAGCCAGACGCAGCATTGCTAAAGAAGATACTTGGTTACTCGCTTCCATTATTGTTGCTTGGAATCGCAGGAATCATGAACCAGACAATCGATAAAATTATGTTCCCGTATTTGATGCCCGACAGAGCGGTTGCAGATTCAGAACTTGGAATCTACGGAGCATGTTTTAAGGTGGCTATGGTTATGATGGTCTTCACACAGGCTTTCCGTTATGCTTACGAACCATTCGTTTTCGCTCAAAGTAAGGGTGAGGATAAAAAAGTACAGTATGCTTTGGCGATGAAATATTATGTCATCTTTGCTTTGTTGATCGCATTGGGAATGTCATTGTTCATCGACTTGTTCGCATTGTTGGTTTCACCAGCCTACAGAGTTGGAATGACAGTCGTACCATTGGTTTTGCTTACGTATTTGTTCCAAGGAGTCTATTTTAATTTGTCTATATGGTACAAGTTGACAGACCGTACGCAGTGGGGAGCTATATTGTCAACGATTGGTTTGGTAATAACGTTGGTTGTCAATATTGCGTTGGTTCCGGAGTTCAGCTATTATGGATCTGCGATTGCATCATTCCTATGTTATTTAAGTATCACAATCGTATCATATATATTATCGCAAAAATATTTCCCTATCGATTACGACAATAAAAGTTTGGTGATTTATTTTGCTTTAGCGTTAGGTTTGTTTGCGATATTCCATTTCTTCGCACCGGAAGGACTGATTATTAGATTGTTGATGGCGACAGGATTGTTGATAGTCTATTTAGTAGTGCTGTTCAAACGAGATTTCCCAGTGTCGTCGTTGCCAGTTGTTGGAAAGTATTTTAGATAAAGATAATTCATTTGAAGAGACAGGGCTTGTTCCTGTCTTTTTTTGTCATTATTTAGACAGAATTTGACGATTAGTCTATAGATGCAAACGTTATGTATAATTATTCTGATTATTGTATTAACTTATTTTAGTACTTTTTAGCTAATTTGTTTGAATAATATGTTGTTAAACAATAAATGAGCTTTTTTTGTCTGTAATAACAGAGAAATAATCGTTAATAAACTTTAAATGTTATGTTTTTTTGCTATTTTAGCGACCGCTTTGGAGTGTGTCCTGCTCTAAAGAAGGTATGAAAATAGAAAAATAAAAAAAGATTTCTAATATCTAAGATATGAAAAACTTAATATCTTACAAAAAGTCCGGTCCTAATGCTTTGCGAAAGGCATTTTCTTTTATCGTATTATTGTGTGGATTCATTCAATCTTCTATTGCTCAAGATTACGTCGTTGATGGATGGTGGAATATGGCTGTTGGAGGTAATGAAGCTTCAAGAGTAGTTCCAGTAGATGAATGTGGTTCTGTATACCATGTTTATGTCGTAAAGGCTGGTTCTGGAGTGGCAAAATTCGGAATTAAGTATCCAGGTGGCAAAGGAGGAGTCAAGAGTGTGAGTTCATCGATAAGTAAGACAGACCTTGTAACTGAGAATGATTTTGAAGGGAAAGGATTGTGTCAGTTCACATTGCCAGAAGGAAGCACTTTGAAAGATTTTTACATTGATATGTCGAAGTCTCCATATAATTTGACAGAGTCGGCTCCTGCAGATGTCGATGTGATTAAGATCACTCCATCTACTACTTCATCTGTTAACTTAGGATCAAAGATGACATTTACATCTAAATTCTGTTCATCTAATCAAAATACAGAGCTTACATATCAGTGGAAGGTTAGTAACGGATCTACTTGGATTAATCCAAGTACAACAAATACAGAATCTACATTTGAGTATATTGTATTGACAGATATTAAGGAAGTTAAGTGTGTTGCAACATATAAAGATCCTCTAGGAGAACAACAGACAATAGAATCAAATGTTATTAGTATCTCTACAAATGAACCTACATTTGATGTTGAAATTATCGGAACTGAGGGAATCAGAAATGTCAATTCGAAAGAAAAAGAGGTTCCATCATGGCGAGATGTAGTAATTAAGATGGTAGATCTTCCATCATCTAATGTGTCGAACCCAAAGATTTCATTTAAGGGATTAGGAAAAGATGAGTCATACAAACCTTTTACAAAAGCAACTCTTAATGAGGATAATTCTTCATGGAGTCTGTATTCAGATACAACAGGATGGATTAAGATAGAAGCTGATGTAGAAGTGCCTGCATCTGATGGTACAGCTACAACTGCTACGTTGAAAAAAGAATTTCTTTTCCGTTTGGTTTACTCTCCAGATAAAGAAGACGCAGTACAGGAGTTGTTCTACGATGATTTCGGTTATTTCGTAGGTAACGATTACCACTATGTTAAATATGAAGAAGGTAAGGTTGTAGATGAGGATGCTGTAGAAACTGTAGATCCAAAGTTGCCAAGCAATGTAAAATGGATGGATGACCAGAATGGATTTATCAGTAAGCATAAATTTGCGTTGCTTGACCCAAGAACTGAACGTATTCCTTTGGATGAAAATGGAAACCCAGATAGAAATACAGCGAACTGTTGGAGTAAGCCATCTGAAAATCAACCATACATCTGTTGGTGTGAAAATGGATATCGTGTAGAGGATGGATATTATGCTTTCGTTTCTGACCCAGCTATGGCAGACGGAGGAGGAAAGACAGGTGGTGGTTCAAAAGACTACTGGGCAGGTACTGACCATACAGGAAATAATGATGGAACAAAGCATGGTGCTATGTTGATGGTAAACTGTGCAAAGGATGCTTTGGATGCTATTATATATGAGAGAGACTTTGAGATCACAGGAGAGTGTTCAAATGTGATGGTGTTGTTCTCTGCATTTGTAAGTAATGCACAGGGAATCATCCCAGCGGGAGGAGCAACTCCAGTGAACATTCGTATGGATATCTACGAAAAGGGAGGAACTAAAGTCCTTACATCAATTGAGTCTGGTGATGTTATCACAAGAAATTATGGAGCTAACTCATGGTCGAATTTGACTGCGTTATTCCCATTGTCGACAGGAGATTCAGATAATTCTAAGTATTATACTTTGAAGATCACAAATAATGCACCTTCTGGTAGTGGTAATGATATTTTGCTTGATGATATCTCTTTGAAGGTTTGTTTCCCTGAAATCGAGGTGACTGCAAATGTATTAAATGATGAAATCCTAGAGAAAAATAAAATTGTGATTTGTGGTAAGAACAGAAATTTGACATTGACTGCATTCAACCGTGCTGGCATTAAGAATTATATTCCTACACCATCATATTTGTTCCAGTATTTTGACGATGCGAACAATAAATGGATAAACTTGCCAAAATCAGCTGCAGACTTAGATGACGCTATCCAGGATAATGAGTCTATTGATATAGTTCTTGGAAAAGATGGCTTCAATGGTGATACTAAGTTCCGTGTGATTGTAGGTAACTCTGTAAACACAATTAAGAAGTTGGTTTCAGAGGGAATTAAGGCTCCTAATTGTGAGTATACTTACGCGATTTCAGATACATTCTTCGTTATGTTCAAGCCAGTAGGAGAAAACTTGGATTTGTTCGGATGTATTGGTGACACAATCAAAATCGATGCTGATGCAAACGGACGTACACCAGAATGGTATGATTATGCTGGAAATCCTCTAGCTTTGAATGACTCTATTATAAAGATCGATGGAGATAAGGTAGAGTTTGTGATTCCAGAGTCGATCTTGAATTTAGCTGATAAGTCAGACACTATTTATATGGTCGGAATTGCTGATGGAGGATTGTGTAAAGACACTCAATTTGTATCAATTACAAAATATGATGATCTGGAATTCAATATAGCTAACGAAGAGTTCTATTGTGAGTTTGGTGGATATATCAGAGCTATTAGTGTTAAGCCTGAAAATAGTGTTAATTACACATGGACATTGTTGAACTCTAATCTAGAGCCTCAGACTGGTAATGGTTTTGAGATAAAGAAATCAACTCCTGAGATATTTGATAATACAGTAGTTGTGACAGGTACTGCACTAGGATATTGTCCACGTACAGATACAGCAACTTATAGCATCTACCGTCGTTATTCATTAGACTTGACAGTTGATGTCGAAGGAAAAAATGAGAAGGTAGCAAATGTATGTTTGCCTACTGACGGAGAGTCTTCATCACGTGTCGATTTGACAGTAAAGAAGATTTATGCGGATGGATCACAGCCGACATATGCAGATGAGAAGGTTACTACTTATTTCTGGTATAGAAAAGATGGTGCTGGTGATTCTGTTCTTATTGGTCAAGGCCCTGAGACAAGCTTAGTTGATCGTTTGACAGAAAATAATGTATATAAATATTCTGTTACAGCAATTGATGAGGTATGTTATAATAATGAAGGTGTAGCAACATCTGATAGTACAATTATCAATGCTAGAAAGCCTCTTATCGTCAAGTTGTCTGAGGATAAGACAGAGCTTTGTAAAGATGAGGATATCACTTTGACAGTGAAGTTGACAAATTCATTGAAGTCGGATACTATTACATCTAGATTCTATGAAAACGATGGTGCTCTAACTTCTTTGGTTGGTTTCCCTCTTGCAGATACAACAAATGAGTACAATTATGTGCCTACTAATACAACTAAAGAGAAGTTGACAAAGGATATCAGAGTAGAGGTAATGGATATGATATGTAGTCCATCAACTCCAGTTTCTGACCAAGTTAGCTTTGATGTATTTGTTCCTCTTGTTGTATCTCTTTCTACTGATGCAAACAATGGAACTAAGTGTATTAGAAAAGATCTTAAGGATGATTCAGTAAATGTTACATTGACAGTAGAGCAAGGTAATCCTCGTTTAATTGAATGGTTCGATAACTTGTATCCTGGTCTTGTATATAAGCGTCCTGTTACAGTAAGTGCAAGTAATAATGGAATCAACACAATTTCTGTAAAAGCATTCGATCAGGTTTGTCGTGCATCTGAGGCTTCTGGATTTGTAAAAGGAGCTGACACATCAATAGTCGTTACTGCACAGGAACCTATTGAAATCAGCATTACAGCAGATAAGGAGTCTATATGTAATGGTGAATCTCTAGAATTTAATATGAATGTCACTAATTCATTAACTAGAACACCAGAAGTAAGATGGTATGAATTATATGAAGGTGCCGATGCTTTGATCAATAGATCTTTGATAGAGTCGACAACAAAGACTTATACTCCTGTAAACGATACAAAATTCATGGTAGAGAAGACTATGATAGTAAAGACTACAGATGATATTTGTAATAGTGGAAATGATATTTCGGCTCAGGTGTCTTACAAGATATTTATTCCAATTAAGTTGCAGTTGCTTCACGATGCTGATCTTAACGGAAATACAATTCAGAAGTGTATTACACAAGATAATGTTGACAATGTGGTTAACTTGACAGTTAAGGTAACTGAGGGTAATCCAAGCGTCTTGACATGGTCGGATAACAAATATGAAGGTTTGGTATTCAGTCGTGAATTAAAGGTTTCTCCAGGATCTAATCCAATCTCAGTTGTTGGTTCTGATGGAGTTTGTCCAGCGTCTGCAAATGACAATGATGATTTGGATATCGTTGCTGCCACTCCAATTACATTAGAGCTTAAGGCTAATAATCCAGATGTGTGTGATGGTTCTGATGTTGAATTTGAATTGAAGGTCAACAATACTCTAGACCCAACAAATGTTGAAGTAAGATGGTATGATGAAGGAGATAAGGTTTATACAACAAATGGAGCTACATTGACTCAGCTTCATACATCATCTAATACAACTACAGCTAAGTTAGAAAAGACTATGGTTGTCAAGACTGATGATGAAATCTGTAGTAAGGGAACTGAGGTAACTGATTCTGTAAGTTACACTGTCTTCAAACCAGTTAAGTTCAATTTGACTTCTGATGCTTCTGAGTTTGATGTTCCTAACACTAAGTGTTTGGGCCAGACATCACAGGGTAGTCAGACAAGTGCAAATGTAAGTGTTAATTTGACTCAAGGTAATCCTATTAAATTCGTATGGTCGGATGATATCGTATGGGAATGGAAATGGGATGGCTCATCTAACACTAAAGACCGTGTATTCAATTTGAGCCTAGGCACAAACACATTGTCTGTAGTTGCTTATGATAATGTATGTAACAAGGAAGAAGACAATGCAAGCTATAAGGGTGAGAATGGTGATATCAACATTGAGGCAAGAAAGCCTATCAGTGTTACTATAGCACTTGCGTCAGGTAGAGATTTGATGTGTAAGGGAGAAGAGATTTCACTTATCGCTACAGTCAATAATGAAATGCCAGGTGAGCAGACAATGTTAGAGTGGAATGAGAAACATGGTGTTTCTGATGGTCTTGTAAGTAATGGATCTTACACAACTGATATTTTCTCTCCAGGTGAAGGCAAGTGGTCTTACAGAGTAAAGGCAAGCGAAAACGCAACAACACCTATCTGTCCATCTCAGGTTGACTCAATAGTAGTAGGTGTTCAGGTGAACACAACATTGCAGTTGTTTGTTTCTGAGGATGCTATTTGTCAGGATACATCAGGAAGGGATACAGTTAAGTTGGTTAAGCTAATCGCTCACGTTGTGACAGGTTCACCTAAGGGAGTTATCTGGAACACAGGAGATACAACAGATATGTTAATCAGTCATGATACATGCTACTCATTCTTGAATGTGGCTCCAATGCAGAATAGTGTTTATTCAGCTTATGGTTATGATCCAGTCTGTGTAAAGACAACAACTGCTTATACAGATGAAATCAGTGTTGATCATAGAAATTATGTTACATTATCTGCTGAAGACTACAAGGTTCAGATGGGTAAAGAGGTTACTTTGAAGACAGAGTATCTATTCCCAACTCCTGATGATGCGGGTCGCCATTATGAGATGGTTACTCCAATAGCAACAGAGCTAGAGAGAAATACAGACTCAGAGTTGAATTGGCAGTTGGATGCTCCAGGTCGATACCAGTTCATTGTAAGACTAGAAAATGGTAATTGCGGTATCCGTAATTCAAATATTATCGATGTCGACGTTGCAGACTATGTAGTCGTACCTAATGTTATTACTCCATATAATGACAACCCTAAGAACGACAAGTTTATGGAGGGATATGATGTGAAGATTTTCAACCGTTATCAGGAGACAGTTTATGAGGGTACTGATGGTTGGGATGCAACTTATAGAGGAGAACTTGCCTCTCCAGGTACATATTTCTACATCTTGACAAAGAAAGATGGCAGAGTATTGAAGGGTACAGTTGAAGTTTATAGAAAATAATGGGAATGATAAATATAGTCACGATGAAAAAAGCGATTTTCACTTGTGTTATTTCCGCATTGCTTGCTACTAATGTTTGGGGAGTAGAGCGAAGATTCGGAACAGGTTTTTACGAATTCGATTCGTCTAAAGAAAACAAGAAGGTTGATGAGCAGCCAATGTCTGTATATAAGGATGGCTTCTTTGTATTCTTCCGAGAGAATATAGCATACAAGTTCAAACCAGGTAAGGATTTGGATTTATCTCAGGTTGAGGAGTGTCCTGAATTGAATGATTTAGGAATTCAAGGAACTTTCGCCTATGATAGAAATAAAGGAAAACTTTATTTCTCAAAGAAGGATTCACAGGGTAATTCTGAGCTCTATGAGGCAACTGACAATGATGGTAAGTGGAAGGATGTAAAGAAGCTTAAGATCAAAGGTACTATGGCTCAGGCTAAAGAGGTACATGGATCTTCATTGGCTATTGGACGTTGGAACCATTATGTCCCAGGTGTAAAGGGATTCTATAATCCATGTATCGGACGTGCTGGTCGTCGAATCTATTTCTCAGGTGAGTTTATGGCAGGTAAGGGAGGTCGTGACATCTGGTATATCGATCAGGATAAGGATGATGATGGAATGTGGACAAAGCCCGAACCTGTTAGTGATGAGATCAATTCTCAGAACAGAGAAGATTATCCTTTCGTAGTCGCAGATACAGCTTTGTATTTCGCTTGTAACAAGGTGACTGGTAAAGGTGGTATGGATATTTATGTCAGCCATAAGGGAGCTAAAGAACAGTATTGGGGAAAACCTCAGAATTTAGGTGAACTTTTCAATACTGCTGCTGATGAATATAATATCGTGGGTAATGCTTACTCAATGTATTTCTTGTCTAATCGTAAGGGAGGCAAGGGTGGTTTTGATATCTACTATCCAAATAAGTATGATGTTAGGAGAACTAATGAGTTGACTCCAGACTTTACTTGTGATGAGCCAAAGGGCTTCAACTGGGTGTTGTTCTTCTTCGACTTTGGAAAGACAGATATGAAACCAGAGTATGAGGCACAGTTGGATGAGTTGCTACGTGCTATGAATGAGTTCCCTGGTGGTAAATTTGAGATTTCCGGACATACCGACTCTCGTGGATCTTCTGATTACAATAAGAAGTTGTCTCAGAAACGTGCCGACTATGTTCGTAGCTTGTTGATCACTAAGGGTTATCCAGGAAACTTGATCATCTCTGTCGGACGTGGTATGGAAGATCCAGTTATTCCTAATGCGGAGTTGGAGGAACAGCACGAGCAGAACCGTCGTGTAGAAATTAAATTGTTGAACGAATAAGGAGACAACATAGAATATGAAGAAAATATTTATTGTATTAGCAACGTTGCTATTTACGGTTTCTGCTTATGCACAGCAGGATTTGCTAATGACTCAGCAATTTTTCTCACGTATCAATAAGAACCCAGCTGGTATTGGTAACTTTGAGCAGATTGATGCCTTTTTGTTAGGTCGCTTCCAGTGGGTTGACATTAAGGATTCTCCTAAGTCTGGTATCTTAAATGTTCAGACATATAAGGATGATTACAACTCTGGATTTGGTTTCACAATGAGCTACGATGACCTTGGTCCTGCTAAGGGAAGCTTCAATCCTAAATTGGTGTATGCATATGTATTACGTCTTCGTGAGGATATGGTACTTTCAATGGGATTGAGCGCTGGTGTACAGTATGCGTATTTCGATGCAAGCAAATATACAGTAGATGATATCACTGAGATCACAGAAGATCACGATTTTATTGATGATAAGGTTAGAGAGGTTCATCCGGATGTAGATTTCGGTCTTGAGTTTTCAAACCCTAAGTTTATGTTTGGTGTATCTGGAACTCACATGTTGAAATATCAGTCATCAACGACTCAGTCGTCGTTCCACATTAATGGATATGGTCGTTATTTCTTTGATTTGTCTGAGACTTTTGTTTTGGCTCCAGCTTTGGCTTACACTTGGCATGAGAAGATCGCAGTTGCTGAAATCAATGCGATTTTGTTCTACAAGAATTTCCTTTGGGGAGGTATGACTTATCATCCGGATATGTTCCAGAAGTTTGGTACAAACCCTGTAGCATTTATGGTAGGTGCTGAATACAAGAATTTCCGATTTGGTTATACATTCGACTATAACTTCGGTAATGTAGCTAGATTGTCTGGTTCGGCACACGAAATCATGTTGTCTTACAGTGTTCAGACAAAGAAGACAAAAGTTCCTTACGAGAGATTCGAGTAATAAGTTACTTTATAGAGTTAAGCCGGTCTATCATCTGATGGACCGGTTTTTTTTTATTTAATCTATGTGTTTTAATGAATTTATTATACATTTGCATAAATTATGATAATGCGTAAAATTGTTTGCTGTATGAAAAGAACTATTATTGCTATCTCTATTTTAGGTTCTATTTTGTGTGGTTGCTCTGGAGAAGATTCTGATGATGGATCTTATTCATATAGAGATTACAACTATAACACAGAAAGGTATTCTGATAGGGAAGAAAATGATTTTAAATTAGTATCTGTTAATCCGACATCGGTTTTCTCGGTAGATGTAGATAAGGCTAGTTATAGTAATGCTCGAGATTATATTCATAATGGATCTCTTCCTCCTGTTGGTTCTGTAAGAACTGAGGAGTTTGTCAACTATTTTGAATATTCTTATCCATCTCCTACTGATGACAACCTTGTTTCGTTAAATGCAGAAATAGGAAAGTGTGCATGGAATAAGGAACACTATCTTCTAAAATTAGGGCTAAAAGCTAAAGAGGTTGATATTGAAAACGTCCCATCATCAAATCTTGTTTTTCTGATAGATGTCTCTGGCAGTATGCATGAAGAATTGCCTTTGCTTGTAAATGCGTATGAAGTGTTGATGGAAGGATTGCGTGAGAACGATCGAGTGGCCATCGTCACATATGCAGGCAGAGAACAAGTCCTTTTAAATAGTACACCATGCACAGAATCCGGACGAAAAAAGATTTTAGAAGCCCTCCACTCACTTCACTCTGGAGGAAGCACTCAGGGAGCAAAAGGAATTATGACTGCTTATGAAATTGCCCGTGCGAATTTTATTGAAGGTGGCAACAATCGCGTCGTTCTGGCTACAGATGGAGATTTCAACGTTGGTGTATCAAGCACTCCTGCACTTAAACAATTAATCGAAAAAGAGCGTGAATGCAATGTGTTTCTTACTGTACTAGGTTTTGGTAGAGGCAATCTTAATGACGAGATGATGTCGTCTATAGCAGATGCTGGTAATGGAAACTATTTTTATATTGCTACTTTGAGCGAGGCTAAAAAAGCTTTGGGTACTGAACTTTGGGGCTCTATATACACAGTGGCTCAGGATGTCAAAATTCTTGTTGATTTCAATCCTAATCTTGTTAAAGCATATAGGCTTATTGGATATGAGAAACGTCTTCTTAGTAATGAAGATTTCAATAATGACAAAAAAGATGCTGGCGACATGGGGTCCGGTCATACTGTCACTGCTCTTTACGAAATCGTAGCGGCTGATAGTAATGAGGAATTTGCTAATACAGCAACAGAGTCTGAATATGTAACCCCTGTCCCATCTGCTGATTATTCCAATTGGATGACTGTCAAATTCAGATATAAGAAGCCGACTGAAACAGAAAGTCGTCTTCAGGAACTAAAGATAGATGGTTCATTTGTGAAGGAGCAAAATTCTGCTGATTTCAATTTGGCTCAATATGTTTCTGCATTTGCTCAGGTTCTTAGAGATAGCAAATATTGTTCAATGTCTCTTAATGAAATTTCTGACGCTCTTGCACCTTTGCCTTCTGACAAAAATGGTTATATTGACGAATTGAAGGTTTTGGTGCGTGAGGCTAGCGTGCTGAAGAATGAAAAAATACGCCATTAAAAATAATGGGCTCAGAATAATTCTGAGTCCATTAAATTAATGTCGAAGATGTAGGGCAGGTTTTAAGCCTGCCCGTTTTTGTGTTATATTGAGTGTTTATGTTAATCATAATGTCACTTTGTACGATGTCATGCCACCTTTCCATTTCACGACTAAAATATAAAGTCCCGCAGTGACATGGGTCTTAAATTCGTATGGTTGTGAATTTGTTAATTTATGTTGCTCGATTAATGTGCCTGTTGTCGACAATATATCAACGGTAATGTTCTGATTCTCTATTCCTGAGATTCTGATTTTTTTCTTGTCGACAAATATCCTGGGTGTGATTATTTTGACTCTCTCATGAACAGAAGTCGCTGAGGAGTCGGGTGTCTGATTTAAGCTTTCTGCATATAGTGGAGCTAATGCGTCTGCCCATAGATGATGCATCGCTTGTCCGCCTCCTGTTGTGCCATTAGGATGCACTCCATCCGAGCCGATTAGTTCGGGATGATCCAGGAAGTAGTTAAAGAAATCAGGTCCTGGATGTAGATTGTTCTTTTCGGTAAGCTCGTCGACTGCGTCAAGATATTTCTGATTGATTTGCCATCCTGCTTTCTCCTCGTTTGTTGCAATGATTCGTGCTAAAATCGGTTCAATACCATGAGCTTTTGCGGAGTCGATAATAGTCTGCATATTACGTTTGTAATTGTCGAGATTCCAGTCTCCACCTCCCCAAGCATCATTCGTCCCCATCTCAATAGCCCAATGCTTAACGTTTCCTGCATACTTCAAGTAATCGTCAAGATGTTCTACGACCTCTGTGCTGTTGATACATCCGATTCCTCCTCGCAACATTGCTGGCGTAAAATTAGGGAATCTGCCATTGATGATATTGGCTGTGGTTGAATCTGTATCTTGCTGCTTCAAACCCATTTGGCTGATACTTGTTCCCATAAAGAACCAAGTGTCGTCGATGTCGTTTGTCGCATCAAAAGCTTCGATCTCTAGAATCTGACCGATTTCATTTTCGCTTACAAAACGGAACCATGACATTCCTTCGAAGTCGACATATACGCCTCGAGCCATTACAGGATTGTCTATGATCTCTGCAGCTACAGTCCAATCTCCATCTTGTCCATTTGTGGAATTTGCTGACGTTAATATCTTAAAGTCGCGAATAGGGGTTCCAGTGTGTCCGCATCCATTGGTGAAATCAGTGGCCCATGCACAGTCACCATATGATTCCCATGATATGAACAGACGTGAAGGTCCTTCTCCAACGTTTAAGGCTATATCTTTTGCTGTACACTGCTTCCAGTTAGTGAGGTCTCCGTCGGTAATATATGTATTCTCACCGCTGCTTGTATATGCGGTCAATCCACGCGTCAATAGTCTGTTGGGAGTGATCGCATAAGCTGATCCTCCTAACGCCAAGACCATTGCACTGGCAGCTAATAATTTTTTATTGAGTATCATTGTCATCTAGTTTGTAATTGTAAAAGACACGGAATGTCCGTATCTGCAATTACAAAAGTAGATTATTGCAAAAAGATGACTACGTAAAATGGTTCCAAAAATATGGAGGATTGTTTCAAAGAAAAAAACAATTGTGTTTGCCATTGATAGATAGGCTTTTTTATTATTTTAGCAAAATAGTTCTAAACTACATAATAGTTTCATATATGGCAAAATACACTTACTATGTTATTATAAACGACATCGATACTGATGATTGTCAACAGTTCCGTTATACTTACAACAGGATGGAGATGCAGATTACCGTCGCTGCTAATAGCTTTATTATTATTTATGAGACTAATGCAGAGAAAGAACTTTATAAGGTATGGTATTCCAATGAGGTTGAAGACGCGGTAAGAAAAAGTCTGCTTGCGCAACTTATTTTCTATGGTCACAACTGTGATTTTGAGAAGGTGATTATTAAGGAGGGCCATTCAGAGGAGACCAAGACAATAGGTAAAGCTCGCGTGTATAATTTGATTCCAAGTGATGTGTATGTCGACCTTACACCACTGCGAGACAAAGAGTTTGTGGCTGAGTATCTTATGAAGCGTGTCAAGAGCAAGTATGAGTCTGGAATCGCAGCTGTATTCTCCTATATCTACGCTAAATCAAAGAAGTGTGAGGAGGATATGTTCACTTACTATTGGAGAGCCTTTAATGGTATCTACACAAGTATCGCCAAGGAATCTGTCAATTACGGCACAATGGAGAAAAACCAGATGAAAAAGGAGAATGAGATGCTTAGAAACTGGCTTAAGAATAGATCGGCTCAGAATTTTATGGTGTCGTCGCTATTCAGCAAACTTTATGCTAAGGATGAAGATTACTCCGTGGCAGAAAGAAAAATCAAACATTTCTTCTATACTGTCAGAGATAAGGCGGCACGTGCTGATTGGACTAAAGATGATGTACGCAAGACGTTGGATGCTACTGGAAATAGGAATATGAATCTTGCCAATTTGTTGGGACTTGACGAGTACATTAATCCTCAATATCCGAATTCTATGCAGATTGAGATCGAGGGCAAAATATATAACTCAAAAAGTACGCTGTATGGCTATTTGATGACGGAATTGGCATATCAAATCAGATGCTCATATTTCCATGCGGAAAAACCGATTCTGCTTCACACTACATTGAATAATCCTGAATTCCGTGGACTTGAACTTGCTAACGCTCTTCTTGAGCATTATTTGGATGAGCATATCAAAGCCGAGGTTATAAGAAAAATTAAGTTGGAGAGAAGTTTGGAGGGATAAATATTCCTCCTCCTATCTCGCCTCTTTCGGTGAATTTCCAAACGCCTGCTTGAATCTACGGCTGAAATATAATGGATCGTTGAAGCCGACAGCATAAGCTACGTCGCTCACTGTCATATTGCCTTCTGCCAACAATTTCTTTGCCATATTCAGACGGTACTCGGTAAGAATCTCCATAGCAGTTTTGTCGGTGATGGCTTTTAAGCGTCGGCATAATGTCGACTTGCTCATTCCTAGATCCTGAGTGAATTCTGACAATGAGTATAGTGGATTAGTATAGTTTTCTTTAACGAGAAGAAGAATTTTATCCAACAATGGATTGATCTTGTCGGATGACTCCGTTTCTTCTCCTTCCAATGATTTGGTCAAAGCGGTCACTTGTGTCTTCTGATGCCACATCAAGAAATTGCATATCTTCACCAAAAGCTCATCGTCGGCAAATGGCTTTGCGATATAGTCGATGGCTCCGATAGAGAGTCCTTTCAATCGTACATTGTCGTCTGTCTTGGCAGACAGGAATAGCAGAGGAATATTCGACGTGATCAATTCTCCTGTCAACTTCTCATACATCTCCAAACCATTCATATTTGGCATCTCTACATCGCTGAGAATCAGATCCGGCACATGCTTTTGAGCCTGAGAAATTCCTTCTTTTCCGTCGTGCGCCTGATGCACTTCCACGTATGGCGACAACAAATCTGTGATATGCTCCATAATCAATTCGTCGTCGTCGACAACCAAAATTGATTTGCCTGATAGCAGCTCTTTGTTGATTCTCAACTCCACATCTGGTTTCTCTACCGATATTGTCTCCAGTTTCTCATCAGCACATTTTGGCAGCGACACGTTTACTGTTGTGCCTTTACCTGGTTCACTCTCTATCTGTAGTTCTCCTTTGTTCTTGAGCACATAATCACGCACGATTCTGAATCCGAATCCATAGCCAGCTTCTTTCTCTGTGCCAGATGTCGACGTCACGTTTGTGCCAGAGAGGATTTCGTTGACTTTATCCTTGGTCATGCCGACTCCTTTGTCGATTACCTTGATAATGGTGTTTTCCTCAGTCTCCGACAATTCTATGGTGATTATCTCCCCTTTAGGAGTGAACTTGATGGCGTTTGTGATCAGGTTGCGGACGATGGCTGAGAACATTCGTGAATCCGACCATGTGGCAAACTGAGCTGTGCCGACCTGACTAAGTTTGATCTCTTTCTCGTCTGCTAGACCAGTCAATAGAGATATGGCTTCTGCCACTAATGTGTTGGTGTCGATTGCCGACGGGTGATAGATTGATTGGGTAGTTTCGCCGTTAGCCCACTGCAGAAGGTTGAGCATTTGGTTTTGCAAACCTTCGGATTCGTCGGCCAATTTGGATATCATACGCTGCTGTTCGGCTGGAGTATAGATATGAGATAGCATTCGTTTTAGGGTGGAGACGATGGCAAACATCGGATTCTTCAGGTCGTGAGCCACAACGGATACTAGCTGGTCTTTCTGTTTAAGTGTGGCTAGCAATGTCTCGTTTTGACTCTCGATAGCAGATTTTTGTTCAGACAATAGTGCGTTGGCGTCGTTCAAATCACGAGTTCTTTCGTCTACCATCTGTTGCAATTCACGTCGATGCTCCTCCAATCTTCTCATTCTAATTCGATAGAATCCATATAGTAAGATGACCAACATGAGAATTATCAATCCATAGAACCATCCAGAGTTCCACCATGGAGAAGATACTGTGATAGGAAGTGTTATCTGCTGGATTGGTTTTCCTCCAGAAAAAGCTGCCAGTTCAATGCGAAAATCACCTGATGGAAGATAGGCGACATCGATACTTCGTTTGTCTCCTAAATCAATCCAATCCTGACTGATTTCCGGAATACGGTATTTTGGCACGAATTTGTTTACTAATGAAAAGTCAACCCAATCGAAACCGATAGAGAAATGGTTTTGATTGTATGATAGATTCAATTTGTCTATGTTTTTCAATGGACAAGGAAGAATATCACTTCCTACAGACACCTCTTTACCCTTTACATTAAGCTGAGAGAATGCCATATATCCGATTTTTCTGTCGTTTCTAATGTTAGGCTGGACACGGATGAATCCATCCTTGCAACCAAAGAAGATATTTCCCGACTTAGTCTGCAGACATGCTCTACCTGTGAAATAATCGTAAGATGGAATGGCACTGGCTGGCATAATACGTTCGTAAGACATCGTTTTGGTGTCGATTGATAAAATACCATTTGATCCGCTAGCCCATAGTACATCATCTGAATCTATCAGTAACGAAGCGTATTCGCCCATAGGAATATAGTTCAAACTTCCCAGACAATAGTCGCTCTTATCGAAATAGTAAATGCCTTTGTTTGTAGCTGCAAATAGAATATTGTCTTTGTTTGTTACACAATGGTTGACATGCAAAGGATTGCTTGATAATGATATGTCGACATCTGGAAGCAGTGGCTTGAACCTGCCGGATTGATTGCTCCAGATGGTTCTGGCTGAATAGATGATGATTGTCCCGTCTGGTTTCTGACAAGTTCCTTCCACCCAGACATCCGGATAGTTGGCCATGCTAGAGTCCGTCAAAACCAATTTGTCCCATAGCCCATTCTTTCCATAGTAGACTCCATCTCCAGCAGCTGAAACATAGATGGTTCCGTCCGACATGCGACAGATATTCTTTGTCGTGTAGCGTGGATTGTCGATTCCTTTATATTGGATTTTCGAGAGATTCCCCGTCTTCATATTATAACGGTTGGTCTCGCCTCCCCAGAATCCAAACAGATAGTCGTTATTGTCCTTTTCAATTGTAAGCACACTGTTCGACGATAATCCTGTAATCGTACCTTTCACCTGAAGGTCAGAGTCGAATATCAACAGGCCATTACCATCTGTACCCATCAACACATCTCCGTCCTCTGTAGTGCTGAATGATGCACCCACAGCTTGCGGAATACCAACATCCTTTGATTTGATGTATGTGTAATCGTTTATTGAGGTGGTACACCACACTCCTGAACTTTGTGTCGGCACCCATACGTTTCCTTCTTTGTCGACAAAAAGCGACGAGATTTTCGACAGAGCATCCTCGGGCTCGTTCAACGGAATGATTTTATCGTAAGTGAGATTCTCTCCATTAAACGTGCATTTCCAAAGTCCATCGTTCAACGTACCCATCCAAAGATTGCCTTGCATGTCTGAGACAACGGAGTTGACATAATCAAACGGAGCATTGATTTTTCTCAAGATAGGATTGCTATTCTCATCACGAATTTCGGCTATCCACATTGATCCTACAGACGAACATATTAGAATGTGTTTCTCGTCGAGATAGTGGAGATCCGACACTAGATGGTCGTCTAAAAGCTTGAATGGTAAGATGTTGCCATCCTTGTCGAGAATGAGCAAACCATTGAAATGACCTACCCAATAACGTCCAAACGCATCGGTGCAAACATCAAGCACATGGTTGGCGTAGTTTGGAGCTACTTGGGTGAATTGGTCGGAGTTTTTGTCGAAACGGAAAAGCCCACATGCCGTTGCAAGCAGACTTTCACCGTTGTTTTGATGCGATAGTCCTCTTAAATCATGTTTGTATTTGTCTTTAGGAAGGAATGTAGAGATGTCTATAAAATTACCAGTCTCTTCATTATATGAGAATAATACGGAGTTGGAACTAGAGAAAGATGGTTTGCCATTAGGCAGAAGGAACGCATGGTAGATATCGTTTCTTAAAATCACGGAGTCGGTGAATGAATTGTACTTTTTGAAATTCACACCGTCGAAACGGCTGATACCAAAACGTGTTGCCATCCACACAAATCCGTTTGTATCCTGGCAGACAGAGTTGACAGAGTTGCTGGTCAATCCGTCTTCCACAGTATAGTGGGAGAACAATAAACGTTCAGCCTTCATCTCAACGAGAGATAAAAGCATCATTATACAGATTGATATTATATTGAAAATTTTCGCCATCTTTGCTTATCTCCTTTAACTACAAAAATAAGAAAAGATGTTAATTATTTTATAAATCAAACATGGATTCTTTAATAATAACCAACCGTTTCCACGGTTAGGACGTATGGGATTCCCAATTTGTCGGCTTGTACCGACAATTACGAATTATGAATTATGCATTACAAAATCCTAGGGTAGATTATCGCACGCTGTCGCTTAGCTCTAATCAACCCTAGGCAGTTATAATAACCAACCGTTTCCACGGTTGGGACGTATGGAATTCCCAATTTGTCGGCATGTACCGACAATTACGAATTACGAATTATGAATTATGCATTATGAATTGAATTTCCCTTTCGGCATTCCATTTCTTTTCCACAAGATTGTGGCAAGAATACCCATTGCTATACTTAATGTCCAGACGTAGACGAATGAGACTCTCAAGCCGAAAGCGTCGGCGATATTGGCAATCAAGAATGGACCGAATAGAAAACCTGTTCCGCTGATGGTGTTGACCATAGCGATTCCAGCACCGGGAGTGACATCTGGTTGACTTCCTGCCTGACTATATACGATTGGCACAACACAACTCATTCCTATTCCTGTGATGAATAGGGCAATCACGGAGATGGCGAAGGCTGAGTCGCCAAAAGAGGCAGCGCTTGCAAACATCGCTAATCCAAAACATGCGATGCAACTGCATACCACCAATATGAATGTCTCTGAAAATCTGTTTCTTACAATGTCGCCCAAGAATCGTCCTATCGACATGAATGCTGCATAGGCTGCCAATCCTAACGGAGCAAGATTCTGTGGAAGTGTGATCACCTCGTTCATATAGGTTGTGCTCCATGTCGACACAACTCCTTCAATCACACGGCTGAAAAGTGCGAAGAAGGCAATCAAAAGCAAAATGCCCTTTGGGAAAAGCAGACGGAATTTCTTATCCTCCGCATTTTTCTTTGGCCTCTCTCTGATTAGGAAACGACGCAATAGAATCAATTCGGCGTAGACGCATCCAGACGCAGTGGCAAAATGAGCCCACGTCGGAATGTCGAAAGTAAGAAATGCTATGGCGACTAGAGCTCCGGTAAGAGTCCCAACGTAGTAGATAGCATGAAATTTGCTTAGGATGCTTCGTTTGTAAGCTTTCTCAACAAGGATTGAATTTCCGTTGATCGCTATATCAAATAGCGACACGAACATACCGTAGCCCACGCAAACGGGGTATAACAGATACTTCGATGGCATGATTGGAATCAATGCGAATAGCGTCGCCACGATGAATCCCATCAACGTCAGATTCTTGCTCCCATAACGGTTGGCAAGATTAGAGCAGACAGGCATAATGAGTAGTCCTCCAATCGACATGGAAAGCTCCATCAATCCAAGGCCGGTGAAATTAAAATCGTAGATGATTTTCAAGGCAGGCATTCGTGAGAATAGGGTAGCGAATGTGAAACCTGCGAAGAAATACATAGTCATCAGTGCATAGCGGGCATGGTTCTTCGCCAGACGCAAATCCGCTGCTGAATAAATTTTATCCATTTTAGAATTTAGTTTATATTCTAGTGTTTGTTGTATTGTGTAGAGACGGGGCATGTCCCCGTCTTTATTGGTTATTGTCGGGGGTTATACACCTCTCCGATAAAATCGAGCGCAAAATTACTAAATTTTTACGACAGAGATATATGATACAATTAGATAATTTTAAGAATAGTCTTTAAGCTTTTAATGTTGGTTGAATTATGAGACTGGATTCCCCAATATGTCGGGCTGTACCGACAATTACGAATTATGCATATGAATTACGAATTATTTTATTCCCCTTGCTATCTTTACCGTATCCCAAGCCATATTAATCTGTTTCATTGTCTCTGTGGCCTGACTAATAGCCTCGTCGCCAAGAGTGTAGACTTTGTCGGGATGGTATTTGGAAACCAATGTTCGGTAGGCTTTCTTCACCTCTTCATCAGAGGCGTTGGTTTTTACCCCTAGTATTTCGTAGGCAAACTTCTCTTTTGATGACAAATTATCGGAACGACGTGAATTGCTTTCGTTATCGTCATCGTTATACTTCCCCTCTTTGTACTTTTCCTGGAAGATATTGTGGATGCTTTTTAGCTGTTGTTTGCTGATTCCCAAACCGGTTGCGATAGCCGATATGGTATAAGATTCGACGGTGTCGTATTGGTCATCGGCGTATGCTACTGCCAACAATTCCATGATGAGTTCGGATTTGGCTGCATAGTCGAATTTGATGTTGATGTTATTGCAGATGACACCTATTTGTCGGCTGTACTCACTGTAGAGAATGGAATGGAACTGTGTTAGGGCACTCTTCTGTTTCGCCTCGGAATCATAGTAGCGACGGATGGTTGTCTTTACTCTGTCGAATTCACAATCTTTCAGTTGCTTGTTGGCTTTCATCACAACAGCTAGCAACTCAAGGATGGAATATCTGAAATTATCCGATTCATCTCTCGCGTCGCCTTTAGATTTTTTTCCATATTTATATTCTACCAAGAAACGATTGTAGATAATTGCGTAGTCGCTTGGCAGTAAATCCAAATGCTTAAATATCTGGTGGATTTCAAACTCCTCTCCGTATTTTTTCCCTGTGCTCTGATATTCACCGTCGGCATACGCTATCCACAACAAATCTTTGATGAGGTCTGATTTTTCCTGATAGTTAAGCTCTTCATTGATGGCGTCGTATATCTTTCCCAAACCGGTTGCATTGTCGTCGTTAAGGCATTCCTTGAATTTGTTTAGACCATATTTCGCACCGTCGCCTGTGCCGAAGTATTTTTCGATTAATTTTTTTACCTCCTCCAATTCACAAACCATTTGTTTGCCATCGGCATTCATCACTTTGGCCATCAACACAAGAATACATTCGTTGACGAAAGCCGGGTATTCCCTTTTTTCTTTTTCCTCATTATTGTTATATTCTTCTGTGTCAGAATCCATGGAAGAGGAAAGCATTAAGAAAATGATTACGCAGATTCCAATTATGAAAGCTAATAAAACAATCTCCACCTGTATAGTTTTTTATATTGTGTTGCTAATATACCAATTCTAAAGCATGTTTGCTAAATCCTCATCTTATTTTATTCCCCTTGCCATCTTCACAGTATCCCAAGCTATGTTAATCTGTTGCATCGTCTCTGTGGCTTGACGGATGGCTTCGTCGCCCAACGAAGCGCAATTGTCGGGATGGTATTGGATGGCAAGAGCACGGTAAGCTTTTTTGATCTCGGCGTCGGACATTTCTCCACTCACGCAAAGAATATCATAGGCTTCACTCACAGAAATTCTACTTCTATTCTTTGATTGAGAGTTTGAGCTGTTGGAGTTGCTTGAATTGTTGTTTGCTCCGTTGGAGTTGTTTGAACTTTTTGATTCGTCGGAGTCGTGTCGTTTTTTAGAATTTTGTTTCTTATTTTTTTTCTTATTCGACTCTTCTTTCTTTTGGTTTGCTTCGTAGAATTTGCCTTCGTATTTCTTCACGAAGATAGTATAGATACTTTTGTATGTCTCGTCGTTTATGTTCAGATTGCGTGCTATCTCTTTAATGATATTCTCTTCGACGGTTCTGAAATCGTCGTCGGAATAAGCGATGGCCAACAGCTCCATGATGATATCCGTTTTAGCTGCAGGGTTGAGGCATCTGTTGATTGTTTGGTATACCTTCTTCAAATCTTGATCGCTGCCGAGAATCTTCTTGAATTCCTTTAGCGCTTCTATTTGTTGAACCTCAGTCTTGTAGTATCTGCGAATAGTCTCTTTGACTTTATCAAGCTCGCAGACCATTTGATTGCCGTCGCGTTTCATCACCTCTGCACAAAGCAAGAGCAGGCAATATTTGTAGTCGGCTTCCTTTCTATTGCCATCTGTGGAATTATTGTTTGTGGATTGTCTATTTTTCCTTGCTTTTTTTATTACATTCCACGCCCAAAGAATCTGATTCAATGCAACGAAGTTCTGGCTATTGTCGTTCTTGTCGGGCCCGTATTGCTTTTTGTTGTTCTTAAATTTTTTGTTATTGTCGACAGAGTAAATTTTCTTCAGTTTTTGGTAGGCTTTTTTGATTACCTCGTCACTATCGTCAGGGTTTACTCCAAGAATTTCATATGCTCTTTTTTCATCTTCTGACATTTTTATCTCGTTTTCTCTATTGTTATGTGAATCATTATTCGAAGACGAAGACGTATGGTTCATTGATTGGAAAAACTTAAATATTAGGAACATGACCATTCCTAATATTAGGAAAGCGCATACTAAAGTTTCAATATCCATAGTTTGATTTATTCTGACAAATTATTACTTTATTCCCCTCGCCATCTTCACCACTTCCCAAGCCATATTGATTTGTTTCATTGTCTCTGTGGCCTGACGTATGGCTTCGTCGCCCAAAGAAGCCGCATTGTCCGGGTGATATTTGACGGCAAGTGCACGATATGCTTTTTTGATCTCTTCTTCTGGTGCGTTGCTATCTACTCCAAGAATTGTGCAAGCATCTTTTATATAGTCATCTTCAACATTTGATTTTTGACTATTGTTTTGCTCTTCGTTATGGTTTTCAGTTTTCTTTTTCTTCTTATAATTGCCGTTTCTATACTTTTTTAGAAATAGGGTATAGATGCTGTTGTATTGCTCAGGTGTGATATTCAGACTTTTTGCGAATCTCTTTATCAGATTTTTCTCTTTGTCGTGGTATTTATTGTCGGCATGCGCTACGGCAAACAACTCCATAAACAACTCTGATTTTGAAGAAAAACTGAAGCTGTCGTTGATGGTTACGAATATCAGACTCATTTCTGGTGTGATTTTTAGGAGTGTAAGAAACTCTTGAAGAGCCTCTTTTTGTTCGCTTTCGGTCCTATAGTATCTGTTGATTGTGTTGACGACGCTTCCCAATTCATTTGTAGTGAGTTTTGAGTCGACTTTCATCACCTCTGCCAACAACACAAGAATGCAATATTTGAATTTGGATTCTTTGTCGGAAAACTGGGAGTATGTGAATTTCTGTTTTTTAGGATCCTTTGTGAAATGAATTTCGTAATCTGCGTCGGATTCAGATTGCCTTCTGTCGTTCTTATTATTACTTTCTTTTTTATGATTTTTTATCGTGTTGTCATTTGATTTTTTCTGTTTGTCGGATTTGAGATAAAGCATATACAACAAAAATGCCCCCGATATTAGCGTTATTACTCCCGCTATAGTATGTCCTTCGTTAAATAATGTGGCACTTATTATTGAAAAGCAACAAAAAACAATGATTTTCATATGGAATCAATTTCCCACAAAGATACGATTATTTTGATAGATTGACGAATTACTTTATTCCTCTCGCCATCTTCACCACATCCCACGCCATATTGATCTGCTTCATCGTCTCTGTAGCCTGACGGATGGCTTCATCTCCCAAGGAAGACGCATTGTCTGGGTGACATTTTACAGCCAGTGCACGGTATGTTTTTTTGATTTCAGTATCGGAGTCCGACTTCTCAATGCCGAGAATAATATAGGCATCTTCCACCGATATTCCATTATATTGGCGATAACTGCTTTGTTTGTCCCTTTTTCCGTTATCGTTATGGTTATCGTTTTCGTTATGGTTTTCGTTAAAGTTATCTTTTTTCTCTGGGTATGCTTCATTATAGTATCCTTGCTGGAATTTCATGATGAAGATAGCGTAGATACTTTTGTATTCCTGAGGAGTGATATTTAGTTTGTCTACTATTGTTTCGATCATTACTTGCTCGTCGTGGTTGAAAGTGCCGTCGGCATACGCAACTGCCAACAACTCCATGATGAGCTCCGATTTGGCGGTGTAGTTGAATTGTTTGTTTATATCGTCACAGATTTCTCCTATGATGTATGTGTGTTTACTGTTGAGTATACGTTTGAATTGATTGTTGGCGTCAGATTGCTCTTTAGAATTTTTGTAATAACGTCTTATTGCTGCTTCGACTCTTTCTGACTCGCAATCCATTAAGTTCCTATCAGTTTTCATTACTGCTGCTAGCAATAAAAGAATGTTGTATTTGAAGAGGAACTCATCATCTCTTTTGTTGTTTGAATAAAAGCTTTTATATTGCGAATACTCTGTATACAGAATTCCCCAAATAAATAAACCCAAAAGTAAACCTATTGTCAACATCAAGGAATTAAATAAGAACCACAAGCCACTCCAAGTTGTTGATAGAAGTTCTTCCACTATAAACCAGATATAAAATATAGTGTAAGATACGCTAAGGATAAAAACTATAATAAGGGTTATTATTTGATTTAGTTTACTCATTTCATACTATATGTTTGTCTGCAAATTTAGCATTTATAATTCAGCACTTAGCATTTATTTCATTCCTCTTGCCATCTTCACCACATCCCACGCCACATTAATCTGTTTCATAGACTCTGTAGCCTGACGGATTGCCTCTTCACCCAAATTCGCGGCATTGTCGGGATGGTATTTCATTGCCATTGCATGGTAAGCTTTCTTTATTTCAGCGTCGGAAAAATTACCAGATACTCCGAGAATGTCATAAGCTTCATTCACAGAGATTCTATTCCTTGATTGAGTGTTCGACTTATTGTTAGAATAATTAGAATTGTTAGATTTCTCTTGTTTTTTAGAGTCGTCGTTTTTATTTTTTCTTTTTGATTGATTCTTCTCGTTGTCTGCTTTATATTTCTTTGATTCGTATTTCTTTTTGAAGATAGCGAGTATGCTTTTGTATTTCTCATCTTTTATATTGAGATTTTTTGCAATTTCTTTAATAACACTTTCTTCGTATGAGCTGAAATGGTCGTCGGCATAAGAAAGAGCCAACAACTCCATGATGAGTTCGGATTTGGCTAATTCGTTGAGACGTCTGTTGACCGTTTGGTATACTACTTCTACGTTTAATTCGATATTGAGAATCGACTTGAACGTTTTGAGAGCCTCTGTTTGTTTTTCTTCAGTCTTGAAGTGTCGACGGATTGTATTTTTGACTATTTCCAATTCGCAGACCATCTGTTTGCCATCGGCTTTCATCACCATAGAGTAAAGCACTAAAAGAGAATATTTGTATTCTGTTTCCATAGCTTTATTCGTGGCTTTGCTGTTTGATTGGTATATTTTACGTGTCTTTTTGATTATATCCCATGCCCAATTGACATTTGTTAAATTTGACCAGTTTTCGTCGTTGTTCTTTTCTGGCCCATATTGTTTTCTTCTGGTGTTTTTGTAGCTATTATTTGAGACAGAGTAAATCTTTTTCAGCTTTTGATATGCTTTTTTGATTGTATCGTCGCTGTCCTCGGGATTGACACCAAGAATTTTATATGCTAATAGTTCATCTGCGGATAAGTTTTCTTTACTTTGGTTTGTTTCCTCTTTTGTTTGGGAAAATTTATCCCACCACTTCTTTTGTTCTTCAGATTTTTGTTTCCTGCAGATTTATCTTCTTGGTATAATTTCCCCAATCTATGACTAAAAATCAGCATCAAAACAGCTGCAACTAGCAGCACCAATCCGGCAGAGATACAAAATTCCATTTCATAATTACTAAGATGAGAGAGAGAGTGCCAAATAAGGAATGTCCCTAATCCAATTCCGCATAAAGCAGAAGATTTAATGATTCGAAATTTTTTTGATGGGGCTTTAAATATTATGTCAATAATATACTCCAAGGCAACAGCTGCAAATTTGGGAAATATTGCTGTTGTTCCAGCTATTGTAGCATAAGCTCCCAAAAATATATTGCCTTTTATAATTAGCAAAATACTGAATGCAATTAAAGCAATGCCGATTAAGACTCCTATCTTGTCGTTCATAATTATTATATTAACATATATTATATGCAAATTTCTACGAGCGTGCCTGCAAATTTAGCATTTATAATTGCAGCATTCTGCATTTTATTTTATTCCCCTCGCCATCTTCACCACATCCCACGCCATATTGATTTGTTTCATGGATTCGGTAGCCTGACGGATTGCCTCGTCACCCAAATTCGCGGCATTATCTGGGTGACATTTCACTGCCAAAGTACGATAAGCTTTTTTGATATCATTATCGGAATCGCATTTTTCCACACCAAGAATAGAGTAGGCGTCATCCTCCGACATGCCGTTGTATTGGCGATATGTGTTATGATTCTCCTCGTTGTTTTGCGTGTTGTTTTCGTTGCTTTTATGCGTATTGTCATCGTATTTCTTATCAGACGGATTGATTCCAGAAGGAGTGTAAACGGTAGGGCATGTGTCATTGTAGTAGCCCTGTTTGTATTTCAACAAAAAGATTGCATAGATACTTTTGTATTCTTGGGGAGTTATTTCCAAGCGGTCAACAATAGTTTCGATCATCAATTTTTCACTTTCCAAGAATGCGTCGTCGGCGTAAGCGACAGCCAACAACTCCATAATAAGCTCTCTTTTTGCGATATAATTGAGATTCTTGTTGATGTTATCACAGATTTGATTTAGAATTATCAAATCATTGTCGAGTATGTTTTGAAATTTTTTAAGAGCTTCATTATGTTCTTCCTCGGTTTTAAAATATCTGCGGATTGTCGACTTTGATCTGTCAAGTTCATGTTCCTTTATGTCATTATCTGCCTTCATCATCTTCGACATTAGAGCTATGATGCAATCTCTGTAGTCGGAGAGGTCAAGCACATTGTGCTTTTTCTTATAGTCTAAGTGCATCCATGATAATTTCGACAATATTAATATAGCGACAATAAATCCTATGCCTATCAAAATACAAGTCAAAAGACCTATTTGATCGATAATAATCATAATGCCGAATAATAAACATATTGTCACAAAAAATATGGTGATTTTCGAAAATGTTTCCATTAGAATGCTAATAATAAAAAGAATAACAGAGATTATTTTTGATTTGATATTCATATTGACTCATTTTTCCACAAAGATACGATTTTAAATGAAGGTAGACTGATACTGATAACTCAACGTTAAGGGGCATATAATTACTTTTTAAGATTACGTCTTTGGGCGTTCAGCGTTGGTAGAAGATTAATTATTGATGGTGGAAAACAAAAGCCGCAACCCATAAAAATGAGTTGCGGCTTGTATTGTGTCGACGTGAATAATCGCGTCTAAACTTTTTACTTGTTAACCTGGAACTTAGTCACACCGTTCTTGATGAAGTCAACGATCTGGTTCGCAGCAGCAAGACCAGCGTTAGTGTTAGCCTCAGCTGTCTGAGCACCCATCTTCTTTGGTGTTGAGAAGTAACGGTCCTTGAAGCACTTGAAGTCCTTGTCAGCCTTTGGCATGATATCAGTGATGTACTTAAGGTCAGCACGCTCAGCCATAAGCTTCCACAAACCAGCCTCATCAATAACCTCCTTACGAGCAGTGTTGATAAGGATAGCACCCTTCTTCATCTTGCTGCATAGGTCGTAGTTGATGCTCTTTGTAGTCTCTGGAGTAGCAGGGATGTGTAGAGAAACGATGTCACAAGTAGTGAACAACTCCTCCTGGTTCTTAACTGCGTGAACACCTGCTGCCTCGATAACGTCTGCTGGGCAGAATGCATCGTAAGCGTAAACATCCATACCGAAGCCCTTAGCGATACGAGCAACGTTGCGACCAACGTTACCGAAAGCAAGGATACCAAGCTTCTTACCCATAAGCTCTGAACCGCTCTTTCCGTTGTAGAAGTTACGTACAGCGTAAACCAATAGACCAAGAACCAACTCAGCTACTGCGTTAGCGTTCTGACCTGGAGTGTTCATAACAACAACCTTGCGAGCTGTTGCAGCTGCAAGATCAACGTTGTCGTAACCTGCACCTGCACGAACGACGATCTTAAGGTTCTTTGCTGCATCCATAACCTCAGCATCGATGATGTCTGAACGGATGATGATAGCGTCTACGTCTGCTACTGCCTCAAGAAGCTGCTGCTTCTCTGTGTACTTCTCAAGAACTGCGATCTCGAAACCAGCACCGCTGATGATATTCTTAATTCCCTCTACAGCTGCTGCTGCGAAAGGCTTCTCTGTTGCGATTAATACTTTTGCCATTTTTTGTATCTTAAAATGTAAAGACGGGGCGTGCCCCGTCTCTACGGTATTTATAAAAAGTAAAGACGCGAGATCTCGCGTCTCTACGAATTATCTAATTTATTTTACCTTTGCCTCGAACTCCTTCATTGCAGCGATAAGAGCGTTTACGTCTTCCATTGTACAAGCGTTGTAAGTAGAAGCACGGAAACCACCAACTAGACGGTGACCCTTAACACCAACGATGTTCTTAGTCTTAACGAACTCTAGGAATACCTTCTCCATGTCTGGAGTGTTGTACTTGCCACGAAGTAGGAAAGGAATGTTCATTCTTGAACGTGAACCTGCCTCAACAACTGGAGTAAATACAGTTGAGTTCTCAAGGAAGTTGTAAAGAGCGTCACATCTCTCGATAGCGCGCTTCTCCATACCCTCAACACCACCGTTCTCCTTGATCCAAAGTAGAGTCTCGCGGATTGCGAAGATACATACACATGGAGGAGTGTTGAACATAGAACCGTTGTCTACGTGAGTAGAGTACTTAAGCATTGTAGGGATCTTACGGTCAGCAACCACCTTGTCAACGAAATCGTTGCGGATGATTACGAATGTAGCACCTGCAGGTCCTAGGTTCTTCTGGCAACCACCGTAGATCATGAAGTACTTGCTAACATCGATTGGACGAGAGCAAATATCTGAACTCATGTCGGCGATCATTGGAACTGGAGAGTCGATGTCCTCGAAAATCTCAGTACCACGGATTGTATTGTTTGATGTGATGTGAAGATAATCAACATCAGCAGGAATCTTGATGCTCTTTGGATCTGGGTAGTATGTGAAGTTTCTGTCTGCAGAAGAAGCGATCTCCTGAACCTCACCCCAAAGCTCAGCCTCTTTCAAAGCCTTCTTTGACCATACACCAGTGTTAACGTAAGCAGCCTTAGTCTTCAAGAAGTTGTAAGGGATCATGCCAAACTGCAAACTTGCACCACCACCGACGAAGATTACGGAGTAGTTGTCTGGAATTGAAAGTACCTCCTTCATTAGAGCTACTGTCTCATCATAAACCTTCTGAAAATCTGCTGAACGGTGAGATACCTCAAGTACAGACTGACCTGTCTCTCCCATCTCTAGCACAGCCTTAGCAGTGTTTGTCAAAGTTCTGTCTGACAACTTGCATGGACCAGCGTTGAAGATATGTTTTCTCATACTATAAACTGATTATATTAATTGTTTTTATTTACGTATTTATTCGCCTCCTTTTCTGAAGAAGACGGTGCAAAAATATATCTTTTTTCTGATTTAGGAATCTTTTTTCTAATCTTTTTTAATATCAAAATGAAATTTTTTATGCACATTTAATCAAAAACAAGGCTCTTTGATTGACAATATGTCAGTAAAAACTCTTAAATTCGTGCAAAATGATTTTTGATACTTTGAAAAAAGCCGTTATTCGTGCAAAATGATTTTTTTGTTTGGATTTATTGTTCTTTTTGTCAAAATGATATCTAAAGACGGTGGATTATCGTTTTTTTGTGCTGCTTTCTTGTTGTTTTGTTTCGTACTGCTTAAGTCTGTGCAACGTGACACTGTCGCGTTTAACTAAACAATTTTCATTTTTTTTGCTGTTGTCTTATTTCTTTTATAAGTTTACTTAAATCCTGTTCTGTAAAACCAGATGCTGCAGCATCTTCTTGTTCTTCTTTAAGGGCTATTGAAATTTTCCCCCATCTCTTTTCCTCTGCCGTTTTTGATTCTTTTTTTATCAAACTGGAGATGAATTTGCTGATGCTCATTTTTTTTCCACGAGCAAGTTCACTAATGCTGTTGATTACGTCGATAGGTAATTCAACACTGAATTTTTCTGTTGCTGTTGCCATAATTCTATATTTTTTCAAAAAAGAGCTGCACCCATTGGGCACAGCTCTTATTCTTTAGACTTAAAGTCTTACAATTACTTGTTAGCCTTACGGTTGTTCTTAGAGAACTTAGTCTCAAGAGCACCTAGAGAATTCATTGTGTCGTTAACTGTAGCTGAAGTGATTGTGTAATCAGCCTTTGAGTTAGCGCAAGCAAGACACATTACAATGCTCTTAGCGTCCTTCTTAGCAGTCTCTGTGTTAGCAGTGATGAACTGAGAACCTGTCCACATTAGGTATGAGTTGCCTTTGTCAGAAAGAGTAAGCTCTCCATCGAAACCGTCGATCTCTAGCTTTACAACCTGATCCTTTGAAAGGTATGAACCCTCAGTAGATGTTACCTTGAAAGTGTAAGCCTTAACAGCACCACTTGCAGAGTACTCACCACCCTTAACAACCTGAAGCTCAGTTAGAGCCTGCTCCTCAGCCTTCTTTGCTGCGTCGTCCTCGTCGTCCTCACAAGATGTAAATGTTGCTGCACCCATAAGTGTAGCCAAAATAACTGCAAGATTAAAAATCTTCTTCATGATCTTAAATAAAAATTTAGTTAATAATTTCGTTTTTGCTGGAAATTAGGTTTCTTCATTGTTTAGCCCCTTTTTCCTTTTGCAAAACTAAAAAACAAAACCATATAATCAAATAATAACTGCAAAAAAAAGTGCTAAAAATTCTTAACAACATATTTTTAAGTGCAAAAAATAAAAAAGCACTGTTCGCAATTGAACACTAATAATACATGGCTTTATTTGCAAATGAGATTCTTTATTTGTTGAATTTAAATCATATTTTTTCGGTATTGTCTAATAACCCATATCCCAATATTTTTGCAAAGTCTTAACAATTAATGTATTTCACTATGTCATTAGAGCAGTTTGATAATATTCGCCAGGCTCTCGATATGAAAGTTCTGCTGAATCATATATATGAGTATAAAAAGGGTGTCCGACAGATGATTCTTTTTACTTGTAATGCAAAGTATGAAGAGTATGCTGTTAATCGACTTAGAAATCAGAATATTGAATTCATTGTTCAGAAAGTCGAAAATGCTAACAACATTAACATATTCTTTGGTAAAAAGGAGTGTTTGGAGGCTATCCGTATTATCGTAAACAGATCTCTTTCTCACCTTACTCCTGAAGAAGATTTTATCATTGGAGCTCTTCTTGGATACGATATCCGTTGTCAGTGTGAACGTTTTTGTGAGAGAAAACAAAAACAGTTGAAAGAGTATGCGTAGTAAATGATGATTTTTAATTGGTGTGGGGATTCGCGTCGGTTTGAATAAAATTGAATTATTAATGAATTAAAATCAAAAGGAATGAAGAAAACTATCGTGGTCTATGGAAGTTCTACTGGAACTTGCGAAGGTATTGCTGATGAGATTGCAGCAAAACTGGGGGTTGAAGCTATTAGCGCGTCCAAACTTACTGCAAATGTCATTGCTGCAAATGATAATTTGATTCTTGGTACAAGCACGTGGGGCGTAGGTGAGATTCAGGATGACTGGTATGATGGACTAAAGGCTGTTAAGAGTAGTGATCTTACTGGGAAGACGGTTGCTATCTTTGGATGTGGAGACTCGGCAAGTTATTCCGCTAGTTTTTGTGGAGGTATGGCAGAGATTTATAATGCTGTACTTGCTGCTGGCGCTAATGTCGTTGGATCTGTCGACGCTTCGGAGTATTCTTACGACGACTCAGAAGCTGTAGTTGATGGATCGTTTGTAGGCCTTGCTCTGGATAATGACAACGAGAGCGACAAAACGCATGTACGTATTGATACATGGATTTCTGCAATCTCTCCTTTGTTATGAGAATAAATTAATCATAATTGCCCTCATAAAAAACAAAAAAGGAGACGCTACTATAGTGACGTCTCCATACCACGGACAGCATGAGATGTTGTTCTTGCTAAAAATTCTTAACAACATAAAAAGCCGTCGCATATCACTATGCGACTGCTTTTGGGATTTCTATAATTTTATAAAAAAAAAACGATCGTGTATAACGCTTTATACATTTGATTAGTCTCAAATCTATGTCGGTACAACCATATTTCCAAAGCTTTATGCCTATTTTTATCTGCCTTATGCCTACTAACATATTCCGTCGCCAAGCAATCTGCCCTTCAACATTATAATATTAAAAGTGATTATATAGCAGTTGTCCAAAATGAGGATTGGGCAGGGCTGGTATTTAAAATAATGAAGAAGCAGAATCAAAATCGGATAAACTATATGAAAATCTCTTTGGCGGCTGCCATGAATTGTGTAAGATGATTCGTGAGAAGAAGCTTACTTTCCTTAATATCGAGGATATTGTCCGTGAGTATAATGTCTACAAGGCAGGAAAGTCGGGGAAAGACAAATAATAGATCAGATATATTTTGCTTAGACAAAAACGGCAACCTATGGAATCTACGGTTGCCGTTTTTTATGCGTGTCAAAAAAATGGAGTAATTTGGTCGTGTGTCTTATTTCACCATAAGGCGATCCACGTAAACGCCATCTTCTGTTGTTGTCCTGACTAAATAAAGACCTTTGCCAAATCCATTTGTCTCTATAGTATAAGAATTTGAATTTGGGGTTTCAGATAGCAAAAGTCTTGAACTGACATCAAATATTTCAATGTGAAGAATCTTCGAATCTGATGTGACAGTTGAATTTTCATCTGTCGGATTCGGTGAGATCACAGGTCTGTTTGTTTCAGACGCTGTTGTTAGTATATCTGTTTGAAAATCTGATGGACAATAATATGGGTAATAATTCACACTTCCACTTGTCGAAGTAGATGCTCCGTGATAGTTTTTGAATGTGATTTCATATTTGTACAATCCTCGTGGATAACTTGAGTCTGGAGAGCCATCCCACATGTACGTGTCGTCTCCTTTCACGTCCCCCGTATTTGTCAGAAGCAGCTCCCCAGACGGACTATATATCTTGCATTGATATGAATTTGCATTCTTTACTTTAAAGTGTAAATAACGATTTGATTCATCCGAACATATTGGAGCAACATAATCGGATATTTTTTCAAAAGAAATTGGAAAATTTGCCGCTGGATTATAACTCGAAGGACATTCTTCTGTCAAATATGACACATGACTGCTGGTTGTTGCTATTTGTCCATGATTGTTTTTGAATGTTACATCATACCAATAATCTGTCGGAGAGATCTTTTCTATAGAAGTCCCGTCCCAAACATCTGCATATCCATTTTTCACAATGCCAGCACTTGCCCAGATTTTGACTCCAGATCTGTTGTACACTCTGCATTCATATGAGTCTGCATTTTCCACTTTATATCGGACAAAATCATTTTCTCCGTCTGGACAATTAGGCGTTATATATTTGTTCTCTTGCTCAAATGTTATTTGGGGATAATATGCTTTGCCAGAATACTTCGGTGCTATTCCGATAATAATCTTTTGCCCGTTTGAATATCCACATTTCTCCAAATTATAATATTCGTTATTATGTTTTCCTTTCCAGCCCCAATTCACATGAAACAGATTCTTGTCGGTCATCGAATATCCGTCGATCACGAAATAATGTTTTTCTTTTATTTCGATGATGTTATGTTTTCCATACATCAATACAGGTCGTCCGCAATCGATTTCTGAGCGGATAAGATCCTTCCATGAATCTCCATAGTTTTTCCAATCGTCTAAATCCACAACCCTTGCACTGTAGTCGAAGTCGGCGAATCCTTTTTCGATATTTGATATCGTTGTCCATGATCCAGTTAAAAAAGATGGCTCCAACCCTAGAATTGACTGGTAGTTCATGTGGCATGCGTCCCCACAATTACGGATGAGCAAAGGACAATCAATTGTACATCCGTCGGTCAATACAGCAGGAATCTCATTCCAGTTGTAAATGCCGTATTTTGACTCATCTGGATATGCCCATTTCCACATAATCTGAGCCATCGCTATCGCTCCGCATCCTGCCAACATACGTTCGCAATTATCGACGTTGTTTTTATTGTCGGTCCTGGGACATAGTGCATTATAGGATGGTGAACATGAATTATCCCCATTTAACTTCGTAACCATCCCTTACTAGTAATTTTGTATTTGGAATGTATTCGTAGGCATCACAAATACCTATAGGTGATAATAAAACTAAGCATAAAACAAGTGCTATTTTCATTATTTTATTCTTTCAAATTTTTCAAAATCTTTATTCCCAATAATATTCTTGAGCATTTCATCATCATAGTGCTCATAGTAAGCATAAATGTTTTCGAATGGATTGGTGTCAATTATATACTTTTGTATAGAATCCATTAAACTGTTATCCCAATCATTAGATTTTATAGAACTATACGTTATGCCATCGAATGAAAAACAATTAAATTTATAATACTCACCAATTAGTTTAGTGGTATGATTTTTTATTGAAGGACAGCAGAATGTAGTGTCTCCAAAATTAACGCTCATACGAATTATCACTTTGTCAGAGTAGTCATTTTTCATTCTTACAATATATCCTTGTGGAGATTCAGGTTCATTGTCGACAAAAGAAGCAGATCCCGGACAACCACACAAGAAAACAGGCATTACTGCTACCGCTGTTAATGTTAATTTTTGGACTAAATTCTCCATAGAATCAAATAGGTTCTTAATTTTCGTTTCTCACCCAACAGAACCGATTAATTGATTGAGAAAATGAATGCCACCATAATATTCACGATGCAAAGATGATAAAATAAAGGATAAAATGCAATTGTTTTCGGTTAGCATTTTTTTAGGCTCCGTATTTGCAAACGTATTATTTGACTGTTCGTATTTACTTCTTTTCAACATTTTTTAAGAAATAAACTGCGTGTGATCTTAGAAGTCATATTTTATTCCTGCATGAATGAAGCCTTGTGGACTGAATTCAAGAGTTTCGAAATAACCTCTTAGTGTTGATCCTCCAAATTCGAATCCAAGTAGTGAGATACATAAATTCATATAGTTTTTTTCATAGGTGATTTTGCCAGCATATTTCCTGTAGTGAAAACTCACACCTATTCCATAGCGTTGATACATGGCAACGGCTCGCACGTGGGGAAGGGTTAGGGCGTTCCGCCCTTAACAATCCTCGTTTATGACACTTCAACTGTCATTTTCTCCTATTTTAAATTCGTCGAATTCACGTTAAACTAGGACAGATCCATAGCTGATTTGTCCTACGATTAGAAAAAAATAAGAGGGTGTATCAAAATGTAAAACCAAGTTTTTCGAGCTTACATTTTGTCACTTTTTATATGAATAAAGCCGTTTCAGAGCTTAAAAATTACAGTTAAGTCTCTGAAACGGCTATATTTTTTGCGAAATTAAAAATCAACTTACATTTTGATAGTTTGATTTTTTATAAATTGAGTTTTGATACACCCTCTTTGCTTTTATGAGATTATCCTAAATTACTTTGCGATGATTGGTGCAACGTAGTTAGGCTCCAATGTCTTCTCGTCTACACATGGGAAGTCGTTCTTCCATCCCCAGTGACAGCATGAGATGTTGTTCTTTCTGAATACCTCCATGATATCCTCGTACCACTTTGTGCGGATCTCCTGTGATACGTGGTATGGATAAACTCCAAACTCTCCACAGAATAGAGGCAAACCAAGTGAGTCAGCAACGTTCTTAGCAATCATGATCTCTTTCTCGATTCTGTTGATGTCCCACTCTCCACACATGCCTTTCAAATTCTCTCTCTCTTTCTCGTCTGCGATCGACAAGAAGAAATCTTTGTCAACCAACACGTCTCCAGGATACTGGATCTTGCCGTTGTAATTCTTGAATGATGCCCAATGTGCCTTGTAGTGTGTAATCACATTTGGATTGTAGTAGTGGAAGCTCAAGATTAGGTTCTTGTCGTTCTCTGGCACCTTCAAATCTACAAATGTGTGAGGAATCTGCCAGTGGTTAGAACCGATGATGATCTTTCTTGTTGGCTCGTTAGCACGGATTGCCTTTACAGCCTTTGCGATCAATTTGTTCCAGTTCTCTGGATCTGGAGTCGTTACCTCGTTAAGAAGCTCGTATGCCACCTTATCCTCTGGAGTGTTCTTCAAGAACTCCTGGATGTCCATCCAAACCTTTACGAAATTGTCTTGAGCCTCTTCCTTCTCAAACAATGTGTTTGCCTCGCCATTCTCGCTGTTGAAGTGGAATGAACGGATGATGTGAAGGTCGCAGATCATCTTTAGACCTGTCTCGTCTGACCATTTAACTGCTGAGTCAAGAAGGTCGAAACCGATCTTGCGGCGTGTAAGGTCTGTGTTGTACATAAGCTGCTCCTCGATTGGAACACGTACGAAGTCAAATCCTAGGTTCTTGATCTGCTCGAAATCCTTCTTAGTGATGTAGTTAGGATCGATGTCTACACCTGGACCTCTCTGACTCAACCAGTGGTCAAGGTTTACTCCACGGTTGATTGAGAAACCGTTTTCTACTGCAGTGTTTGTTGAATCTGCCTTTGGCTCAGCTGTCTGCTGACCTGCATTACCTCCTCCGCATGATGTCAATGTTGCGACACCAGCTCCAAGGATTAGTCCTAAAAATTTGTTATTCATATTATATACTTTTTGTTTATTTGAAAATCTCCTTCATTACAATGTCTGTGGCTCCACAATGCTCTCTTACGAATGCTTTCGCCACAGCGGATGTCTTGCTTAATGTGTTCTGCTTCTCGTCGAACATCTCATTAAGCAATGGGAATAGTTCTTGCTTGTTGTTAATCGGGAATGCTGCTCCGGATTTTACCATGTCTACAGCTTCACGGAATTTCTTGTAGTTTGGTCCGAAGAAGATTGGCATTCCGTAGACTGCTGGCTCCAATATATTATGGATGCCGACACCGAATCCTCCACCAACGTATCCCACGTCGCCATATTTATATACGGATGTCAAGATTCCGATACAGTCTATAATCAGACAGTCGGCTTCTTTAATCTCCTCTTCTGTCGACTTTGTGAATCTTGCGTATTTCTTGTTCAACTTCTTGCAGATCTCCTCTACGTGTGCCTCACTTGTGACGTGCGGAGCAAGTATCATCCTGAATCCGTCGTTGTTGTTGAAGTATTCGCATAGTAGATCTTCGTCAGGCTGCCATGAGCTTCCTGCAATCAACACTTTCTTGTCGCCCTTGAAGGCTGCAATCTGTGGAATATCCTTTGCCTGCTTCACAATCTCACATACACGGTCGAATCGTGTGTCGCCTGCAATAGTGACGTTGTTGATACCTATTGAACGAAGCAGGTCAATGGAATCGGCGTCTTGTACGAACAGACGGTTGAAACATTTCAACACTTTCTTATATAAGAAACCATACCATTTGAAGAATGCCTGCTCTTCTCTGAATATCGCAGATACTATATATGTAGGGATGCGACGTCTTTTCAAGTTGAATAGGAAGTTCATCCAGAATTCATACTTGATGAAGATGACAATACTAGGATTTATAATGTCAAGGAATCTTTTTGCATTGCCAATAGTGTCTAGAGGCATGTAGCAGACAATGTCTGCCTGATCGTAGTTTTTACGAACCTCATAGCCCGATGGAGAAAAGAATGTCAAAATGACTTTATACTCCGGATGGTCTTTCTTTATTCGTTCGATGAGTGGGCGACCTTGTTCAAACTCTCCCAACGACGCTGCGTGCACCCATATATAATTAGCATTCTTATCGACCTGTGATTTCAACTTCTTCAATAGGTCGACTCTGCCATCATGGAATAGTTTTGCCTTCTCATTGAAAAATGAGGCAACCCATACTCCAAACTGATATAAAAGAATTGCTAAATTATAAATAATCATCTTTTTCTGTTTTTTTTGTGCCTATCTGGAAAATATACGGGAGGGTTTGAAACCCTCCACTACAATAGTTCGAAGGCGTAGGGGCAGGTTTCAAACCTGCCCGCTGATAGTATTTTATTTGATTACAGCCAATGCTGCGTTAAGTCGACGTAGTGTCTCCTCTTTTCCAAGGATCTCAATGATGTCGAACATGTGTGGACCACGTGCTGCACCGATGATTGTGATACGGAATGAGTTCATCACTGTTCCTGTGTTGTGTCCGTTCTTCTCGATCCAGTCCATCACGATCTTCTCCATGTTTGCAGATGTGAAGTCGCTGATGCCCTCAAGGATCTTGCCAAGCTCTGTCATCAATGCTGGGCTCTCTTCCTTCCAACGCTTCTTCAATGACTTTTCGTCGTACTCTGTTGGAGCCTCGAAGAAGAAGTTTGTCTCTTCCCATAGGTCTGCTACGAATGAGATTCTTGTCTTCACCATTCCTACGACACGCTCAAGTGTTGCGTCTGCCATCTCATAACCTTTCTCCTTAAGAAGTGGCTTGTACATAGCTGCTAGCTCGGCGTCGCTCTTCTTGATGATATACTCGTGGTTGAACCATTTTGCTTTCTCGTAGTCGAATCTTGCTCCCGACTTGCTTACGTGGCCAAGATCGAAATACTCAGTTAGCTCTTCTACTGTGAACAAGTCTCTGTCAAGACCTGGGTTCCATCCTAGCAATGCAAGGAAGTTGACAACTGCCTCTGGCAAGTATCCGCTCTCACGGTAACCGCTTGATACCTCGTTGCTCTTTGGATCCACCCAACGAAGTGGGAATACAGGGAATCCTAGCTTGTCTCCGTCACGCTTGCTCAACTTACCGTTGCCCACTGGCTTAAGTAGCAATGGTAGGTGGGCGAACTGTGGCATTGTGTCCTGCCAACCGAAATAGCGGTATAGCAACACGTGTAGTGGTGCTGATGGCAACCACTCCTCACCACGGATCACATGAGTCACCTCCATCAAGTGGTCGTCCACGATGTTGGCCAAGTGGTATGTTGGAAGGTCGTCAGCCGACTTGTAAAGAACTTTGTCATCCAATACGTTTGAGTTGATTGTAACCTTTCCACGAACCATATCGTCGATCACGATATCCTCGTTTGGCTCAACCTTAGCACGTACTACATATTTCTCTCCTGCAGCAATCTTTGCCTTTACCTCGTCCTCGCTCAATGTAAGTGAGTTCTTACCCATCGAACGAGTCTTTGCATCGTACTGGAAATTAGGAATGTCAGCACGAAGCTTCTCAAGCTCCTCTGGAGTGTCGAATGCGATGTAAGCGTTGCCACTCTGCAAAAGGATGTCGACATATTTGCGATAGATGTCACGACGCTCGCTCTGACGGTATGGAGCATGGTTGCCACCGATTCCAACACCCTCGTCGAACTTGATTCCAAGCCACTTGAACGACTCGATGATATACTCCTCTGCTCCTGGTACGAAACGAGTGCTGTCTGTATCCTCGATTCTTAACAACAAATCACCGCCATGCTTCTTGGCGAACAAATAATTGTATAGACATGTACGCACTCCTCCGATGTGAAGCGCACCTGTTGGGCTTGGTGCGAAACGCACTCTTACTCTTCTATCTGACATTTCTGTAAATTTACTTTTTGAAATTTTATGCAAATATATTGCTTTTTTCCCTTTTCATGATTTTTTTGTAGATTTGCATCGTAAAAAATTTTCTTTTTTTATGTATTTGTATCGCATTCTCGCTAAATATGTTCCATTTATACTGATTCTGCTATCGGTTTTGCTTCCTGTTCAGCAGGTAAAATCGCAGATCAACACGGATCGTGTGATGTCAATTGGAAAGAATGCTCTCTATTTCGAGGACTATGTTTTGGCTATGCAATATTTCAATGTCGTGATCGGGGCCAAACCTTATCTTGCCGAACCTTATTTCTGCCGTGCTGTGGCGAAAATTAATCTTGAGGATTTTGTCGGTGCCGACGCGGATTGCTCCCTGGCTCTTGAAAGGAATCCGTTTATCGTTAATGCCTACCATTGTCGTGGCGTGGCTCGCTTGAATACCGGACGATATGAGGAGGCGTTGGCTGATTTCACACAAGGATTGGAGTTTGATGAATATAATTCTGCTCTTACCACTCTCAAAGGCTTGGCTTATGTGCAGATGAAGAAGTACGACGACGCGAAGAAAACTTTCACTGAGGCGTTGTCAAAGACACCACGTAAGGCTCCAATCTATATCTATCGAGCTAAGGCTAATGTGTTGGCTGGCGACACGCTTGATGCCTTGGGCGACGCTGAGAAAGCCTTGACTTTGGATAAGTATGATGCCGACGCGTATGCTTTCCGTGGTATGATGAGATATCTCACTAAAAATTTCAAGGAGGCTGTGGCTGACTATGATGAGGCTCTGCGTCTGGCTGGCAAACGTGCGGATCTTTTTGTCAACCGTGGTATCGCTCGCTATGAGTTGAATGATTTGCAGGGTGCTATGGCCGACTATGATGCGGTGGTTTCACTCGATGTGGATAATGTGATAGCGAGATTCAACCGTGGTCTGCTTCGTATGGAGGTGGGCAACTGGAATGGTGCGGAGGAGGATTTCGCACATGTTATCATGGTGGAACCCGACAACGATATGGCAATCTACAACCGTGGAATCATTCGTAGTAATATCGGTAATCATAAGGGTGCGATTGAGGATTTCACTGCCATCATCGACGAATATCCGGATTTCGCACAGGGTTATTATGCAAGAGCTGAGGCTAAACGTCGTCGACTTGACCAGAAGGGTGCGCAAATCGACTATAACACTGCCTATGTGCTTGAACATAAGCAGAAAAGCGAGAAGCAGGATAGTGTTAAGACGCGTAAGAAGAAAGATAAGAATATCAGAAAATTCAACCGTCTGATTGCCGCCGATCCTGAGGAAGAGGATAAGAAAGTGGCGTATAAGACCAACTATCGAGGTAAGGTGCAGAATGTGAATGCCGATATCACTCTGCAGCCTAACTATATGCCGTCGTACTATGCGGATAAAAAGGAGGTGGGTGGTGTGGCATACAGCCAGTTTGTCAAACATATTGAGTCGGTCTACAAGTTGCCTCGCCAACTTTATCTTGTGACCAATACTGAGAAATTGTCGGAGCTCCAGGCTAATGAACATTTTGCAAGCATCAAACGTGCAGAGAAAAACAGTGGTTGGACAGATAAAGCCAAACTTCTGGCTCGTGCTCTCGATTATGCGAGTGTGCAGGATTATGCCGCTGCTTATGATGATCTGACTGCTTATATACAAATTGATAAGAATGAGCCGTTCGTCTATTTCTTTACTGCGGAGATGCTGGTGATGAAGTGTAAAGCACTTGGCGACGGAGAGGAAAACGCAATGATGAAGAGTGCTATCCTAAAGCTTGCACTCGACAATTACGAGCAGTGTGAGCGTCTGTCTCCCGACTTCGCATTTTGCTTTTACAACGAAGCAAATGTGCGAGTTATGTTAAAAGATTACGAAGAAGCTATTGTAAAATATACAAAAGCATTAACTTTGTCTCCCGACTTGGCTGAAGCTTACTTCAATCGTGGTTTGACCTACATCTTTAAGAACAAAAATGATGAGGGAATCGCAGACTTAAGCAAGGCAGGAGAACGAGGAATTTATTCGGCTTACAACGTCATAAAGAGATATTCAGAGAACAAAAAATAAATTGGTTCTTATATCATTCTGAGTTGTAAATTGTGTTTTATGGAAAACAAATGCGGGCAGGTTTGAAACCTGTCCCTACGGAAATCCGAATCGTAGGAGAGGGTTTCAAACCCTCCCGATGGGATGGATTATAGATTATATTGTAATATTGTGAAAAGACAAAGACAGATTACGGTTATTGTGAAGGTGGTGTGCACATTGTGTATGCTGCTGTCGTCTGTACGTCTATTCGCTCAAGATTCAAATCCTGATTCCACACAGTACAATTACAATCCTTTTGTCGTGATTGATTTCCTTGATCAGCAGATGAATGATTATAAACCAGCATCATATGATGGTTTCAAATATAATCTGTTGAAGCAATATGTGATGGAGAAAGAGTCTGTTGGCGACGAAATCGCTTATGACTCTCTTTCTAAACGAAGTATGAGATATATCTACAGTAATGCTCGTGGAAGTAACTCAAGCAACTATTCCGGATTGGATGATCTCGAGTCGTCTCTCGATTCAGATAAAGAATTGGAACAGCTTCGTATTGAGAATGCTGAACTAAAACGAGAGATTGAGCGTCTTGAATATCGCATTAAAAATAAAGGTGGCGACAGAATGTCTTCGACAGATTTGAAGAAAGCTAATCAATGGGTGGAGAAGATTGTTGCCAAGACACGTAGGGATGCCGACTCAATCACTAAAAAGCAGATAAAGTGGGATACACTGTATGCCTTGCCTTATTGTGTGGATACAATCAAAAGTATTGTGCTGACGCCTTATTTCACAGACGATACGGTCAAGTCGGTTTACCTTCCCGGATTAACAATGTTTGAGAAGAAATCGCGTCGCAACAATTTAAGAAAGGAAATCGACGACAGATTGATGTATTCCGTTATCCAACAAGATCCGATGATCATCTCTTATTATGGATTGCAAGAGTACAAGTCGGACATGGTTGATTTTTCAGATGTGGATATTCGTTATGTACAATTGCAAAACGCAAATGATCATCAATTGAGTTTTAATATAGCTAAAAGAGGTCATGGTAATGATGCTTGGCACACAAAGGCGAAGATTGGAATCGATTTTTGTGGTTTTCTAGTGTTCAACTGGGCAAGTGGAGGTAAAAATACGATGACTTTCTCAAGTACACTTGCTTATGAGGCTATATATGAGAAGAATAATATACTATGGAACAATAAGTTCTCATACAACGTAGGAGTCTTGTTTGCAGATAAGGATTTGGACTCATTACGTTCTTTCCGTATCAACGAAGATGAGGTCTTGGTGAATAGTCGTCTCTTGTATAAGATGCAGAACCATAATAGCTTATATTATGGCTTGATGGATTTGAAACTTAAAACTTGTCTTTTCCCTGGTTACGACTCGTACAATGCCAGTACGGCAGCCACATCATTCCTTTCTCCTAGTGATGTCTTTTGGGGGCCAGGTATGTATTTCCGAAGAAAAGGGAATGCTGAATTGTTTGTCTCTCCAATAAGTGGCAGATGGACATGGTTGCTTGGCGATAAACTTGATCCAAAGGAATTTGGATATAAAGAGGGAGATCGTACGATGCAGGCAGCTCCAGGTTTCCGTATCGACTCTAATCTTAAGTGGCAGTTCTCAAAGGATTTGCAGATATCTACTGGATTTGAATCTTTCCTTCCTTATCAGGGACCGTTCAAGGATATGTTATTCCTACAGTGGGATTTGGTAGGAAAATTCCATATTAATAAATACGTGTCGATGGGCTTCAACCTAAAGCTCCGTTATGATGGACACGCTCGTGGCAAGTACCGTGATAAAGCACAGTGCCAGACAAAGCAGACTATCGGATTTACATACGTATTCTGACGAAGATGAAAACAAAATATTTGTAGAGACGTGGCGTGTCACGTCTCTTTTACATTTTTAAGTCGGAAAAAGTGCGAGAATTCACATTTTTAAGTCGGAAAAAGTGCGAGAAATTACATTTTTAAGTCGGAAAAAGTGTGAAAGTTTACACTATATGCATTGGCAAAATACTTACTTTTGCAAAATAAAGCAATATATTATGATTGACGAATTAATCAAAACTATCAAATATGCGATGGAGGATTTAGGCGACGAAGAGATCCTAAACTACATCGAGGAGAATGAGTTGACAGCCGAGACTTCGTTTGATGAAGACGGTTTGAATTTTGATGAGATGTGTGCCATCGAGTTGATGACTGCAATCTCTCAGGATCTACGTATTGAAATCAAAGACGACGTGGAGTTTATGGACATCCTTCTTTACGGCACAATTGGTGAGGCTGCCGAGTATTTGAAGGAGTGCTAATAGTATTTATTTAATATTTCTCGCTGTTTTCAACGCTTCCCAGGCAGTGTTGATTTGTTTCATGGTTTCTGTTGCTTGACGGATAGCCTCGTCTCCAAGTTTGGAGGCGTTGTCGGGATGGTATTTCACAGCTAAAGCGTGGTAGGCCTTTTTGATTTCTTCATTTGAAGCATTGTTTGTAATACCTAGTATGTCGCATGCTTCTTTAATTTTAGGATCGACCTTGCTATTTAAATCACTATTGCTGGTGCTTTTGTGCTCATTTGATTTTTGTGAGTTTTTCCCCTTTTTTGCACCTTTTGTCCAATCAGAATTTTTGAAATTATTGAAGTGTCTGGATTTATTGAATTCTTTATTCCAATCGAATTTATCTGAGGATTCCTCCTTTGTATTGGTCTGCTTTTGGTGTTCTTTACCTGATTTGTTATTGTTTGTGTCATTCGAATTTTCCGAGTAGTATCCTTGCTTGTATTTTTTTGTGAAAATAGTATATATACTGTTATATTGAATTTGTGAGATCTCCAGTTTTTCCACAATCTGATCTATCACAATTTCCTCACATTCAAGATATTCATCATCAGCATAGGCAACTGAGAGCAATTCCATGATCAACTCGGTTTTAGCTAGAAAATCGAGCTTGTTTCTTAATTGGGTGCAGATTTCATCTAGATCAAAATCTTGTCCATTGGTTATAAATAATTGGAATTGTTCAAGTGCTTTTCTTCGTTCTGTATCGGTGCTGTAGTATCGTGTGATTGTAGATTTTACCCTATTCAACTCACAGTTCATTTGTTTGCCATCAGAATTCATGATTTTAGCGAGTAATAACAAGGTGTTGGTTCTGAATTTGTTCTCTTCTTCCTCTTTTTGCTTTTGTTTATTATTGATTCCAGTAAATAAGCAGAATCCTCCAGCTATAGCAATGCATTCTCCAACAATTAACAAAGTATTGTCCCAAAAATACATTAATAAAGCACCTAAAAATATAAGGAAATAACCAATTAAATTTAAAAACATATTTCTTCAAAAACCTCAAATGAAAAAAAGGAGAACATTTCTGCTCTCCTTTGGTGCGGATGACGGGACTCGAACCCACACGTCGCAAGACACTAGATCCTAAGTCTAGCGCGGCTACCAATTACGCCACATCCGCATTTGCGATTGCAAAAGTATAGCCATTTTGGGCGTTCTCCAAATGTTTTAGAGACTTTTTTTGAAAAATGTTTATTATGATTTGAAAATCAATATGATAATTTGTAGGGGTAACCACAAGGGATTACCCCTACATTTTGTCATCGTCAACGTTAACGTCATCGTTTTATCTCAAACTCATCTGCGTCTTTCCAAACTGGGAATTTTTTACGGAATTTTTCCAATGCCTCTTTGTCGAATTCAGCCACGATGATTTTCTCGTCGCTCTCTGCTGTTGCCATTGTCTTGCCTTTGAAATCGTAGACGACGCTCTGTCCGTTATACTCGATGCAGAGATTGTCGACACCGATTCGATTCGATCCGCAGACGTAAGCCTGGTTCTCTATGGCTCTTGCCTTCAACAGTGTAGTCCATCCGTCGATGCGGGCGGTAGGCCAGTTTGCCACATTGATTAAGATATCGTAGTTGTTGTCCTTGTTGCGCATCCACACTGGAAATCTGACATCGTAGCAGACGCTGAGGCTGATATTCCAACCTTTGTAGCTGACAATCGTCTGCGTATTTCCGCCAGAGAACGCCTCACGCTCCATTCCGATGGAGAAGAGGTGCTTCTTGTCGTAATGGCTAACACTTCCGTCTTCTGTGATGAAGAAACAGCGGTTGAATACTTTCCCGTCTTCTTTGATCGGCAATGATCCGCAGATTGCCATGCCGAATTCTTTAGCCAAAGATTTGATCTTGGCTATCGACTTGCCTGCCATATCCTCCGCGAAATTGTGGGCGTCGGTAGAAAATCCGACGTTGTACATCTCTGGCAACACCAAAATATCCAACTTGGTGTTCTCTGCGTCGCTGCAATATTTTTTTATCTCATCTTCGACGCGAATGTTGTTGGCGTCGGGATTCATCCATTGAATGTCGTATTGAAATATTCCGATTTTCATATTTTTATGTGATTTATATTTTGTCGGCCGACGACATGGTATGTCGTCGAACCGCCGCTTCTTTATAAATTGCTTTTAATTTTTCCTCCTCTTTCTCCCAACACAATTCTTCTGCTAAACGGCTGAATTTATCGTGGTCGATTGGCTCGTCGAGCATGGAATTAATGGTTTCTGCCAATGCTTTAGGAGTGTAGTCTGAGATTAGTTTTCCTGTGTCGTGAGTCGCCACGATTCTGCGAATCTCAGGAAAATCGGTTGCAAGAAGCGGTACGTGGCATTGAATCATGTCAAACACACGATTCGGCAACGCGTAATAATAGCTCAACCCCTGATTCTTAAGCAGACAAACACCTATAGATGCATGCTTAGTGATTGATGCGAGTTCAGCATACGGGATATGGCCAAGGAAAATGATTCTGTCGTTGGCTTTCGTCTTAAGCTCATCGTAGAGGTCGCCTTTGCCCGCCACGACAAAGATGGCATCTTCTCTGACATATGGCATAGCGTCGATGATCCATTCCACTCCTCGCCCCACGTTGACTGCACCTTGATAAAGAATGATTTTCTTGTCGAGTGGGATAGATGTGATTTCAGTCGATGGTATATCGTCTAAATTCTTGTATGATGGCATGTTGCGTACCACACCAAGCTCCACACCATAACGATTCTTATAATAGTCTGCGATGGATTGGCAGACAGTATAGCAATGCTTTACTTTTGGTAGAATCCAATCTTCAATCTTAGTCCACACTCCCTTCACAAACTTTCTGTTTGTCACCTCAGGTACCTCTGGGAATAGCTCATGCAAATCCACAACGAGAGATTTCCCTCGTAGTTTGGCAGCAAGATAAGTGCCGGCAAGAGCATCGGTATCGTTGGCTGTGAATATATCAGCATCTGCGAAAAGCAGGTGGAAGAAGAATCTGAGATTAATTTCCGCATAGAAAAGCACACCACGTTTGAAGAAGACGTTAAGACGCTCCGTGGCATACTCTTTTTGGTATGGCTTACATGGACGACTTTTGCATCCAACCACCTTCACGTCGTAGCCGAATTTATGGAGCGATGTCGCCACTTTGTTGACACGCTGGTCGCTTTCAAGATTATTTGTGACAGTGAGTATTATCTTTGTCATTTTAGTGTCTTTCAAGTATCACGCACAAAAATAATTTGTTTTTGCGGTTTTTACCCCTCATTTTTGTATTTTCGCAAAACAAGTTGATAGATAAATATGAAAAAAATATTTTTCCGAGTAGTAGGATATGCCTTTTTGTTGGTGCTAAATGGTTGTTTTGCAGAGTCTAAGCAAAGCTTTGTCAATGTGCCATCATCACAAAGTGAACAAAAACAAGATGGAAAAACATTGGAGACTACAAAGTCTTCAACTAATACTTCGAGCAAATATAGTACTGCCGATGCGATTGCCGACTTGAAAAAGATGGGCGAGGGCGATTCTATTTTCATGCATTCCGTCCGACGAGGAAAAGTATACCGTCACAAACACTATTTCTTATCATACAGCGAGAGAGATGAGCAGGCAGAGTGGGTTAGTTATGAGTTGACATACGACGAAGTGACAAACCAGTCGGCCAAGAAGGAAGATTATTTCACAGATGACCCGATAATCGAAACTGGTTCAGCTACATATTCCGACTATTCCGGCACAGGTTACGACCGTGGACATATGGCACCGTCGGCTGACTTTCGTTTCGACAAGACAGCTCAGCTAGAGTGCTACCACATGAGCAATATGAGTCCTCAGATTCATGACTTTAATGCCGGTTTGTGGAACGATTTGGAAGGTCAAACTCGCTATTGGGCAAGACTTTACGATAGAGTTTATGTTGTCAGTGGTCCATTGTTGACTGGAAACGAACAGAAGTTGACGAAGAAGAAAGGAGACCGTACAATCAAGACGAAAGTGTCTATTCCAACACATCATTTCAAGATTGTGTTTGATTACAGCAATAAGAAACATCCTAAGATGATAGCCTTTCTTATGCCAAATGAAAAGGGTTTGAAAGGTAAGATCATGGATTATGCAATGACAGTTAGAGATTTGGAGAAGAAAACAGGTATTGACTTCTTCCAAAACATGCCTCGCCAGACTCAGGATTATCTTGAAACGTACATCAAGAAGAGTGAGTGGAGCGTGTACGACAATAAATAGATTTAAAGGTTTGGTTTGACAAGCGGCATATTTGAGACAGCCGCATGTGGATTAAGAGATGTAAACTCTTAATTTTTAACTTTTAATTTTTAATTCTAAACGTAAAAAATGCTATCTTTGCGAACATGAAATGGAATAAGTTTTTTTTGATAAATATATACATGCTCTTGGCTGTTGTCTTAAGCCCAGTGCATGCTGCATACTATGGCCTTTTTGAAACACCTTCCACTACAGATTCAATGGCCGTAATGAAAACGAGAAAAAGTGATGAAAATATCACTTGGTTTTGTCCCAGAACAAAGATTACGCATAAGATACAACTAAGACGAAGCCGCTATAAGTTGTCGAAAGAGGATCAGTCAATGCATGAGTTGAGTGAGCCTGTCAATGTTGTAGTGTCGTCGCCATTCGCTGTGGTACGCATGACCAAAGCGATGACGTTCAAGGATATGGGATTCCCAACAGAAGATTGGCTAGAAGAACAGTATATCACTTTGACATTCAAAAGAAGTGGTGCTCCCGATACTCTATACGTCGGTATGCCAGCTCCTGAAAAAGAACGTCCTGCTCCACAAATCGTTGAGGAAAACGGTAAGAGCATGTTCCTATGCAGAGGAGAATGTCGAAGCTTCCGTGCTAGTGTGCCAAAGGGAATGCCAGAATCGAATTTGATCTACAACTGGTATATCGATGGTGAATTGATGACTGGACGTAACGACCGTTGGTTTGAAACTTATTCTCGTACAAAATACGATGATGGTGAGCATATCATCTCGTGCGACGTGCGCGTAGGAGAGAATGGAAAGCCATCGCCTCGTGCTGAGTATAAGTTAGTTCAGTCGACAAAAGAAAACTGTATCAAGAGTGTACGTGCAATTCCATACTGGGGAGTTGAGTGTGCCAACGAGTCGGATCCAAGCGACTTCAGATGGAATGATATATGTGAGTGGGGTTCATTCTCATGGATTCCAATTGAAAGTTATTCTCATTTCTATCTTGAGGCAATCAACCGAAAGGTGGTCAAGAAAGTTGTGACAAACGATACTGCAATCAAGAATTTCCAGTTGGTGGAGGATAGTGAAGTTGATGACGAGTATAAATTCTTTGACCTACCTTTGAATGTAAAGGCATATGCGGAGGAACCATATGAAGGTCAGACCGTCTATTTCCGTTTTATTGGCGACACAATACATTTCACAACAATACCATACATTCATCCGTTTGTAGAGGTTAACCCTACTTACATAGATATCTGTGAGAATGCGTTCGACGGAGAGAAAGTAGAGTTGACTGCAAAAGCTTCTGGATTTATGCCAGGCACAGTCCAGTATGTTTGGTTGTATAGCAAGGAGAGAGATGGAGTCTATGAGGAGGTGAAGGCACCTCATGTCAGAAACTTTGTGCCATCGCGTGCTGGATTCTATAAGGTAAAGGCAACAGATAGAGTCTATTCTTGTGAAAGTGAACCTGTTGAGGCTGGTTTGAAGAATACAGACTGTCAGCCAGTAGAGATCATTTGTGACGGTAACGACTACGTATGTAAAGGAACAACAACGATCTTGAAATCTTCGTTGGTAGGTAATGAATATAAGTATAAATGGTATGTCGGACGAATGGATGCCACTGATGTGGATGATTTGCGTGAGATACCAGATGCTACATCTTATAGCCTACAGGCAAAAGCTAATGCCGAGGATGAAGGATATTTTATCCAGGTAGAGAAGGATCACCGTACAATATTGTCATATCCATTCCATGTACGTAAGCTTGCTACTATAAATGGACACATGACAATCGATTTGCAGACGTTCCCTGCGACTGTCTGCGAGGGTAGCATCGTCAATGTTAAGGCATCGGTTTTGACAAATGTCTTTGATTTCGATTTGATCAACGGCACTTACGACTATCGTTTCTTTAAGAAATCTCTTTATGACTACGACTATCGCGAGGTTAAATATGTAAAGGGTGCAAGATCAACAGCGATCCTTCAGGAAGTGGCTTCATCAGCGATGTCATATAAGGTGGAGGTAATTGGATGTAATGGAAAATCTAAAAAAGATGAGCCCGTCGACATGGTACCTCGTAATGATAACAGCTGTAATTCTAACGAGATCTTCGTTAAGGAGGATGGAAATGACGATGAGAATGACGGACGTAGTTGGGCGACTGCATTCCAGACGCTAGACCGTGCTATTCAGGAGGTGGAGGCAATGCGTTCTACTCAGACTCATGCTTCAGATTTGATTGAGATTCATCTTGCTGAACAAATATACACACCTACATCAGAGGATGGATTTGTGTTCCCTTCTAATGTGACTGTATATGGAGGTTACGATATCTCTCCAGTCGACGGTACAGCCAGCGGTAAGACACGTAATCCACGAACTCCTGCTAATCCAGAAGGAAACATGACTGTGTTTAAGGTGGATGATCCAAACGGAAGATTAGTGTCGGTAATAGAAAAGGATAATATCAAATTCTGTGGTATTATCTTCGACGGATCGAGTCTTGCAGCAGAGAGCTCGTTGACAGGTAGAGCAATGAAAATCGTTAACAGTACAGTGACTGTCGATTCTTGTTTTGTCAACGGTTTCTACTTTAAAGGTGAATTAAACAGCCCTGTGACTGCTGTCTCAATAGAGAAGGGCAGTGGAAAGGCTCATTCAAAAGTTTCAATCAAGAATACAACATTCTCTCAGATTAAGGGAGGTCAGGTTGGTGCTTGTATCTCAGTGATGGACGACAGTGAGTTGGAAATCTGGAACTCATGTTTCAACAACAACTCATCTTTATATAGAGGAGGTGTCACATTGTTGAGCTACAATGCGAGTCCTAAGATCAACATTTATAACTCAACATTCTATGATAACCAGTGTACATCACCTATCGGTTATTATGGACGAGTATTGATGCGTTTTGTAGGTGAGAATCCTACTGTCAATATTTATAGTTCTACTTTGAGCGGACGTTTCTATAAGGAGGCTGGTACATTGAAAATCTACAACTCTTTGGTGGAGTGTGCCGGACGTTGTGATGAGTATTCCAACAACTATCCTGCAAAGTCGAGATTTGTTGAGGCTGTAAAGGATGCTAACGAGACAATGTGGGCTAAAGAGTTCTTGTCTAACTTCAAGGGTACTATCGCATCTAAACTATCGACACGTGGAGGTATCACACAGGTGTTGATGCCAAGCAACAAACTTGAGATTGTTGGTCGTGCGGGTGCTCCTCACAAGTTGACTCCATACGATCAGCGCGGAATTCAGCGTTCGGCTATCTCAAGTACATTCGGTGCTTGCGACGCTGATTACTCAGCTGTGATTGAGATAACAAATCAGGGTTGTCCTGATCATAAGAACACAAGAGCGTCATTCAAATCGACAATCTCTGGTTTGACTGGTGCAGTCTACCAGTGGGTTGATAACTACAATGACCTTCCAAATGAGAAGAAGAGCACTATGAAGGATGCTCCGCTTGGAACTTACTGGTTGGATGTCAAGGGTTATGATGCTTTGGGTAATTACGTCACAGTATCAAGTAACGAGATCCGTGTATCTGATGTATGTGAGGAGCCAGGAATATTCTATGTCAAGACATTGGATAAGGGAGGTAACGATGATTTCGCAGGTACAACTTGGGATCAGGCGTTTGAGTCGTTGGAGAAAGCCTTGACAGCAGTAGCTAAATATAAGAAAGAGAAAGGTGCTGATGCTTCGGCTACAATCCATATAGCTGGTGGAGAATATACTTTGAAGAAAGATGCAGGTTTGGTTCTTGGCGACCTTAAGAATGTGACTGTTCTTGGTGGTTATGGATCATCTCCTATCAAGGGAGGTAAGCGTGCTCACAAACGTACACCATCAGATCCTGGATTTGAGACGAGAATCCTAGCTCATAGCGAAAAGGGTAAGTTCGCATCATTCTCATCTTCTAATAAGGATTGGAAGTTCGCTACAATCCATTTTGTCGGAACAGAGAATGCAATCAATCCATTCATGACGATGAATGGCGGTTCACTACGACTAGACTCTTGTTTGGTTAGTGGATGTTGGTCTGACAACAACGCTCCATTCATGAGTTTGCTAGAGACATCAAAATTCATTGTCAATTCTTGTTATGTCTACTCTAACAAAGCAGCTAACGGAGCATTCTTGAATGTGGAGAATAAGGGTAACAAGTCAAACGTCACAATCTGTGCGTCGACATTCTCCGACAATACATCTGTGAAGAATGGTGGAGCAGTTATCTATACTGGTAATAACTCAGCTCCGACAATCAACATTGTCAATTCTACAATGTTCAACAACTCTTGTATCAACAATGCATTTGCAGGAGTAGAGACAATAAGAATGACAAGTGGACATCCGTCACTTAATGCTATCCATAGCACATTATGTGGAGCTTACTTCATCGAGCAGGGTAATGCTAAGTTCTCTAACTGTATCGTTGAGGCTGTTGGAAACGCAGATGTCGTTGGCGGATATAAGCAGGCTAAGACAGATTTGAGTGCAGTGACTCAGCCTGTAAGCCCTGCTGATCATGATGAGTTCAAAACATTATTCTCAAATATCAAGCTTGGTAGCAGCAACACTCCTGTATTGACTTTGATAAAGGAGTTGGGCAAGGTAAATGTTACTAAAGCTTCATGTCCAGAATGCTCTGTCGATACAGACCAGACTGGAGCACCAAGAAAGTCTGATTCTGTAACACCTGGTGCAGTAGAACAATAATTAAATTAGGGTTAAGATGGAAACTTTGATATCAAATTTGAAAGAGCAGTTGTGTGAGGCGTTGTCGCTTGAGGATATTAAGCCAGAAGAGATTGGCACTGATGATCCTCTTTTCGGTGATGAAGGTATTGGACTTGACTCTATCGACGCTCTCGAGATCATACTTTTGATTGAGAAAAAGTATGGCATAAAGATTACAGATCCTAAGAAAGCTAAAGAGGCATTCACTTCTGTTCGCACTATCGCACAGTTCATCTCCGATAATAAGTAAGTTGGAAATGAAAGTCTTTTGTTGCGCAAGTAGCATCGTTAGTGTGTCGGGAATAGGTGTAGGCAAATGTTTCGACGATATTGCCAACTCCGATTATTCCGCAAAGAAATTGCAGTATATCGACACAGCTCACGAAGTGCCATTGCGTGAGATTCCATTCAGCAACGAAGGTATTGAACGAATGTTGGCAGACAACTATAATGTTGTTCTGCCTTCTCGTGTTTATACACGTACCGCTTTGCTTTCGATGCTTACTGTCGTCGACTTGTTGCAGTCGTCGCCATCTGTCTCTGGCAAGAGGGTTATTGTGGTGAATGCCACTACAGCCGGTGGTATGGATAAAAGTGAAATCTATTATCGTGATCTTAAAGCCGACGGTGATGCTGATATCGCTTTGGTGGCAGGTCACGAGCCAGCCGACGCTACTAATCTCGTCTGTGATATTCTAGAAAGCAGAGGAGCTGATGTGGTATGGAGCACAACCGTGAGCACGGCATGCTCATCATCTGCTGTGGCTGTCGGAATGGGTATGGATATGTTGAAGGCTGGTGATGCCGACTTTGCCATCTGTATGGGAGTCGATCCGTTGTGCAAATTCACAATCAACGGATTCAACTCACTTGGTATCCTAAGCAAAAGTATCTGCCGACCATTTGATGCCGACAGAGACGGTTTGAATCTAGGTGAGGGAGCAGCCAGTGTGATGCTGACATGTAGAGACGCGGCGTGCCACGTCTCTGACAATATCACCGCTTTATGTGAAGTGTTGAGTTGCGAGACTGCTGCCGACGCATTCCATCAGACTGCCACAAGTCCGGATGCAGTCGGCCCAACATTGGCTATGAAGAAAGCTTTAGAAAAAGCAGGAATAGAAGCTGATAAGATAAGCTACGTCAATGCTCATGGTACTGCCACTCCCAACAATGATGAGTCGGAGTCGACTGCCATGATGAATATATTTGGAGAAAAACTACCTCCATTCAGTTCAACAAAGTTTTGGACTGGCCACACACTTGGTGCATGTGGAGTGTTGGAGATGGCATTGTCGGCAGAGATGCTGAAAAGACAAGAGATTCTTCCTACTCGTAATTTTGAAAAAACAGAGAGATTGTCGCCTGTCTGCAAAATCGAAAAGGCCAATCTCGACTATATAATGACAAATTCATTTGGATTTGGCGGTGGCGCAACATCCATAATAATTAAGAAGGTATGAGTTGCTATATAAAAAAAGTGTCCACTGTCTCACCAATCGGAGATTTAGGCGAGAATATTAATCTGAATTCTTTTGCCGACAATTCTTTTGTCGCTGCTGAGCCAGACTATAAGGAGGTTATTGTCAATGCCAATCTTCGTCGTCGAATGAACCGAATGCTTAAGATGGGCACGTATGCTGCGATGAAATGTCTTGACGGCGTGGATGTGGATATGATGCTCACTGCTACGTCGCTCGGCTCAATCTCAGATACAGAAAAAATGCTCGACACTATCTATACGAGTGGCGAGACACTTGGCAATCCAACTGCTTTTATCCAGAGTACATTCAACACTTTGGCTGGAAATATTGCTCAGCTAAAGCAAACTCATATCCCCAATATCACTTTTGTGAATCGAGGCGACACTGTGGCGAATGTGCTTCGTTATGCTCAGGTGAAACTAGACGCACATAATACGAATATATTATATGTATCTTCCGACGAGAAAACTGAGTTGTCGGAGTCAGTCTTAAGCAAATTCAAGTTGTCGTCGACTGGCAAGTTTGGTGAGGGCTCTACGGCTATGATACTATCTTCGGAGAAGGCTGGAGCGTTGGCTGAGATTATCTATTCGAAGTGTAGGGTAGAGGTTCAGACAGTGTTGGCGGAATTGAAGCTCGCCTCAGACGACGTTGAGATACTTGATTATAAGAGATGGTGTGGAGAGTATGCCACAGCACCGGCGTTTGGAGTGGCTCTTGCCGCACGAATGATGGAGTTTGGCATGTTTGATGATAAGAATCACGTCGTCATAGAGCATAGATATGGTCAGGAGAAGAGTGTGATTGTTTTGAAGAGATGTTGATGATGATTTACGTATTCGTAATAATACTTATTCTTGCATTTTTAGTTTGGTCCGCAGCCGACATATCGTCGGGAGTCTACGTAAAAACCTTTTGCGGAATCAATCAATGTGATGAAAAAGTAGTATCTTTGACATTCGATGATGGTCCGGAATCAGACACTACTGAAAAAGTGTTGGAAGTCCTAAAAAAGTATGAAGCCAAGGCAACTTTTTTCTGTATTGGGAAAAAAATTGAGCCAAATTGTACGATTTTTAAACATATTATAACATTTGGACACACATTAGGCAATCATTCTTTTCATCACAACGATAATTTTTCCCTACTTTTGCCATCGAAGATGAGAAAAGAGATTGAGGAATGTCAGGCGGAGATAAAAAAATATGCTGGATATGAACCTCGTTTTTTCCGTCCTCCGTTGGGAGTCACCAACCCGATGCTGGCAATAGCGTTGAAGTCATTCAAGTTTGAAGTCATCGGATGGAATGTAAGACCGTTCGACACGTCAGCAAAGAGTGCAGAAGAGGTAAGCAGACGAGTGATTTCCAAAATCAAGCCAGGAGCGGTGGTGTTGCTTCACGACAGAATGCCATTCACGCCAGAGGCTTTGGAAACGATTTTAGAGTGGCTCTACGCCAATGGATATAAAGTTGTACCGTTGGAGGAGATGATGAGTCGTCGAAATATTAAATAAGAAAAGGGCAATTTTAATAAATAAAGAACATGAAGAATCTTTTTAAGAATATCACAGTTGGCGTAGTTGCCATGATGATGTCTGTAGGCTCTGTATTTGCAGAGGTTCCTGCTGGTTTCAAAGCATCGTCTCAGATGCAGAAGTTTAGAACTGATATGCTTTCCACAGCTAAGACAATGACTACAATGAAGAGTGACTTTGTCCAGATTAAGCATATTTCAGGTATGACAAAGGATATTGAGCAGACAGGAGAGTTCTGTTTCAAGAAGGATGACAAACTTTCATTGGAGTACAAGAAGCCAATGGCGTCACAGATTGTGATGAACGGTTCTAAGATTAAGATGACAAGTGGCGGTCGTTCTACAGTGATGGATGGCAACTCAAACCCAGCTATCGCCAACTTGAAGAACATGATGTCGTCTTGTTTGTCAGGTCAGCTTCCTGAGAACTCAGACAATATCAAGCTTGATTTGTATGAGAATGATACTCAGTATCTTGTGTATGTGACTCCAAAGTCGGATAGCAACCTTGCTAAGCGAGCAGACCACATGGAGGTGGTTGTGACAAAAGCAGACTACACTATCGTAAGTTTCACTATGGTAGAGAAGCCAAAGGCAAACGGAAAGGGAAGCGACTATATGAAGTTCACATTCTCTAATATGAAGCGTAATGTCACTATCGACGACGCAATATTTAAAGTACAGTAAGTACGGTGATTAAACGAATTCTGACTTATTTATTAATTGTTTGTGCGAGCCTCCTCTCATTGAGTGGATGCTCGAACAAACAATTTTCTGCTATGCAGAGTACAGGGTCGGGCAAGTATACTCGCAACGACCTCTATCCGCTTTTGACTAAAAGTGGAGATAATGTTATGTACAACATGACATTGACGTACAAAGAATTGAGCATGAATGGATTCATGGTGGCGTCGATGGAAGAAGACGAGAGTATTCACGTTGTATGCACGGCATTCATGGGAATGACATTGTTTGATTTCACTATCAAGGACCATGGCTTTGATGTGAACTCATGTATGGAGCAGCTTGACCGCCCCGTAATCAAACATATTCTAAAGAAAGACCTCGTTACGTTGTTCACACGTAATGTAGATTCTACATTCAGGGCTAAGAGATACAAAGAGCCTGCAAAGACAAACCTTGGTTATAAAATCCGTACTGCTACGGGAAAAGCTCATTATTTGATTGATAATGAGTCGAGAAGAGTCAACCATGTAAGCTTGTCGGGTGGTCCGTTGAGAGCGGAGTTTACCTATTCCGAAGAAGCAATCCTTATCGCCCATCCTCGTTTGGGCTTGGAATTGACTCTATACCAATAAAAGATTGGGTCTATGAAGTATTGTGCTGTAATCCCTACATATAATAATCCTAAGACAGTGTGTGATGTGGCTAAATCCGCATTGCAATATGTAGAGAGGGTTTACGTGGTGGATGACGGCAGTACTGATGAGACAAAATCCCTTCTTTCAAATTTCGTAGAGACGCGAGATCTCGCGTCTTCTGGAATAAAAAATCTCGCGTCTTCTGGAATAAAAGGTCATGATTCTTCTGGAATAAAAGTCCTCACGCTGACGGTTAATTCGGGCAAAGGAAAGGCTTTGACTACTGGTTTCGCTGCGGCTTATGCTGATGGCTATGATTATGCTGTGACTCTTGATGCTGACGGTCAGCATTTTGCCGACGACATACCTTCGATGTTAGCCAAAGCATCTGCAGAAAAACCAACCTTGGTGTGTGGTGTGAGAAACATCACTACACAGGAGAATATGCCGTCGAAAAATACCTTCGCAAACAAATTCTCGAATTTCTGGTTTAAGGTGGAGACGGGTAGGGTGATTCCCGACACACAGTGTGGATTCCGTGTCTATCCATTGAAAGAGATTACCAAAAGACATATATTTTCGTCTCGTTATGAGGCGGAATTGGAGATGCTAGTACGATTGTGTTGGGCAGATGTGGATATACAGACCTCTCCAATCAAAGTTTACTATGCTCCAGATGGCGAACGAGTGACACATTTCCGACCGCTTGCCGATTTTTCTAGAATATCAGTCATGAACACTGTGCTATGTACTGGAGCCTTGCTCTACTACTGGCCTAAAAAACTGTTGAGATATGTGTTCGGATAACAAGGTTGAGACAAACGAACGTGTGTGTAACGATGGAGACATAGAGATGAACGAATCTGCGTCTCAATCCATTGGTTGGAAGCAGAAGTTGAAAAACTTCATCACTTCTGATTTCAAGATTCAGAATGAGAGCAATCAAAAAGTGGCTGCTGCGATTGCTGTCGGCGTGCTTGTAGGAATCCTTCCTATATGGGGGTTCCAGATGATGGTGGGTGTGGCTTTGGCTCAATTTTTAGGATTGAACAGATTGGTTGTTTTGGCAACATCCAACGTGTCGTTGCCTCCGATGATAGTCGGAATTTTATATGGTTCATACCAGTGTGGACGAATATTTTTCAGAGACGCGCCGTCGATTTCAATAGATAATATCTCATTGGATATGATGTTGTCGTGTGGTATGTGTTATATAATAGGAGCAGTAATATTTGCAATAATTTCTGCTGTTATTGTGTACATAATCAGTTTTTTATTATTACATTTGCTACGAAGAAAAACACAACTACCATGATATTTCCAGAATTTCTGCAACAAGGTGATTTGGTCACTATTGTGTCTCCAAGTGGAGCGATAGACGGCGAAGTGATTGAGCAGGCAGCTGCTGCAATTCGTCAGTTGGGCTACTCTGTAAAGATTGCGGAGCATGCCAAGGGTAAACATCATCGTTTTTCGGCTACGGATGAAGAGCGTCTAGCAGATCTACAGTCTGCGCTTGATGATCCACAGACACGAGTGATTATTTGTGGACGTGGCGGATATGGTTTGACTCGTATTGTCGACCGCCTGGATTTCACAAAGTTCATTGAGAATCCGAAGTTTGTTGTGGGATTCAGTGACATCACAGCTCTACATGCTGCAATACTGACAAAAGCTAAGTGCTGTTCAATCCACGGACAGATGGCAAAGGCTTTTGTAGGTTATGATGCGACATTGGATAAGAAAGACGCAGCCAATCCGGAGATTGCTGAATCTGTGGAAGAGTTGTTGAATATTTTGACAGGAGTGCGTCGTCGCCAGACATATTTCTCATACAACCAGCGTAGCCGTGTGGCTAAGGAGAAGGTGAAAGGAAAATTGTTCGGTGGAAATTTGAGTTTGATCTACGCTCTTCGTGGTACTGAACTTGATATCACAAAGCAGAGCGGTATCCTATACATCGAGGACATCGGTGAGAGAATGTACTCTATCGACCGTATGATGCAGAATCTACGAATGAGTGGAGTGTTCGATCGTATCAAAGGATTGGTTGTAGGTAAATTCACAGACACTGATATCGACAGCTCATTTGGAAGCATCGAGGATTTGATCTTCAATGTGACAAAGGGTTATGATTTCCCAATATTGTTTGATATCCCATTCGGTCATGTCGACAGAAACCTTCCGATCATCAATGGTTCGGTAGCGTCGATTGCCGCAAATGCACTGACATTCAAGACAAAGAAATAAAATATAAGGGTTGGCTTTTACCAACCCTTTTTTATTGGATGACGTAATGACGGGGTCATGCCCCGTCTTTCGTTTTTTATGGACAAAAAAAGACGGGGTCATGCCCCGTCTCTACTTATAAATCTTTATTTCTTGCTCTCTACAATATTGTTGATCTGCACAAAATATTCATCTCTCTTTTGATTGACATCCTTGCGGGCATCCTTGATTGCATCTATACAGTTGTTGAATGCCTCTTTGCAATCATCCCAATAACGGTTTCTCTCTCCGGTATCATCGTTGGAAATGTTCATTCCACTTAATGCCACCTCCATTTGTGAGACGTGATCGTAAGCTTTACGCATATTCTGAGATGCTTCAAACATATCCTCCAGCTGATTCTTAAGCTTTGTCAGATACGATAACGCTCTCTTGGTGTCGCAACCTTTGTCGTTTGTTGTCGCTTCTCGTGTCTTGCCAAGCTCTGTCTTTGTCTCTTTCAACGTGTTCATCAAACCGACTGAAATGTCTTCTGAATACTTCTGATAAGCTCTGTATTTCTTGATCATCTTCACAAACTGAATCTGAGCATTCTCTGTGCTGAAGTAGACCGTGTTTTCTCCGAATGTTGCAGAATACTTTCCGTCAGCTTTCTGCGTAGTGGCATTTGGCGTAGCAAGTTCGCTTCCCATCGCATTACTTGCTATTCCACAAAGAGATCCGCAGAATATCATGAAATGTAGTAAACGTAGTTTCATATCATTTTTGGACTTTATACATCTATTCCCAAAGATATATAAATCAATCCGTATTTCTTAATGATTTTTGATAATTATGAATTCATTTGGTTGTAAAACACATATATATCTGGATTGATGGTGATATACAGATTATTTCAATAAAAAATAGTACTTTTGCATCTACGAATACATTATAGAATATGAGTAAATTTTCAGTCATAATTCCGGTCTATAATCGCCCTGATGAGGTGGTGGAACTGTTGGAGTCGCTCACTAAGCAGACTGTGCAGTGTGATGTTGAGGTGATTATTGTGGAGGACGGTTCGAAGAAGAGATGCGAAAATGAGGTTGGTGCTTTTGCCGACCGTCTAAATATCGTCTATCATTATCAAGATAATACAGGTCCTGGTGGGGCTCGCAATACTGGTGCCAAACTTGCCACTGGTGAATATCTAATTTTCTTTGATTCCGACGCAATCCTTCCCGATACTTATTTCGAGAGTCTGATTGCTCATCTGGAGAAAGAACCTCTGGATTGTTTTGGCGGTCCTGACCGTGAACATGCTGATTTCACTCCTATACAGAAGGCAATCTCATATTCAATGACCTCTATTCTGACGACAGGTGGAATCCGTGGAGGTAAAAAGAAGATGGATAAGTTTTACCCACGTAGTTTCAACCTCGGTGTGCGTCGCAGCGTCTTTGATAATATCAATGGTTATGCCGACATGCGCTACGGTGAGGATGTGGATTTCAGTATGAGGGTAGTGGAGAGCTGCTGTACTGTCGGCTTGGTGCCTGATGCATACGTCTTCCACAAACGTCGCAACACTTTTAAGTCATTCTTCAAGCAAGTGTTCTGTTCGGGTACAGCTCGTATCGCATTGTCAGAACGACACAAAGGAGCCATGAAGCTTGTCCACATGCTTCCTGCTGCCTTCACTTTGGCTGTGCCATTCAGTATTCTGCTCGGTATCTTCGTATGGTGGGGATTCGCACTTGTGGTGCCTTGCTATCTTTCGTTGATATTCCTTCATTCACTGATTACGACAAAATCACTACACGTGGCAGTGTTGAGCATCGGCACTAGTTTCATCCAACTGTTTGGCTATGGATGTGGTTTCCTTACTGCATTTTGGAAGAAAAAAGTGTTAGGTCAGAAGAAATATGTGCCGTTCACAAAAACATTTTACGAATAAAAAATACAGCCACATCTGTTATAAAAGTAGAGTTCCATGTTGTCGAGCATAGAAGCGTCAACATTATATAATATTATTGGATTAATAATTTTGAAAAGACTGTATAAGTGCTATATTTGTAAGGAATTTAATCGTAAATAACATGAAAAGATTTTTTAGGACTTTGGCTTTCGTAGCCGTTGCGGCCATTGCTGCTTCATCTATCTCATCTTGTAAAACAGATGAAGACGAGGATAACAAAAAAACTAATACAAATACTAACGGACAGTCGTCTGGTGCTACAATTGAGGCATTCCACGATGGTTTGGTTAACAACCTTGGGTCTACAGTTTTGATTGATACTCGTGACGCTGCAAAGTATAAGGCAGCTCATATCAAAGCCTCAGGATTGGAGGCGATTTCAATGCCTTTGACAGATGATATATTTTACGATAACAACCATCAGTTCTACAAGGATGTAGAGGCTTTGGACCCAACTCATTCAAAGTTCATCCTTATTTCAGATGAGGGTTCAAATTCTTTGACTCTTAAAGTATGTGGTGTTCTTAGCAGTATGGGATGGGGTAAAGAGAAGATTTACCTATTGATGGATCCTACATCTAAGTTCCTTGAAAAGTATCCTGATCTAGACTCGTCTAAGTAATAATAGGAATAACACTTTTAATGAGTGTTTTTAATAAAATAATAAAGATTTTATTGGCAACGGTAGGAGTAATCCTGCTGTTGCTTTTGTTGTTATGTGGGTTGCTCGCAATACCGTCTGTCCAGACTTCTCTTACCCAGAAGGTGACTGATGTCGTCAAGACAAAATTTGGTGTGGACATCTCCGTCGGCTATGTCGGCATCAACTTCAAGGGCAATGTGGTGTTGGAGGAGCTTTATCTTCCCGACTGCAATAACGACACTCTTGCCTATATCCATAGATTGGAGGCTGGTTGCAATCCAGCTACAGTATGGTCAGATTCTAAATTAACTCTGTCGAAAGCCCATCTCGACAGTTTCAAAATCTATGTCTCAAGCAAAGAAGACGTCTATAATTTCGGCTATCTTATAGATGCGTTCTCTTCGTCGGATACAACGGATGTCGATACAACTCCGTCAAAATTCGATTTGGAGCTGGCTGATATCTCCCTCAAAAGAGGATTCCTAAAATATGATATTGTTGATTCGTCGTATGTTGGCGACAACGTGTTTGATTACAATCACATACATCTGTCGGATGTGAATATCGAAGGTTATCTGAAATCGATTCATACTGATAATCTTCATGCTGAAATATCTGCGCTTTCCGCATATGATGAACTTTCTCATATCAAAATCAATGATCTTAAAATTCTTGATTTTGCAATGTTGACTGACGGATTCTCGGCATCCCAGATTTCTTTGGTCACACCTAAATCTTCATTGAAAATTAACGATATAGAGTGGCAGTACCCAGCCATTCTTGATAATATGGATGATGCTCTCCATCGTGGAGATTATAATATAGAGATTGCTCCGTCGACAATTGTTCTTTCGGAGTTCGCTCCATTTGCACCTGTTTTGGCTCAACACCATTCGCCAGTCAATCTTTTTATGTCGGCTAAGGGAAAATTGCCGATGGTGAATGTGAGTGCGCTTCAGGTGGATTGTGAAGATGCGTCGCTTCATGCGGTGGCTTCGATGAGCGATTGTTATGATTATAAAAATGCTAATTATAATGCCGACCTTCTTCTATCTGCTGATAATGGAGATGTCTTGGCTATGACAGACACTTCGCTGAAAAACAATGAGATACTCAAACAATTGTTCCCATTAGCTACAAATCTAAAAGCAAAGGGAAATCCAAATGGTATTGTTTTCGACTTGGGTGCAAACACTCCTGTTGTCAAATTGAAGAGCGAGGGTAATCTTACTTACGACAAGAAAACTGATGTGTTGAATCTCTTGGCATCGTTGGCTACTGACACGGTTGATATTGCCAAACTGCTCGGCGATACCACTCGTATGATGGCCAAACTTGATATCGATGCTGCTTTGAGAGTAGACACGTCGGGATTGCTTGTTAAGGCAAACGGAGCTGTGCCATTCCTGGCTTACGATAAAATCGTCGCTACATCATTAAAAATAGACTCCGCTTCATACTCGTCGGAGTCAGCCACTGCCGATATTTCATTCAATGAGCCATTTGGTTCGGCTGGTTTGTCGGCTTCATACGTGCCTTCTGAAAAGAGCATTTATATGGTGAATGGAGGAGTGAAGGATTTCTCTCCATATAAATTGGGAGTGATGGATTCCACATGGAATGATTTCTACATGTCTCTTAATTTAGATAGCCGTATGATAATGTCGTCAATCAACGATGTTGTCGGCCAAACGGATATCGATTCTTTTATTATTGTAAAGGGAAAGAAAAGCCTGGATGTCGGAAAGATCACTGTAACGGCCGACGATAGAGATATGCGTCGACAGGTGCAGCTGAGGTCGCGTCTGCTTGATATTACTCTAGGCGGACGATATAATATGGATGCTATAGAGGCGAGTATGGTGAATATTCTTCATCCTTATCTGCCTACATTCTTCGACCATAAGATTCAAGAGGGAATTGATACGACGATTGCCAATAATGCTTTCCGTCTGCAGGCAGAGGTGAAGGATGTCAAACCAGTCTGCGAGTTTTTTGATGTTCCTCTTTCTGTGACAGGGATGAAGATGACGTTCAATATATCCGATTCCTTGGGACGAATGGGTGCTTTTGTAAATGCTGACAGTATCGTCTACAATGGAATTGTGGCGAAAGATATAGATTTTTCATTTAAGCAGAGGGAGAGTATGTATGTCGGTGATATACAGACGATAGTCTATGCTAATGAGATGAAACCGATAAAGTTTGATCTCGCCACGGAGTTGGAGAACGACGTCGCCCTTACTACATTCTCTTATGACAATTTCGATGAGGAACAGAAAATCGAAGGAGACATCAAGGCATTGCTTACATTCCCTAAAGATTCCATCACGAAGGAGGTATTGCTGAAGACTTTCTTTATGCCTAGCGACCTTTTGCTTCGTGACCTTCTTATTGGATTCGAACCGTCTGTGATAACCACAAAGCAGGACGGATATACGCAGATTGAGAATTTTGGTTTGACTGAGGATTCCCGTCAGATTCTTCTTGTCGACGGAGCAGTCGGTAAGAGAGATAACGACTCCTTGACTGTTTCATTCGACAGCATGTCAATCTCCAGTGTTCTTTCCAAATTACGTATGGGTATTCCGATTTCCGGTTTTATTACAGGAGATGTCCATGCAAGCGGATTGATGGGAGATTTGCCACGCTTCGGAACGAAGAATCTACGTGTCGACTCATTATCGATTGACTCTGTATGGGTAGGTGATTTGAATGTGCGATGTGGTTGGGCTCCAGAGAGGAAGGCAGTCATGACAAGAATATCTGTTTATAGAGATTCCGCTGATGTTGCCACTGCTGCAGGATATATGTCGCTAGGAAGTGATTCATTGTTGTTGAGAATCAAAGTCAACGAATTTCCATTGGCGACGGCTCAGATTGCTATTGAGGATTATCTTGACAAGTTGACAGGAACAGTCTCAGCCAACATCAATGTCGCAGGTAAGCTCGATGAACCGGAGGTGAAGGGTTATATCTATCTTGACAAGGTGTTGGCGAAAGTGAAAGCGAACAAAGCTTCGTACAGATTGACAGATAGCATCCTTTTCACACCTACAAGTATGGCTATCAAGGATGCGAAAATCGTGGATGACTATGGCCGTGTGGCAAAACTTGAGTGTAATATTCAGCATCAGAATTTCAGGAATCCAAAGTATCTTGCTACACTTACGTTGAATGATTTCCTATTGCTTAACAACCCTAAGGATAGGGAAGAGATGGTGTATGGAAAACTGACTGCCAACGGAAAAATCAAAGTAGCCGGAGATGCAGACGGAGCTTCGATTAGAGGGTCCGTGTCGACAGGAGAGAGCGCTGTGATGACGTTGGTGCTACCAGAGAGTGCGTCGTCGGCATCGCAATATTCCACTATCGTCTTTGTGTCGCATGAGGATACAGTGGAGGTGACAAAGAACGATGATAAGAAGTTTAATATAGATGCGAGTGTTGATTTGAACGTCACCAACAACACAGAGATGAATGTGATTTTATCCCGTACTTCAGGAGATAAATGTATGTTAAAGGGCGGTGGAAACATGCGTGTTGAATATACGACATTATCAGACGAGATTAAATTGTATGGCGACTATATCGTAAGTGAAGGACAGTTGAAGATAAAGATTTCAAGTTTGCCGCAGAAGACTTTTGCTATAGAGAAAGATGGTACAGTCAAAGTGGGAGGTCGACTTGAAACATTGAAGTTTGACTTGTCGGCATTGTACACAACACGTGCTGATCTTGCCACGCTTGATGAATCGTTTGCCAATGATCCTACGCTTACAAACACCCGTCAGACAGTGGGAGCTCGTCTTGGCATCAACGGAACGATGGATAAGTTTAATCTTACTTACGATGTCACGTTGCCAAATGCAGGAGATGATTTGAACCAGCGTCTGAATGGAATAATCAATACTGACGATTTGAAGATTAAGGAGTTTGCCTACATACTTGGATTTGGTACCTTCTATCCGATATCGCAATCACAGTCGAATGTCGGAACAAGTATGCTTACATCGATTGTATCGTCGAGCATATCTAATGGTATGAACACACTCTTTGGTGATGTGCTTGGCAGTAGTTGGACGATTGGAGCGGATATGTCGTCGTCGCAAGCTGACGGAAGTGATATGGAGATGAGCCTTTCGCTTTCACGATCATTCTTTAATGACAGATTGATATTCAGCACAGACTTCGGATATCAGAATAATTCAGGAATGAATGCCGACGACGAGATCACAAAGAATTTTGATTTGGAATATAAATTAAATAAAAGTGGTTCATTACGTTTGAAAGGCTACCATCATACCAACACCGAATTCTACCGTTCTGGTACAGGTACGGAAGGTATCGGATTCGTGGTGACGAAAGAAGCCGACACTTTTAAGGATTTGTTGAGAATCAAGAAACAGAAATAATCAAATAATTGCGATTATATAGTATAAAATAAAGATTAAAATATGAATAAAACATTTGCTATTTCCGTATTGGCTCTTTTAGCCTTCTCTTCATGCTCAGATGTCATTAATGACGCAAAAACAGCGGTCGCAGTAACGAAAGAGGTAGGGAAGGTCTTGTCTGAAGACGAAGAGATTGTTGCACTTGCAAAGGATTTGTCGACTTATGGATTGGACGAATTGGCAGAAGATATGTCTCTTACATCAAAAAAATCAGGTGAAGACGGATCGAACACTACAACTAATAAGAAAGTGTTGAAAGGCAAAGAGTGGGCTTCGATTGATAGTCTGGTATGCAGCATCAACAAAATCAATAGTGATCCTAATGCTATTTATGAAGAGGTCGAAACTGTAACGGAGACAGGAGAGACCAGCACAGAGAGCAGGGTCAAGTGTTTCCGAAATGGAAAAGTCGTACGATCTATAATAAATGGAAATAGTGATGCATCGTATTTTTCACGATATGAGAAAGAATACTATTTAGATGGCCGTATTTATAGGAAAACATATTGGCAAATGGATGAATTCTCTGAAAAGACAAAGGAAAACATCTATAATCGTAATGGCAATTTGGTTGTGAGCATATTGGCAAAGAGAAAGCCTGAAGGAGAAGATTCTGAAGTGCTAACAGGATTGAATTATTTCCTTGTAAAGCAGCAGAAAAACGATGGCGTAGTCTATTCTAAAGTTTCTAACGACACATTATTAATAGGATGCGACGCAGGATTCAAGACATCAAAAGAAGCATATAAATTTGTGGATAAAGGAGGCGATACACCTATGCCAGCCAATGTCAAGGAGTTGCAATCATTGCTTTATCATGTAGACAATAAATTTGTCAAAGAGGTAAAGCGAATAAAGTAGTAGGGGCATGGCCTTGTGCCTAGTGGAATAACGGATTGACGTATGACAAAAGCATATTTCATGGTTGGATTGCCAGGATCTGGTAAATCGACGTATATCAAGAATAATCTATCGTCTTTGCCTATAGTAGTGACACCAGCGGAAATGTCAAAAATACTATCTGTTTGAAATTATTTTAAGAGTCAAGTTTGCTTAAATGCAATCTAATAAAAGAAGAATTTAATATGATAAATTCTTTAGCGGCATTGACTAACATGGTATCGGGTGTACAATAGTTTGGCATCAGAAAAGGGGATTTCCTTCTGTTAATGCTCACGCAGAGTTCCTCAACCGAGATTTTTGGATTCTTGTTTGTAATGTCAAGTAGTTTTTTCTCTAATTCGGTTAGGTTAATGTCGACATTATCCTTTCTCTTCCTGTATAGGACAACATTAAACATGCCGTCTGTTTCAAACATCGGTTCTGCAAGGTTTGCACTCAACATTAGCTCTTGCATTCGCCCAATACCAGATCCGACGTGCTCAACTAAATTCATTCGCAAAAACAGACTGAATATGTATGGATTGCGAGACAAACTTTTCCTGCCGAAATGTTTGGCAACCAATGGCAGCAACCCTCCAGGATTGGGTATCTCAATTCTGTCGTCGTAGACTTCAACGGTTGCCAAAATAGCCAATGGTTGGTTTTCACGAAGTGGAAAAGCTACCGTTGGCGGGATGGAAAATAAGGAAATAATGAATGATAGTGATTAAAAATATATTACCTTTGTGACATAGTAACGAACAAAAATAAGAGAGAACATGTGTATACCGGGTATAGCGTTGAGCCGCTACATAAATTTCTATACAGATTTCGCTTTCAAGAAGTTTTTCGGGACGGAGGCGAACAAGGATTTGTTAATCAGTTTCTTAAATAGCCTTCTTGACTTGAAAGGAGGCAAAGAGATTATAGATCTTACCTACCTGAACAGCGAGAATCTTGGGGACAGCATCAGTGAAAGAAGAGCGATTTATGATGTCTATTGCCAGACAAATGATGGCGAACGTTTCATTGTGGAGATGCAGAAGGCGAAGCAGGACCACTTCCAAGACCGCGCAATCTACTACTCGTCTTTTGCAATCCGTGAGCAGGGACAGAAAGGGAAGAAGGATAATGTTTCGTGGGACTATACACTCTCGCCTGTTTATGTTGTCGGCATTCTTAATTTTAAGATGGACGACGCCGACGAATCCAGCAAGGTGATTACAAAGGTCAAGTTGAAAGACGACGACAACAAAGAATTCAGCGACAAACTGAACTTCATTTTCGTGGAGATGCCAAAGTTCAGAAAGACGGAGACCGAACTTGAGACGTTTATGGACAAGTGGCTGTATGTCATCAAGAACCTCTACCAGTTGCAGGATAAGCCTGAAGCCTTAACGGAAGGCATATTCAAAAAATTGTTTGAAGTGGCAGAGATAGCAGCGTTCACAAATGAGGAACGTTATGATTACGAGGAAAGTTTGAAGAATTTCCGAGACATGTATAACACAATTTCGTCAGCGGAAAGAAAAGGAAGAGAGGAAGGAGAAACAATCGGATTTCAGAAAGGAGAAACAATCGGAATCCAGAAAGGAAGAGAGGAAGGAAGAGTCGAGGAACGTATTACTATGGCAAAGAGTCTTAAATCACAGGGTGTTGATTTAGAAATCATCAAAACAGCAAGTGGTTTGTCTCTTGAAGAGATCGAAAAACTCTAAAATTCCGTTCGAGGATTTGGCTTTCTGTCGACCCTCTATTCGAGAAGTATGCTGGAATGAGCCCGTATAATTATTGTGCGGGAAATCCGGTGATGATGGTGGATGTGGATGGAAGGGATTACGAGGATTCTGAAAGTAAACGTCTTGCGTTTATTATAAGTACGAATGCATCTGCTATGGCAAATGTTCTTGAGAAAGACATGAATGATTATCCTGAATCGTGTGATTTAGCAGAAACAAAAGATAGAATTGCTCAACTTAGAAAGACGGTAGATGATATTAATGTTATGAGAAATGACAAACAACATGTTTATAAATTTACTAAAACAAAAAATACTGTTGGAGAAACACAGGTTAGTGCTGACGGAAAACATATAGAAATATTATATAATGAAAATGATTTAGCTAATTTAGTACATGAAATACGTCATGGAGGACAAAGAGCAAGAGGAGAAATGAACTTTGCTGATTGTGGCGATGAATATGGAAATCCATCTGTGATAAAAAGTCATGATTATGATATCTTAAAAGAAGTAGATGCGTATTCAGCTCAAGTTGCATATGGTGGAAAATTGATAAATACTCCGAAAACGCTAACAAAAATGAAATTAAACTGATAGAATCAGGTTATGGTCCAATACAAACTATAACTCATGTTAAAGACGTTACAATAGAATTTGTTAGGTCTATTAGAGAAAGAACTCCAGATTTATTAGGAAGGTATAAAAATAAGAGACTTTATGGTTCGTGGTAGTTTTATTTTTCTTTGTTTTCTCATGTTGCTGTCATGTTCGCCTACATATATGAAAAATAAGTATAGTATGTCCTCTCCAATAGATAATATTGAAGTGACTTTTTATAAGAATGTCGTAACGGAACATCGCATTATACAAATGGAATGCGAAGAAATGTATTTTATTTTTGAGAAAACCGCTAAATATTCAAAAATAAAATCAAATTTTCTTTGTGTTGATTCTATTGTTAGTTATACAATAACAAATGCAAAAGGAGATGTTCTATTTGATGAAAATCTTGTATACGAGAATCGTTGTTTTGATAGTTTCGTAAAAGCATATGTGGCCCACTATAATAAGACTTTCATTCATGATGAGCGATTAAATGATTCTATTGACAAAAAAATGATAATAGATGAATGCATTCTAAAAAGGTCATTCATAAAAAAGAACGATACAATTTATTATAACAAACGTTTCCCGAAGTTCCTGATTAATGCAAATTCTGGTATAGTCACCTCTGATTCAGTAGTAGATACTCTAGAATGCATTAGATTTGTTGAAAGTATTGGAAAACATTAGTATGCCAATTCCGAGAAATGGTTGCTTATTCCTTTCTAATTTTTATCACGTACTGAAAAAGCTATCGTTTGTCGAGCGAGCCGTAAGGCGAGCGGATAAGAAAATGAAACATAGTGAAGATGATTTCCAAAAGATAATTGTCTTTGCAAACATCAAATCGATGATTTGAAAAGCGATCTTTATTAATTCTGGTAATCCCAGATGGCTGAGTTAAGGAAATGTGGAATTGCAAAGGGCGGAACGCCCTTGTTCCCATCCCCTTCATTATGTTTATCATAGAAAGTCAAAAGAACTTTTCCAGTACACAAGATTTGTTAGTAGTATACCATTAGGAATCGTGGTAGATTACAACTTAAATAATAATCTTGCTAAAAGCAAACCAAATAATTATGGATGGAAAAAATGAAAAAGACATTATTACTTTTTTTGCTGTGCTTTGTATTTTCTTGTAGTTGTCATAAAAATAATGATGACTTTGCAAATGTTTTGAATGTAGTGAAAAATGACGTTGATAGTTTTAATAATTTAGATGATGTAAAATTCATTTCTCTTTTTTTTGCAAAAACGTCGCAAAAAACAATTGTTCAAGTTTCCACATTCATCGACAGACCAACTAGAGATAATACTAAATGTTATTATAAAGAGGATAGCACATGTATATACTTATGTTGTGGCTATTGTGAAGAATTTAGGTTAAAATACCATTTTGAAGAGTGGAACGACTCCTTAAACAGATGTTATTTACGATATGATAATGACTGGAATTTATCTGATTCTTCGTATGAAGCATACCAAAAAAAATACATGAATCTTAAAGAAAGATTTTATGAATATGATGGAGATATGTTTGTTCATATAGATTCCATTTCAATTGAAGAAATTGACTCTGTTGATTCGCAAGCAATAAGATTTGACATAGGATATCTTTTTAAGAGAGATATTATTTCTCCTATTTGTACGGATTTTGCACCTCCTCCAGTAATATTAGATAATTAGTGATTATATGATAATGTACAAAGAGAAGAATAAATGTTTTGTGTATATTCTTTGCCAAAAGAATTATATTTGCACGTATATCGACGACATCCAATACGATGCGTACGAGCAGCGGTTTTATTGTCCTTCACACCCAATGCGCGAGCCGTAGGCGAGCGCAAAGAAAATGCAAAATACGGAATAGAGGGAATCACCCACCAACCGTGGAACGGTTGTTATACGAGCCAATGGTTGGTTTTCACGAAGTGAAAAAGCTACCGTTGGGAGAAGATTCAATACAAAATATGCCAGAGTTAGAGACTCGAAGAAAAATTCTGTAAGGATGATATTTCAAGTTTAGGAAACGCAATCGCTTCTACAACATTATGAGCGATCTCTTTTGTCGTTTTTTTGCTTATGATTTCTTCATACTCATTGAGAATCTCAGTGTTGACGCATAAGGATACCGTACCATCAAGAATGTTAGTCCAAACATTATGATATGGGCTTTTTGATGGTAGTGATTGCAGTAAGCAATTGGTGTCAAGAACGATATATCTCATCTTTTATATGGAGTTCTCATGTGTTCTTTGCCCCAATCTTCAATAGTGGCTTCATCTATAGATCCATTTTCCCATAATGTATCTATTGCTTTTTGTGCCTTGTCTGCAAAAAACTTTGCAATCAAATTCTTGAATTCATCTAGATCTGATTGCGAGTGGATACAATTTACTGCATCCCACAATTCTAATTTAGCCAATTCTGAATATGACATAATCTAAATCTTTAACTTTTAAGAATATTGCTGTTCGCAAACAGCCTGATTCATCTGCAAAATTATGTATTTTTTAATAACCTGCAAATAATCTCTTCTTATATAACAATAGTCAAAAATTATGTAGTGTCGACGTCGCAACATACACAACCGAATGGAAATATGATTCATGGAACAGAATCCAGGAGATGGTGTACCCAGACGGTGAGAAAATCAAATATTATTACAATTCAGGCGGCCAGTTGAAGCGAATCCTTTGCCAAAAGAATTATATTTGCACATATATCGACGACATCCAATATGATGCGTACGAGCAGCGGTTTTATTGTCCTTCACATCCAATGCGAGCCGTAGGCGAGCGTTGAAACCTCGGAACGGTATGTGTGCAAATTCATCAACCGTGGAACGATTGTCAAAACAGCCAATGTTTTTTCACGAAGTAAAAAAGCTACCGTTGGCGAGGAATCAATCCATTATTTAATCAGCATAAGATTATGCCCCTACAAATATGCAATTATGAGATATCTAAAGTTCATCTTAACGGCAGCCTTGTTCCTGATGGGCTGCACACTCTCGGTACAAGCCAAGCGAGTAAAAAAAAACGATCATGCCTATGTCGACCTTGGCCTTCCATCTGGCACACTTTGGGCTACCTACAATGTTGGAGCAACCAAACCAGAGGAATATGGCGACTATTTCGCATGGGGCGAGACTGAGCCTAAGGAGGTATACGACAATATCACATACAAATGGGGAGAAGACATATGGGGAGAAGATTTTACAAAATATAATTTTAATGACGGATTGACAACGCTTCTTCCCGAGGATGACGCTGCCACAGCCAACTGGGGATCAGAGTGGCGCATGCCGACAAACGAGGAGCAGAGAGAGCTAGTAGAGGAGTGTCAATTCCAAATGACGGAGGTCAACGGCGTGTACGGAGCGAAATTCACAGGAAAGAACGGCAACTCTGTCTTTTTCCCTGCCGCAGGCTACCGCGGCGGATCGGGTGTCTACGGTAAGGGCGACTACGGCGGCTGGTCGTCTTCGCGCTGCGAGGAGGGCGAGAGCTACGCTCGCTACTTGGCCTTCTACGAGCGCGGAGCGAGCTGGAACAACTACTTCCGCCGCTTCAATGGCTTCACTGTTCGCGCGGTGCGTGCCAAGAAATAAGCAAATATCACTCATTCACCTCATTCTGCGACAGGTCGTACACTGTGCCCGTAGGCGCGGTAGTAGCTGCCGTACGTACCCTTACTGCTCGAATCGAAGCGGAGGCCATAAGCGTCGTTATTATTGCTATCGTTCACGGTAGAGCTCCAGTAGTGTCCGTAAGCCCCCACATCGTCGATCGAATCACCATTGCGGTAGCCAGCAGCAGGAAGGAAAATCCAATTTCCGTTCCTTGCCATGACTTTATACCCCTTTACGCCTTTGATAGTAGTCCATTTCCAAGAGCATTGGTTCACGAGTTCGTCACACTCTGTTTTCGTCGGCATACGCCATGACTCTCCCCACTGGGCATTAGCTGCGTCATCAGAACGCCATGAATATTTGCTGAAATCATACCTATATTTTTTGCCTGTCTCTCCCCATGCAAAATAGTTGCCGTATTCCTTTGGCTTGGCCGCTCCAATATTACATGTCGCCCATTTCACACTTAATCCAAGATCCACATAGTCGTGGCCATCAATATTGCCGCTAATACTAAGCTCATCTTCTTCGTCTGAATTATTCTTTTTGTCAAAAAGGACTTCAGTTATCTTATAATTCAGCGGTCGGCACAGGTACGCCACCACAGCAATGACAACAATTCCTATTATTGTCTTAATATCTAGTTTCATCGTATCTTAAAAGTCATTGTTTAGGACATTGCAAAAAAAAGCAGACTCATTATTGAAATGAATCTGCTTTGTGTGGTACCACCAGGAATCGAACCGGGGACACAAGGATTTTCAGTCCTTTGCTCTACCAACTGAGCTATGGCACCAGCTTTATATGTCTTAACAAAATAAGTGCCCCGAACGGGACTTGAACCCGTACAATCGCAATGATTACAGGATTTTAAGTCCTGCGTGTCTACCAATTCCACCATCAGGGCATCATCTTGTAGATGAGCGGAAAACGGGACTCGAACCCGCGACCCCGACCTTGGCAAGGTCGTGCTCTACCAACTGAGCTATTTCCGCAAGTATGTAAAAGACCGTTGTTTTTCTTTTGCGAGTGCAAAGGTAGTCTAAATTTCGTTTCTCACAAACTTTTATTGATGTTTTTTGTCGCCTTTTACTCCTTTTTTTCACAAATCGCTGATTTTTCCATAGTTTTCTTTAATTTTGTAGGGAAATTGACTATAAACGAATAATCGTACGGTACTGTTAACGTTGGGGTTACCGTTAACGTTATAAAAAAAGAACTTATGAAAATAGACAAACAAAGCCAATTTGACTACAGATACATTAGAATGGCTAGAATATGGGCTGAAAACTCATATTGCAAGCGTCGTCAGGTGGGTGCTCTACTTGTGAAAGACAAAACAATCATTTCTGACGGTTATAATGGTACTCCTTCGGGATTCCCTAATGTCTGTGAGGATGACAACGATACAACTTTCCCTTATGTGCTTCACGCTGAGGCTAACGCTATAGCTAAGGTGGCTCAGAGTAATAATAGTAGTGATGGGGCTACTCTCTACGTCACTGCGTCGCCTTGTATCGAATGTGCCAAACTGATTATTCAGGCTGGAATCAAACGTGTGGTATACTCTGAGAAATACCGTCTTACTGATGGTATTGATCTGCTTGAACGCGCTGGTGTCAAAGTGGAGTTCTTGAACGAACAGGATTATAAGAATGAATAATTTATAATATGAGTGATAAATTGAAATTGGCAATTGTGCCAATCCTTCTAGGCGTATTCACTGCTATAGCTTTCATTCTCGGAGCTAAATACGGTGCAAAACGTGTAATTACAGCTGAAAGCTTGACTCAGTCGACTCGCACAACTTTTGATGAAGAGGCTGATGTGATTGCTGCAAGAAAAATGTCGGATGTCCTTCATTATGTCTCTAAGATGTATGTGGATACTGTCGACTTGACTGATCTTGTCGACCGTGCTATCCCTCAGCTTACTGAGACTCTTGATCCGCATACTGCTTATATCAAGGCTGAGGATCTTCAGATCACTAATGATGAGCTTGCCAGCAGTTTCTTTGGTATCGGTGTGCAGTTTAATCTTCATCACGATACTGTCAATGTGGTGCAGGTGATTTCTGGTGGACCTTCTGAGAAGGCTGGTCTTCGTGCAGGTGATAAGATTATTGCTGTCGACGATAGTGCTTTTGTCGGCTCGAAATTGAATAATGAGCTAGTGGTGAAGAAGTTGCGTGGACCGAAGGATACACATGTCAAACTAGGAATCAAGCGTGCTGGTGTGGCTGAGACTATCGATTATGAGGTAATCCGTGGTGAGGTGGCTCAGGAGACTGTGGATGCTTTCTATATGGCTGATGATCAGACAGGATATGTGAAGATTGACCGTTTTGGAGAGAAGACTCACGCTGAGTTTTATGAGGCTTTGCTTCAGCTCCAGACTGAAGGAGCAAGACGTTATATCGTTGATTTACGTAATAATGGAGGTGGTTATCTTCCTGTGGCAGGAGAGATGCTTGATTATCTACTTGACAGAGGAGATACTATTGTCTACACTTGTGGCCGTGGTGGTTCACGTGAAGATCCAATGGAGGTGTTGATGTCGCGTCGTGATCCAATCATCTCTGCTCCGATTGTTGTGCTTATCAACGAGAATTCAGCTTCGGCTAGTGAGATTTTTGCCGGTGCAGTCCAGGATAACGATAGAGGAGTGATTGTCGGTTGCCGATCATTCGGAAAAGGCCTTGTGCAGCAGCAGATTCCTATCTCAGGTGGTGCTGCTTTGCGTTTGACTGTCGCAAGATATTACACTCCTTCAGGAAGATGCGTGCAGAAATATTATGGAAAGGATTACGATTATCGTTCGGAGACTGTTAGCCGATATGAACATGGAGAGATGACAAACATCGATAGCATGAAAAAGGCTGCTGAGAAAGATAGTCTGGAATTTAAGACATGCAAACTTGGCCGTACTGTCTATGCAGGAGGTGGAATCGTGCCTGATATCTTTGTGCCGCTTGACACTAATATGTCAGTGTTTGCAAAGAAGGTGCTTTTGAGCGACGTCATATATGAGTTCTCTTATAAATATATTGAGAATCATCCTGCTGAGATTGAAGCATATAAGAAGACAGACAATTATAAGACAACATATAAGAATTTGATGCACGATAGCGTGTACCGTGAGTTCTTGGAGTATGCTAAAAAGGAAAAGAATTTTATTCCTGATAACAATGAGCCTGCAGTTTCACAGAAGAAGATTATGCGTCTGCTTGTAGCTTATTTGATTCGTTCGATCCATGGTTCGGACGACCATAAGCAGCGTCCATTCTATTGGGCATACAATCTAGAGGATAATGCTTACAAAGAGGCGGTGAAGGCATTTGTAAGTCCTGAAATGAAGACTATATTGGAGCGAGAGCAATAATAGAGAGATGATGGAGATGGTTGAGAAGAATTCTGCAAAGGCGTGGATTTTGGCAGCTCGTCCGAAGACGTTGGCTGCTGCGGTGGTGCCCGTATTGGTCGGTTCGGCGTTGAGTATATATTTGAGCGACGCTACTGTTTTCGACTGGAGGAAATTTGCCATCTGTTTTCTATTCGCGTCGCTTATGCAGATTGCCGCTAATCTTATCAATGACCTTTTTGACTTCTTGAAAGGTAGCGACGGAAAGGATAGACTTGGTCCGGAGAGAGCGATGGCTCAAGGTTGGATCACGAAGAAAGCCATGCTGATTGGAATCGCAATTGTCGTTGGCCTAGCTGCGGTTTGCGGATTGTGTATGCTTCCGATTATAGCGGAAGAACAGGTATGGACGATGCTTGGTGTCGGCGTATTCTGTATCTTTTTCGCCTATTTCTATACCTCTGGCCCATTTCCTCTTTCATATAATGGACTTGGCGACGTGGCAGTCGTAGGATTTTTCGGAGTCGTTGCCACATGCTTTACTTGCTACTGCCAGTTGCCATATTGTTTCTCTGATCCGAGATGCGTCGTAGCGGGAATAGCTACAGGATTGGCAATCAATGCGTTGTTGGTAGTCAATAATTATAGAGACAGGGAGACGGATGCAAAAGATGGCAAACGCACATTGATAGTGAAGCTAGGTGAGAAATTCGGAGAGTTTCTTTATTTAGGTTGTGGATTCGGAGCTGTTGCGTTGATGCTCTACGTCTTCAAAGGACATTTCGCCCTTTCATTCTTTTATATACCTTATATTATATTGCATTTGATGTCATACACCAAACTGATAAAGATAAAGCGAGGAAAAGCTCTTAATCAGTTGATAGGAGAGAGCTCACGTAATATGATGGTGTTTGCCATCGCTACGGTGTCTGCAATGTTATATTAGTAGGATAATCTTCGAATGATGAGATATTGTGACAAAGTGCCCACTTTTGAGGCACTTTTGCTATTTATTGTTAACTCTACTACGCCTATCTTTGCATTAAATAAAGATGTGGTTATTTACTGTCTTCATGCAGAAAAACATGAAAGGTAGAATTATTAAATTAAGTAGGTATGTATTTTGTTAATCGAACTTATTTAGTGTTAGGCTGTGCCTTGCTGTCTATTATAATCGGATATTTTGCAGCCGATTGTACTACAACTTTCTTCTATTCAATTGGAATGATTGCTATTGGAGGCGTAATGAGTTATCATTGGGTCACATTGGTTGAATATTTGAACTATGGAAAGCCGAAAAAGGGAGATGGTGTCGTTTTATTAAAGGCACTATTGACTGCTTTGACACAAGTAGCTGTTATTTATTATACATTAAAAGAGTATCCTTTTTTGGGTGCAGTATCCTTTGGATGTTGTGTTTATGGATGGTCTAAGGTGACTCCCCATCACCATTCAGGAGGAGGTGATGCTGCTGGCAACGCTATGGCAGCAGGGTTTCAGGTAATCTTCGATATTGCGAAGTCTATAATTATGGGTGTTGTAGCCTTTTTGTTGGTTGTCTTTGTCAAAGAAGAGTCGTTTTTGTATGTGGTTGTGTTTTTTATAGCAATGTATTTGTTTGGAAAAGTACTAGGGATTTATATGAGAAACGGTATTCATGAAAGACCTATAGATAAATACCTTAATAATTAAGTCCAAAAGCCCATAAAGGGATAATGTTTGCATATCCATATTCTAAGTCGTCTTTCACAATGAACCCATTTTCGATAGTCTCGATTTGCTTTTGCCCCTTCTTTTTGCCTCCTATTTCGAATGACATATCATTTATTTTGAAATCAGTCACAGTAGAGCTTATTACAGAATGATGAACTCTCATCTGGTTCATAAAGAAAGTCTCTCTTACATTTCCAATATTAGCGGTGTTTGGAGTAAGAGCGTATATAATATTGGTGTTGTCCAAATATATTTTCTCCACCTTCCCTAATCCTCTTAGTCCGCCTGTCTCGTCACGAAGCTGGGATGTCAAACCGGCTTTCTCCATATATATAAGATAATCAGGGATGTTGTTGCGAGTTGTTCCGATTAATTCTGATAGTTTTTGCATTATGGGTTTGAATGGGACACTTTCAGAGATCACCATCAACATGCACAAAAAAAATGCAGAATTTGATAAAAACTGCATTAAATAAATGCAGAATTTGGTAAAAACTGCACGAAAAAAATGCAGTTTTGGGAAAAACAAAGATTTTACTATATAATATATGTATGATAGAAGCCATAGGCTAGAGAATATTCATCATATTTTATACATATTATATATGCATATGCAATTTTGTAGATAGAAATCGACGTTGATAAGTAGTCGGATTTTTATATTTTGCAACATATTTTTGAAGAGAAATTAGAAAATTCAGAAAAAACGTGTAAAACATTGTTGGAAAACCTAAATCTTTGAAATGTTGATAAATAACGACTTTTTTTCTTTAAATTAGTTTGTCATGTTAAAATATATGACTATTTTTGCATTCTAAATGATAGAATATCAGTAAAAATTTAAAAGTAAAACAAAAATGCCTACTATTCAACAGTTAGTTAGAAAAGGAAGAGCTAGTCTTGAGGACAAGAGCAAGTCTCCTGCGTTGGATTCATGTCCACAGAGAAGAGGTGTTTGCATGCGTGTTTATACAACAACACCAAAGAAGCCGAACTCTGCAATGCGTAAGGTAGCACGTGTTAGATTGACAAACCAGAAGGAGGTTAACGCCTACATCCCAGGTGAAGGACACAACCTACAGGAGCACTCAATCGTAATGGTACGTGGTGGTCGTGTTAAGGACCTACCAGGTGTACGTTACCACATCGTACGCGGTACATTGGATACTGCAGGTGTGAACGGAAGAACTCAGAGACGTTCTAAGTATGGAGCTAAGCGTCCAAAGCCAGGACAGGCAGCACCAGCAAAGGGTAAGAAGTAATTATAACTTCGACTAGCAAATTCTTTTTTAGTAAAAACAAAAACTAAGTTTTAGTTTTACTGGTAGCGTGATGAGGGTTGAGTAAATGACCCGAATGGGTCGTTGAAGCGACAGAAGCAACCAAGACAAAAACGATTTAAAACAATGAGAAAAGCAAAGCCTAAAAAGAGGATCATTTTGCCAGATCCAATTTTTAACGAAGTAATGGTAACACGTTTTGTTAACCATTTGATGTATGATGGTAAGAAGAGTACAGCATACTCAATCTTCTACTCAGCATTGGAGACTGTAAAGGGTAAACTTCCAAATGAGGAGAAGGAACCACTAGAGATCTGGAAGAAGGCTCTAGAGAACGTAGCTCCTCAGGTAGAGGTTAAGTCTCGCCGTGTAGGTGGTGCTACATTCCAGGTGCCAACAGAGATTCGTCCAGAGAGAAAGGAGTCTATCTCAATGAAGAACCTAATCATCTTCGCACGTAAGAGAGCAGGTCGTTCAATGGCAGACAAGTTGGCTGCTGAGATCGCAGACGCATACAACAACCAGGGTGGAGCGTTTAAGAAGAAGGCAGATATGCACAAGATGGCTGAGGCTAACCGTGCATTCGCTCACTTCAGATTCTAATCAATCTAGTTTTAACACTTCAACAATTTAGAAAAATGGCAAAAGCAGATTTGCATTATACTAGAAATATCGGTATCATGGCTCACATCGATGCTGGTAAGACTACAACTTCAGAGCGTATTTTGTTCTACACTGGTCTTACTCACAAAATCGGTGAGGTGCACGATGGTGCAGCTACTATGGACTGGATGGTTCAGGAGCAGGAGCGTGGTATCACTATTACATCAGCTGCAACAACAACATACTGGAAGTACAACGATAAGAAGTACAAGATCAACTTGATTGATACTCCAGGACACGTTGACTTTACTGTAGAGGTAGAGCGTTCACTACGTATCCTTGATGGAGCAGTAGCAGCGTTCTGTGCAGTAGGTGGTGTTGAGCCACAGTCTGAGACTGTATGGCGTCAGGCTGACAAGTACAATGTGCCTCGTATCTGTTACGTTAACAAGATGGACCGTTCAGGTGCAAACTTCTTCGACGTAGTAGCACAGGTTAAGGAGGTTCTAGGTGCTAACCCATGTCCAATCCAGATTCCAATCGGAGCAGAGGAGACATTCAAGGGAGTAGTTGACCTAGTAAAGATGAAGGCTATCGTTTGGCATGATGAGACAATGGGTGCTGCATACGATGTAGAGGATATCCCAGCTGATCTAGTTGACGAGGCTAACGAGTGGAGAGAGAAGATGCTTGAGGCAGTTTCTGACTGCGATGACGCAATCATGGAGAAGTTCCTTGAGGGTGATCTAGATTCAATCACAGAGGACGAGATCAGAGTTGCTATCCGTAAGGGTACACTTGCAATGAAGATCTTCCCTATGGTATGTGGATCATCATTCAAGAACAAGGGTGTACAGACAATGCTTGATGCAGTTTGTTCATACCTTCCAAGCCCACTTGATACTCCAGAGATCATCGGTTCTGAGCCAGGTAACGAGGAGAACAAGATCGTTCGTCACCCAGATGAGGACGAGCCTCTATGTGCTCTTGCATTTAAGATCGCAACAGACCCTTACGTAGGTCGTCTATGCTTCTTCAGAGTTTACTCAGGTAAGCTAGATGCAGGTTCATATATCTTCAACGTACGTTCAGGAAAGAAGGAGCGTATCTCACGTTTGTTCCAGATGCACTCTAACCACCAGAACCCAGTTGAGGTAGTAGCTGCTGGAGATATAGGTGCTGGTGTAGGTTTCAAGGATATCCGCACAGGTGATACACTTTGTGGTGAGGACGAAAAGACACACATGGTTCTTGAGTCAATGGAGTTCCCTGATCCAGTTATCGGTATCGCAGTAGAGCCTAAGTCACAGGCTGATATTGATAAGCTTGGTATCGGTCTTGCAAAGCTTGCTGAGGAGGACCCTACATTTACAGTTAAGACAGACGAGCAGTCAGGTCAGACAGTTATCTCAGGAATGGGTGAGCTTCACCTTGATATCATCATCGACCGTCTACGTCGTGAGTTCAAGGTAGAGTGTAACCAGGGTCGTCCACAGGTTAACTACAAGGAGGCTATCACAATGACAGTTGATCACAAGGAGGTTTACAAGAAGCAGTCAGGTGGTCGTGGTAAGTTCGCTGATATCGTAGTTAAGGTTGGACCAGTTGATCCAGACTTCCAGGGCTCACTTCAGTTCGAGGATGTAGTTAAGGGAGGTAACATTCCTAAGGAGTTCATCCCATCTATCCAGAAGGGATTCCAGGCTTCAATGAAGAATGGTGTGTTGGCAGGATTCCCTGTAGACCAGTTGAAGGTTGTCGTTGTTGATGGATCATTCCACCCAGTAGACTCAGACCAGTTGTCATTCGAAATCGCAGCTAACCTAGCATTTAAGGCAGCATGTGCTAAGGCACGTCCAGTATTGATGGAGCCTATCATGAAGCTAGAGGTTGTGACTCCAGAAGAGAACATGGGAGATGTAATCGGAGACTTGAACAAGCGTCGTGGTCAGGTTGAAGGAATGGAGACAAGCCGTTCAGGTGCTAGAATCGTGAAGGCAAAAGTTCCATTGGCAGAGATGTTCGGATACGTAACATCATTGCGTACAATCACATCAGGTCGTGCAACTTCATCAATGGAGTTCTCACACTACGCAGAGGTTTCTTCAGCTATCGCTAAGGCAGTAGTTACAGAGGCTAAGGGTAGAGTAGACTTGCTATAAGACAAAACAGTGTATCCTCAGCAATGAGGGTACACTTTCAATCCAATAGAGATTAAATTATTTTTTTATACAGATTCAAAGCGATGAGTCAAAGAATTAGAATTAAATTGAAGTCTTACGATCACAACTTGGTAGACAAGTCAGCTGAGAAAATCGTTAAGACAGTGAAGACAACGGGAGCTGTTGTAAGTGGTCCAATTCCGCTACCTACACACAAGCGTATTTTTACAGTTAACCGTTCAACATTTGTCAACAAGAAGTCAAGAGAGCAGTTCCAGCTTTCTTCATTCAAGAGATTGATTGACATCTATTGCACAACAGAGAAGACTGTAGATGCACTTATGAAGTTGGAGCTTCCAAGTGGAGTTGATGTAGAAATTAAGGTAAACTAATAGTAATCGAAAAGAAATGCCAGGATTATTAGGAAAGAAAATCGGAATGACATCCGTATTCAGTGCCGAGGGTAAGAACGTACCATGCACTGTTATCGAAGTAGGTCCTTGTGTTGTTACACAGATTAAGACTATTGAAAATGATGGTTATGCTGCATTGCAGTTGGGCTTCGACGAGAAGAAGGAGAAGAACACAAACGCAGCAGAGATGGGTCATTTCAAGAAGGCTGCAACAGCACCAATGAGACACTTGGCCGAGTTCAAAGAATTCGATAAGGAGTACAATCTAGGTGACGTTATCACTGTAGATTTGTTTGAGGGAGCTCAGTTCGTAGATGTAATCGGTACATCTAAGGGTAAGGGTTTCCAGGGTGTAGTTAAGCGCCACGGTTTCGGTGGAGTACAGCAGTCTACACATGGTCAGCACAACCGTCTTCGTGCTCCAGGTTCAATTGGTGCTTGTTCTTACCCAGCAAAGGTATTCAAGGGAATGCGTATGGCTGGCCGTAAGGGTGGTGAGCAAGTTACAGTTCAGAACTTGCAAGTGTTAAAGGTAATTCCTGAGAATAACATCCTTGTTTTGAAGGGTTCACTTCCAGGAGCTAAGGGTTCAATTGTAATTGTAAATAAGTAATGGAACTAAGCGTATATAACGTAAAAGGACAGGAGACAGGAAGAAAGGTCACATTGAATGATTCAATCTTCGGAATCGAGCCAAATGACCATGTTATCTACTTGGCTGTAAAGCAGTACATGGCAAACAATCGTCAGGGTACTCACAAGTCAAAGGAGAGAAGCGAGATCTCAGGAAGTACAAAGAAGTTGGGTCGTCAGAAAGGTGGCGGTGGAGCTCGTCGCGGTGATATCAACTCACCAGTATTGGTAGGTGGAGCACGCGTATTCGGACCTCAGCCAAGAGATTACTCTTTCAAGTTGAACAAGAAAGTGAAGAAGTTGGCACGTAAGTCAGCATTGGCATACAAGGCTAAGGAGAACGCTATCATTGTTGTAGAGAATTTCGATTTTGAGGCTCCAAAGACAAAAGAATTCGTTGCTTTTACAGAAAATTTGAAAGTTTCTGATAAGAAAAACGTTTTGGTTTTGTCAGAACCAAATAAAAATGTATCTTTGTCAGCCAAGAATCTTCAGAAGTCTCAGGTGTTGCTAACACATGAGCTAAATACTTATAAGATTTTGGATGCAAAGTGCTTGCTTTTAACTGAGGCTGCTCTTGCAGAACTAGAGAATACTTTAAAGGATTAAAAGAAATGGAGATCATATTAAAGCCAATCGTAACAGAGAAGGTTACTGGTTTGCAGGATAAGCACAATCGCTACGGATTCAAGGTAGTGATGAGTGCTACTAAGTCGCAGATTAAAGCTGCAGTTGAGGATTTGTATGGCGTTAAGGTCTTGTCAGTCAATACTATGCGTGTTGATGGCAAGAATAAGTCACGTTATACAAAAGCTGGTGTGATCGCAGGTAAGATGCCTTCATACAAGAAAGCCCTTGTAACATTGAAAGAGGGTGAAGCAATAGACTTTTATAGCAATATTTAATAAAAATGGCAGTTCGCAAATTTAAGCCCACAACACCGGGGCAGAGACACAAAGTTATTGGTGCGTTCGAGACAATTACCTCGAGCACACCAGAAAAATCTCTTGTGAAAGGCATGAGAAAGACTGGTGGACGTAACAACGTCGGTAAGATGACAATGCGTTACATCGGTGGTGGTCACAAGAGAAAGTACAGAGTAATTGATTTCAAGAGAGAAAAAGACGGTGTGCCAGCAGTAGTTAAGACAATCGAGTACGATCCAAACCGTTCGGCTCGTATCGCTCTATTGTTCTACGCTGATGGTGAGAAGCGTTACATTTTGGCTCCTGCGGGATTGCAGGTAGGTCAGAAGCTTATGTCAGGTGCTGATGCTGCGCCAGAGGTAGGTAACTCGCTTCCTTTGCAGAACATTCCACTAGGTACAGTTATCCACAACTTGGAGTTGCATCCAGGACAGGGAGCTGCGCTTGTACGTTCTGCTGGTACTTTTGCTCAGTTAACATCTCGTGAGGGTAAGTATGCAATCGTTAAGTTGCCTTCAGGAGAGCTTCGTATGATTTTGTGTGCTTGCAAGGCAACAATTGGTACGGTAGGTAACTCAGACCACGCGCTTGAGAGATCAGGTAAGGCAGGTCGTTCACGTTGGTTGGGACGTCGTCCTCGCACTCGTGCTGTATGTATGAACCCAGTAGATCACCCAATGGGTGGTGGAGAAGGTCGTCAGTCGGGTGGACATCCTAGATCAAGAAAGGGTCTTTTGGCTAAGGGTTACAAGACACGTTCACCAAAGAAGGCTTCTGATAAGTACATAATCGAAAGAAGAAAGAAATAATTGAAATAAAGTATTTTTATGAGTCGTTCATTAAAAAAAGGTCCATATATCAACCTTAAGCTTGAGAAGAAGGTTCTTGCCATGAACGAGAGTGGCAAGAAGTCTGTAGTCAAGACATGGGCTAGAGCTTCAATGATATCTCCGGATTTCGTCGGACATACTATTGCAGTTCACAACGGAAATAAGTTTATTCCGGTATTTGTCACAGAGAATATGGTAGGACACAAACTTGGCGAATTCTCTTTGACGCGTAACTTTAGAGGTCACGGTGGTAACAAGAAGAAGTAATCAGCGTGGTTAATTTAAATTAAAGGTCGAGAAAAATGAGTTCAAGAAAAAAAGTATCAGCTGATGCAAGAAAAGAGGCGAAGAAGTCCCTTTATTTTGCGAAGTTGAATGATGTTCCTACTTCTCCACGTAAGATGCGTTTGGTCGCTGACATGGTACGTGGAATGGAGGCTTTCCGCGCTTTGGGTGTCCTAAGATATTCAACAAAGGAAGCTTCTATCAAACTAGAGAAGTTGTTGCGTTCTGCTATTGCTAACTGGGAGCAGAAGAATGAAACTAAGGCTGAAATGGGCCAGCTTTACGTAAGCAACATTTACGTAGATTCAGCTCGTCAGTTGAAGAGACTTCGTCCTGCACCTCAGGGTAGAGGTTACAGAATCCGCAAGCGCTCTAACCATGTGACAATTTTTGTAGATGCTATTTCTAACGATACTAACGAATAAAAGATGGGACAGAAGATTAATCCAATAAGCAACCGTTTAGGAATTGTAAGAGGTTGGGATTCCAATTGGTATGGTGGAAAGAAGTACGGTGATACAATCCTAGAGGATTCTAAGATTCGTAAGTACTTGTCTGCCCGTCTTGCTAAGGCAAGTGTTGCTAGAATTATCATAGAGAGAACTCTTAAACTTGTTACTATTACAGTCTGCACTGCTAAACCTGGCATTATCATCGGTAAGGGTGGACAGGAAGTTGATAAGTTGAAGGAGGAGTTGAAGAAGATCACTGACAAGGAGATCCAGATCAACATCTACGAGGTTAAGAGACCAGAGTTGGATGCAGTTATTGTAGCAAACAATATCGCTCGTCAGGTAGAGGGTAAGATCGCTTACCGTCGTGCTGTAAAGCAGGCAATTGCTTCTACAATGCGCATTGGTGCAGAGGGTATTAAAGTGCAGTGTTCAGGCCGTTTGAATGGTGCTGAAATGGCTCGTTCTGAGATGTACAAGGAAGGACGTACTCCACTTCACACATTCCGTGCTGATATTGACTATGCACAGGCAGAGGCGCTAACTAAGGTAGGTATTATCGGAATCAAGGTATGGATTTGCCGTGGCGAAAAGTATGGTAAGCAGGATCTTACTCAGCAGTTCGTTGCAAGCAAGGAGACTGTACGTCCAAACAATCCTGCTTCTAAGAAAGGCGGTTTCTCTAAGAAAAGAAAACAATCTGTTTAAGAGTTAAATTAAGGAAAGATGTTACAACCTAAAAGAACTAAGTTCAGAAGACAGCAGAAAGGTCGTGCTAAAGGTATTGCACATCGTGGAGACCAATTGGCTTTTGGATCTTTTGGTATCAAGGTACTTGGTACTAAGTGGATTACAGGACGACAGATTGAGGCTGCGCGTATTGCTGTCACAAGATATATGCAACGTCAAGGTCAGATTTGGATCAGAGTATTCCCTGATAAACCAATCACTAAGAAGCCTGCTGATGTACGTATGGGTAAAGGTAAGGGTAACCCTGAAGGATTCGTTGCAAGCGTAACTCCAGGAAGAATTCTTATCGAGGTTGAGGGTGTTCCATTCGAGATTGCTAAGGAGGCATTGAGATTGGGAGCTCAGAAACTTCCAGTAACTACAAAGTTTATTGTTAGACGCGACTACGATGCGCAAAATCAAAATGCTTAATCATGAAAGTAGCAGATATTAAGAACATGTCAAGCAAGGAGCTTCAGGAGAAGATCGCTTCTGAGGAAAAGAGATTGAACCGCATGCGTCTTGACCATGCGATTACTCCATTGCAGAATCCATCTCAAATTAAGTCTCTTCGTAAGGACATCGCGCGCATGAAGACTATCTTGGGTCAGACAGAGTCTAAATAATAATTTTAGAGTTTGAGAAAATGAGAAATTTAAGAAAAGAAAGACAGGGAGTTGTTTCAAGCAATAAGATGGACAAGACCATTACTGTTGCTATCAAGTGGAAAGAGAAGCACCCTATTTACCAGAAATTCGTCAACAAGACGAAGAAATATCACGCTCACGATGAGAAGAATGAGTGTAATATTGGTGATGTTGTGAGAATCATGGAGACTCGTCCTTTGAGTAAGACAAAGAGATGGAGATTAGTATCAATCGTAGAAAGAGCTAAGTAATTATGATACAGCAAGAATCAAGATTAACTATTGCTGATAATAGCGGTGGTAAAGAGGCATTGTGTATTCGCGTATTGGGTGGCACAAAGAAAAGATATGCTACTGTAGGCGATATCATTGTAGTTACAGTGAAGAGCGTAATTCCTTCAAGTGATATGAAGAAGGGTGCCGTTTCAAAGGCTATCGTTGTTCGCACAAAGAAGGAGGTTCGTAGAGCAGATGGCTCATACATCAGATTCGATGACAATGCATGTGTATTGTTGAATGGTGCTGGTGAAATGAGAGCAAGCCGTATTTTCGGTCCAGTTGCAAGAGAGTTGCGTGCTTCTAATATGAAGATTGTGTCATTGGCTCCTGAAGTTCTATAATTAAAAAGTAAGGTAATGAGTAAGTTACATATTAAGAAGGGCGACTTAGTTTACGTTCTTGCAGGTAAGGACAAAGGTAAGACAGGAAAGGTTCTTTCTGTATTGGTAGCTGCAAATCGTGCTATCGTTGAGGGTATTAACGTAGTTTCAAAGAACGTTAAGCCAAGTGCACAGAATCCTCAGGGTGGTATTGTAAAGATGGAGGCTCCAATCCATGTTTCTAATTTGAATTTGGTAGATCCTAAGTCGGGAGACGCACCAAAGCCAACACGTGTTGGAATCAAGGTGGTTGACGGCAAGAAGGTTCGTGTAGCTAAAAAGTCAGGGGAGGTTATTAAATGAATACAGCTAGTTTAAAGCAAGATTACAAGCAGCGTATTGTCCCTGCTTTGAAGGAGAAGTTTGGTTACTCTACAGTAATGCAGGTTCCAGTTCTTGAGAAGATCGTTATCAATCAGGGTCTAGGAGAGGCAGTTGCTGATAAGAAGGTGATTGAGATCGCAATCAACGAGTTGACTGCAATCGCAGGACAGAAGGCTGTTCCAACACTTTCTAAGAAGGATATCGCAAACTTTAAGGTAAGAAAGAAGATGCCAATCGGAGTTCGCGTCACTCTAAGAAGAGAGAAGATGTACGAGTTCTTGGAGCGCCTAATCAAGGTTGTTCTTCCTCGTATCCGTGACTTCAACGGTATCAACTCTAAGTTGGATGGTAGAGGTAACTACACTCTAGGTGTTACAGAGCAGATCATCTTCCCAGAGATCAACATCGATTCAATTTCGAAGCTTATGGGTATGAATATCACTTTCGTAACAACAGCTAAGACTGACGAAGAGGGTCTTGCCTTGTTAAAGGAATTTGGTTTACCATTTAAAAAGTAATCAGAATGGCAAAAGAATCAATGAAAGCACGCGAGGTAAAGCGTGCTCGCCTTTGCGCGAAGTATGCTGAGAAACGTGCTCAGTTGTTGAAGGAAGGAAGATACGATGAGTTGCAGAACCTTCCAAAGAATGCTTCGCCAGTAAGATTGCACAACAGATGCAAGTTGACAGGTAGACCTAAGGGTTACATGCGTCAGTTTGGTATCTCGAGAATTCAGTTCAGAGAGATGGCATCTGCTGGTTTGATTCCAGGTGTAAAGAAAGCAAGTTGGTAATTATTAATTTTTAAGTTTAAATATTGTCAGGCGTTTGTCTTGATTAATTTAATTTTATTATGACTGATCCAATAGCAGATTATCTAACGAGACTTCGCAATGCTATCAATGCAAAGCATCGCGTTTTGGAAGTTCCGTCTTCTAATCTAAAGAAAGAGATCACTAAGATCTTGATGGACAAAGGTTACATCTTGAACTACAAGTTTGTAGAGGAAGGTGTTAACAGAACAATTAAGATTGCGTTGAAGTACGACGCAGTAAACAAAGTTAACGCTATCAAGAACTTGAAGAGAGTTTCTACTCCAGGTTTGCGTAAGTATGTTGGTTACAAGGACATGCCAAAGGTTCTTAACGGACTAGGTATTGCAATTGTATCTACATCAAAAGGTGTTATGACAGATAAGGAGGCTCGTGACCTTAAGGTAGGTGGCGAGGTATTGTGTTACGTTTATTAATTAGGAGGAAAGAAGATGTCAAGAATAGGAAAGTTGCCTATCAGCATACCTTCAGGCGTTACTGTCTCAGTTAAGGATGACGTAGTCACAGTTAAGGGTCCTAAAGGTGAATTATCACAGTATGTAGATCCATCTATCGAGATGAAGGTAGAGGATGGAACAATTACTTTCGCAAGAAATTCAGAGGATGCTGAGTTCCGTTCAAAGCATGGTCTATACCGTGCTCTAGTGAACAACATGGTAGTTGGTGTTTCTCAGGGTTACAAGAAGGAGTTGGAGTTGGTCGGTGTCGGTTACCGTGTTTCTAACCAGGGTCAGACAATCGAGTTCTCACTAGGTTTTACACATGCAATTTTCTTGCAGTTGCCTGCTGAGATCAAGATTGAGACTAAGAGTGAGAAGAACCAGAATCCACTTGTTATTTTGGAGAGTTGCGACAAGCAGTTGCTAGGTCAGGTTTGTGCAAAGATTCGTTCATTCCGTAAGCCAGAGCCTTACAAGGGTAAGGGTATCAAGTTTGTTGGTGAGCAAATCAGAAGAAAGGCTGGTAAGTCTGCTGGTGCTAAGTAATTATAAATTCATGTTGTTATGACGGAAAAAGCTCTAAGAAGAATTAAGATAAAGAAGAGCATCAGATCAAAGGTATCTGGTACATCTTCAAAGCCGCGTATGACTGTCTTTAGAAGCAATAAGCAGATTTATGTTCAGGTAATCAACGACGAGACAGGTACAACTTTGGCTTCAGCTTCTTCATTGAAGATGACTGAGAAGTGTGCTAAGAAGGAGCAGGCTGCTAAGGTTGGCGAGGCTATTGCAAAGAAAGCTATCGAAGCCGGTATTTCGGAAGTGGTATTTGATAGAAACGGTTATTTGTATCACGGACGTATCAAGGAGTTGGCTGATGCAGCTCGTAATGGTGGTCTTAAATTTTAATAAACATGGTAGAAACGAAAAATGTTAAGCCTGTAAGCTCTGATGTAGAGTTGAAGGATAGACTCGTAGCTATAAACCGTGTAACTAAGGTTACCAAGGGAGGTCGTGCATTCAGCTTTGCTGCAATCGTAGTTGTAGGTAACGAGTCAGGTGTAGTAGGTTATGGTCTTGGTAAGGCAAGTGAGGTAACTGCTGCTATCGCAAAGGGTGTAGAGGCTGCAAAGAAGAATATTGTTAAGGTTCCTGTATTGAAGGGATCTATTCCTCACGAGCAGTCAGCTAAATTCGGTGGTGCAGAGGTACTTTTGAGACCAGCTTCTCACGGTACAGGAGTAAAGGCCGGTGGTGCCATGCGTGCTGTACTAGAGAGCGTTGGTATTACTGACGTCTTGGCTAAGTCAAAGGGTTCATCAAATCCACACAACCTAGTGAAGGCTACAATCAAGGCTCTTTCTGAGTTGAGAGATCCATTTACTGTTGCTCAGAACAGAGGTGTTTCAATGGAAAAGGTATTTAAAGGTTAATTCTTATGGCTACAATTAAAATTAAGCAAGTTAGAAGTAAGATTGGTTGCCCAAAGAACCAGAAGGCTACTTTGGCAGCTCTAGGTCTCAAGAAACTTAATGCAGTTGTTGAGCATGAGGATAATGCTTCCATTAGAGGAATGATCGAGGCCGTTAAACAATTAGTAGTTGTTGTAGATTAAAAAATTGAGTGTAATGGATCTAAGTAATTTAAAACCTGCTGCAGGTTCTGTTAAGACACGCAAGAGAATTGGACGTGGTCCAGGTTCTGGTCTTGGTGGAACTTCTACAAGAGGTCATAAGGGAGCTAAGTCTCGCTCTGGTTATTCAAAGAAAATTGGTTTCGAGGGTGGTCAGATGCCTTTGCAGAGACGTCTTCCTAAGTATGGCGAAATGCATGTATGCAATCCTAATATCTACAAGGCAATCAACTTGTCTGATATCCAGGCTTTGTGTGATGCAGCTAAGATTGATGTTGTTAACAAGGAGGCTCTATTGAACGCAGGTTTGGTAGGTAAGTCTGACAACGTTAAGATTTTGGGTAATGGATCACTTACTGCTAAAGTTAAGGTAGAGGCAGCTGCATTCTCAAAGAGCGCAGTTAAGGCTATCGAGGCTGCTGGTGGTAGTGTTGAAATCAAGAAGTAATGAAGGCAATTCAAACGATAAAGAACATTTGGAAAATCGAGGATTTGAGAAATAAGATTCTTTTCACATTTCTCTTGATTCTTGTATATCGTTTTGGATCATTTATAGTTCTTCCGGGTGTAAATCCGGAAGGACTTAAACCTTTGGAGAACCAGACAAGTGAAGGTTTGATGTCTTTGCTTAACATGTTCTCTGGAGGAGCTTTCTCTAATGCTTCGATTTTTGCACTTGGAATCATGCCTTATATCTCGGCGTCTATCGTGGTCCAGTTGCTTACAATCGCAATGCCATACTTCCAGAAAATCCAGAAGGATGGTGAGAGCGGACGTAAGAAGATCACTCAGTTGACGAGATATTTGACTGTTTTCATATTGTTGATTCAGGGACCTTCTTATCTTATTAACCTTTCTATGCAGGCTCCTGCTGCTGTTCCTACTGATCTATTCTTTAAGGTTTCTTCAGTGGTTATCATGTGTGCAGGTAGTATGTTTACGATGTGGTTGGGAGAGAGAATCACTGACAAAGGAATCGGTAATGGTATTTCCATTATCATCTTGATTGGTATCTTGGCTAGATTCCCAGATGCTATCGCTAAGGAATTGGTTTCTGCAATTTCTGGTACATCAGGTGGTTTTATCATTCTTTTGTTGGAATTTGTATTCTTGTTTGTTGTCATTATGGCTTCTATCGCATTGGTTCAGGCAGTACGTCGTATTCCTGTACAGTATGCAAAGCAGACTGCTGCAATGGCCGCAAATTCTGGTTCTGCTGCTAGCAGATTCGGAGGTGCAAGACAATATATTCCTTTGAAGGTGAATGCTGCTGGAGTTATGCCAATTATCTTCGCTCAGGCAATCATGTTCATTCCTCTTTCAGTACTTCCATTTGTTGCAAGTGATGAGACAGTTCAGACTGTACAGAACTTTATGAACTTGAATAGCTGGCAATACAATGTAGTATTTGCATTTTTGATCATTGTGTTCACTTATTTCTACACAGCGATTACTATTCAGCCAAATCAGATGGCAGAGGATTTGAAGAGAAATGATGGTTTTATCCCTAAGGTTAAACCAGGTGCTGATACAGCAGAGTACATTGATGATGTAATGTCAAAGATTACTCTTCCAGGTGCGATTTTCTTGGCAATCATTGCTATTATGCCAGCAATTGTCTCTAGCCTAGTTGAGGTTAATCATCAGTTTGCACAGTTCTTTGGTGGAACATCATTGCTTATCATGGTAGGTGTGGTACTTGATACTCTACAGCAGATAGAGGGTCATTTGTTAATGCACCACTACGATGGACTAATGGAGAATGGTCCGATCAGAGGAAGAAGTGGTATGATGGCTACTGATAATGCTGAATAAATTTTGAATTTATGGCAAAACAAGCAGCTATCGAACAAGACGGTGTAATTCTTGAAGCTTTATCTAATGCAATGTTTAAGGTAGAGCTTGAGAATGGACACCAGTTGACAGCCCATATCTCAGGAAAGATGAGAATGCATTACATCAAAATCTTGCCAGGAGATAAGGTTAGAGTAGAAATTTCTCCTTACGATTTGTCGAAAGGAAGAATAGCATTCAGATATAAATAAAAAAACAAATGAAAGTTAAAGCTTCTCTAAAAAAACGTACTCCAGAGTGCAAAATTGTGCGTAGAAAGGGTCGTTTGTACGTAATTAACAAAAAAAATCCTAAGTTTAAGTTGCGACAGGGTTGATTTTTTTTATTTTTGCAAAAAAAATAAGATTTTATGGCAGTTAGAATTGTCGGTGTGGATCTTCCACAAAACAAAAGAGGTGAGATTGGTCTTACTTACGTTTATGGAATTGGTCGTAGTCTTGCGACTTCAATTCTTAACGAGGCTGGTGTTGATGTAAACATCAAAGTTAAAGATTGGACAGATGACCAGGCAGCAAAAATTCGTGAGATTATTGGTGCTAAGTACAAGGTAGAAGGTGATTTGCGTTCAGAGGTACAGCTAAACATCAAGAGATTGATGGATATCGGCTGTTATCGTGGTATTCGCCATCGTCTAGGTTTGCCTTTGCGTGGTCAGAGCACAAAGAATAACGCTCGTACAAGAAAGGGTAAGAAGAAGACAGTTGCAAATAAGAAGAAAGCAACTAAGTAATTTAAGCTAAGTTAAGTAGCTAATTTTAAAATACAATGGCAAAAAAAGCAGTAGCAACAAGAAAAAGGGTAGTAAAAGTTGATGCTAACGGTCAGTTGCATGTTCATAGCTCTTTTAACAACATCATCGTTACTTTGACAAACAACGAGGGTCAGGTTATCTCTTGGTCTTCAGCAGGTAAGATGGGTTTTAGAGGTTCTAAGAAGAATACTCCTTACGCAGCCCAGATGGCAGCACAGGATTGTGCTAAAGTAGCATTTGACCTTGGTCTAAGAAAGGTTAAGGCATATGTAAAGGGTCCAGGTAATGGTAGAGAGTCTGCTATTAGAACTGTACACGGAGCTGGTATCGAGGTTACTGAAATCGTTGACGTAACACCACTACCACATAATGGTTGTCGACCACCTAAAAAGCGCAGAGTTTAATTTTTTTACTAATTGTTCTAATCTTTTGGTTTTGAATGATTGCAAAAATCCTCTCTGCAATCGCGGCTAGATATTAAGAGATTAGGGTACTAATTTTTAATAATAATGGCTAGATATATAGGTCCTAAAACTAGGATTTCTAGAAGATTTGGTGAAGCTATTTTCGGTCCAGATAAGGTATTGAGCAAGAGAACAAACCCTCCTGGACAGCACGGTGTTAACAGAAGAAAGAAGTCTTCTGAGTACGGTGTTCAGCTAAACGAAAAGCAGAAAGCAAAATACACTTACGGAGTATTGGAGCGCCAGTTCCGCAACTTGTTTGACAAGGCAGCAAGAGCTAAGGGTATTACTGGTGAGATCCTACTACAGCTTCTTGAGTGCAGACTTGATAACATTGTGTACCGTTTGGGTATCGCCCCAACAAGATCAGCTGCTCGTCAGTTGGTTTCACACAAGCACATTGTTGTAGACGGTCAGGTTGTAAACATCCCTTCTTACTCAGTTAAGCCAGGTCAGGTTATCGGTGTTCGTGAGAAGTCAAAGTCTCTTGAGGTTATCGAAACTGCATTGTCTGGTTTCAACCACGCTAAGTATGCTTGGTTGGAGTGGGATAACGCTTCTATGTCAGGTAAGTATCTACACATCCCTGAAAGAGCTGACATTCCTGAGAATATCAAGGAACAGTTGATCGTCGAATTGTATTCAAAATAATAATTAACGCATGGCTATACTCGCATTTCAGAAGCCGGATAAGGTTATAATGTTAGAGGCGGATAGCTTTCATGGAAAGTTTGAGTTCCGTCCGTTGGAGCCAGGATACGGTATCACAGTAGGTAATGCTCTACGTCGTATCTTGTTGTCTTCTCTTGAAGGATTTGCTATCACTTCAATCAAGATCGCAGGAGTTGATCACGAGTTTGATGTAATTCCTGGAGTAATTGAAGATGTTACAAACATCATTCTTAATCTAAAGCAGGTCCGCTTTAAGAAAAAAGTGGATGAGTTTGAAGAGGAGAAGATTTCAATTAACGTATCTGGAACTGAGGTATTCAAGGCTGGCGATATTTCTAAGCATCTTACTGGTTTTGAGGTTTTGAACCCAGATTTTGTGATCTGTCATATTGATCCAAAGGCTTCGTTCCAAATCGATATTAAGATTGGTAAGGGTCGTGGTTATGTCCCTGCTGATGAAAACAAGGTTAGCGGCTCTGAGATTGGTGTAATTGCTATCGACTCTATCTATACTCCTATCAGAAACGTAAAGTACACTGTAGAGAACTATAGAGTTGAGCAAAAGACTGACTATGAGAAGTTAATTATTGAGATACAAACTGATGGATCTATCCATCCTAAAGATGCTTTGAGAGAGGCAGCAAGAATCTTGATTTATCACTTCATGTTGTTCTCAGATGAGAGAATCACAATCGATTCTTCTTCTGATAATGATAATGAGGAATTCGATGAAGAGGTTCTTCATATGCGCCAACTCCTAAAGACAAAGTTGGTCGATATGGACTTGTCTGTACGTGCTTTGAACTGTTTGAAGGCTGCAGATGTAGAGACTCTTGGCGAACTAGTTGTGTTCAACAAGACAGATCTATTGAAGTTCCGCAACTTTGGTAAGAAGTCTTTGACTGAGCTTGATCAGTTGCTAGACAACTTGAATTTGTCGTTTGGAATGGATATTTCAAAGTATAAATTAGATAAAGAATAAATCATGAGACATAATAAGAAATTCAACCACCTTGGTAGACAGAAAGCTCATAGAGAGTCTTTGCTTGCTAATATGGCTTGCTCTTTGATCAAAGCAAAGAGAATCAATACTACTCTAGCTAAGGCAAAAGAGTTGAGAAAGTATGTTGAGCCTCTTTTGACTAAGGCAAAGGACGATTCTACTTCTTCTCGTCGTGTTGTATTTGGTTACCTACAGGATAAGGAAGTTGTTAAGGAAATGTTCCAGGAGGTTGCTCAGAAGATCGCTAACCGTCCAGGTGGTTACACTCGTATCATCAAGACTGGTTACCGTCTAGGTGACGCTGCTGAGATGTGCTTCATCGAGCTTGTTGACTACAACGAAAACATGCTTAAGGGTGATGCTGCTAAGAAGACAACTAAGACTCGTCGTTCTCGTAGCAAGAAGGCTGCTGAGGCAACTGAGGCTGTTGAGGTTTCAGCAGAAACAGCACCAGCAACTGCAGAATAATCTGAATAGATTTTCTCAAAATAATAAGAGTTGTTTGCGAAAGCAGACAACTCTTTTTTTTAGTTTTTGAAGTCTTTTTATTTCCTATACCTTTCGGCTGTAATTGAACTCATAATTACGCTTCTTTTGAGTCTCATTTGTGCGTAGAAAGGGCGCGACGCGAGCTAGAAAGGGCGAAATTGGCATGATTCCAGGTTCTATGGGCACTAAGTCGTTTATAGTAGAAGGTTTAGGAAATTCCGACTCTTTTGAATGTTGTTCGCATGGATCGGGCTGACGTTTGAGTCGCGGAATGGCACGTGAGACGCTTTCTTTGGAAGATGAATGTCGTAAGATGGATGAGAAGGGAATTCTTCATGGTATGCGATGCGATGGTTTGGATGAAGCTCATGGGGCTTACAAGGATATTGATGTTGTGATGCAACTCGAGTCAGATTTGGTTAAGCCGATTGTTGAACTTTTACCAATGGCGAAGTTGATACAGGTGTGGCGTGGTGGTTATATTCTAAACCAATGGATTGGATGGGTCAGTTTAATTGGGATTTTGATAAAGCGGCAAAATCTCAAGTAGAGGTTTTGAATACATACTTGAAAAGTATGTATAAAGAGTATGAATTTGATGATCCTAAAAATTACAAAAACTATGGGTGTTTACTCTAAAAAAGAAATAGGCATGAAAAAAGAGACTGGTTGTTATGATAATGGTTTTTATACTATTGTTTTTATAATATACGAAATATTGTTGTATTTTTTGACTTTTTGTTATGATATAATGAAACTAGAAGCTTTTTGGTGGTGTTATTTTCCATTTATTCTTGTGGAGTTTATTATTTGGGTTGACAATAAGAAAGAGTCAGACATTAGGGGAACCATTCTTAAAACTTGTATAATACAATTTGCTTTGCTTTTTTTGATATTTGGATTTGTTTATTTGTTAAGTCCTCCAAGATATATAGAAAAAGTTACTGATAAATGGAGTGATTATCTAATGTTTCATGCCGTATTGCTTGTCATAAGTCAATTGATATTATATTATCGAGAAATAAAAAAAGTGTTGATGACTTATTATAGTTGATATTATGTCTATGTTACTTGTGGTGATTCTTTACTTAAAAGGATGCTTTATATACCCAAACATAGAAATAAAAACTTCTTTTTAATCATAACTGTATGTAAGAGAAGATGCTAGCCATGATAGCTTATGTCTGTTGTTTATCAGAATCTTTTGATTTCAGCTTATAGGAGAATAGAAGTGATGAAAGATTATAAAATGATAGGAAGACGAATAAAAGACTAATGATAAAAAGTGAAATTACATATTCGACTACGGGAAATATTCTTGAATGAATTTAGGAAGACATTGTATGACATGCTAAACAATTGAAAGATATACACTTTTGAAAAACAAAGTAAAGAAGAAAAGATATATACTAACATTATTAAGTTGCGTGTTTGCATTGTTGGCGTATGGTGCCGATGATTCCAACACAGTTGGAAAGATACGTGAGGAGGGGAAGTCGTTCTACGGTCATTAAAGGGTAATATAGTTTGCAAAAGTTAAAGAAGATGTAGAAATCCGCGTCTTCTTTTTTGCTGATTATTAACTGATTATGAAATTTTAAAATTTAATGTCCAATTCAAATTGTCATCTGAATTTTTGAGTTTCGTGGAGTTAAATATATAAAGACTCAACATTCGCATCCATCTTTTGAGATCAGACATGTTCGTTTTGACTATTGAAGATGGAATTTTTACAACGCCAAAAAGTTGCTGTTAAACACTTTTTTGCTAATTTTGCAACGATTTAGTCCTTATTATATAGAATTGAAATGAAATTATTTGCAAGTTTCTTAAGGCAGATGTTAGTCTCTGCTGTAAGTGTATGTGGATCAATTACAATGTTTACATCCTGCGATTCCAGGGAGGATTGGTTCGCAAAAGAAGGAGAAGGTGCTACGTTCATCATCAAATCTTGCAAGACTGCAATTAAGGATTTTGAATCTGATGACAATAAGTACGAGTTTAGAAATGACACTGTTTACAGTGACAATAGTCGGGTCGTCGAGATCAATCTGAGACTCGATGATATTGAGTGGATTGAATATCGATATAATCCAAGTGCAAATTTTATCGATTATAACAGTGAACTCTTAAATCTTGATGTTGAGGGTTTAGGACAGAAGGTTAGCAAATCTCAATTTTCAGATAGGGATGTCACGACTGATCGAGTGGAGCCAGAGTTTGTGCAAGATGGTAAGGGAAGATTTAGATTTATGGCTGATGTAGGAAATAAATTATTTCCTACGACAAATAATGATACAACAAAAGCCCCTGTATTGAACACCGCACACATGATTGTGAAGGTTGAGGACGTGTTCCGAAACGAGTATTATTGCCATGTGAAGATAAATTGTCTGGGAGATATGGCTCCAATTCCTGTAATGGAGGTGAAGAATGTGGATGGAAAACCTATGGAGAAAGTATTCAATCTAAGTAAAAGCCACGATAAGGATGGAAGTGTTGTTAAGTATGAGTACTGTATTGACGGAGAAGTAGTAGAGTATCTCCTTCCGACATTCGATTGTAATCCAGCAGGCGTTCCTGCTGGTAAAGGAGCCTATGGAGGAACTTATATAACAGCAACAGAAAAAAGCGAGGTAAGACATGCATTCCAAACAAAGGGAGATCATTTAGTCTGTTACAGATGTATGGATAATCTTGGATTGTGGAGTTTGTGGGGATATAAGATAGTGACAATATAAAAAATGAAAGTGAAAAAAACTTTCTGTGATTTAATTTCTTATCAAGTAAAACGAACGACAAATGGATTGAAATGGTATAATTACAACGCCAAAAAGTTGTTGTGTAACACTTTTTTGCTAATTTTGCAACGTTTACGTCCTTAAAAAATAATTAAAATGAAATTGTTAAAGAATTTCTTGAGGCAGATGTTAGTCTCTGCTTCTGTTGTATGTGCATCAATGACTGTGTTTACATCCTGCGATTCCAGGGAGGATTGGTTCGCAAAAGAAGGAGAAGGTGCTACGTTCATCATCAAACTGTGTGAATTAGATTGGTATGAAAATTATTATGGAAATCATACTGTCTACTACCGCTGTATGGATGATATGGGAATTTGGTCAATGTGGTATAGTCAAACAATTAACGTGGAGTAATCATGAAAAGAATATATATGATTTTGTTGGCACTGTTCTGTGCCTTTGGATGTTGTAACGCCCAGCTTATTCACACAAAAGGTCAGATGGGCGTTGGTTTTCGTTGGGGAGTAGGAACTATGAACGATTATAATGTAGGAATGTTCTACAACCTGTATAGAAATGAAAAGCTAGCCTTGTTGGTAGAGTTTGATCGAGAAAAGTCGGAATTTTGGGCCAGTTATTTCACTAATCAGTTCTTGCTTGGGGCTGGTTGTGAAGTCGCAGTGTTGAAACCATGCACTTGGTTTTATATGAATTTGGATGTGTGCGGCAACATTGGTTTTGATCAATGGGAATGTAAATTTATGGATTGGACTGAAAAACACGTTGTTGGTGGTGTAAATGGAGGATTGGCATTTGAATTTTATCCATGGCATTTTCTTTCTTTTGTGATTAAGGCAAGAGAGTTTTTGATTTATGGAAAAGGAATGAATTATCTAAAACCGGATTTTTCAGTTGGAGTAAAAGTGAATTGGTAAAATAGAAAAAAGTAAATATTGGTAAAATAGAAAAAGTAAATTGATTATATATGAAGAAGTTAATGAATCTGTTTTTCCTATTATTAGGAATGGTCTCTTGCGACACAAGAGAAGATTGGTTTGAGAAGAATAGCGAGTTCCCTGATATTGAGATTGGCATCAACGGAAAGTTGGACACAATCAAGCAGGGTGATTTGAGGAAAATAGTTATTAATCTTAATACAGTAAGAAATGATAGGGGATTTTTATTTACTGATACTTCAAATGTAGGCATAAGAAGCATAAGAGGTATAGATAAGAAAGGAAGCTGTCCTATGACCGCTGTTAATTTGTCAGGGTTGACAATAAAAGGAGGAAGAAATTTTGAGATAGGAGAGGATAATGCATTGCATTTAAGTCTTTATGATGTATATGTCTCTGATGAATATGTTTTATTCAATAGTGATTCACTCGCTTTCTTATTAGCGACATATAAAGGTTATGCTAAAGTTTATGATGAGTTTGGAAATGACCAATCGTATACAGTAGAGGTAAATGTTTATGGTCCTGTCCCTGTTACTCCTATTATTAAAGTTGAGAAACTTACCGATAACTATGAATATAAATTATCTATGTCTAAGCGATCGGAACGAGGAGGAAAGATTGCAAAATATGAATGGTGTATTGACGGTAATATAGCACCATATAAAATAGTGGATAATAGATTAGAGGTTGATAGAGGTAATTGGCAGTCCGGAAAAGCTGCGTATGGAGGAACGTATATAACAGCAACTGAGTTTAATAGCATCAATCATTCATTCCAGACAACAGGAGAACATACTGTCTACTACCGCTGTATGGATGATATGGGAATTTGGTCAATGTGGTATAGTCAAACAATTAATGTGGAGTGATTGTAAAAGACAATTTTGGGTGTTAATGTTAAATCGTGATAAAAATCAAGATGAGAAAAATTATTATATTATTGTTGGTCCTTTTAGGTTGTTGTTTTAGTGCCTTTGGAGTGGAATTATGCCAAAGTGGAGGTATAAAAACAAAAACAAGTTCCTCCAGTAGAACTGAATTTCCAGGTGTGACTTTTTGGGATGTTGTTTTTAACAAAGGACACAGTTACGAAAGTAAATTCTATTTTCCTTGTAATTGGAGCGGAAATGATAATTCGGATAAAGTAAGTTATAGTGTAACAGTAAATAATTCTGAGATTCTTACATATACAGAATCGGAATTTGCCAATGAAAACAAAAAAATCTCTATAAAAAGAGGAGAAATAATGGGTTATGGTGAAAATTCTGGAGGACATTATCATAGTGCTGTTCAGTTTCATAAAGTATGTCTTACTACAAGTGTTGAATGGAGTTATGATTCCAATACATGGTATTGCATTGATGATTTGTTAGTTTCTCCTAACAATAATAGTTGTAATAAATCGGAGTGGGAGTATAATCAATATTATAAGTTTGATGCTGAATCTTATGGCTTAATTTCTAATGATTTATGGAACAGAGTAAAGGAAAATTCTGGTGCACTAGCATCATTTAATAACAATGGTACAATAAATATCTATTTCAGATTAGTATATTTTGTAGAGTTGGAATATAGAGGCAATCGACATGATGGTAGTTCTGGTTATCATACAGCCTATATTCGTCAACCGGATAATAAGTGGAGTTATATAACCATTAATCGATGTGACGCAGGAACTATAAAAATCAGTGATAATGTACCCCCAATAAATGGCGATTCTTTAAATGGATATGCCTTATATCAGTCTAATAATATTAATACTGAAATCACAGTAAGTTCTAATGTCGGAAGATATAATGGGTTGTCTGTTGGAGATATGCGTTGTGGAAAAAATTGTGTGTTTTACAGAAGTTCTGATGAGACGACTTTGAATGGAGAAATCGAAAACAAGGTTATGTTTTATGGAGATGAAATGACTCCAGGAGAAAAAATCACATTGGAGCGCCTTGTGATAAAAGATAATACGCAAAAACAGAATCGTATATGTAAAAGCAACACTACCATTGACTTCAAGGTCCTTCCAGAACCTTCATTAGACGGAATTGAATTAGAAAAGTCTGAAATAGTGGTGTGTCCTAAAACTGCAGACTATTCATCAAGTGATCAGGTTAGTGATATAGAAGATTTTATAGAGTTACACGGAAACTATTGTGACTATAACGGATTTGAGGATTACAAATCCACTTATGGAACGGTCTACGGATGGAGATATTGGACAGACCGAAACTCGGCTAAAAATGAATTGGTAATCAAGAATGGGAATGATATTATCGGAAGTGACAAACTCTTTGACTATAATAATGATGATAATAGTCCGAGTCTTCATTTGCCAATATATGCTTTGGATCCTAAAAGAACATATTATTTTGAGCAGTATGTGAAATTCAAAAACTTTGGAAGTGAGGCAGCGATTGAAGCGACAGTTCCGGAGAACAGCGGTTTTGTGAAGTATTATACTGTACGTGTAAGCAAGAGCTTGGATAAGGATAATTTGAATGTGTCTGTTACCCCAAACGAGGCATGTTTCGATGAGGAGTTGGATAATGTTCTGTTCACTGCCAAGTATGAGGGTGAAGATCCTAAATTATATGGTGTAATGGATAAGAACGGATTCAAGTACGCTTGGAAAATTGATGATAAGGAGGGGGAAGATTATTCTGTGGACCAGCAGAGAGGTTATGGCAAGGTCCAGGAGAACCATTGCATGAATGTCAGTCTTTCTGATGGTTGCGGAAACAAGATAGAGAAGGAAGTATGCCTTGAGGTACATGAGCTTCCCGCATTCTCAGCACAAAATATCGTCAATCTAAGTAGCAACATAAGTTTCTCTTATGAGACTGATGTCGTGTCTAAAGAGGAGTATGTCCTTGTTCAAGGATTGAAGGGAAGTCAGTTTAAGTTTGAAATCTCTGATGATGACAAGTCGCTCCACAACTACTATTATAGTGCAAGTGATGACGGAACAGGATTGACAAGATTTGTCACATATAATGATCCTATAGTTTCAAAAACATTCTATGTGTATAAAGAGCCAAGAAACGGGTACAAGTGTTTGAGCAAACCTGTAAAGGTAATGGTTGTGGAAAGGGAAAAGATTGAAGGAAACCAGTTCTACGACAAGGTGATTTATGTGTGTGCTGGAACAAAAGTTCCGCGTCTTGACAACACAAATATTTCAGCTCCGGTACAGAAGAGTGGTATGACATATAAATTCAGTTGGCAATACAGCGGTGACAATATGTCATGGAAGGAAATGCAGAACACAGACGAGTCTGGAGACAAGCATTTCATGGACAGCGAATACTATCTTGGAGATTGGACAAAAGAGATAGAGGAGGGAGAGAAATTATATATCAGAAGAAATGTAAAGGCATATCTGAACGGAGAGGAGATAGACTCGAATGACAGCGAGTCATTGATGGTCACAACATTTGCTCAGCCTTCTCCGACAATTACGCTGACTGCTGAGAATTCGAAATCCGTAAAGTGTTATGATGATATTGTCAATCTGTCAATGTCTGTCAATCAGGATTTGATTGATCAGCAAAAAGTAATGAAGGCGTCTCATATCTCTAAATATGGCTATTATAATTTTGACGGTAAGAATTATAACGAGATAGATGAGTATGATATCAATAAGGATCACGCGCTTCAAGTAAAAGGAAACTATGTGATACATTCCGGAGTTAACTATTGCGGAAACATGGTTTACTCAAAAACAGGCGTAGCTGTGGAGACTTATCCGCAAATGGACGTGACACCGATTGTCAGTGCTTGTAAGATAGTGGGACAGGAGGTTACTGTCAAGGCTTCCGGTGAGGATCTTGAATGTGCGATATCCGGCAGCAGTGTGGAATATCCTGACGAGACGGACAAGTCAGTTGCGACAATATTGTTGGCGAAGAAACAGAGTTACACGTATTTTGTGGATATAGAGAACACAAAAACAGGATGTACGTCAAAAGTAAAGAAGACAATCCAGGATAAGGATATTTTGGATAAGGTGCAGCCTAAAGAGATTGGATCGAACGGTAACAAAAACGAAAAAGTGTGTGCTGACGTTGATGTCACTTTGTTCAGTACCTCGCTGAATGACGAGATGAAGGATTTTCAGTGGAGTGTTGACGGAGTGTATATCAAGAACGGAAACAATCCGTCAGCTTCGTATAAGTTCCCTGAAGCCGGCACCGATTATAAGGTGGCGAGAGAATGGAGCTATAAGATAGGAGAGGAGAAGTGTTATTCTGTAATTGATGAGGTGACTGTCTCCACTTATCCTAAGGTCGATGTTCCAACATTGCAGGTCTCAAATTCTAAAATCTGTAATGGCGAGGATATAAAACTTACTGCGACATCAGAGGGTGGAGGAAGTTTGACATCGTATAGTTTCACTTTGATGCCAGGAAATGTCGTTTCGTCGGACAAGGTGTCAAAGGGCAAATCGGTGGATTTTGATGTGAACGGATTGAAAGCCACAACGTCTTTCTATGTGATTGCGGAGGATAACAACTGTCCTTCCAATGACATTTATAAGACTCAGAGCGAGAAGGTGGCTGTTGAGGTGGAGAAGGATCTTGCCTTTACAATCACATCTTCAAAGAGTGTGATCACAAGGGACGAGTTCAAGGATGGTGTTATTTCTGTTCCTGTTACTATTGAGGAAGCTTTGCCTGATGAGATTTTGTATTACACTTTGGGTGATAGCGAGACGGAGACAAAGGTCGTTTATCCGGCTACTGGAGGATTGTCTGTTAAAATGGACGAGACTTTGTTTGAGGCGAACAACAATACAAAAATGACTGTCAGACGTGTGGGATCTGTATTGTCAAGCTGTACAAGTTCAGCCACAAAGATTTTTGGTGTGAACGACGGTTTTGAAGGAGTCCCTGCTTTGACAGGTAACGGAAAGGACCAGGAGATAGAAGTGTGTGGCGGAACGGAGGTGGAGCTTGCGGTTTCAAATGTGAGCTTGATGACCTTCGCCGGAGAGAATATTACAAAAATGACAGACAACCTGTGGACTTGGTTCAAGGACAACAGCGTTGTGGCTAAGACAACCGTCGCTGAATATACTGCGACTGCTGCTGTAGGAAAAACAAATGTCTATAATGTTGTGTTCAGCGGAAAGGATTCCGACGGAACTTTGCGTAAAGTCAGCAGTGGTGAGTTTGTTGTGAAGGGAAGCAAGGGTATCGAAGTCGGCAGAATTGAATTCGGAGGTGAGTATTCATCGCAGAATTTCGTGGAGTTCTGTAACAACAAGGAGAGTGAGATGAAAATCACCATGACTTGCGAGCTTGATCCGGACGTTGTTGATTTCACTTGGAAATATAGTCCGACAGGTGCCGCAGGCACATGGAAGGATGTTCCTGAAACTTGGAATGGAAAAGAGTCAACAAAGTCAGGAGTCATAACAGTCAGTGTGGATTCGCTTGTCTTGAACGGAGGTGAGAATTTCTATTTCCAGGTGGAGGCAAAGGATAATTGTGACAATGTAACAGTAAGTAAGAGTAAGAATATGCTGCAGGTCAAGATCAAGAAGAATATTGAGCTTCCTGTCGTGGCTATGACAAGCCCTAAAGTTTACTCTTCTTCCGAGCCATTGCCGACAACGCTTGATTTCAGCAGAAAATCAACGCATGCAACTCCTTATGAGTTTGTAGGGTGGGGAGAAAGTGAGGATCTTGGAGGAACTTCGCAGAGAGTTTCTACAAAAGCCCTTCACTTTGGAGAAAACAAAGTAGATGTTTTAAGAACAGAACTTGCCAAAATATCAAACGAGGAGTGTGTATCTGACACTTTGCATTATTCTTTCAATATCTATAAGAGGTTGGCGACTCCAGTATTGATGAGAAGCGTTGAAACGATAGATTGCCCTAATAATAAGACTCCGAAATTTATGACATTGAATCAGATATCTGGAGGTGATGAGTCTAGTTATAATGTGGCATGGCAGTATAAGTTGAACGAGGATGCTGATTGGGCAGTGATGGTTGCGGGAGATAATCAAGGATTGTTTACTGCAGATTTTGGAAATGTGATGCCAAATTTAGGGTCTTATTTGCAATCAATAGAAATTACCAATCAGACACAATCTATCATAGTGCGAGCTTGGGTCTCTTGTGATAAGGACAAATATCCTGGTGAGTACGTTATGTCAAATGAAGTCGCAATGGAGGTGTACGCTCCTTTGAGAGATAAGGGTATAGATCTGACTCCTCAGGAGATATGTTACAATACAGCCATCGACACGATAAAGGGATATTTGGCAGAAGGAGGCAGTGGCAGATATTCATACACTTGGTGGAGCAGCGAGGACAGAAAGTTGTTTGAGCAGGTTGTGAAGGGTGAGGATTGGGAGCCTTTCTTCGCACCAAGAAACTTTGGAGGTGCCTACAACCTTACAAAGACCACTTACTTCAAGAGAGTTGTGACTGATACAGTATGTAAGACAAGTCTTGAAAGTGAGGTAAAGACTATAGGAGTAAGGGATGCCTTTGACATATTGTCTGCCGACGTTGATTACAGCCGAGTTGTTACCAACAACGACAGGGCGGAAATGACGGGTACAAATGATGATTATGATGAATATATATGGTGGCAGTCGGAGTCAAAAGAGTTTAAGAACGGCAGAACATCTGCCGGAACTCCTTTTGAGTCTGATGCGTTGACAGTTCCGACAGATGATGATTTCATGATGGTGACTTATTATGCTCAGGCAGTGAAGGATGGTTGCCGAAGCGTGAATAAACTGCCAATGGAAATTTATGTCTACAATCAGACCGGAGGAAGCATTTTCTTTGAGGATGAAGACAGCAAACCAAACGGATATTGGATATGCAGTGGAGAAAGCGACATTCAGATCTTGAGTGATGATTACGCAAGAGCCGGTTCTTTCCTTTGGTACTACAAGGTTGACGGAGGCAAACCTTTGGCTATTATGAGTGAGGGTAAAGCGGTCACAACTCCTGAGATAAATCTTGGTGCGACAGGATTGTATCCTAAGGTTTTGACAAATGACGGAAACGGAGATGCGAAGAGAGTTCAGATCTACCGAATGACAACAGTGAAAGTGGATGACAAGGAGACAAAATTGTCAAGTGATACGCTTGTCTTGAATATTGTGCCTACATTGGAGAGTGTGAGTGACGCCTTGTCAGGATTATATGGAGATCATGGCTCGTTTGCCGGTACAATTAAGATTGAGAACGGCGGTATCACAAAGCAATATTGTATTGGTGATGCTCCGGATGCTGTAGTTGGCAACTTAACAAATGAGGATAATTTGTTCTCTTTGTGGAGTGACTACAAGAACTATATCGGTCCTTGGTTGTATGATAAAAAACACAAGGGCGGATTTGTGACATATTATGAATATTCAAAGGATGGGGGCGAATGGATCCAGGAGGAGTCTTATGACTTTTCTAAGCAATTTGAATATGCTGGAATGGATAAGTATTACATACCGACTCTTACAAATAACATGGATGGCTCATACTCTGTAAGAAGGGTGATGAGCGACGGATGTTCTTCTTTGGCAAGTAATGAGGTTGTCTTCACTTTGTTTGACAAGACGGTGAATGCCGATACTGTAAGTTCTTATGCCTTCACTCCTGAGATGACTAACAGAATCAGTGAGAAGGGTGCTATCAAGGAAGGATATGAGATTGGCGATTCCATTGTCTTTGTATGCCAGGATAGAGAGGTAAGTAATCTTGTGTGGTTCTCTGATATGCTTTGTACCGACACCTTGATGAATGGAAACCGATACTGCTCTTTGGTGTTGGATGAGAGTGTGGCTGCAATGATGTCCACTGACGGAGCATATATCTACGCCAAAGCAAAGCGTGGCGATTGTTTGGGAGAGGCAGTCGAGATTCCGTTTGCTTATGGAACGACTTCGGAAGGAGGAAGAATCGGTATTCTGGACACTATCATTTGCCAGAATGACTCTTATTCGGATATCTTGAATATCAAAACTGCCAATGGCTATTATATAGCTCCTGAGAATGTGGCTATGAAATGGTCTTATTCTTGGCAGTTTAAGCGTAGCACATCGGAAAAAGCGGTTTGGAGTAATATAGATGGAGCAACAGGAGAATCTTTGCCAGCGGATATTATTAATGACCTTGTAGCAAAATCGATGTCAGAAACTGATCCTTTGGTCGTTCGTCGTGTTGCGACAAACGAGAAGGGAAGAGTGAGATACAGTAACGTTATCACATTGGTTCATTATGACGAGTTAGTTCCTGGAGAATTGTCTTTGACATCTGAGACAAATAAGTTCTGTACTTATGACGAGCTTGGATTTGTAAAGACAACATCCGCAAAAGGAGGAAGAACAAATGGAAACGGAAGAATATCTTGGAAATATAGCGTCAATGGAAAGGATTCTTATGAAAAGAATGATGTTGACAGTCTGTATTTGGGATATATAATTGATAATATTGAAGACAGATCAGTCAATAATATAGTCAATATCAAGTGCGTATATTATGACATGTGCGATTCTGTGGAAAGCGAGGGAATAGAGGTTGTTTTTAATCGCAGAAACAACGTTCCTTCTCTATATCAGAACAATGACAGTTGTAATGCGTCGCTTGTCAATCTTGTCGTTTACAAGGAAAACGTGAAGAAGATTTACACTTGGAACGCTATTTATATTGATCCGTTGGATACAACATATACAGAAAAGGTCATTTGGACTTCGGTAGGAGACAGCCAGCTTGTAATTAGAAACCAGATGCCGACAAGTCTGTATGGAATCAAGAGCGTTGATGATGAGACAGGTTGTATAAGCGATTACTTCTATTTCAATGTGGACAGTTTGCCGGAGTTGTCGCAGGCAAAACCTGATGCTCCTTCCTCTATCTGTGCGGGAAGCGACTTGAAGATAAAGGGTGGTGTTCCTCTTGGTGGAAATGGATCGAAGACTTTCCAGTGGCAGATAAGCACAACAGGTAGGGAAGATGATTTCGCTGATATTGTGGACGCAACAAATGAGGACCTTGTGCTTCCGTCCAAGTATATGAAGACTCCTTCTTATTTCAGAAGAATAATTGTCGACATGTGTGATACGGACACTTCGGAGATTGTGTATGTTGGTATTCGTGAGAAGGTTTCCGTTAGTCCGGAGGATTTGGTATTTGATGATTTCAAATGTCCGAACGGAATATTTACGGCTTCTGTGGTTGCGGAAAAAGATACTCTTTATGCTTCTGAGTATTGGACTCTTGGAGGAGAGAAGATTATGGAGGGAGGAAAGAAGTTCCAGCTGGAAGGTTTCGCAGGTGATAGCATGGCATTCTCGTTCATCCATTATTTAACTGACACAAACGGAGTCACTTGTCAGAGTGAGAAAATCGTAATGATGGCACACAACAAACCTTCAATCAGTAATGCCGATAACGTGATCTCTACTGAGAACTTTACACCTTGTAATGAGAGTTTGGTAAAGATCAAAGGTAAAAAATTAGGCGGTGCGTACTCGGATCAGATTAAATACACATGGTTTGTGAATGACATTGAGCAAATAGGCAATTTTGAACCTGATTTTAGATTCAGAGCTAATGATGACATGTTGGTCAAACGAGTTGCGAATAACGGATGTGTCACTGATACAAGTAATGTCCTTCATCTTGAAGGACAGATGGTGTTCCGTTATGATTACGAAAAGGAGTTGGCGTTGGAGGTTGTTAGCAATGTCGCAGACAGCAGCGTGACAATGAATATTCTTGGATCAAAGAAATTCAGCGAGGGATATTATTTTGAAGGCGACGGTGAGATGCCAAATGTGACGTCGAACAGCATTCTTTTCCCTTACAAGTATGATGCTTATAAGGACACTATTCTTGAGGTATACGCAAACCAGACATATTGCGTCACTCCTTATGCAATCAAACCATTGCGAGGTGGAGTCATAAGCTTTGATGGTGATATGTATATTTGTGTCAGTGATGATATCAAACCGATAGTCGCTACAGAATTGGAGGGTGCGTCTGCCGCTGTTTCTTATCAGTGGCAGTATAGGAATGACCGCACTCCTGATTTCATCAATATTGAGGGAGCGACAAATAAAAGCTATACTCCATCTGCTATTGATCTTGCTACTACGTATAGAAGAATCGCTACTGATGGAGTGTATAAGTCAATCAGTAACGAGCTTACAATGAGTATCCGTCCTTTGCCAAGTGTTGCCAAGATTGCCGCCAACATTCCGTTGGAGGACTTGAAGGAGATGGGATTGTCTTATTCTAAGAATGAGTATTATCAATGGATCCCTAACTCAGATGTCATGGCTATGTCTCTTGTTGATTCTGCCAGCAATGCGGATAAAACTTATTGGCAGAAGAGTTATGATAATATCGCATGGATATTGGAGTCTGAAAATACAGATTCAATGCTTGTAAAGGACACTGTCTCGACTGTTTATTACAGATTCATAGCGGAGAGCGCGTGCGGCGCGGACACAAGCTCAGTGGTCAGACTGCTTGCAGCAAAGATTGAGCCTATCACTGATGCTCAGATCGATTGGACGAATACAGACACGTTTGTTTGTAGATCAAGTGAAAAGAATTATTTGAAATTCAATTTGCATAATACAAACACTAACAGAACTCAGGGTATTATTAACAAAAGATATTTGTATTCTTATAGAGCTGAAAGTAGTGCAGATGTGTTTGTATGGTGTAATAGATCATTCTTGACTGAAGATACTTTAGTGGATTCACCGACTGTCCGTATCTTTGAGTTGGACGAGAATGGAGAACGTCAGATGCCTAGTGACAATGTGACATTGTTTGTCACAAGACATGATACAGTTCGAGGATTGTCAGTTACACGTAGCATTAAATTGAAAGTGAATACTTTTGACGCATCGTTTGCGATGTCAATAGAAAATGAACCTGAGATTAAGGTGGGAGAGAATAAGGTTAACGAGATCAAGCAGGGTAACAGAGTTCGTTTTGTTCCTGTCGTTTCTTCCAATGTGGCTAATGCGGAGGTCTCTTACAAGTGGGTACTTGAAGAGCCGCTTAACATGAATTATGTGCAAATCTATGGCGGAAGAAATGGCTTGGAGGGATTGACAAGTGAGAGGGAGACTCCTGCTTGCTACTATTATAATGGTGGCTATTATCCTGTGTCTTTGACTGTTTCGGATGGATTCTGTCAGAAGACTATTAGGGACACTTCTCTTTATATTTCTGAAGCAACAAGAAACTTTACCCGTGCTATGATGATGGAGGATGATCTTTGGGATTATGAAAACAATGAGTTGTCTCCTTTGGATTATAGCGAGGAAAGACATTCTGTTGAATTAATAGACGTTTATCCGACTCTTGTTAGCGATGTTGTTAATGTCAATGTAAAGGATAAGATGAGTCATAAGTTGATATTGACAGATGAGTCAGGCAGACTTCTTTACATTGCTTCATTCTCAGAATATATACAGATTTCTATGAATGATTACATTTCTGGAGTCTATTTAGTGGTTGTGGATGACTGGTATTCTTTCAAAATCTTAAAAAAATAGATTAGAGAGTTAGCTCAAAAATAAACTTTGAGACAAATAATATGGAGATTATATACCAGTTGTCCAAAATGAGGATTTTTAAGGGCGGAACGCCCTAACCTTCCCTCCAACGCGAGCCCGTAAGGCGTATATAATTGCCCATAATAATTTGATAAAGTTTTATGAAAAAAATAGTTTTAGCATTTTTATTGGCTCTTGTTGCTGGAGTGTCGTCTGCACAGTTGGTGCATACAAAAGGGCAGATGAGTTTAGGTGTCAGAGGTGGAGGAGCCTACCATGGATGGAATGTCGGCTTGATGTACGACTATTATTTCAACAATCAGATAGCGTTGTTGGTGGAGTTGGACAGAGAGAAAGCAAAGTTTGAGTACAGCGATTTCAATAACAAGTTTTTATTGGGAGTCGGAGCCGACTTTAGTATCTGGAATCCTAAGCCAAAGTTGTTTGTGCAGGCGAGTGTTTGTGCTAATGTCGGTCGTGACGTTTGGGAATGCACCGTGATGGATTGGACACATGATTGTGTTATGTTTGGAGCCAATGCCGGACTTGGATTGGAGATTGTGCCATGGAACCATGTCTCACTATTGTTGAAAGGCAGACAGTGGGTGCTATTCGGTGGAGGAGACAGTTATGCAAAGCCTGATTACTCGTTAGGATTGAAGATCAACTGGTGAAAACATTATCCTGAAAATAGCATAGAAAAAGAAGACGTGGGGAATATCGTTTCCCACGTCTTCTTTTGTTGTTTTGTATAATTGCCAAATTCGGTATGTGAATTTAGTCTCCTTCTGAATTTTGGATTCTCAGCGAGTTAAAATATAATTTTCAGACCACAGCCTCAACAATTGTTCTGTTTCCTATTGCTATAGATTTGACTCCAGGTTGTTTGTTTTTATTGAAACAGAAACTTACCATATAGCCTGTTTGCAAATGATAATAGTCGAGATATTCGGATAACTGTTGTTCTCCACGTTCATTGTAGGCATTGCCGTGCCAAATCTTCAATTCTATGATATATTGTTTGCCAAGATAATCCACTATTACGTCTGTTCTTGTCATATCACGTGTGGTTGCTTCGCAGTAGTAGTTGCCGATTCCGTTGATTATTGGACGTAAGTAAAGTAGAAATTGCTTGCGGCCTTGATCTTCAAGAAATTTTTGATCCATTGATCCGTCATTTGAGCGGAAGATTTCATTGAAATGAACGACAAATTTTTCTAGCAGATGTCTCATGTCAATATGTCCGTTATGGACAAATTGGCTTTTGTCTAATTGCCCGTTAGCAAACATTTTTTCGAATTCTGCTTCCGAAATAAACAGGTTATAAAGACGCGTTTCCATTAGACGACATGCTATGCTCACGTATCCGTCTGTTTCGGTCAGAAAATTGAACCTTTTTGCAAGTTGTAGATATTGCTCGTCAGAAGAAAAAGTCTTTTTTATACCTGAATATAGAATGTCTCTGATTAATTCCTTCATTTTAGGAAACTGATTAAGCTTCTTTATGAGGTCGTCAAACAGAGTGTTTTCTTCTTTTAATATCATATTGACGGATGCCAATATGCCTTCTTTGTCCCATGTCAAAGATGTTTCGTCTATTATTTGGCACATTCGGCTGACAAGAAAAGGGTAGCCGGCTGTATATGAATAGATTTCTTTAGCGACATATCCAAAGTCAAATGTTAAATTGCGATCTGCCGCATAATCCTTAAGCATTTCTGCAATGCCGTCCTCGTGCAATGACATGTCTGCTACAAATGGCACTGCAATATTCCATGGAGAATTGAACTGGTGGTCCTCATCTGTGCGGATCCTTAATTTTAGATTTTTAATGTCATAAACTCCTGCAAGAATTACGGATTGGAACGTTTTAAATTGGTTTCTAGAGAGATACATTTTGCGTAAGACTCCAAGGAATTTTATAAATCCGTCGTTGTTGCTTGCCTGATCAACTTCATCTATCATCACAACCAATGGCTTTTTCGACAAATTGCACAATTCATCAATGATATCAATGAAGTCAGTTGATGAAATCTCCTTACATCCTATAGGAGCGACACTTTTTAGTAGTGTCTGCATCTCTTCTGAAGATCCATTTATTCTAGACCATTGTCTTAAAATCTTTAAGAACTCGGCACACGCATTTTCTACAGTAGCAAATGAAGCGTCGCCTAATCCTTCAAAACTTATATTAAAGACGCAAAATTCATTTTCCAGATGTTTTGCTAATGTTGACAAAGTGGTGGTTTTTCCGTACTGCCTTCCTCTGTTGATGCAGAAATAATCTCCCTGACGGACGATTTTGGCGGCGGCCTCTACCTGTCTGTCTATATTGACCATATAGTGCAATTCAGGGAAACATGTTCCTGTAGTATTGAATCTTCTCATGTCAAAAATATCTTTGGCAAAAATACAATTTTTTTGTGGTTTTCTCTTCAGGTATTTGATTTGTACTTCACTAAAAACAAAAAAAGGAGAACATTTCTGCTCTCCTTGAGTCGAGATGAAGGGATTCGAACCCCCGACCCTCTGGTCCCAAACCAGATGCGCTAACCGGACTGCGCTACATCTCGATTGCTTTATGAGTGTCTTTGTTTCTCAATTGCGATGCAAAGGTAGTGCTTATTTTTGTATCTGCAAATCTTTTTGCGATTTTTTTGAAGAAACTTGTGATTTTTTTGTCTGTTTTCTGATTTTATGCTTCTGAAATCTCAAAATTATCCCAAAAAACAAGAAAATGAGAAGATTTATATCCTCCCGTTTTACTTAGATTTTGGTGATTATATACGAGTTGTCAAACACACGCTTTTTCTTTATACGCTCGCCCTGCGGGCTCGCGTTGGAGGGGGCAAGGGCGTTCCGCCCTTTGCAATCCTCATTTTGAACAACTGCTATATAATCTCCTTCTTAATTCATAATTCGTAATTGTACGTCTCGCTTATTCGCATTGGGATATGGGATAATTCCATGAAAAAATAATTTTTTTTCAAAATTCTCTTGCATTTTCAAAATTAGTATATACTTTTGCGTCCGTTTTGTTCCGGATTACATGACAGTGCAAGTTTCGGAGCGGATTATAAACAGTATTTTTTTGAATGTAATTTAGTCAGGAAAATGGTGATTAGGTTCATAACTTTTTTTCTATTATTACTATCGCAGTCTGCATTTGCTTATAAGTGGCAAAATGTCGACGGGGGAGTATTTTATATCTGTGGTGGTAATGTCGCTTCTATTCTTCAGATGGTTGACCATTCTGATGTTAAAAGTGTTGAGTTTCAGCAGAATGGCAATAAATTGCCGTCGTCTGCTTATTCTCTTTCTGCTATTTACGATGGCATGACGGTCGACGCTATTATTACGCTTAAAGATGGTTTCGTCGTGACTGAAACAATCCAAATCAAGGATGAGCCGAAATGGACGCTTCGTGTCGACGAAGGTAAATCTCAACTTTGTAATGGTGTTCCTGCTACTTTGAAGGCGGTTGTGCGACATGGGACAAGAAAGCTTGCTGCTGATTTTTCTTGGCAGAAGGATGGTGAGATTGTTTCTACTGAGGAGAATTTTTCATCTCTTGTCGCTGGACAATATTCTTTGACTGCTACTGCTTACGGTTGTTCGAAATCGGTAAACGCGTCTATCCTCGCGTCGCCAACGCCTTCTATTTCCGGCAATGATGGGCTTTGTCTTGGCGAGTCGCTCACATTGACCGCTTCTGATATGGATTCCTATGAATGGCAGGGTGGTGAGACTACTAATTCTGCGACTTTTATCGCAAGTGGCAATTATTATGTGGTTGGTGCGAAGACGATAGGTAAAACTGTTTGCCGCGACACACTGCATTTTACTATCCACCCTAAGATGAGTGCTAATATCAAGTTTGGTGGCGTCACTGCTTTTTGTCCTGGTGCAGACCATACGGAGATTTCTGCTGATCATTATTTGACGGAGTCGCAGATTGAGTCGTACGAGTGGAGCCGTGGTGGTGTGACTATATCTTCAGAAAAGAAACTTACGGTTACTGAAGAGGGCAGATATCGTGCTATTGTGAAGACAACGGATGGTTGCAAGTCGTTTAGCGAAGTCGTTATCTCTTCTGTCGACACTGTGGCTGACGTGGTGATTCCAAACCTAGTCGATGAAATCTGCAGTGGTCATCAAACTGCTTTTTCAGCTGAGGGACAAGACCTTACTCGTTTTGAATGGTATGGGTCGGGATTAAGTTTCGGCTCAGGTGATAGCCAATATTCATTGGCAAAAGGAGGTGATTATAGCGTTGTGGGCTATACCACAAATGGATGTAAGAGTAAAGAACTCAAATTCCACATAAATGAAATTCAGAGCCCGTCTCTTTTTCTTAATTCTATCATTCCTTGTGAAGGGGATGTCGAAATCATTAGTTGTACTGTTACTGCGGGCTCTGATTTCTCTTGGATTTCTCCGGATTCTATCAATGGAATCACGTCTAAATCAATAAGTATTTCTCATTCTGGTCAGTACCGTGCACAGGTGAAAGATCCTGTCACGGGCTGTATCAGTGAGGCTTACACTGATGTGGAGTTTCTTCCATATCCTGAGATTTCTATAATTGGAGATTTGGCATTTTGTAAGAATGAAGGAGGTGTTATCCAGGTCGACGTAGACAATCGTTCAAATACTAAGTACAACTATTCTTGGTTTGATTCTGATGGAAACATTCTTGATTCTGATTCTTTGGTTGTGTTGAATAGAAGTGGTGATTATCAGGTTGTTGTGTCTAACTCTCATAATTGTGAGGCTAGTAAGAATTTTTCTGTGACAGTAAATCCAGCTCCTCAATTGAAGGGTGATACGTTGAAGCATCTTTGTGAAAATTCGTTGGTGACGCTGACTATGAATGGTGCTGAACATTATCAATGGAGTAAGCAGGGCAAAACGTTGGGAACTGATAGTAATAAGTATAAAGCTTCAAGCTCAGGCACTTTTGTTGTCATCGGTACGAATTCCAACGGTTGCAGCGATACAGCCAGGGTTAAGGTTGAGCTTGCGGTCAAACCGAAAATCACGGATATCGTTAAGCCGGCGTGTGGAACAGTCAGTGGTGAAATCGCTTTACAGACAGATAAAAAGTGTTTGTTCAAATGGCCCGACGGTTCTGCCGATTCCACATTCTCTTTCTCAACTGCGGATGAGTTTACCGTGGTAGTGACAGATAGTATATCTGGATGCCGCACGAATCATAAAGTAGAGTCGGTGGCACGTGAGCTACCGGTCGGCTCGATTGTGGCAGATAATTTGGATGCATGTGTCGGAGATAGCCTAATGCTTGAGGCTTCATTCACTGCACAGGATGGTAAAATTAAATATGTGTGGAATTGCACTACAGATACATCGTCGACAATAGTATTGAAGCAGAGTGGGAATGTGATTGTTTCTGCTACCGATTCGTTAGGTTGTGTTGGTACTGCTTCAGTAGATGTGGTGTTCCATGAACTACCCGAGTTTGAAATAGAATCTGCGGAAGTGGTTTGCAAGGATTCTACCGCTACGCTTGTTGCTCAGTCGGGAAAAGAATTATCGTATGAATGGTTTGTTGGTGATGACCAATTAGGACAACCACAAGGGATTGCCCCTACAAATGTTGGAAAATCTATCGTCGTCGACAAAGAGGGAGAATATACATGCACGGCTACGGATGTTCATGGCTGTGTAATGTCGAAAATGAAACATATAAAACTGAATAGTCCTAAAATCCAAATTTCGGGTAATTCCGAAGTTTGTGTTGACTCTTTATCCTATTTATCAGTGAATGGAGATTGTCAACAGTTTTATTGGGATAATAATGCTGTTGACACACCATTCTTTTACGCTTCGGCGGGATTGGTGAAAGTTGTAGGAATCGATAGTTTTGGATGTAAGGCTTATGCTCAGATGACAGTGAGTGAAAGAAAAAAGCCGTCGTTGACAGTTCCAGATACAGTGTCTTTTTGTGAGCGAGAGAGTGTTGATGTTGATTTCTATTCAAATGATGCTGTTCGTTTTGAATGGGATGGAGTGAGTATGACTGAACATGGTGTTTCCACTGATATCGAAGGCACTCACATTGTAGTGGGTTATGATAGTGTAGGTTGCCCGACTGATATTAAAAATGTCTATGCTGAGATGATTCCACTTCCAAGGTTGAGGCTTGGAGGGAAAGCTCATTTATGTGGAATGGATGATAGCACGACGCTTACTGTCGACTCGAAATTCTGTACACGCATGCATTGGAATACTGGCGACACAACATCGTCAGTTGATATCTATCGCCCTGGTAAATATACAGTTGTAGGATATAATGGAGGTTGCGTTTCAGATACGGCTTCTTTTGAGGTGAAACGAGTAGCTTTACCGAAGATTGAATTTGTGGATGGAAAAACAAAGCCGTTTTGCAAAGGGGATTCTGCGGTATTTGAAGTGAAACATTCTGATAAATTGAAAATAAAGTGGAAAAATGACAGACTAAACAATAACATCTATGCGAAGAAAGTAGTTGATGCGGAAGGTTTTTATGTAGTGGAGGCGACGGACTCTATGGGGTGTATGTCGGTTGACTCGGTGTATGCTAAAGAGTTGCCGTCTCCATTTTTATCTATTTCTGGAGATTCTGTTGTGTGTGAGAATAGAAATATTGAATTGGTGGCGAATGGGTTGGAGTGTAATAAGATAATCTGGAGCGATGGAAGTGACGGTAAAACAATGTCAATGGATAGAGGAGGAAATGTCTGGGCTGTTGGATTTGATAATAATGGTTGCCAGTCAGATACTGTTTATCATTCCGTGAAGCGACGTATGAATCCAAAAGTGACAATCTCAGGAGCAACACAGATTGCGAAGGCTCAAACTGCGACTCTAACGGCTAAAGTAGATGATACGGATAGCCATAATTATCGCTATTCATGGTTGCCAGGTCATGAGACTACATCGCAGATCAGTGTGGATGGAAGCCTTGTAAATATGTATGAAAATTATTCTGTTACGGTGACTGATGAATATGGCTGTTTTGATCACGCTGTGGTTCGAGTGATTGGTTCGGAAATATCGGTTGACGGAAAATTTGAGTTTTGCGAAGGTGATTCTGCTGAGATTTCTCTATTTGCACCTGCATCGAATAGTGTTGTTTGGAGTAATGGAAGTGTAAGCAGAACAACCTTTTATTCTAAATCTGGACCTCATTTTGTAGTGGCGACAGCACCCAACGGAGTGTCTGATACTGTTTGGTTTAAGATTACGGTTCATCAAAATCCTAAACTGAAGATCTCGGGTACTACACAGATGTGTGAAGGCGATTCCGTCAAATTGATTGCCGTTTGTACGGATGACATTTTGTCGGTAGGGGCAGGTTTCAAACCTGCCCGCTATCTACAATGGAGCAATGGCAAATCAGAAGAAGAGATTACGGTTTTTGCTGGAGGAGAATATTCGGCAGTGGCAAGGAGTGAGTTTGGATGTGAAAGTAGAGATTCCATAAAAGTTAATGAACATAGTTTGCCGAAGATAAAAATTGATGGTGTTGACACATTACGACGTGGAGAGTCGACCATCTTAACCGCATCAGGAGGCAAGACGTATGTGTGGGGAACGGGAGAAAGTACAGTACCTTCTATTGAGATCGCACACGGAGGACGTTACAAAGTGACTGGTACTGATAGTGTCGGTTGCAAGAATGTGGCTTATAAAGATGTGGTGGAGATAGATGTCCCCGTTCCCTTTATTAACGATGCTATGGGAGGGAAACTTTCTATTTGTGAAGGAGATAGCGTATTGTTGATCGCCTCTGGTGGTGATTATTATATATGGGATGACGGACGTAGGAATCCTCAGCGATACGCAAAAGAGAGTAGATTGTATACAGTATCTGTTTGCCTTAACAATGGAGAATGCAGTAAGACATCGTATGGTGTGACAGTGTTGCCGAATCCGAAAATAGATGTAGTGGGGAAAACTCAGATATGCGATGGGGAAGTAGCGGAGTTGATGGTGTTACAAAAGTCTGGCTCTCAGTTGGCTGATTATGAGTGGAGTAGTGGAGCAAAGAATCCTGTAGTTTATGTGAGAGGTGCGGAAAGACTATCGGTTGTCGCTAAGGATTTGAATGGATGTGTGAGCAATAGAGTTGAACTGACGATTGATAAGTATGGTGCAGAAGAAATCTTTCTCAACGGAGATTTTGATATTTGTGAGAATTCAGATGATGTGGCAAGGGTACGTTTGATGAATAGTAACGTAGTTAGATTATCTTGGATTGACGAAAGTAATGGAGATACATTGTCAACTTTTGCTGAATGTGAGTTTGCCAAAGGAGGAAAATATTCAGTTTCGGTGGTGAATAAAAACGGATGTGGCGGACAAAAACAGTTTATGATTCATCAAAGAAGTTTGCCAAATGTAGAAATTGTCGGTGCAGAATATCCTGTTTGCAACAAGCAATATGCAAAGTTGACTGCCATCTCAGATTCCAGATGCACCTACGAATGGAGTACAGGAGATGAAGGGAATGAGGTTAAGGTAACGGAGAGTGGAGACTACGCTATTGTCGCAACAAATGAATATGGATGTAAGATGGAGGCGACTACAACTTTGATATTCAATGATATTCCGGATATGATGACAACTGGAGATTTCAAAATTTGTCCAGGTGAAAGCATTACAATAGGAGTGTCTGGTGCAGATAAGTATGAATGGAGTGGTGTAGAGACACAAGGACGTGTGTCTATCCCAGATAATAATAATGGTCCTGAATGCATCTATACAGAGTCTGGAAATGGATATGTGATAGGTACAGATAAGTATGGTTGTCAGAAACGAATTGATTTCAAGATAGAAGAATTGCCAGTGCCGACAGTCGTCATTTCCGCTACACCTGCTAAAATCAAAAGGGAAGATTCAGAGGTTAGTTTATCGCTGGAAAGTGAAGATGATTTGAGTGAATGTACCTACATCTGGTTGTTGAGTGATGGAGAAACGTCGTCGCAACAAACATTCACACATACATTCAACACCGACGAAGCAATGCAATTTTCTGCTGTGGCAGTAGTTGAGACTAAGGATGGCTGCAAGCAACGTCTACATACAACAATAGAGACGGAGTTTACTATTCCAAACACCTTCACTCCGAATGGAGATATGATCAACGACCATTTTATGAAGGGGTATCATGTGGAAATCAAGGACAGACATGGAATAATGCTGTATCAAGGCAACGATGGATGGAATGGTGTGTTGCCGAATGGAAAGGTAACGCCAGACACATATTATTATATAGTGACAGATAAAATCGGCCAAAAACATTATGGATATGTGACGGTGGCGGGGTGAGGATGCCTTGCACTGAAAGTGCATTATCTCATAGCCCAGGGCAAGCGAAGCGACACCCTGGGGTAAATAATTATTATTAATAACGGGCTGAAAGCCCAAAATCATATAAAAATGGCACAATCGTTATGTAAAATTTACATTCATTTGATTTTCCACATTAAAACTACAAGTCCGGAGATTAGAGACAATGATTTGGAGAATGTATTTTCCTATATAGGAAAGATGGTTAACGTGACAGGATGTAGTGTGATACGTGTAGGTGGTATTGGAAATCATATCCATATCCTATTTTTATTATCCAAAGATGTATCAATTCCTAAAGTTGTTGAGAAAGTAAAAAGTAATAGTAGTCGTTGGATAAAAACAATTGATTCGTATTATTCAAATTTTGCATGGCAAGGTGGTTATGGGGCTTTTTCTGTAAGTCAGTCGGTTGTTGATAGAACAATTAAATATATTGAGAATCAACGAGCACATCATGAAAATCAAACATACAACGAGGAATATTTGAAATACTTACAATCATATGATATTAAATATGATGAACGGTATGTGTTTACTGATTAGGAGGTCGCCCTTTCAGGGCTATTTCCTATCACATCATTGGTTCCATTACCACCAGGACGTCGCTTCGCTTTGCCCTGGGCTTTACGATTTTGGGCTTTCAGCCCAATCTATACCATATTTGAGGAAAAGCACTGAAAGTGCGATGTCTCATAGCCCAGGGTAAGCGAAGCGACGCCCTGGGATGCGAACCCGTAAGGGTGAACAATAATAATTACAAAAAATATACAATTTAAATTTCATTATATGAATTTACGTAACGGTTACAAAAAGTTGGTATCATTATTAATTCCAGTTTCATTCGCCATTTCCATTTCTGCACAAACGGATGCGAATGCCCTTCATTTCTGGACCGACAGATCTCCGTTTTCTCCATCTTATCTTGTGCCGATGACGCATGCTTCTTTGCTTGGCAGAATGCAACAGATTGGTTATGAGGGCCAACCACTATCGTTTTGGGGTAGTTTCAGCCGATATAAACCGAAATTGAGGTCGTTGTTTGGAGGAAAGATGCAGGTGGATAGGGCAGGGTATACCTCGACGGTAAAGATTGATGGCAATTATATATTCAGTCTTGGCTCCGACAACGACAGAGTCAATCTTGGTTTGGAAGGTGGCACGGTAGTCCAGCAGAAGGATGTGACGAAGATTTCAGCCGACGACATGGATGACGCGTCTTTGTATGATGGCAATGAGGTGAATCCTAATTTCAGTTTTGGTGTGGAGTGGATACACAAACGAAGAATCGTTGGCATAGAGGATGGTGAACTTACCGTTGGAGTTTCCGCAAAGAATATGGAAGATTGGTTGACGCGTCAGGACAAACGAATCACTGTCAATGCCTTCTATCTCTACGGCTCATACCGTCGCCCAACGTTGAGAATGCTTCATTTGTATGCAGGAGGTATGATGCAATTATATGATTCCGACCGTTTGCAGGGAGAGATACACGTCGCACTTATCAAAGCGAAGAATAAAGAAGTCGACGCGTGGGCTGGAGGCATCAGTTGCAGGCATAGTTTGGTGGGTGGAGGCTCTACAGATCTGATTATCAATGCAGGAGTAGGGCTTGGTGAGCATCTCTACCTCGGATACAGTTTTGATTTAGTTGTGCACGGAGATTTCGCGTCGCCATTCTCCACGCATGAAATCATCCTTGAATATAAGTTTAAGGACAAACGTTGCCATGCCGACAAATCAAGTTGGTATTTGATGGGAGGAAAATAAAAATTTATTTCATTCCTCTCGCCATCTTCACCGTTTCCCATGCCACATTGATCTGTTTCATTGTCTCTGTAGCTTGACGGATAGCCTCGTCGCCCAAGTTTGTTGCATTATCGGGATGGTATATAATAGCTAAAGCATGGTAGGCCTTTTTGACTTCTTCTTCTGAGGCTGTGTCTGAAACACCAAGTATACTATACGCTTCGTTAATAGATATTTTGCCTATATTGTGGAATTTCCTGTTATTGTGCTCGTATGATTCTTCATTATTATCAGAGTTGCTATTGCTTTTTTGATTGTATTCACTATTTGAATCTTCTTTTGTCCACTGTGAGTTTTCTTTATTGGTATAGTAGAAACCATTTTTATATTTCTGCATAAAACTGTTTCTTATGCTGTTATAGTTTGGAATATTCAAATATTCTACAATTTTGTTGATTATTTCTCTCTCTTTTTTCGTGGCTATATCGTCGGCATAAACAACTGCCAACAATTCCATGATCAGTTCAGATTTCGCAAGAACGTTGATTTTATTCTTGATGCTTTTGCAGAGTTCTTTGATGTCGTATTTTTTGTTGACATTATGGAATTGATGGAGTGCTTCTTTTTGTTCCTCCTCAGTCTTGTAGTATCTTTGTATAGTCGCCATTACTCTGTCATACTCGCAGTCCTTTTTTATTTCATCTGCATTTGTGACTTCAGCTAACAATATGAGCAAACAATGTTTGAATAGAGATTCTGTGTTTGCATCCTCTTCAAGAAATTCACTTTCGATACGCTGTTTTGACTCTTGTTCATATTTTTCTCTATATATTTTTTCTTTATCAGAGTCCGAAATATTTAATTTGTTTATTATGTAATCAATATCATTTTTTTCCACATAATCAAATTCGTCGTCGGAATATGCAACGTCTAACAAATCAAAGACAATATTAATTTTTGTTTGGTAGTCCGCTTGCTCGTTGATCTCGTCGCATACATCATCTATTGCATCGATTACATTTTCTTCAAGTGTATTCTCAAATATTTCAAATGCCTCTTTCTGATCAGATTCTTTTTGGTAGTATTTGTTGATAATGTTTTTGACTTTGTCATACTCGTAATCCATACGTAGATCGTCCGCTTTCATTATATCCGCCAACAATAAAAGCGTCTTGAATCTATAATCAAAAACATCGATCTTAAATGCATTTGAACGCTTGGCTATGATATTGCCGATGAAGACACCGAGTGCGATTCCCACGGTTAAACCAACTGTAAAACCTGAGTAAATACCGGTTTCAATGTCATCACAAACAAGTCTTCCTATTATCAATCCAGCTATAATTCCAACGGAGCCGCAAATTGTCCCTAATAACCATCTGCAAAAAGTATAAGTGTAAAATTGGTGTGTCAGTCCGGCTATTATACAGTAAATTTTTTTCTTAAGTATATTCATGATGTTTGTGCCAATATTATCACTTTATTCCTCTCGCGTCCTTCACAACCTCCCAAGCCATATTGATCTGTTTCATTGTCTCTGTGGCTTGACGGATTGCCTCTTCTCCTAAGTTTGCGGCATTATCGGGATGGAATTTCACTGCCAAAGCTCGGTAGGCTTTCTTGACTTCCTCATCTGACGCGTCTTTCTCTACTCCAAGAATGTCGTAAGCATCTTGAATATAGTCTCTTGGCTCGAATTCAGTATGACAGTTGTTTTCGTTTTCGTCAGCGTTTTCGTTATCGTTTACTTTATAATAACCTTCTCTATACTTCTTTAGGAATAGGGTATAGATGCTATTATACTCTTGTGCTGATATATTAAGATTCTTAGCGAAACGTTTAATCAGATTCTTCTCTTTATCGTGGAATTTGTCATCAGAGTATGCGACGGCAAACAACTCCATTAGAAGTTCTGATTTTGCTGCATTGTCGAAATTTTCATTTATGGTGAAGAACACTAAACTCATTTCTGGTCTGGAATTGAGTAGTGCCATAAACTGTAGCAAAGCATCCTTCTGTTCAGATTCCGTCTTGAAGTATCTTTTGATTACGACGTTGATGCGTCCCAACTCATCTGTCATCAGTTTTGTGTCTGCCTTCATCACCTCTGCCAACAACACGAGAACACAATATTTATATTTGGATTCCTCGTCGGTGAACGCAGTGTAGTTGAACTCTTGGTCTCCGGAATTATCAAATTGGAATTCTGTATCGTCGCCAGATTTGGCATTGTCCTCGAATTTCGAATCTTCGGAATGGGATTTTTTCCCGTAGTCTACAGTACTTTTTTTATTTTTCTTTTTCTTATCCTTTTTCTTTTTGGAGTCTTTTTTTGATTCGTCCATTCTTTCGTAAACGAATTTCATTTTGCATTTCTCCTTCAATTCAAGATATTCCGCACGCGAAATTCCAAAATTCCATACGACTTCTTGTATGAAGGAGTTTGAAGACATTTCATTAAAGGTTGATTCTCCTGAATGAACCACATCTAACAAATCTGATAATATCTCTTTCTTTCTGTCGTGAGATATATTCTCATTGAGAAATTTGTAGCTTTGTTCTATGTTGATGAAATCATAGTTATAAAGGATAGAGTCAAACTCAACGATTGCAGTTATTTGTTCCTCTTGGCCTATATAGTATTTGCGGACAATCCTCTTTGCTGAATTTAATTTGTAATTGCCAGCCTTTTTAACCAGTTTTGCTAACAATAGAAGAATGCAGTATCTATAGTCTGATATTATGAACTCAGCTTTTGGTTTGTCTTCTTTCACTTCTTTCGTAAATGATTTTTTCTTTCCACTTCCCGGAAAAAATGAAAAATCAAGTGACATCGCAGTTGCTATAAGAAATAAAATTCCACATATCGTGTTGTCCGTCGCAAATGCCAATAAAGTCAATATTATTAAAAAAATTCTTAATAAATTGATAAGTACTCTCTTTATATAGATCAGTTTCATACAAATATACGTTTATTTTATTCCTCTCGCCATCTTTACCGTTTCCCATGCCACATTGATCTGTTTCATTGTCTCTGTAGCCTGACGTATAGCTTCGTCGCCAAGGTTTGCAACATTATCTGGATGATACTTCACGGCCAACGCACGGTAGGCTTTTTTGATCTCTTCATTGGAAGCCTTGCTGTTGAGACCAAGTACTGTGTAGGCTTCATCCACGGGACTTTTTATGTGCTGATGGAAGTCGTAGCTATTTCGATTGTTATAATCTTTTGAGTCGGATTGTTGAGAGTCTTTGTCTTTATAAAAACCTTTGGAATGCTTTTTTATAAAAAGAGTGTAGATGCTTTCGAATTGTGAAGTCGAAATATTTAAATTCCTTGAGATTTTTTGGATACATGAATACTCTTTGTCGGAGAAGTGGTCGTCGGAGTATGCCACAGCCAATAGTTCCATTATAAGCTCTGATTTGGCTACATAACCGAGACTTTCGTTTACCGCTTGATACACTTCCTTCAAATCTGTTGTTTGGCCGAGAATATCCTTGAAGTTTTTGAGGGCTTCCGTTTGCATCTCCACCGACTCGTAGTATCTGCAAATAGTCTCCTTGATTTTATCCAACTCGCACACCATCTGTTTGCCGTCGGCCTTCATCACTTCTGCAAGGAGCACAAGAATGCTATCCTTATATTGTAGCAGTCGACACCGAAAATGTTTAATGCGTCTTGTTTGGATAAAGTTATTGAATTGATGGAAAAATCAGATGGAGTTAGGAAATAACCGTGTCTGTGCATTACATGGAATATGGCGCATATTGTTTGGAAATCCTCATTTGAGATGTTTATTTTTTCTATGATATTCTGTATCATGGCATATTTGTCATCTTTTAAGACATTGTCGGCATAGGCAGCAGACAACAATTCCATGATAATCTCAGATTTGGTTGCGAAATTGAAGTAGAGATTTATACCATCGCATATCTTGTCAATATTAATCGTATTGACGTCTTGGAATAAGGTTTGATATTGATCAAATAATTTTTGTGGCTCTTTTTCCGACTTGTAATATCTGCGTATTATGGAGTCTGCATGTTCGTCTTTTTTAATGCAAATGCCTTTCATTTTCACTTGCAACGCAATGATATAGTACACGAGTTTGGAAAGTTGTTCTTTCCTGGTTTCAGATTTGTTCACGCCAGACGTTTGGTTGCCCATCCAATTGTCGTAAGTCGTATTTCTTTTCTTTTCCAGTTGGTCATCTTCTATGCTGTTGAGAATTCGTTGCCCCAATAAATAAATTAACGATGCGATAGTGGATATAATGCCCCAAAATACGGCAGCCCAATCACTTGGATTTATATTGCCTAATACACATGTTATTATGAGTGTTGTCATTATTTTCAAGATGTCAATTAGTTATTCATTATTTCACAATTTGTCATTTTATCCCCCTTGCCATCTTCACCACATCCCAGGCCTTATTGATTTGCTTCATTGTCTCTGTAGCCTGACGGATTGCTTCGTCGCCTAAAGCGGAGAATTTGTCGGGATGATATTCCTTAGCCAAAGCACGATAGGCTTTTTTGATCTCTTCGTCAGAAGCATTATGGGGCAAACCAAGAATGTCAAAAGATTCATCCAATGATTTGTTGGAATAGTTGTTGTCGGATGCTTTCTTATAGTTGGATTTGTTGTTTGAATTGTCGTTTTTTTCTTTTTTATATTCTTGATTAGATGAACTTTGGCTTTTATAGAATCCTTGGTTGTATTTTCTCATGAAGATAGTATAGATGCTTTTTTTATATGACGAGAGATTCAAGTCGGTTATAATAGAATTTATAACCGAGACTTCTGTTTCGTTGAATATACCGTCAGCATAAGCCACTGCCATTAATTCCATGACAATTTCCGTCTTGCTTGTGGCATTGAGTAACATGTTGATTTGGTTGCAGACGTCGTTTATATAGTGTTTGTTTTCAAGAATTGCCTGAAATTGTTTGAGTGCAATTTTTTGTTCCGACTCATTGTTGAAATATCTTCTGATTGTCGACTTTACTCTGTCTAATTCAGAAACCAACATTTCCCCGTCAGCTTTCATTACCTCCGCCAGCAGGACAAGAATAAAGTATCTGATATCAGATGCTTTGTCTTTCCCGTCTCCTTTGAATACTTTATTATATCTATGCTCTTCCATGAAGCGAATATATATAGCTGAATAATCGCTTGGAAGGAGGTTTAATCCGGTATAGATTTTTTTGATTGTCTCAAGTTCGACAACGTTGTCATTTTCGTCAGCATTTGCTATTGCTAACAGATTCCAGATGATTGCAGATTTATCTTGAAAGCTAAGATGATTGCTGAGGAATTTACAGACTCCGTCCAAGTCTGGATTATTATCGTTGAGAATAGCCTGGAATTGTTTGAGTGCCTCAGTTTGTTCCTTTTCTGTTTTATATGCGCAAAGGATATACTCCTTTATTTTATCCAACTCACATTTCATGTTTTCCTTATCGGTCTTCATCACTTCCGCAAGAAGCACAAGAATGCAATAGTGTTTTTCGTATTGAATTTTGTCGGTATCCTTCTTGGAATCATCACTTTCATCGCCGATGCTGAATAAAATAGAGATTAAATATGCTGTAATTAAAAGAGAAGCAAAAGACACTAATAGAATTATCATATACAAGTTGAGATCTCTATTCCATTCAGCATTTATTTAATACCTCGTGCCTCCTTAAGGACATCCCATGCGGCGTTGATTTGACGCATAGATTCATTTGCCTGGCGAACAGCTTCTTCTCCCAAGGCTGCAGCTCTATCAGGATGGTATTTCATAGCAAGCACACGGTATGCTTTCTTGACTTCAGCGTCGGATGCATTTCCTGCCACGCCAAGAATATCGTATGCTTCGCTTACGGAAACACCGCTTGTTCGACGGTAGTTATTGCTGTTTGAGTTGGAATTGCTATTGCGGTTTGAATAACTATTGTTATTATTTGAATTGCTGTTATAACCGCTGTTGCTGCTACGGTTATAGCTGTTTTGATTTGAATTGTTATTCTGGTTAGAATAAGAATTGTTGCTTGAATTTGAATAAGAAGACTGTTCAGATCTGTCGCCACTATGATAGTATCCCTGCTTGTACTTCTTCATGAAAAGCATGTAGATACTTTTGTATTCTTGGGCAGTGATGTTCAGATAGCCGATGATTTTTTTGATAGTCTCCTCCTCATTTGTTTGAAAGACATCGTCGGCGTATGCCACAGCCAACAACTCCATTATCAATTCAGATTTAGCAATATAGTTGAGGCGTTTGTTGATATTGCTGCAGACTGCCTCAATTTTATATTTCTTATCTAGTATCGACTGGAACTGTTTAAGTGCGTCCTTCTGTTCTGCTTCGGTCTTGTAGTATCTGCGTATAGTTGCTTTAACTCTGTCTAATTCGCAACTCATCAGTTTGGAGTCGGCTTTCATTACTTCTGCAAGCAGAACAAGAATGCTGTGCTTGAAGTTTGTTTCGGTTCCTTCATTTCCCTCATTTTCATTAGACGAGTCATTTTCGTCTGAAAACAACATTGACCCAATAATGAATCCTAAGATTGCTCCTAATGGACCTCCAAAGAAGAATCCGATTACTCCTGCTATTACTTTTTTCTTGTTAAGTTTCATAATTATTGCTATGTAATCAAAGTACAATGCAAATATACAATTTTTGTCTGATACGGAAATCTATAATAAAACTATACATTTTATAAATAACTGAAAAACAGATATTAAGTTTTATATTTTAACATTTATTTGTTTTTAAAAGTAGAAAAATAGAAATATTTAATTCCATTTTGAACATTTAGCACTATCTTTGACCCGTGAAAAATAGAAAAAGTGTTATCTGAAAAATTAAAACTGATATGAAAACATTAGCTAAAATATTTGCTACATTGGCATTGTTGTTTGCGACAAGTTCATTCGTGGCAGCACAGAATTCTATGGTGAAGCACATTAATCAGGAAGAGTTCCGTGCACAGATTTGTGATTTTGTCAATAGTGCAACATGGCAGTATAAGGGCAAGAAACCATGTGTGATAGATTTTTACGCTACATGGTGTGGACCTTGTAGAACAATTTCTCCATTCTTGGATAATTTGTCGGTTAAGTACAAAGATCAGATTGATGTTTATAAGATCGACGTTGATAAGAACAGAGAGTTGGCTCAGGCATTTGGAGCAACAAGCATTCCGCTTTTGATTTTTGTTCCTGTTAACGGCGAGCCTCAGGCAAATCGAGGAGCACTTCCAGAAGCAGAATTGGAAAATGCTATAAAAACTGTTTTGTTGAAGAAATAATGAAAGGTATAATTTTGGCGGGTGGCAGTGCTACTCGCCTTTTCCCATTATCTAAGGCCATAAGCAAGCAAATTATGCCTGTTTATGACAAACCAATGATTTATTATCCATTGTCGACATTAATGTTGGCAGGAATTAAGGAAGTTTTGATTATCTCTACTCCAAGAGATTTGCCGATGTTTGAGCAGTTGCTTGGTGACGGTAAGTCGCTTGGAATGCGTTTTGAATATAAGATTCAGGAAAAACCCAATGGTTTGGCTCAGGCATTTGTACTTGGAGAGGAATTCCTTGCTGGTGACGATGCTTGCTTGATACTTGGTGATAACATGTTCTACGGAGCTAATTTTTCATCTATGCTTAAGAAAGCAGCTCAGATTAAGTCAGGGGCTATGATTTTTGGATATTATGTAAAAGATCCTAGAGCATATGGAGTGGTTGGCTTCGATGAGAATGGTAAGGTGACTTCATTGGAAGAAAAACCAGCTCAGCCAAAGAGCAACTATGCTGTGCCAGGTTTATACTTTTATGATAGCTCAGTCTGCAAAAGAGCAAAAGAATTAAAGCCTAGTGCAAGAGGAGAATACGAGATTACTGATTTGAACAAGACATATTTGCAGGAAGGTACACTTAATGTTGAACTTTTCGGTCGTGGATTTGCTTGGCTGGATACAGGTAATTGCGATTCTTTGTTAGAGGCTTCCAATTTTGTTGAGACAATTCAAAACCGTCAGGGATTCTATGTTGCGTGTATCGAGGAGATTGCTTGGCGTAACGGTTGGATATCAGACCAACAGTTGCTTGAATTAGGAACAGCATTGAAACAGACTAAATACGGACAATATATTATTTCGTTGATTAACAATTAAATATTTATGAACTATATTGAGCAGCCGGTTGAGGGTGTGTTTGTTATAGAGCCCAAGGTGTTTGGTGATAGTAGAGGTTATTTCTATGAGTCATTCAAGCAGGCAGAGTTTGATGAACATATTGGACATCATGTAGAATTTGTTCAGGAGAACCAGTCAAAATCGTCAAAGGGTGTGCTAAGAGGTCTTCACTATCAGAAGGGAGATGCGTCTCAGGCAAAACTTGTTCGTGTCGTGAAAGGTGCAGTGCTTGATGTCGCAGTAGATATTAGAAAGTCATCTCCAACATTTGGAAAATATGTGGCGGTAGAGCTAAGCGAGGATAACAATCGTCAGCTTTTCATTCCACGTGGTTTTGCTCATGGATTCTTGGTGTTGAGCGATGAGGCTGTGTTCACATACAAAGTCGACAATGTGTACGCACCACATGCAGACGCTGGTATCATGTATAATGATCCACAGGTCGGAATCGAGTGGCCTAAGTTGGATTGCGAGTTTTTATTATCAGAAAAAGACACAAAGCATCCTTTGCTAAAGGACGCTGAGGTATTCTAATAGTCAGATATGAATATTTTTGTTACAGGAGGAAACGGTCAGCTTGGCAACTCTTTCAGAAAGATTTCTGCCAACTATCCTCAGCATAATTTCACATTCACTGATATGCCCGAAGTGGATATCACTGATTTGGAATCACTAAGAACAATTTTGAAGAATGCGAAGGCAGAGGTTATCATCAACTGCGCCGCATATACAGATGTGAACAAGGCAGAGAGCAATGAGGATATCGCTCATAAGATCAACGCCGTTGGTCCAGGCAATTTGGCAGTCGTAGCCAAAGAGTTGGGAGCTAAGTTCGTTCACGTCTCTACAGACTATGTTTTCAATGGCAAGATGAACACTCCGTTGAAGGAGAGCGATCCAACGTCGCCACTTGGAGCATACGGACGTACAAAATTGAGCGGAGAGAACCTTGTTCGTGAGGTTGGTTGCGACGCTGCGATCGTGCGTACAGCATGGCTTTACAGTGAGTTTGGCAACAATTTCGTGAAGACAATGATTCGTTTGGGCAATGAGCGTGAAGACGTGAGTGTTGTCTACGATCAGGTCGGCACTCCAACATACGCCACTGATTTGGCTGAGGCTATCATGCACTTGGTCAACAAAGGCATCAAGGGTTGCGAAGTTTACCACTACACAAACGACGGAGTGGCAAGCTGGTTCGACTTTACAAAGTATATCTTCAAGTTGGCAGGATGCAAGGCAAGACTTCACGCTATCGAGAGTTACGAGTATCCGACACCAGCGGAGCGCCCAGCATACAGCGTGTTGAGCAAGAGAAAGATTGCGGAGACAGGCGCTGCAGTGCCATATTGGACAGAGTCGCTTGAAAAATGTATGAAAATTTTATTAGCTAAATAAATCATGTTTAAGACGAATGAGTATTTCGACGGTAATGTAAAGAGCATTGCGTTGGAAAGTGCAGAGGGCCGCGCTACAATTGGCGTTATGGCAGCAGGAGAGTATGAGTTTGGTACATCAACAATCGAGATCATGACAGTGACATCTGGAAAGTTGGAGGTTATGATGCCAGGCGAGACAGAGTGGAAGACATACAAGAAGTTTGAGACTTTTGTTGTTGAGAAGGGAGTAAAGTTCCGCTGCAGAGCAACAGAGGACACACCATACTTGTGTTTGTATAAATAAGCCTGCATTTAAGGCAGATTAGGATTAATACAAATTACACAATCGATTGTAGAGACGTCGCAAATGCGGCGTCTCTTTTTTGTGTGAAAAACTTCTTCTTTATTTTGCACAATCTTTTGAAATTGTTAATTTTATGGGTGAAAATATAGTGATAAGCCAAAAAGAAGAGAAACGTTAAACTGATATTATGACGCAGAATATTGAATTAAAAACGATCAAAGATCTTTTAGGAATGAACTTCTTTATTCCTAGTTATCAACGTGGATATCGTTGGACATGTCAGCAAGTGAAAGACCTATTAGATGACATTTGGAGTTTTAAGCCTGAAAAGATTCGTGACACAGAAAGTTATACTTGGTATTGTTTACAGCCTTTGGTCGTAAAGGAGAATCTCGTAGATGAAAAAAAACGTTATGATGTAATTGATGGTCAACAACGCCTAACGACTATTTTCATAATATTAAACTGCTTGGAAAAATCCTATAATTGTTTAAAATATCAGACTAGAGAAGACAGTTCAGATTTCCTAAAAAACATAAATAGTAAAGGTGATAATGACGATAATAATATCGATTATCACTTTATGTTAGAATCAAAAAAAACGATTGAGTCATGGAGGGAAAGTAAAACAAAAGAAGAAATTGCATTATTTGTAAAAAAATTAAAAGATAATTGTAAGGTCATTTGGTATCCTATATCAGAGAAATCTGATTACGATGTATTCAAACGTCTTAATTCTGGGAAACTTTCTTTGAGTAATGCAGAACTTATTAAGGCCCTTTTACTAAATAAAGAAAACTTTAGAGGAGCTGAAGATGCCATATATCTTAGACAGATCGAAATGGCAGAAGAGTGGGATAGAATTGAACAAACCCTACATAATGATTCGTTTTGGTATTTTATTAATCCAGAACCAGATAGTTCCAAATATAAAGCAACTCGCATAGATTTTATCTTTGAGATATCGTTGTTGTCTAGAAAAAACGATGATGGTTTTGTGTATAACAGTGTTGATGACGAACTTAAAAAAGACAATAATTTTATCTTCAACAGATATTATGAACAATGTATGAATGACGTAACTGCATATAGAACAATATGGAGTGAGATTGTTGATACATTTAGAATAGTCAATTCGTGGTATAATGATAGACAACTTTATCATTATGTTGGTTATTTGATGAATCAAAAAGGAGAAAAAAAGGTACACGTATTACAAGAAATTCTTGATTTAGCAAAAACAAAAACAAAAACAAAATTTCTTGTTGAAATTAAAGCGAAGTGTGCAGATTCTATATTGGATGGAGACAGGAGAGACTTGGAATCTTTGTCATATTTTGATGCAAATGGGAAAAGAAACTCGAAAGATTGTGCTATTATGCATAACATTTTGTTGTTATTTAATCTTGCAACAATTCAAAATCAGATTAGTGAAAACTCACGTTATCCATTCGACAAACATGTCAAAGAGAACTGGTCATTGGAGCATATTCATGCTAAAAATGAGAAAAGAGAAAATGTATCTTCTGAACGTATAAAAATAATTTCCAAGTATTTGGAGACTTCGGGGAATGATGATTTAGCTGGATTGTTGTGGCCCAGTCCACGGACAAATGATCCTAAGGAGGTAAGAATAGACACAAAGGAATATGAAGCACTAACCAAAGCATTTGAAGGAAATAAAATTATAATTGATAAATCAACAAATCCATATACAATTAACGAAAAAGAGTTGAATAATATAGATGATTCTTGGTATCAAACATCTATTAGAAATATGGCATTGCTTCAAAGTAATAAAAATTCTCAATTCAACAACAGTTATTACCCTGAGAAAAAAGTTTTGTTATCTAAATACGAGGGTAATAATAAGCAGGATACAAAGATTGAATTTGTTCCAATTTGTACTCGAAATGCCTTCTTCAAACACTATTCTCCCAATTCAAATAATCCATTGTGTTGGGATGGAGAGGATGGCAAGAATATGCTTGAAGCAATGGTGAAAAATATTGCTGAGTATGTTGGATTAGAAGAATTAGGTAAACTTGAAGATACCATATCAGATTCAAGGATTTATGGATTAAAGAAAAAAAGAGATTCTAGACAATGAAAGATATATATTCTTTTTACAAGTTAATCAGCGAATTTAAGATTGAAATTCCTGTAATTCAGAGAGATTATGCACAAGGTCGTGTAGATTCAAAAGCAACTGATGTTAGACATTCAATTGTGAAAAACATTCTTGCAGCAGTGTCTGATAATGAAGGTTCCCATTCGCTGTTTTTTGATTTTGTATATGGTAGAATTGACGGCGATACATTCATACCGTTCGATGGACAGCAACGATTGACCACATTATTTCTATTTCACCGTTATATTTTTGAAAAATGCAAATGTAGTGGTGCTTGTAGGTATTGTGATAATTGTCAATGTTTGTCTCTGCTTTCTCGATTCTCTTATACTACACGTCAGTCTTCTCGTGAGTTTTGTTTTCAATTGTCAAATCCAAATAATAAAATCTGCGATAGAGAAACCAAGTCGATTTCTGAATATATAGTTGATCAGCCTTGGTTTTATAAAGATTGGAAGAAAGACCCTACAATTTCAGGCATGCTTACAATGTTAGATGAAATTGATAGTCAATGCAAAAAACTCGGCGGAGAAACAGCATCTTTGGATTTTAAGAATATAGCTCAAAAGTTAACTAGTGGTTGCGTGTGTCCTATTACATTCCATTTTGTTAATATGGGAGCACATAAGATGTCTGATTCAACATACATCAAAATGAACGCCCGGGGCAAATCGTTGACTTCTTTTGAAAATTTTAAGGCTAGTCTAGAAGAATATTTGGAAAAGAGAAAGGATTTAAAGGAAAGATTTCGTTCGAATATAGATGGGAAATGGTTAGATTTGTTTTATAATGAAACTAAACCGTCTGTTCCTGATCTAACAATATTATCATTCTTCAAGCGTCATTTTCTAAACGTTTATACCTTCAGCAATGCTAAACTTGAGGATAGTATAAGAACCAAACTTGAGAATCAGCTTACAGAAGAGGATTTTATACCTTTTGTCATATTCGAAAGAGTTATAGAAGGAAAAGAGGATGAAACATTAAGATCTCTCTTTGATTTATTTGATACTTTATGCGATCATTATGATGAAATTATGAAATTGTCATTACCTGTATGGTATCGTGATGATTCATCATTGTCCGAAGATGAAAAACAGAAGTACAACAATAGTATTTGGAATCTTTTTCTTGGTAATTGGAATAAAAAAGGACAAAGATCTGAAGACCAAGAAACTGCGGGATCAGAACGTTATCAGTCACGAGTTGTATTCTATGCTATCGTAAAGTATTTTGAAAAAATTCAAAACGAGTTTAATTCTAAGCAATTTGCACAATGGATGCGAATTATTTGGAATTATGTAGGAAATATTCGCTTTGATAGTTTTGATGATTATAAGAATGATTTAACATTAGTTGATACTTTATCTTCTTA
>JAZUIF010000039.1:0-18141 GCA_045642085.1 Paludibacteraceae bacterium | reverse complement strand
AAATTCTAATAAAATGTCAAAAAAGTCATATAACATCTGTCTCTTTCTACAGAAAAAACATTAAGTTTGTACGAAAAGTAAGAAATACTGAAATGAAAGGATTCAATTTGTTCGCTATTTGCTGTGCGACGTCGATATTCTTATCTACTATGTCGACTTCAGCATCAGAAAAAAGCGACTCTACATATATTAGGACGGATTCAACTCTGATCAAATACCCCTACTCCAGACTATTGGAATGCACTCACGTGGGTGTTCCTCTTTTTGTCGGCGGCATTATCGAAATGGAGCATAACAAAAAATTCAGGGAGTTGCGCAACAGTTTCATGCCAAGATTCCATAGTGAAATCGATAATTACACTCAGTATCTTCCTGCCGCTGTAATGTTTGGACTGAAGGCTTTTGGAGTGGAAAGTCGTAGCAAATGGGGAGAGATGATGACTGCGGACGCTTTCTCTGTCGCAATCATGGCAGCTGCTGTGAATGGAATAAAATATACAGCTAAGCTTCGTCGCCCGGACGGCAGTTCAAAAAATAGTTTCCCTTCAGGACACACAGCCACTGCTTTCATGACTGCCACAATGCTAAACAAAGAGTACGGCCACTACAGTCCGTGGATTGGTATGGGTGCATACGCCACTGCCACTGCCACTGGCCTTATGCGTATGGCAAACAATCGTCATTGGATGAGCGATGTGTTGGCTGGTGCAGGAATCGGTATTATGTCGACAGAATTCGGATATTGGATAAGCGATTGTATTTTCAAACGAGATAAAGCAAGGACTGAGGTGATCGACCATTGGATTAACTATGAGCCATGGAATCCTTCTTTCTTGGGCTTCTATGTAGGCTTCCAGTTTCCTCTCACTAAATATAAGCCGACATCAAATCATTCATTCATGACCTCCACAGGAAGTACTACCGGATTAGAGGGTGCTTGGTTTTGGAACCATCATCTTGGAGTCGGAGGTAGATTAAGTGCATCAAGTGTCTATTATTCACATGAAGACGACGCTAACAATTATGGTTCATTCACATTGTCAATGTGTCAGGCTGGATTATACTCATATTGGAGCATCTATAAACATCTGTATATCGGTCCTAGAGTTTTGGCAGGTGCAAACTACTATAATAAAATCGCCAATGAATATTTCACTTGTCCAGCAAATTTCGGAGCTTGTATCACAGCCGGACTTTCAGTAGGAGCAATGACGACTCCAAACTTCGAAGTGAATTTCTTCTCAGGGTGGAATGCTTTGTCGCCACATAGCAGTGTGCAGGATCAGGTAATCCAGACTATAGAATTAGGTGCAAGATTTGCCTACAGATTCAAGGAGAAATAAAAACGATTATCTAAATCTGCGACTTTCATCAATGGAAGAAATAGCCAAGCGTATATTTTACGCCCCATTTGCTTCCATTCATATTTCCATATCCTGGTGAATAACTTTGATTGACATCTAGATTGAAGCCGTCAGGCATCGTAATAGTTTTGGTTTTCGCCCCTCCAAACTCACGTAATTTACCTTCCACTCCCATAGTGAAGAATTTGGCTATTGGGTAACGTAATCCGACAGAAAACTCAGCCCATCGACATAGACTCTTTCCAGAAACTGACAATGATCTGTCGATATCCCAATACTCATTTCTGAATCTAACATTCTCAATATCGAAGTGAGATGGTGAGAATGCAAATTTTGCTCCGATATATAGTAAAGGTATTACTTTCTTTCCTCGTCCATCATTCAAGAAATTGAAGTTGGCTCCTATTTTGTAATATGAGCCATTGCAAGTATAAGAATAACCAGATGCCTGAGTCAATCCATAATTATAAGAGTCAGTGCCATCGTATTTTGAATAACCTGCTTCAAATGTAGGATAAATAGTGTGGCAGATATCAGCATCTACACCGAAACTGAAATCCATTTTGTTTTCATTAAACATAGACGTGATCGGTCCTGCTATATCTGTATAGACAGAAACGCCATAGAAAGTTTTGGATGTAGTCAAATTCCAGTCATCACTAGTCTCCTGCTCCGCATTATTCTTCTGTGCGAAAACAGATGTGATGAAGAGGCTACTCAAAACCAGCCAAGAATATCTCAATATTTCCATTGTCGTAGTTTTCATCAACATCTTTCATTAATATAGAAACGGAGTCTCCTTCAACTCCATCCTCAATCAAAACTGTATCAATAGTGCTTAAGGTACGAACTCCACATTCAGCATTCACATACTCACATCTGTTGGTATGTACAATCGCAAATTTACTAAGCACTATCGAATCCGAAGTCATAATATAGAATCTAGAAGTGTCAGATTCTGGATTCAATGAAAAATTAGCATACGATCCACTTGTTTGGCTTACATATCCCAAAGTATCTCCAACCGCATTTCTGGTAGACAAGATGACACCTATCTGCTGTTTCGACTGCTTGAAATAAACTCTTAATGTGCCGACAACAAACATGTTCTCATTGCAGTAATCCGTCTCACACATAGTAAGAGACAACAACAAAGCGACAGAAGCAATCGCTCCCATCACTCGTTTGAATATAGACATACACGCACGTCCACCTAAGGAATGAGACGCACGTCCGCTCGTCTCCACAGTGTATTGATTCGTTTTGTGCATCGTAATCAATTTCTTAAATTTCTGAAACTATCTCAGAGATATCTTTTCTCACTTTGGCCTTGGCAAATACAGAATTGTCGGCAGGATAACCGATTGGCACCAACGCAACCAACTCCTTCTCTACTCCATCTATGCCCAACACTTTGTTTGCCACCTCTGGTTTGAAATTGCAAACCCAGCATGTGCCTAAGCCTTTCTCTGCTGCAGCCAAACAAAGATGCTCAACAAAAATTGACGCATCAACATCAGCGTGATCCTTACCATCTGCTCTATGCCACGACTCTGTGTGGTCAGCAACAACAGCCAAAACCATTGGTGCAGTCTTGAACCAATCGCGGTCGTACGACTCAGCTAGTTCAGTCAACTTGCCTTTGCTCTTCACAACCACCAATCTCCATGGCTGTTTGTTGCAAGCAGATGGAGCCAAACGTGCGATTTCAAACACTTCGTCAAGCACTTCTTTCTCAATTGAGCGCGCAGTGTCGTAAGCACGACAAGAAACTCGTTTGCTGGCTAATTCAAGTAGAGTCATTATGCCAAAGTTTTGATTTCGTTCTTCAACACTACCAAAGCAATGTCGATTGGCGGATTCTCTGTCTCGTTGTATTTCTCAATAAGAATCTTCGACAACTCAACAGCAGGGACATCGTTAGGAACAGATTCCGAACATGTGTTTACGAATTGCAAAAGAGACTCCTTCGCAGCGATGACAAAACGCCAAAGGTCTTCTGACACATAAATCTGCTGAGATACATTATGTTCAAACTCTTCACGCACCTGCTGGATATACATTAGGTGAAGATCACTTGCTTTCATAGATGGGTACTGGATTCTCACCACCATACTCTCTGGCTTGATACGCTCCAAGAACAACACCAAACGCTCGTAAGCTGTAAGCTTGATCGGAGTAAGGATTTTACCTGTCTCGATTCTCACCTGGTGTCTTCTCTCTTTCTCTCTGTTGTCAAGCAAATTTTTCAATACAAAGTAAGTGGCAACAAACACTAAAATTCCACTTACAGAAAATTTCAATATATCAAGAATAATATCCATATTCAATTAAATTACTTTTTCAATCTTATAGTTATTTCTCTCACTTGAATTACGTGCTACCAACTCGCCCAAGAATCCAGTCAAGAACAACTGAGTTCCGATAATCATCATTGTCAAGGCAATGTAGAAATATGGGCTTGTTGTCACAAGTGGATCCAATGTTCCATTATACATATGAATCAATTTTGAAGCTCCGACATATGCAGCTGAAATGAATCCGATCAAGAACATGATACTTCCTACAAATCCGAAGAAATGCATTGGCTTGCCTCCGAATGTAGAGATAAACCACAATGAAAGCAAATCTAGATATCCGTTGAAGAAACGGTTCAATCCGAATTTTGTCTCACCATACTTTCTTGCCTGATGCTGAACAACCTTCTCTCCTATCTTCTTGAATCCGGCGTTCTTAGCCAAATATGGGATATAACGATGCATCTCACCATAAACCTCAATACTCTTGATCACCTGACAATTATATGCCTTCAATCCACAATTGAAATCATGAAGCTTGATACCTGAGATCATTCGTGTAGTGGCATTGAATAGCTTGGATGGTAGATTCTTCGCTAGCTTGGAATCATAACGTTTCTTCTTCCAACCAGAGACTAGATCATAACCATCTTCCTTAATCATCTTGTAAAGCTCAGGAATCTCGTCTGGAGAATCCTGCAAATCTGCGTCCATAGTGATCACAACGTCGCCCTGAGCCTGCTCAAATCCACAATATAGAGCAGCACTCTTTCCATGGTTGCGACGGAATTTGATTCCATGCACATTGCTGTCTGAAGCAGCCAAATCCTCAATAATCTGCCATGATTTATCAGTGCTTCCGTCATTACAGAAGATCACCTCATAGCTATAATTATGCTCTGTCATCACTCGCTTAATCCACGCGTACAATTCGCCAAGCGATTCCTCCTCATTGTACAATGGTACGACTACAGAAATATCCATTATCTTATTGTTTATTAATTATCTTTATTATTTATGGATTCATCTTTATCATAATTAGAATCCTCATTATTCACTGAATCAAACTCTTTCGGTTTTTCCAATTTGGCAAATCGCGCAGCTCCGACAGATATGAGACTTACAAAAAATCCCATAAACAGAAATCCCATATAGATAGACGGTATTAAGGATCTCGGAGTTGCGGTTGAAGCCACCTGTCTCCACTCCTCAATCAAACTGTCGTACCCCTGCCCTTCCAATATCTTCTCATATGAATTCACCATGTCGCCAAGCATATTTGGTGCAAAATGTTTCATATACAAATAGAAACATAGAGCATAGATTATTCCTGCGAAAGCAAATCCTCTTAATGAGATAGAAAATGGTGTGGAAAACTGATATTTGCAGTCGTTGTACTGACAACAAAAATTAACAGTCATGCGGAAAAGGAAAACAAAAGGAAATATCAGGAAAAACATAGATACAAACATTGCGACGACAGATAGAAATCCGTCGGCGACAAAAAAGGAAACAAAATCACGCATTACAAATGAGACCGCCAAAATCAATCCCAAACGCATTGCAAGCACTGTCTTATTTATTAGTATTTCCTGCATAATATTGCAAAATTACATTTTTAATTTCAATTACTCTTCGTTTTCAAAGTAAATCTTGTAATAATGCATTCGTTTTTCCTTATCGAAAGATCGCTCGATCATATCTCGGTTTCCATGAATGTAGACATGGAAATTCTTATCCAACTTAAGTACACTCTTGAATTTAGGAGCTCCTTTCTTCACCACCTCTTTGCTGATGGCAAATGTCTTTGGCAACTCCACATCGTTAGCTTCCTCGAAATGCGCAAGATGCTCGTCGAAAACATCACAAATAGACTCATTGTTTCCAAGCACCTGTTCCTTAAATCTATCAATATCAAAGATATCCGAAGCCTTGAAGAAATCTACCTGACGATTGAGCATATCAATCTGATCGGTACGCTCAATTCCATTCTCAGGCTCTTCTTCGCGTGAAGGACGGAAGATGTCTGTCACAAACGACTTGCACAAATCCATATACTCCTTTGTCTGGAAATTATTATCCATACGAGTGACTAGTCCAAGGAAATCATTCTTCCAGAATGTAGCTTCACTCTTTCCAGCCGCCTTGTCGAGCAAAGCCACTACAAATCCATTCTCACGCTCAATGTCGAAAATAAGACAGCCTTTGTCGAGCTTCTTCAAATCCAAGCCCTCATCGTAGCCAAGAGCCAATCCATCTTCTTGATTATAAACCTTCAAGAAAGTATCCTTATGCTCGCTTTTGAAAAGGCCAAGACATCTCACATCTTGATCAAAAATGCGTACATCACGGAACATGGCGACATACAACTCTCCACTTTTGATGTTGGGATGATTACTGTTTTCATACAACGCTGCGGCAAACAGACGCGAGTTTTCATAGAAAGACGACGGATTATCAAACACAGCTGCAGCCATCTTCGCCACACTGTCGTTCATATCCTCGAAATTATAAAGACTCGGCTCACGGAATGAGTCGAAGAAAAACTGTTTCAACAGATGCGGCAGCTCACTGTCGTCCTCAGAAAACGACATTGGACGCTGGGAATATACATTTTCAGAATTGTCAGAATGTGAACCTATATGGTGGATCACCATGTCTGAAATACTTGAGTTGATAACGTCAAATAGCATACATATTATATTTTACAAACCAATGTGCCATTACACCAAGTCAAAAAAGCATAATCAACACTCTCTGCAAAATTAGCAAAAAAAGATGTCAAAACGGACTTTTTACTCACTTTATGCTCTATTTAATATCTTTTAAACATTAACATTACCTTAAATTGGCTAAAAATCAATATTTTTGCAAAAGTGATAAGTAAATATAGCAAAATGAAAAGGATTTTATACACATTAGCAGGCTTTGTATTCACTACTCTATCTTTCGTCTCATGTGGAGAATCAGAAGACGAGAATACAATCAACGGTTTTGAATACGTGGATCTTGGGTTGCCAAGCGGCACAAAATGGGCGGCATCTAATGTCGGGGCTAAAACAGCAGAATCAAAAGGCACATACTTCGCCTGGGGGGAAGTAACGGAAAGCAATTATACGGAAGTTGAATGCGAGACATTCAACCAATCGGCTTCTGATCTAGCCAAAAACGGTGTCATTCAAAACTTGAAGCTTACATCTGAATATGATGCTGCGACTCACATGATGGGTATCGGTTGGAGCACTCCGACAAAAAAACAATTCGAGGAGTTGATCGCCAACTGTACTTGGACATGGCAGACTAAACCAGCAGGATACAACATCGTCGCAAAAAACGGAAATTCGATATTCCTTCCTGCCACTGGCTATATGTCGGGCGATGGCAACCTAAACTACGCAAGTCAGGGATACTATTGGACTTCTGAAATCGAGTCGAATTCAAAACAGAATGCATACGGTTTTGAAATTTCTTCCAAAGACCATAATGTCCAGTCGTTCTACCGTGACAAAGGCATGACCATACGTGCCGTTACGAAATAAGAAATTTTACTCTAAATTCACACATAAATAAAAATGGATTACAAAAAATTTTTTTTGGCTGCTATAGCTCTTTGTGGGCTAAATTGTCAAGCCGAGAAATTGAGCTACGATTTCGAGACCAGCGCGGATGACTGGGCAGGACGTGGCGACGCGACTGTTGAGCTATCAACTGAGCAGCATCACAGTGGAGACCAATCACTTTTCGTTAGCAATCGTGAGCAAAACTGGCATGGAGCATTAGTTAGCAATGCGTCTATCGAGGCTGGAAAAACATACATCATCTCAGCATGGGTGTTTGTTTACTCCAACGGAAACATGGATTTGAGTCTTCAGTATTCAGCTGACGGTGAGAATGCCTACCCTGGTATTGCATCCAAAGAGGCTTATGCCTACAGTTGGACAGAGTTGAAGGGTGAGATTGTCATCCCAGAAGGTGTAGAGGATATCCAACCATACATCCAGTGCACAAACAGCGCGACATTGGAATATTTCATCGACGACGTCACTATTGAGGAGAAGGTTGAGGAGCTTGTCGACTTCTCTAAGCAATTGCCGTTGAAAGATCTTTACAGAGACTATTTCAAGATCGGTACTGCTGCAACAGCAAGTGAGATCACTCCACAGAATGCCAAGAACATGATTCTCCACCACTTCAACAGCCTAACTCCAGGTAATGAGTTGAAGCCAGACGCAATGTTGAATCAGGCAGCAAGCCAAAGCGACGGTGACAATGTAAATCCACAGGTTCGTCTAGCTCCTAACACTAAAGCTGTTTTGAAATTCTGTGAGGACAACAAGATCCCTATGCGTGGACACGTATTCGTATGGCATTCACAGACTCCTGACTGGTTCTTCAACGAAGGATTTGAATCCGACGGAGCTACAGTCTCAAAGGAGATCATGAGCCAGCGTATGGAGAACTACATCAAGAACGTCATCGATTTGGTAACTACTACATACCCTAAACTAAACATCTATGCTTGGGATATTGTCAATGAGGTATTTACAGATGGTGGTCAGATGAGAAATCCAGGAAGCAACTACGAAAGAGAAGGTCAATCACGTTGGGTAGAGATCTATGGTGATGACTCTTTTATCGAAGAGGCTTTCACATATGCAAAGAAATACCTTCCAAAAGGTATCAAGGCTTACTACAACGACTATAACGAGTATATCGGTTCTAAGACTGATGCCATTTATAATTTGGTAAAGAATTTGTATGACAAAGGTCTTTGTGACGGTGTTGGAATGCAGTCTCATTTGAGCACCCTATTCCCTTCTGCTCAGCAATATGAGGTAGCTCTAGCTAAATTCGCTACAATTGGTTGCGACATTCAGGTAACTGAGTTGGATATCACTGTTGAGGACGGTTATACATTCGAGGATCAGTCTAAACTTTATGGAGAGTTGTTCCAGCTATACAAAAAATACAAAGACAACATCAGTTTGGTTGCTCTATGGGGAACAAACGATGAGATCAGCTGGCGTGCAAAAGGAAGACCACTAATCTTCACAAACTACCAGCCTAAGGGAGCATACGACAAGATCATCGAAGGAATGGAAATGCCTACAGACGTTAATAACATCAAGGATAATGGCATTGCAGTTGTCCCTACAGTTACTGATGGAGATGCTACAATTTACTGTGACGGAAATTTCTCTTATCGTCTTTGCAACCTTGTAGGAGAAGTCGTAATGGCAGGAAAAGGAAACGATAATTTGAATGTCAAATTGAATCTTCCTGCAGGAATCTACGTAATGGAAATCGTATCAGAAAATGGCAATAAGAGCGTTGAGAAAATCATAAAGAGATAATCAATCAGCGTCATTATCGAATCAGAATTAGCGGTGTGTCTTCACAGGCACACCGTTTTTTTAATACGCTCGCCCTACAGGGCTCGCGTTTTAGGAAACGGTTAGGGTCCAAATCAATCAAACATGGTCCCTTAATTAACCTCCAACGCTAAATCACAATTAGAATTAAATACCTTAATTTGAATTTTATCTATAAAATCCTCCAATTCACCATCATAGAATACCGAAATCACCACACTAACACAATATACTGAAAATCAATATTTTACATAAATAAATTTACGCATTTGTATAATGTTAAGTGCACATTCTTATACGTAAAAGGTAAATTAACAATATCAATTTACGACTTTTCCGATTCCTTTTACGTATTTATAAAATCAATTTGCACGACATCATACTTCGCCATATATTTGCAATTGTAAAGAAAACGGCATCGGTCAGTCTTCATGTTAGCCCTTTTTCATACGGTGTCGTTTTCTTTACTTTTAACTGAACGCCTTGGAAAAAAGTAATAGCGAAAAAGAAAAGAATTGTAGAACAAGTAACAGACCTACAATTACTAAGAGAAATTCTTAAACAGGTCTAATTTCTGTGATCAGAAATTACCTGTTGCACCTTAGGTGTTAAGGTGCAAAAAACAGGCAGATGATCCGATATCATCGTAAGTATCCTGGCCAACGCCTTGGGACAAAATAGTTAGCGAAATGTAGATTTAAGCAACAAAATGCATGGATGCGAAAAAGAACTCTATGCAAAAAACAAACACAAGACGCTAATGCGAATCAGGCGAAAAGTTAAGACATTTTTTTCCTTTAACATAAACAGCCAAAATGCGATCCTTGCATTTTGGCTGTTTTTATATCTCTACAACTAATGTAGAAAATCGTTTCGTTTAGTTATTTTACAATAAAGTCTCTCCTTCCCAAGGACACGATTTCACCGTTTTCTAACTTACCAATCACACTCATTCTACAATTTGTGCCTGGTTTTATCGGCCTTATAATATAGCGAGAATTACCTAATTTCCTCATAGTGGAATTAGTACACGTCAGCACTATATTGTCAGCTGGAAATCCCTGACAAGTTACCGAAATTGGATTATCCTTACCTGCCCATAGAACGTCAGAGGTAATATTAGCAAGTGGCTCAACAACAGTATAGCTGCCAGTAAATGGATATTCAGAGATTGTACTATCAGATTCAACTACCTCAATAGACCCTTCGTAGTCATGTTTACCAATCGAAGCACAAGCAAAACTATATTCATTGCGTTCTAATGGTTTACCATTAATAACAACCCTATAATTAAGCGACGTATCAATTTCAGCCAAATATATAAAAGCATTATAACGATCCCCTCTTAATACAGTTCCAGTTTCAGAAACAACAAAAGCCTTACGAATTTTTGTGTTTTTCTCATTCACAACAGTGTCAACAGCAAAAGTATCGGCTACGATTGTACTATCTTTTCTTCAACTAATGATTCACGCTCAGTTGAAGGATCCATACTTCTTCCAAGCAACAAACCAATTGCAAATGCTCCCACTGCAAATAAAATAGGAGATTTTAGAAAATCCCTTTTTTCATTTCTATCATCTTTATCGTACATAAGTTATATAATTACATCAAAATCATAAAAAAAAGACGTCGAATATATCACATACTCAACGCCTTGGAAAAAAATAATTAATGCGAAAAATTTATGTTTCTCTTTCAAATGTGAACCTTAGATATCAAGATATTTTACTACATATCTTGTAGCTTTCTTCTCTTCGTTCACATAGATTCTATATTCTCCTCTATCGTACTGATAAAGTTTAATATTAGCTTTGTCAAAACTTGGAGTTGCACACTCAAAAGTACAATACTTGAAATCTTTCTTTACAACCCAATGCTTAGGTTTTTCAATGATTTCATAAGTTGCATCTCCAACGCTAACTACATTCTTCGTCATATTGACTGTAATAGCAGTGTTGCTTCCTATCCATGGACCCCATGCATATACATCAGGAACATTTTTCGCTCCGACTCCTGCGGAACTCTTGAATGCTCTGAAGTTAATCTCCTGTGCCTGAGTCTCCATTGAGAACATTAGCAAAGAGAATAACGCAATAAGGTATGTAAAAAGACTCTTCATTGCTATCTTGTAGTTTTCGTTCTTTTCTACAAATATATAACATTTATCGTCCAAAGCAAAGCATTTGTCTAATAAATATCATTTTTTTTCAATATTTTTCATCATTCCGTCGATTCCTATGCCGTACAGCATACATTTTACGCTTAAAGCCGCAATTTTACGAATTTACCTTCACTTAAAGCAACTGAGCAAACATGAGTGACAAGTCTACCCTATTCTTCTTTTTTTAATTTAGGAATGGATATTCCGTATCTGACAGCCAACACTCTGCTTATCACAACCACAGCAGCACACACCAATCCGGAAAGCAACTGATTAGCTCCTAGAGAGTCGCAAATAAAGAATATAACTCCTCCTAAAATGCAAGCTGTCGCATAGATTTCCTTCTTAAAAATCAATGGGACTTCTGCCAAAAGGACATCTCTGATTATTCCACCCGCGGCTCCTCCCATTGTGCCCATCGCAATTGGCACCCACCAAGGGAAATCATAGGCCAACGTCTTCTCTATTCCTACAACTGTATATAAGGCTAGACCGAACGTGTCAAAAATGAAAAAGGTAACATTCATATGGATCAGTCGTTTTCGGAAAACGACTACGAACAACAAAGCTAAAATGGTCATCTTGACATATAGCGAATTTGTCATCCATACCGGAGTCACTCCAAGCAACAGATCACGAAGTGTTCCTCCTCCAATAGCAGTTGCAAATCCGACTACAAAGGCACCGAATAGATCAAAACCTTTGTTTGCAGCCATTCGTATTCCACTGATCGCAAAGACAAAAGCTCCAATCGCATCGATAATCTCAATCATATCATTGACATCCATCAAAGCCATATTTCGAAATCTTTTTGCTGCACTCTTTACAAATACCTTTAATCACATAACTCGTCTCTATCACCTGGAATCCTTCAGGAACCTCCACTTTTGGCACCAATAATGATTTGCAGCAATACGTGTGATGACATATATTACATGTGATATGCACATGCTGCTCCTCTTCGGATTTAGCGACACAATATTTCTGAGCTCCACTTCCATCATCTATCGTATGAAGAAGATGATGCTCTTCAAACGCCACTAATGTGCGGAATATTGTCGACCTGTCGATATCGGGAATCAAATCTTCAATATCAGTAAGCGAAAAAGCAAATGGCACTTCATTTATCTTCTCCCAAATCATCACTCTGGTCGACGTTGCTCGTATGCCAGACTCCTTTAGAAATTCTTCCGTTGACGCCATGCTCTTATTATCATTTTTACCGCCAAATATATCACAAATACCGACACCCACAACCCGACATACGAATCAAGTTGTTGAAAATCAAAAATTTTCAGCAGTAGCATTGTAACAAACACTACAGCAGGCACAAACATCTCTTTTATCCTTTTAGAACGTTGAGACACATATATGATACTCAAAATCGTAGATATCATCGTTGCCGCTATCATTGCCCAAACAGAAGCGTCGGAGAAGAATATCGGTGAATCAAGTCTGGTAAAAAATTCATTTATGATAATAACGGAGAATCCCAACGTCATGATGGAATCAAAAATCAAAACAGCGACTCGACCGATTTTTGCTGCTTTAACATTTGGAAAAGCGACTTTAGCCACATCGTCTCCCAAAAGAAATATCACTGCAAGATGATAACCGACACAAGCTGTGATAGACATAGAATCGGTAACAAAACCAAAGACTAGATTTACAGAAACAAGCAAAAACTGGATCAACAAGAATGTCAAAATCCTGAATGACTTTTCATTCTTGTCTTCATCACCGCCTCTTAATACCTTTAGAATCGTCTCCATTATATAAATTCACATAGTCTATCTTGATTCAACTTAAAATGCAACATATGCATTCTCGTCGATATCACAAGTGAAGCCAACCATACGAATTGCAGTCTGGGCACACTCAACACCTTTATTACCAAGCGATCCACCAGCACGGTCGACAGCCTGCTGCATATTATCAGTTGTAAGCAAACCAAAGATAACTGGTTTTGTACCTTCAGCATTCAACGCTGCGATACCATTTGTAGTACCCTGGCATACATAGTCGAAATGAGGAGTACCTCCACGAACAACACATCCTAAAACGATAACCGCGTCCACTTCCTTACACTGGCAGCTCTTCTTAGCAGCATAAACAAGTTCAAAACTGCCAGGAACATGGAAAACTCTGATATCCTTGTCGAATGCGCCATGTTTTTTCAATGTCTCAATAGCACCTTCACATAGAGCAAATGTGACATCAGAATTCCAATCTGAAACAATAATATCAAATTTCATACCTCCTGCGTGAGGAACCTTATTTACATCGTAAGCGGATAAATTAGAAGTAGACATATTCTATAAAAAATTTTAAAGCCTCCTAATGTTTGACACAAAAGGAGGCTATAATCAAAAATTCAAAAATTATTTCTTTGTCTGGAAATACTCAATGTATTTGTCAGCGTCCTGAGCCTCTTTACTCTGAGGATACTCCTCCTTCAACTTCTTCATTAAAGATGCAGCCTTTTCAGCATCTCCATTGTTGAATAGAAGCAACGATAGACGATACATATAAATAGGAGCGATCAAATTATTCTGTGCGTTGATTGCCTTATTATAATATGATTCAGCTTCCTTCACATTGTTAGACTCAAAGTAACAATCTCCGATAGCTCCGTAGATTGCAGGGGAAACCAAGTTATCTCCAGCTGAGAATTTCTTCAAATATGAAAGAGCCTCGTCATTCTTTCCAAGATTCTTGTAGCATACACCAGCATAAGCACAAGCAAGATTTCCTGCAGGTGTGTTTGAATACTTGTCAGCGACCTCCTCAAAGCCCATGAAATCATCATTTCCTGTCAAAGCCAACTGGAATGAATCACGCTCAAACCAAGACTGTGCCTTGTAAATCGAATCATTTGCCTCTTTCTTTGTCTCAATATGGCTATTGTACAACCAGATGCCCAATGCAACAATTGCGACAACAACACCAATCACAATCAACAAAGTATTTTTATTATTCTCAATGAAAGCCTCTGAACTTGCCAAGGCATTCTCTACCTTGTCCATTGACTCATTGAACTCAGCAGCCTGCTGTTGCTCCTGCTGCTCTCTCTCTTTTGCCTCCTGAGCCTGAGCTCTTTCCAAATCTTTATCTGACATTTCTGTTTCTAATTACTTCAATTTTCAAAAACCTGTGCGAAAGTATAAAAAATAAGAGACATTTCAAATATATAACGAAAAAATAACCACAAAAATATGTTTTGACTCTATTTATATGGCAGAAAAGAAATTTATTTATAACTTTGTAGGTAGTTTTTGATAAAGTGATAACATATTTAATATGAATATATCATACAATTGGCTCAAAAGATACATTGATATCACTGAGTCGCCAGAGGAGATAGCTAAAATTCTTACATCAATTGGACTTGAGGTCGGCACTGTAGAGTCGGCATCACCTGCACTATCAGAGGGTCTAAAAATCGGTGAAGTTGTTGAATGTGCAGCGCACGAAAATTCCGACCACTTGCACGTGGCTAAGGTAAATGTTGGCGAGCCTGAATTACTACAAATCGTTTGTGGAGCGCCTAACTGCCGCACTGGAATCAAGACAATCGTCGCTACTATCGGTACTGAATTGCCTGATGGTGACAAGACATTCACAATTAAGAAAGGCAAACTTCGTGGCGTAGAGAGCTATGGTATGCTATGTGCCGCTGATGAAATCGGTATCGGAACTAGTCACGACGGTATCATTGAGCTTCCTGCTGACGCTAAAGTCGGCATGCTTGCAAAAGATTACTACGGTGGTCAGAGCGACTCTATCATCGAGGTGGATATTACTCCAAACCGTTCGGATGCGATTTCTCACTACGGTGTGGCTCGCGACTTGGCTGCTTACTTCGCATTCCATGGTCCAGCTCACAAACTAACAAAGCCATCTACTGCTGATTTCAAGGTTGACAATCACAACCGTGAGGTTAAAGTCACAGTAGAGAACACTGCAGCTTGTCCTCGCTATGCGGGAATCACTATCAATAATGTAACTGTCAAGGAGTCTCCAGATTGGTTGAAGGAGTCGTTGTCGGCAATCGGTCTCCACCCTATTAATAATGTAGTTGACGTAACCAACTTCATCCTACATGGTATGGGTCAGCCTCTTCACTGCTTCGACGCTGACAAAATCGCTGGTGGAGCACTTTCTGTGAAGACTTTGCCAGAAGGCACTAAGTTTGTCACTCTTGATGGTGTTGAGCGTTCACTTAACGCTAACGACTTGATGATCTGCGACGCTAACGGTGGTTCATGTATCGCTGGTGTGTTCGGTGGATTGAATTCAGGTGTCACTGAGTCGACAAAATGCGTATTCTTGGAATGTGCATACTTCAACCCAGTTTCAGTACGTAAGACTGCACGTCGCCACGGATTGAACACAGACGCATCTTTCCGCTACGAGAGAGGATGTGATCCAGCTTGCAATATCGACATCGTAAAATACGCAGCAATGCTTATCAAGGAGGTTGCTGGCGGTGAAATATCATCTGAAATCACAGATATCTATCCAGAGGAGATCAAACCATTCATCGTGAATATGCACTACTCTCGCATCAATTCATTGATTGGTAAGGAGCTTTCAAAGGATGAGGTACGCACAATCTTGACAGGTCTTCAGATCTCTATAATTAATGAGAGCGACGACGAGTTCACAGTATCAGTTCCAAACTACAGAGCTGATGTCCAGAGAGAGTGCGACGTGATCGAGGATATCCTACGTATTTATGGATACAACAACGTCACTCCAGACTTGTCTGTAAAATCATCATTGTCATTCTCACCAAAAGTCAACAGCTACAAGCTACAGAATTTGATTTCTGAGCAGTTGACAGGAATGGGATTCAATGAGATCTTGAACAACTCACTTACAAAGTCGGCTTACTACGACAACTGTGAGACATTCAAGGGAGAGAACAGAATCATGTTGATGAACCCACTAAGCAACGATTTGAACTGCATGCGTCAGACATTGCTATTCGGTGGACTTGAGAATATCAGCTACAACATCAACCGTAGAAGCCCTAACTTGGCATTCTACGAGTTTGGAAACTGCTACTACTACAACGGCAACGCGCAGCAGACAGCAGAGAACCCATTGAAGCCATATTCAGAGGATTACCACTTGGGTATGTGGCTAACAGGTATGAAGAGCGAGCAGAACTGGGTTCAGGCTCAGCAGAAAGCTTCATTCTACACACTACGCGCATACGTCAACAATATCTTCAAGCGTCTTGGCATCAAGCAGGAGAGAACAAGAGTCGTTGAGTATTCAGATGATTTGTTGAGCTACGGTTTGCAGATCACAACTCCAAACGGAAAGGTACTTGCAACACTTGGAATCGTATCTAAGGATATCTGCAAAAAGATGGATATCTCACAAGAGGTTGAGTATGCAGATGTCAACTGGACAGCATTGATGGTTGAGATGAAGAACCACAGTTTGACATACCACGATATTCCAAAATATCCAGAGGTTAAGAGAGACTTGGCACTTCTAATCGACAAGAAGACAACATTCGCAGAGATTGAGAAGATCGCGCGTGATACAGAGAAGAAGTTGCTTAAGGAAGTATACTTGTTCGACGTATACGAAGGCAAGACACTTGACCTAGGCAAGAAGTCATACGCAGTGTCATTCATTCTACAGGATGAGGAGAAGACATTGACCGATTCACAGATCGACGCAATCATGAACAAGTTGATCAAGAATTTCGAGACAAAACTAGAGGCAAAAATTAGATAAAATAAATTGAAATAACAATATGGGAAGAGCGTTTGAGTACCGCAAAGCCACAAAGCTTAAGAGATGGGGCCACATGGCCAAGACTTTTACAAAGATTGGTAAGGAAATCACAATTGCAGTAAAAGCAGGAGGTTCAGACCCTGATGGTAATCCACGTCTACGTGCATTGATCCAGACAGCAAAGTCTGAGAACATGCCAAAGGACAACATCGAAAGAGCAATCAAGAGAGCAACAGACAAGGATACTGCTGATTACAAGGAGGTTATCTACGAAGGATACGGACCTGCAGGTATCGCTATCTTCGTTACAACAGCTACAGACAACACAACACGTACAGTAGGTAACGTACGTAACTACTTCAACCGTAACGGTGGACAGTTGGGAACACAGGGTTCTCTATCATTCATGTTCACACACAAGTGTATGTTTACAGTTGCTGACAAGGAAGGTCTTGACATGGAGGAGTTCGAGCTTGAGTTGATCGACTACGATGTAGAGGAGGTAGAGCGCGACGACGAGGATAAGACAATCTTCATCTCTGCCCCATTCGAGAGCAACAGCAAGATCCAGGCATACCTTGAGGAGAACGGATTCGAGATCAAGTCAGTTGAGTTCGAGTACCAGCCAAACGACTACAAGGAGGTTACAGCAGAGCAGCGTGAGCAGGTTCAGAAGATCCTTGACAAGCTTGAGGACGATGAGGACGTACAGGCTGTATTCCACAACATGAAGGAAGAGGAAGAATAAGAAAATAATATAACATTTAAATAAGAAAAACAATGGCAAAGAGTGCATTGCAAATCGCAAGAGCTGCATACCAGCCAAAGCTTCCAAAGGCTTTGAAGGGTAACGTAGCTATCAAAGAGGGTAAGGCTACAGAGTCTGTAGCAGATCAGGCTGACATCAAGAAGCTATTCCCTAATACATACGGTATGCCTGTAGTTACATTCGAGGCATCTAACACACCACTTTCATTGAAGGATATGAACGTAGGTGTTATCCTTTCAGGTGGTCAGGCTCCTGGTGGACACAACGTAATCTCTGGTTTGTTCGACGGTCTTAAGTCAATGAACAAGAACGCAAAGCTTTACGGTTTCTTGGGTGGTCCTTCAGGTCTTGTTGATCACAAGTACATCGAGCTAACTGCTGATATCATCGACGAGTACCGTAACACAGGTGGTTTCGA
>JAZUIF010000038.1:0-6216 GCA_045642085.1 Paludibacteraceae bacterium | reverse complement strand
CCGCGAGGCGCGGCCATCGTAATCTGTTACCACATTTGTACTTCCCAAATGATCGGGATGATAGAAATAAATATTCTGCTCCTTCTGCGGATTTGACTCTCCGTCTGATGATAAATCATTGTACATTCCATCAATTTGTTTGCTGCAACAGAATGATTTGCCATCCACATAGTCATCCTCTCGGAGAAGATTGTTTTTCGCATTTAATTGTTTGTAACGTTTCTCCATGGCTTCATTTTGACTTATATATATTTGTTTATAATTGCTAACTTTGCACACGTCGACACACAATCAAAAGCCTTTGAAATCCATTATAATGTTTTTTTATGACATAAACAAACATTCAATTTGAAATTTTATCATTATACACAAGTCCACTTTTAATCAAATGTTTAAGGATCTTCTTTGCTTCAGGATCTCCTTGATTAGCAGCCTTTTTATACCATTCAGCAGCTGTATCATAGTTTTTTTGTACATATTCACCTTTCATATAGATAATGCCCATGTTAAATTGTGCTTCAACAAGTCCTTGATCGGCTGCTTTCTTTAACCATTCCAATGCCTTAGGAAAACTTTGTGAAACACCTTCTCCATTCATATAGCTATTCGCTAAATTATATTGAGCAACAACATCACCCTTCTCTGCTGCTTTTATATAATATTCGACTGCTTTGTGAAAATTTTGCACTACACCTTCACCATTATAGTAACAATTTCCCAAATTACGTTGTGCTGCTGTATTACCTTGTTCTGCTGACTTCTTCCACATATTAAAAGCAGATTTAAAATCTTTCTTATGGTAATAGTAAACCCCAATGCGTCTTTGTATCTCCGAATCATCTTGAGTGGATAATTTATTATACCATTCATACGCACATTCATAATCCATTTCTACTCCAATGCCATCATAATAACAGTCTGCAAGTCTTCGTTGAGCTATTGCATCCCCAGACTCTGCTAATTGAATTAATTCTTCTGTTTTTTCTTTTTTTTTCATAAAATCGTTTTAGTATTTATCTCATCCGAATATTAAAATTAATAATACCATTTTTATATAGACAAAATGAAACTATTTATTTTTACTATTTAATGCATATTTCGATTTAAGGGACCTCTTTGTATACAATTTTGTTCATATTCCCATTCATAAGTTTGACGACGATTTGGGAATGGTCCAATTTTTTTCATTTCTTTGTTGTTCATGAAAGACTTTGTATAACGTCTTTCGGGATTAACTTTTGAGGTAATCCCATTTTTCAAAAATTTGCCAGATTCCTTTTCGTAAAGTTTATATCCCCACGTTGGTCTTGAGCTTGATAAAGAATTACCATGAACTTTAGGTGTTTTACCCACCTTTGGTCCAGTTTTTCCCGTAATGAACATTAATCCAAGAGCTGCACATGTATAAGAAGACTCCTTACTAATTCCAAAATATTGTAGAGCTGATGCCCCCCATTCTGTCAACTTATCAAAAATAGGATCTAAAAATGGAATCAAAGACGCATTTTGAAGTCCTTCATCTTGAGGATACCATGCCAATCCAGCCAAGAAATCATCTGAACTAAAATCAAAAAAAGGAACAATATTTCTGTCCGATTTAACAATATCTCCTACTTTAAGAAAGACCTTTTTATCTCCTTCTGAAAAGCCAAATCCTTGCTCCTTCATCAATGCAATGGCATCGGAAGGATTTATATTCATCGACTTTGCCAACGTGTAAGCATTGTCACCTTTTTGCGCCACCCAATTCCCATCAGCATCTTGTTCCCACATTCCATTTGGATCAACCATTTTTATTGGATTGTTTAGGCAATAATTATATGGAGAAATTCCTATATGGTCTTCCCACATTGGATCCACACCAATCCATCTTATATCCATCGGATCCAAGTATCTTGCTCCATAGTAGTACATGCCTGTCTCCTCGTCCAACTCTTTGGCATTGAAGAGGTATGGGGTGTTCCAGACACCACTGCGCTCTTCGACGAAGACTTCACCGAAAGGAACATACGCAACGCTTTGCGTTATCTCACCTTCAAAATTAGTGATTATTGTCGTACTTCCCAAATGGTCGGGGTGATAAAAGAATATGCTCTTTTCATATTCTGGTATTTCCATGGCTCCCGACTCTCCAGCCGAACGATTTCCTGACAACAAGTTCGTCGGTGAACAACAATAGGAAGTTCCCCCAACATAATCATTTTCTGTCTGGATTTTGCATTCTGTTTTTAAGAAACCGTATCGAGCTTTCAATGCATCTGTCTGCGCATGGTACATCTGCCCGTAGTCAATCTCCTTCACATCAGCCCCGGCATAATCCACTCTCCGAGGGTCTGCTCCGAAACTCTCCAAGTCACCTATCTTGCTGGCTATTCGCTGCGTGCCGGCATAGAATTCATCATTTTAACAGCTCTCGTCAATGGCTCGCACTCGATGGTTGGCAAGATCTTCGACCTTTGGAGACCTTAATGTCACTTCAATATATATCAATAGTTTTCCAACCCTATGAATTTTACATTGGTGATTTTCGAAGATTCAAATAATGTTTTTATCTTTTCATCACAAACAATTATCCTTGTTTGTCCTATATAAAAAATGTCTGTTCCATCTAATGTTTTTTCATCTACCTCAATAGAACCATACTCTATATCTCCATCTGAATCATACCTACATTTCATGCCAGCTCTACCTGTAATTTCAAGTAAAAAGTACTTAATATCAACACCGTTCACTTCTATAGGATATGCTTTCCATCCTGTAATTGAATATGATTCCAACAAATTCTTGACATTTTCAGAAATAGCCATATTCCAAGGATCACATAATCCTATAAAATCAAAAGTTTTTTTCCCTTTTACCACATTAAAATCTTTAGTTATCCTTAAGATTTCTGAGATTTTACTATAAATATCATAGTGAATAGGACTCTCAATTTGAATTTCACCTCGCTTATTTGCAAGCATTAAAGTTGTATATTTCATTCTCCAAATACTTTCTTTTCTATACGTTTTGCTTCTTTTAATAATTGTTCTTTTGCAGGAATGACATCTCCAAATTTTCTCATTACTTTTTTCCATTCTTCTAAGTGATTGTATGAAGGTTTTCCTCTATGATTATCGGGATTTATCCATTTCATGAATTCAGGATTATTGACATCAATTCCAGCTTTCTCAAAGAATTCCTTGAAATCCTTAGCCTTTGGAAATATGTAATGTGCATCCATTCTCTCTCCAAGTGATTTTGTGAATATTTGCAAGTTCCTTCTATATTCAGATACAGACCATTTGTCTCCTACTTTCTTATAACCAGCCTTAATAACAGATTCTAGTTTTGTGGCCGCTGTTTTAGTCGCATCTGCAATATCATCAGTATATTTAGCGACTATTTTACCAGCCTTTGTAGAACCAGCGGGCACCAAAGGTATTACAGCACAAACAAGATCCGTACCGCTGTCCTTCCAATGTTCCTTTGCTGTTTCGTGATCTCCAATCACATGATTATAAATTGCCACTCCAGCATCATATATTACATTAAGAACATCCCAAATAACATCTGGTGTCCTTCCATCTGGATCTATCATCATCACTGGATTCCCCGCACAATAATTATACGGGCCCATTCCAGCATATTTATCAAAGAATGGGTCAACGGAAAGCCACATTGCTTCCGTCGGATCCAAGTATCTTGCTCCGTAGTAGTACATACCCGTCTCCTCGTCCAACTCTTTAGCATTGAACAAGAAATTAGTAGAGATTTGGGAATTTCACTCCTCCACAAACACTTCTCCGTAAGGAATGTATTCGATGTGCTGAGCTATGTTGACGTCTGCGTCTGTCACATAGGAAGTAGAACTCAGATGGTCTGGATGGTAGAAGAATACAAGATTCTCTGCCTCCTCGGAATCCATGGTCGAGTCTTTCTCTGCCTTTGAATACTCAAAGCCTAGAGCTCTGAATCTTGCTCCAATATTATCCTCTTGGAAAATCCTCAATATTCTTTCCTCCTGCCTGCCTCACTCTTGTCGGATCAGCACCGAAACCATCGATATTGCCTATTTTTGATGCGATTCGCTAGCTTATTGCATAGATGTGCTGTGTAAGTTCCGTCATTCGACGCCACAAAACATGGACTGACATAGGCTGTAAATTTGCAATTATTGTTGTTTCTACCGATTTTTTACCGTTCACATATACCAAACATCCAACGGTAGTCTTTTCACTTCGGGAAAAGTTTACCATTAGTTGATATAATAAACGTTGCACGTTTTTTTTTGAGATTTTGACTCGATGACTACGACCTTTTTACTAGTCTTTGCAGACAAATGTAAAACACTGATGGCTGCAACATCAATTTCTAATGAGCAAAACGACAAAAAAATTTCAATTCACGCAAAAAGCTACTTTTGCTCAAAAAATTGTAACAAAGGATAATTAACAATAGTTTTAGCTAAACCATATGGAGATACTCCTGAATTATTTTCCTCATTCATATTCGCACCATGTTCTAACAGCAAAGTAATCAAAGATGGCTTATAAAAAATAGTAGCCATAAACAATGGAGTATTCCCATATCCATTTTTTGAATCTACATTAGCACCGGAATCTAATAATATTTTAGCAATCTCCAATAAATCGTCTTGAACTGCATAATGTAAAGGAGTGAAACTATTTTCATCTTTTTCGTTTATATCAGCACCTTCAGCAATACAAGACTTAACCAATTCTGCGTTGTTGTCAAGAACTGCTTCATGCAACTTAAAAATTTTTCTTTCTCTTTTCATCTTATCTATTTCTTTTTTTCGTATTTATGACTTCTGTTAAGACTTGGATTTTCCCACTGATAGAGTTTTGGATCATTCATCCTGTCATTGAATTGCTTTTGCGTCAAACCTTCCGATTCTGCCTTCTGTTTTTCTCTCCAGAATTCATGACCAGGCTTATGTCCTAAATCAGGGTTCCCATCAAACGATTTACCATCACGTGGATCAATATATCTACCATCAGCCCCCTTAGGAAGTTCAGGTACACCTTCTTTTGTTGATTTCCTTATATAAGGTCTATGCAATGCTTTTTTCTCGGACTTTGCAGCATCAATAGCAGTATTAATGACTTTGACATCTTTCTTTACTTTGAAAATTTTAGCTGCATCTCCAACATACGGAACAAGACCAATAACACTGACTGCAGCATCCATATATTCTCCATTCTTTGCCTGAATGCCAGCATTAATTGCATCTGCAACCCCTGTGGGGTCAAATATTCCTACAATGTCAAGAGCTGCGCTTAAAACCGTTTCTCCATCCAACGTGTATTGTCCGCCCCAATCAACACCTAAGGATGAGGCATCGATATGAATGTCTATCAAATCTGTTTTGAATGTGACAAATGATTGGTTTTCACCATCTATGGTAACATCTGTTCCATCTGGATCCAACAGTTCCACAGGATTCCCTAAACAATAGTTGTATGGAGATATTCCTGCATATTTTTCAAAAAGTGGATCCACACTCTGCCACAAAGAAAGGGTCGGGTCTAAGTATCTTGCGCCATAGTAATACAAGCCTGTCTCCTCATCCAACTCCTTGGCATTGAAGAGGTATGGGGTATTCCAGACACCACTGCGCTCTTCGATGAAGACTTCACCATAAGGAACATACGCAACGCTTTGCGTAATCTCACCTTCAAAATTAGTGATTATTGTCGTACTTCCCAAATGGTCGGGGTGATAAAAGAATATGCTCTTTTCATATTCTGGTATTTCCATGGCTCCCGACTCTCCAGCCGAACGATTTCCTGACAACAAGTTCGTTGGTGAACAACAATAGGAAGTTCCCCCAACATAATCATTTTCTGTCTGGATTTTGCATTCTGTTTTTAAGAAACCGTATCGAGCTTTCAATGCATCTGTCTGCGCATGGTATATCTGCCCGTAGTCAATCTCTTTCACATCAGCCCCGGCATAATCCACTCTCCGAGGGTCTGCTCCAAAACTTTCCAAATCACCTATCTTGCTGGCTATTCGCTGCGTGCCGGCATAGATGTGCTTGGTGTATTCACCTCCGTTTTTCACCACAATATAAGGACTTACATAAGCCACAAACTTGGTGGGGAAACTATCTCGTTTCATCGCCTCTGTGCTGTTCACAAACAGCTGCTCACCCAATGCGGATATCTTCACCGTACGCTCTCCGTTGCTGTCGTAAAAATAGTTAGACAC
>JAZUIF010000037.1:0-29295 GCA_045642085.1 Paludibacteraceae bacterium | reverse complement strand
GCATAGTCAAAAGTCATAAGGCATTAAGGTGGTTATGGCAGCGAGGTCCCACCTCTTCCCATTCCGAACAGAGAAGTTAAGCTCGCTATCGCCGATGGTACTGAATTTCGGGAGAGTAGGTAGCCGCCGCTTTCAGGAGTCGATCAGAAATGACCGACTCCTTTTTTTTGTTTTAAATACCACAGGGACGCAGAGGGCACGGATATTGTTTTGGGGGACGTAAAATTTCCGGAAATGTCCCGTAAAATTCGGACGCGGATGAATCCTATTTTTCGTTGTCGCGAATGGAATAATAAATCATTAATCGTTAATCATTAATCATCAACCGTCCACGGTAGGCACAATGCCTCCGGCATATGTCCCAACCATGGCCTGTGTAGAAAGGAACCGTTTCCACGGTTCGGATTTGGCAAACCCTCAACCCTCAATCCTCAACCATTAATCATTAACCCTCAACCCTCAACCTTCAACCATTAATCAATAATCAGAATTACGCATTACGAATTATGAATTATTTTTTATCTTTGTAAAAAGTGATTTTTGCGAAATGGATTTGGTTAAAAGAATTATATATCCGAGACATAATATCAAATTTAAACATCTTCAAAAACAATTTGAAGATAAATGGGTTGTGATAACTGGTGCGTCACGGGGAATCGGTTATGAATTGGCTAAGACATTGATATTGGCTAAAGCAAATTTGTTCTTGATAGCACGTAGTGAAGATGTATTAAAATCTTTATGTGAGGAGGCAAAAAACAATGGATGTAACGCATCTTATAAATCTGTTGATTTGCGTGACAGAGTTTCTTTAGAGGAACTTTGTAGTCAGTTAAAACAATTACCTAATGTGGATTATCTTTTTGTTAATGCTGGAAAATCAATCCATAGAAGCTTAAAGGATTCTGTTGATCGTCTACACGATTTTGACAGGACTATGGATACTAATTTTCGCTCCTTAGTGGCTTTATCTTTGGCTTTACAACCAAGTCTGAAGTCAACAAAAGGAAAAATAATATATACTTCTTCTATCAGTACTCTTTATCCTTCCGCTCCAGGTTGGGCTGCATATCATGCTTCAAAGGAGGCTGCTAACGTGTGGTGTCGAACTGCTGACGTTGAATATTCGTCTTTTGGTGTGCGTGTGAAGATAGCATATATGCCGTTGGTTCACACTGCTATGTCTGACGTGAATACTACTTACAGAAATATGCCAGCATACTCAGCAAAAGAAGCTTCGGATATATTGCTTTATCTGGCTATGAATGGACGACATTGTTATATGCCTTGGTGGGCTCGCATTTCAACGCCAATAGCTTCTCTATTGTCTCCTTTGATTCGTTTTGTTTATCGTCATTTTTGCTGAATCATGGATTTGTCCTTAATACGAGCTTTATTCAAGCTTCATCTTATCACTCCTTTGGGTATTGTTAGATTGCTTTACTGTTTCCTATGTGAAGGCGTTACGATTATGTCTATTCTTAGATTTGCTCGTTACTATTATTCAAAAGATGTTGCTATAGTTTCAGAATCCGAGAAGATAAATTATGATGATTTATATTCGTTGGCGATACGATTGACTAAGATTTTGTCGGAACAATATCATATTGGCAATGGTATGCGTGTGGGAGTGTTATGTCGAAATCATACTATTTCTGCATTGTTGTTGCCTGCATTGTCTCGTTTAGGTGTTCATGTCCGTTTGCTTAATACTGATATTATGTCGGGGAAAATGGCGGGCTTGTTGCAGAATAAAAAGATGGATTTTATTATTTACGACGATGAACTGCGTGATAAGTGTTTGCCATCTCACTTATCGTGCAATATTATTTCGGCTGATTCTCTTCAGTCTCAAATTTATGATTCTAAATATGATAATATAGTTTTGCCTCACGTTTTTCGTGGTGGACAAATTGCTGTGTTGACGGGTGGCTCGAGTGGAAACTATAAGGAGGCGTCTCGTAAAACTGGTCTATTTCAGTTTTTGCCTCCGTACTTTGCTTTGTTGAAGTCGATTAAAATACAGAATTACAAGAGTGTTTTTGTAGTGTTGCCTTTCTATCATGGATTTGGCTTAGGGGTATTGATTATAGCGATGGCGATGGGAAAGAAAATCTGTATGTCTCGCCATTTTCATGCTGAAGATGCGTTGGATATGATAAATAAAGAGAGTGTGGAGGTCTTGCCAATTGTGCCGACTATGCTCTCTCGTATTTGGCAAACACCGAATTCTAAAGAAAGAATGAAATCGGTAAAGAGTATAATTAGTGGAGGCGATAGGTTGGATAAGAGTCTTGTTGTCGAAACACATAATAATCTAGGCTCTGTAATATTTAATTTGTTTGGCACTTCTGAAGCTGGATTTTTTATGCTGGCGACACCTGCCGACTTGGATCTTTATGCGGAGACTACATTGGGAAAGCCAATCACAGGTGTGGAATGTGAGATACGTGAGTCGCGAGAGAATGGAGTAGGGACTCTTTGGGTTCGTTCAAAATGGGCTATGATCGGTGCTCAAAACCAGTGGCAAAGTACAGGTGACCTATTCTACAAAAATGATCAAGGATTCTATTTTCACCGTGGTATTGCTAAAAATATGGTGGTTTGTGGAGGTGAAAATGTTTTTCCTGAGAGTGTGGAGCAGGTTATCAATCAACATCCCGACGTCGCTGCATCTAAAGTATTCGGAGTTCCTGATCCTGATTTTGGATCGGTGTTGAATGCTATAGTAGAATTGAAAGACGGTGGAAAGCAAATTTTAGAGTCGGAATTAAAAGAGTGGCTTAAAACAAAATTGTCGAGATCGGAACTTCCACACAAAATTGAATTTAAGAAATTGGAAGTGTTGTCGACGGGAAAAAGAGCACATGTTTGATTATCGTATATAAAAAACGCCTCTTTCAATTACGAAAGAGGCGTTTTTTTAGTCTTATTTCTAAAGTCGATTATAGAGCAGCACCCTTAACTTCGTGCTCCTTGCACCACTCCTTGTTGATCTTCTTGATCATACCCTGAAGTACTGCACCTGGACCAACCTCTGTGAAGCTTGTTGCACCGTCTGCAATCATATTCTGTACGCTCTGTGTCCACTTAACTGGAGAAGTCAACTGACGTAGCAAGTTAGACTTGATAACCTCAGGATCAGTCTCTGCCTTTGTAGATACGTTCTGATATACAGGACACTTTGGTGCTGAGAATGTAGTTGCCTTGATAGCCTCTGCAAGCTCGTTTTCTGCTGGCTTCATGAATGGAGAGTGGAATGCTCCTGAAACGGCAAGCTTAAGTGCACGTTTTGCACCAGCCTCTGTTGCTCTTGCACAAACAGCGTCGATACCTTCGATGCTTCCACTTACTACAAGCTGACCTGGACAGTTGTAGTTTGCAGGAACAACCTGACCCTCTGTAGTCTCAGCACAAAGTTTCTCTACAACTGAGTCCTCAAGACCAAGAATAGCAGCCATTACACTTGGCTGAATCTCACATGCCTTCTGCATTGCCATAGCACGCTTAGCAACGATCTTCAAACCATCCTCAAATGTGATTGCACCTGCAGCAGTAAGAGCAGACAACTCTCCAAGAGAGTGGCCTGCTACCATCTCTGGCTGGAATGCGTCGCCCATTGCCTTAGCAAGAATTACAGAGTGTAGGAATACAGCAGGCTGAGTAACCTTTGTCTGCTTCAACTCCTCGTCTGTACCATTGAACATGATCTCAGAGATCTTGAATCCAAGAATCTCGTCTGCTTTATCAAAAAGTTCCTTTGCGACTGGAGAATTTTCATACAAATCCTTACCCATTCCGCTGAACTGCGATCCCTGACCAGGGAAAACGTATGCCTTCATCTTTATTAAATTAAAATTAAGAATATACAATTAATTATAGAGTGCCTTTTGTACTTGGCAACTCATATTTATAAATGTCACGTTTGATTGCCATCTTGATTGCACGAGCCAAAGCCTTAAAGATCCCTTCAATCTTGTGGTGCTCGTTGTCGCCTTCTGCTTTCACATTCAAGTTCATCTTTGCAGAATCGCTCAAACTCTTGAAGAAGTGCAAGAACATCTCAGTTGGCATGTCGCCTACATATTCTCTTTTGAATTCAGCATCCCATACAAGCCATGGTCTTCCTCCGAAGTCAAGGCAGACACTGCATAGACAATCATCCATTGGCAATGAATATCCGTATCTCTCAAGTCCTCGTTTAGAACCAAGAGCCTTGTAGATTGCCTCACCAAGAGCGATTCCTGTATCCTCGATAGTATGGTGCTCGTCGACGTTCAAGTCGCCTTTGACATGAATCATCAAATCAATTCCAGAATGCTTTCCGATCTGCTCAAGCATGTGGTCGAAGAATCCAAGACCAGTAGAAATGTCGCATTTGCCGTTTCCGTCCAAGTCGACACGAATACTGATGTCAGTCTCTTTAGTCTTACGTGCTACAGTCGCAACTCTTTCCTCTGCGAAAAGGAATTCCGCAATTTTATTCCAGTTTTCAGCGATCAAAGCGCAGTGCTCAGTAAGTCCCTTCTCCTCAAGAAGTTTTTTGCCGGCTTCAACCTCAGAAATAAGGATGCCTTTACAACCAAGATTTTTTGCAAGCTGGACGTCAGTGGCTCTATCTCCGATAACGTAAGAGTGCTCCATATCATAATCACCCTTCATATATGCGCCAAGTAGGCCAGTGCCAGGCTTACGAGTAGGAAGACCTTCTTCTGGGAATGATTTGTCGATAAGGATATCGTCAAATTCCACACCTTCTCCCTTCAACACCTCAAGCATCTTGTTCTGAACCTCTTCAAACACAGCTTCAGGGTAAGCGTCAGTGCCAAGACCATCTTGGTTAGTGACCATAACAAACTCAGAAGAAAGACGTTCACGGATGAACGCCATATTGCGGATGACGCCAGGAAGGAAAGTCATCTCAGCAAGAGAATTGACCTGCTCTGTTACTGGCGGTTCGATAATGATCGTGCCATCGCGATCTATAAATAATGCTGTTTTCATCTATATACATTAATATTAGGCAAAGATAACACATTATTATGAAAGCGAGATATATTTGAAAAATAATTGTAATTCCAGTCGTCTTAAAGAATGCACATTTAATTGTATGAGTAATGTATATTTATGTATTCTTTGGGGAAAAGTGGATAATTTGATTTAACATTATTAACATTTTTTAAGTCAGCTCCCCGTATTTATATTCGTTTTTTTGCTACTTTTGTGACGTTTTGTTGACATTTTATTGTCAAAACAAAGGGAGTTGATATCGGGTATTAATATCGATGCAAACTATTAAAGTGATACACTTGTTCGTAATTAATTGTTTCTTATGCTCTTACGTGGGGTTTAAGGAGTCAAGATTATGCTTCTTTATCAAAAAATGGTTTTTTGAAACCAAAAAATGTTGCACGAGAAAGAAAATATGCATTGGTATGTGATGCGCACATTGGGTCGTTTTTGTGAGATGGGAGTCAAACAAAAACTTGATGAGTGTGGTATTCGTTATTATCAGGCGATGAAAACCGTTATTAAGACACTCAAAGGAAAGAAATGCATTGCGAGTGAACCTATTATCCCCAATTTATTGTTTGTGTATGGAGACAAGGAAAGTATTATGCCACATACGCAGGCAGGAAGTAATTTCCAGTTTGTTTATAATCGTTGTAGTGGCAAGCAGGCTGACTGTTTGATCGTTTCAACAAAGGCGATGGAAGACTTCATTCGAGTTGTAGAGACAGGAGATAATTCCCGAATCTTTATGCCAGAGGAAATACAATTAACTCAAGGGCAAAGGATTAGGATGATAGGTGGTGCGTTAGATGGTGTGGAGGGTTATTTTGTAAAAACAAAAGGTTGTCGACGCAAGACGCTTGTTGTTGTGTTGGAAGGCTTATTTGGTGTTAGTGCTGAGGTTAAGCCAGATATGATTGAAATATTAAATTGAAAAAAATAAATTAAGATACAGCATTAATTATGGTGATGGTCAGTAAAAATGGCGGTGAAGACATAAATGTTGCCGCTCAGACTCAACAAAAGACACCTGGAGGTGGCAATAGTGGATTTTCTATTGCTGAGGTATTACAATCGTTTATTACTCATTGGTATTGGTTCATAATATCATTGGCAGCTTGTTTGGGTCTTGCCTGGTATTATTTGGCTACAACTTCTCCTGTTTACACAAGATCCGCAATGCTTTTAATTAAGGATGAGAGCAAAGGTGGTTCTGCAGTGAATATTGCATCGGAAATGCAGGATATTGGTTTGGTTGCCAATAAATCGAATCTTAGCAATGAATTAATATCATTAAAATCCCCGACTCTAATGACTCAGGTCGTAAGAGAGCTGCAATTAATGGATTATTATAAGGTTCCAGTTGATCTTAGAGAGCAGGATATATATGGCGAATCTCCGGTTAAGGTGATGTTTGATCCTTCTAGTAAGGAAAACACTAATTTTGTCTCATTTAAGATTAATGTTTTAGATGATAGCAATGTTAAATTGACTGATTTTAAGAGACAGGGTGTTGAAGTTAACAAAACAGTGAATGTCGTATTGGGAGATTCTGTATTTACAGAAACACCGGTTGGTCGTCTTGCAATATTTAAGTGTAATTCTGAAAATCAACAAAAATACAAGGAGGTAACTTTTTCGCGTACTAGTATAGATGCGGCAACTAATGCCTATAATTCTGCACTTGTAGTTGGTTTGGCAGATAAGCAGTCGACTGTAGTCAATTTGTCGATTACAGATCAATCAATTGCGAGAGCAACTGATATCATTAATACTGTTATTAATGTTTATAATGACAATTGGGTACATGATAAGAATAGAATAGCAGAAAGTACTTCGGAGTTTATCGCATCTCGTCTTGGTGTGATAGAATCGGAATTGACTGGTATTGATAAGAATATTGCGAACTTTAAGGGAAAGAATTTGTTGCCAGATATAGCTGCTGTATCTCAGTTGTATTTGCAACAGAACTCTGCGACAAAGGATCGTTTGCTTGAGTTGAATAATCAATTGTCAATGCTTGAGTATATCCAGGATATTCTAAGAGAACAGAACTTTGACAATCCATTGCCAATCTCTTCTAGCATGTCGAGTGGAAATGTGCAGGCTCAGATTTCAGAATATAACAAGATCCTGCTTGAGCGTAACAGAATGTTGGCCAACAGTAGTGAGAATCATCCTTTGGTTAAGGACCAGACAAAGCACTTGAATGCAATGCAGTCTGTTATTTTGCAGAGTGTAAATAATGAGATTGCTTCTTTGTCAATGCAGATTAAGAATGTAAATGCACAGGAGTCTAGAACAGAGCGTCAGTTGGCGAGAAATCCTAATCAGGCTAAGTATTTGTTGTCAGAAGAGCGTCAACAGAAGGTCATGGAAGGTTTGTATTTGTTCTTGTTGCAGAAACGAGAGGAAAATGCGTTGTCTCAAGCTTTTACTTCTTATAATACACGTTTGATCACAGAGCCTCGTGGAGATAATTCTCCTACAGCTCCTAAGCGTTCAATGATTTGGATGTTGGCAATTGTTGCTGGATTGTTGATTCCTGCAGGTATTATGTTCTTAATAGAAATGAGTAATACAACAATACGTGGTCGTCAGGATGTCGAGAAATTGACTGTTCCATTTGCAGGTGAAATTCCATTGTGTACCAAAAAGGAAGGAAATACAGCTGAGGGTATTACCATTGTTGTTAAGCAAAGTTGTCGTAACATCATCAATGAGGCGTTCCGTGTTGTGCGAACAAACGTTGATTTTATGCTTGGTAAGGGCAAGTCTCATAAGGTAGTGATGTTTACATCTTTGAATCCAGGAAGTGGTAAGAGTTTTGTATGTGCAAACTTAGCTTACTGTATGTCATTAAAGAAGAAGAAGGTTGTAGCAATCGACTTGGATTTGCGTAGAGCATCATTGTCTCAGGTTGTCGACCGTCCTCATCATGGAGTATGTGACTATTTGAATGGAGAAAAGAATAGTTGGAGAGATGTTTTGGTACATGTAGAGGATAGTACATTTGATGTTATCCCAGTTGGAGAGATTCCTCCAAATCCTACAGAGTTGTTGTTTAACGAGGATTTTCTTCCAAAGATGATTGATGAGTTGAAGGAAGAATATGACTATGTATTTATCGACTGTCCACCAGTTGATGTTGTTGCTGATGCAAATGTAGTTTCTGAATATGTTGATATGGCTTTGTTCGTTGTTCGTGCTGGTTTGATGAAGAAAGATATGCTTCCTATTGTTGATACATTCTATCAGCAAAAGAAATTCCCATCTTTGTCTTTGATTCTAAACGGTACGTCTGTGACTAAAACAATGGGAACAAAGTATGGTTATGGCTATGGTTATGGCTATGGTAATTATATTAAAGAATAAAAATTAACTGATATACGAAGATGAAAAATCTGTTTAGTAGATTTACGCATTGGTATTTTTCGAAGGATGCGTTATCTTATTGGTTGGTATTGCTCATGGACTGTTTGATCGTTATTGGATCAAGTTTCTTTGTTCATGCTATTGAGACAAGTGCAGCTGATACACTTTCTAATTTTGGACCATTATTGATGACATTCTGTGCTTATTTGATATTCTATTTAATAGGATTCAAATTAAAGCACACGTATAGTGGAGTGTTGAGATATTCCTCTTTTGTAGATTTGGTACGTTTGTGGGTAGCCACAATCTACGCTGTGAGTATGATTTTCATATTAAGACACATCACAAATGTAGATAACTATTTGGTGCCGTTGTCTTGGAATGAGTTACTTGCTATATGTATCATGTCTTCATTGGTTATGAGCTTTGTACGTATCATGACTAAGTATTTGTATGATGTCTATTTTGTAGGAGCGTCTGTCCAAAGAGTGTTCATATATGGAGTAAAAGAAGGTGGTGTGGCTTTGGCAAAGAGCATTCAGGCTCAGGAATCAAAGTATGAGGTAACTGGATTTGTATCTGATGTAGAAAGTGACGCTCATCATTTGTTGATGGGGGTAAAGGTTTATGCTAATGATGATAAGCTGGTCAACAGAATGCGTCAGAAGAATGCCAATGTGTTGATGGTGTCTCCATTGAAGTCGGATGCTATTAGAAATAATCAGCAGATGGCAGATGCTTTGGCAGAAGCTGGAATCAAGATTTTGATGTACAACCAGCAGGAGTGGGATGGAAAGAGCGCGTTGGGCTATTCAAACCTAAAAGAGGTGGACGTTGAGGATTTGTTGCCACGTAATCAGATTGACGTTGACTTGGATGCAATCAGTAACGTTTTGAAAGGAAAGAGTATTTTGATTACGGGTGCCGCAGGTTCAATTGGTTCAGAGATTGTTAAGCAGGTTGCTGGATTTGGACCAAGTCAGTTAGTGCTTGTGGATCAGGCTGAAACTCCACTACATGATATTCGTCTTATGATGGCTCGCAAGTTCCCAGATATCCCAGCAGAGACAGTTACTGCAAGTATCCATCATAAGATCCATATGGATTATTTGTTTGAAAAATATAAGCCTGAATATGTATTCCATGCTGCAGCATACAAGCATGTCCCTATGATGGAGGATAATCCAGGAGAGGCAGTAGCAAATAATATTGATGGTACTCGCATAATGGCGGATTTGTCAGTTAAATATGGAGTAAAGAAATTTGTGATGGTGTCTACAGATAAGGCAGTTAACCCTACAAATGTAATGGGATGTTCAAAGCGTATTTGTGAGATGTATTGCCAGAGCTTGGATAAGGAGATTAAGGAAGGAAAGATGGAAGGACATACTGAATTTGTCACAACACGATTTGGAAATGTTCTTGGATCAAATGGTTCGGTTATCCCGTTGTTCAAGGAACAGATTAAGGCTGGTGGTCCACTTACTGTAACACATCCTGATATTATCCGTTATTTTATGTTGATTCCAGAAGCTTGTAAACTAGTGCTTCAGGCTGGAACAATGGGTCATGGTGGAGAAATCTTCGTCTTTGATATGGGTAAACCAGTTCGTATCGCTGACTTGGCAAAACGTATGATTTTACTTTCAGGAGCAACAAATGTTGAAATTAAGTATACAGGTTTGCGTGATGGTGAAAAATTGTATGAGGAGCTTTTGAACAAGGAAGAGAATACCAAACCGTCATCACATCCTAAGATTAAGTTAGCTTCGGTACGTGAGCTTGGTTACGCTGAGGTTTGCTCTCAGATTGATAGACTTGTTGAAATCACAAAAGAAGGTTATGATGACATGTCTATAGTTAAGCAAATGAAGGTATTGGTGCCTGAATTTAAGAGTAAGCATTCAAAGTACGAAGTTCTTGACAAGGAGAATGAGCAGAACGCTTAATTTATTAGTTTAGAAAAAGATTTGCAATAAAATTGACTACGCTATGCCAGACAATAATGTCATAAATAATGAGAATGAGAAGAATTTAAGCTGTACTCAAGGTTTGGCTACGAGTAGTCAATTGGTAAACTCTGATCTTAAAGAAGAAAGCGTTGAGGTTGTTTTAGATGTGGATAACGATTCGGAATCACAATCAAAGATCAATCAGGAAGAAAAGACAGCAAACAACAAACGATTGGCGAAGAATACGATAGTTCTTTATGTTCGTATGTTCTTCATGATGGGAATCTCGCTTTATACAAGCCGAGTAATTCTACAGGTTTTAGGTGTCGAAGATTTTGGTATCTATAATGTTGTTGGTGGAGTAATCGCTTTGTTTGGATTCTTGTCTGCAGCCTTATCTGGCGCAAGTCAAAGATTTATTGCTCATGCTTTAGGCTGTGGAAATGTAGAGAAACAACAGACTATTTTCTGTACGATAAATTTGGTCCATTATTTACTTGCGGCCATTATTTTTATTGTTGGTGAAACAATTGGACTTTGGTTCCTCTATACCCAAATGAATATTCCACCTGAGAGATTCGATGCGGCGGTTTGGGTTTATCATTTTTCAATTATTTCTGCAATATTTGGTATACTGAGTTCTCCTTATAACGCATTGGTTATTGCATACGAAAAGATGGATGTTTTTGCATACATCTCAATTTTGGAGGCAGTCTTGAAATTGGCAATTGTCTACATGTTGTTGCTATTTGATGTTGACAAATTAATTTTATATTCAGGATTATGTCTTGCTGTGTTTGCTTCAATACGAATGATTTATACGATATATTGCAAAAGAAATTTTGTGGAAACTAAATATAATAGGAAAATTGATAAAGATTTACTGAAGAATTTATCTACATACATTTCTTGGGATTTGATTGGTAGTTTAGCCACAACAATGGCAATACAGGGAGTGAATATCGTTCTTAATATATTCTTTGGACCTATTGTTAATGCAGCAAGAACAATATCAGTTCAAGTTCAGGGTTTGGTTCAGATGTTTGCAGGAAATTTTCAGTCTGCCGTTATGCCTCAAATCATAAAGACTTATGCACAAGGAGATTTAGGGTATATGCATAGCTTGATTTATCGTAGCTGTAAATTGACATTTGTCTTGATGTTTGTGATGATCTTGCCATTGTTTTTTGAATCTCCATATGTTTTAGATTTATGGTTAGGAGAGTATCCTCAGTACACGGTAGAATTTGTAAAGTTGTCGTTGTTGGTGGCTTTGATTGATGCGATGGCCACACCATTTATGATAGCTGTTCGAGCAACAGGAAATATTAAACTTTATTCTATTGTGACTGGAGGATTAACTCTTTTGTTAGTTCCGATATCATATGTTTTGTTACGTTTGGGATTTGATCCTACAATTGTTTTGGTAGTTCATGTTTCAATTTCTACGGTATGTTTTGTGGCTCGTTTATTGATCGTTAAACCATTGATTCAATTTTCTATAAGGGACTACGTACAAAAAGTTTTAACAAAAATATTTTTGATCGTTGTGTTGTCTGTTCCTGTTGTTTTTTTTATGCATTGTGTAGAATTGAATAAGCATTTGATGTTTGTTTGTACAGTAATGGTTTCTGTGTTTTTGGTTATGTTTTTTTCATATTTATTTTTGTTGGATGTTTCAGAAAAATTATTTGTGGCGAATATGCTTAAGAATCGACTTAAAATAAATAGATATTGAGAGTAAGTAATTAGTATTATAGATCCAGATTAGAGACTATTTTCAATAGTATAGCCACTGGTCAGATGTGGTGTAGAGATTTATTGAGCCTCTATAAGAAATGAAAAAATATATTTAAGTAGAGATATATTCATTTATCATACACTTTAATATGTTATAAATAGTCTTAATAATATGTAAAACATTTCATTTCCAAAAGGAGAGCGTGTATGAACCCATTAAAATATTACAATTATGATTAAACTATTGTTTTTAGTCGCATATAATCTTTTCATATTTGTTTTTAACAAGCTACGTTATGGAAAACGGTGGTCTTCACATTGGATGCAGAGAATTAGTCCTGGTGCTCATGTTAAATTATATGGGAAAGGCAGTATTAGCATAGGTAGGAACAATGAGTATTCTGCTGATTGTGATATTCAGGTTCATGGAAATGGTCATGTCAGTATTGGAGAAGGTACATACTTGAATCGATTCTGTATGATCAGTGCACATAACTCGGTTTCCATAGGTAAACGTTGTATGTTTGGACCAAGCGTCAAGATATTTGATAATAATCATAAATTTTCAAGAGAAGGGGGCGTAAGCTCTGTCCTTTCTTCTTCTCCAATTAAGATTGGTGATAATTGTTGGATTGCTGCTAATGTTATTATACTAAAAGGAGCTGATATCGGTGACAATTGTGTTATAGGTGCAGGCTGTGTTATTAATGATGTGGTTCCGCCTGGATCAATTGTAAAGATGAAGCAAGAAAGGACAATTGAGGAAATTAAACAGTTTTGATTGTGGTCATATTATTATTTAGACTACTTCAATTTAAGGATGATATAACAAAAAAGTAGCATATGGATTTAAGAACGTTTTTATTTAATATAAAGAATATCATTAAGCCTATAAGATTAAATGGCACCGGTAATGAAGTTGTAATGCCAAGGAACTATAAAAATGTAAAAATCCTTATTTATGGTAATAACAACAAAATTCATTTCGCAGATGATTGCAATATAAATAATACTGTTATCACAATAATCGGTGATAACAACACAATTAATGTTGGCTCTAAAGCAAGATTTTTGGGAGCATATAACGTCACTATTATCATCAACATGAAGAATAATGGTACCTTAGAAGTTGGTGAGAATTCTTCGTTAAGAGGCGTTAAATGCGAAATTGATGGAGCGGCAATACGTATTGGAAAGAATGTAATGACATCATATGATGTCTATCTAAGAAATCATGATTCGCATAGAGTCTTATCTTTAGAAACAGAAGAAGTGACAAATTCTCCAAAAGATATTAATATTGGTGATCATGTTTGGTTGTGCGAAGGTTCAACTATTCTTAAGGGTGTTACAGTTGGTAACGATTCGATTATAGCGTTGAAATCTTTAGTTACTAAGGATGTTCCTGCTAATAGTATTGCAGCTGGCAGTCCAGCAAAAATTGTCAAAACAGGAATCACATGGGATTATTAAAATCTGCCATTTCTTTTGTGCTTGAAACAAAATGGCGATATCATATTTTTAATCATAGTCGAGTTAGAGTGTCATCTGGATCGACGTGGAATGTTGCGTCTAATGTCAAGATAGAGAATTGTCAGTTCATTGTTACTGGAAATTCAAAAGTAGTCATAGAAGACGGTGCTGTTTTAAGAAATTCAATAATCTCTGTTGATGATGCGGAGTTTGTAGTTGGTAAGGAGTCTATTATCGGAAGCGAGGAAAAAGTAACAAAAATTCATGTTCAGAAATCTTGTTCTTTTATGTTAGGTCATCATTCTTTGCTAACTCTTAAACGTATTTGGATCAGATTTGCTGGATGTGTTAAGATTGGAGATTATACCAATATTAATTACGATAGTGAAATACGTAGTGATGAGAGTGTGACTATAGGCTCATACTGTCAGATTTCATATGGAATAAATATCTGGGATACTAATACCCACAATATATTGCCAACTGAGGAGAGAAAGGCATTGGCGGAAAAGTACTTTCCATATTTTGGCTTTGAAACTAACAGACCAAAAACGGCTCCTGTTGTTGTTGGAGACTATTGTTGGTTGGGAGAAAAATGTACATTGCTTAAAGGAACAAGATTGGGCAATAATGTGATTGTTGGTTACAATACAACAGTTTCCGGTAAGGTTGTTGAGGACAACAAACGTGTTGTTAGCGATATTAACTTGAGAATACTATGACAGATAATATAGTTGTTTCGGTTATCATTCCAATATATAATGTCTCGAAGTGGATTGATCGAGGAATGGAGATCATTTCGTCTCAGTCGCTTAAAGATATTGAAATTATTCTTGTAGATGATGGGTCTACTGATGATAGTGCTGACAAGTGTAGGTCCTGGACTGAGAAGGATAATCGTGTCCGCTTGATAACAAAAGAAAACGGGGGCGCAGGAAGTGCTAGAAATGCAGGCATGGATGTCGCTAAGGGAAGATATGTATATTTCTTTGATATAGACGATGTCGCAAAGCCTAATCTTTTGGAATATTGTTCATCAAAGATGGATGAACTCAACGTCGACTACATGATGTTCGGTTTCAATATGATTGAAAAAGGTTATGTTAATTCGACTGTTGTATGTGACCATAAAGAGCAGATTATAAATAGCAATTCTGAATTGAAGGATGCTTTTGTCGACCAAATGTTGCTTTGTAAAGGAGGAAACGGGTTCCCATGGAATAAGATGTACCGCCTTGAATTCTTAAACACTCATAATTTAAGATTCGAAAACCAGCGTATTCAGCAGGATGAGGTATTTAACCTTCTTGTATATCGCCATCTAGAAAAAGCATATATTTCTTCAGAAGTTCTGTATGATTATTTCATATATAGCACAGGAAATACAAGATCTAGATTTATCCCTGAAAGATTCGATATTTATGTTTCTGTGCAGGAACATTTTGAAGATTTGTTTGAATATTGGCACCTTAAAGATGCACGTGTGACAGAGTATCTCAACAACCGTTTCTTTGAAGGTGTAAACTACACTTTACGATTTAATATGTTTCATCCTAAGTGTGATTGGGACGACAATCGCCGTAAAGAAGAGCTAGACAGAGTAATGTCTCATACATATACTTTGAATGCGATCGACCATGCTTCTAAGAATTTTGAGAAATCTTTGTTTGTCGGAGCATATAAAGCAAAGAGTCTACTTCGTATTCGAATCTTAGATTGTCTATTCGACCTATTGAGAAAAGTGCGTCGAATGTTAAAAAAATAAAATATAACTTTTCGTGATGTATGTTTGGAATGTTATATTTGAAAAGGTGATTTAGGAGTGTATGATGGTATATTAAAATGAATAGAATTTAGAAAGATATGTATATACTTTTATTATGCTTTTTTATTCTTTTGCTTTGTTGTACAAATAAAATTCCGTCTACAATTAGCAGTACATTTAGGGCAGCTCCATCTTGTAGATTTGGGTTAGATTGGACAACTTTTTTTAAGGCAATTTTGCCCTTCTGCATAATTATTCATCACATAGACCATAACTTCAATCTTATATTTCCTGATGGAATTTCAAGAATTGGCTTAATTATAGTGGGCAATTTCGGAATATTAGGGGCGATTGTTGTTGGAGTATTCTTCTTTATTAGCGGCTATGGATTGACGTCTTCGTTCTTAAAGAAAGGAGATGCTTATTTTAAAGGTTTTTTTCGGAAGCGATTCGTCAAGCTGTTAGTCCCATTCATCTTTGTTTCTACAATTGAGCAAATAGTCAGGACACAAGTTATCCAGGATTATAATGTACTACAAAGTTTTTGGGACTTTTTGTGTAAGGGGGATTTTTTTGTTCAATGGTTTGTCTGCGTTTTGTTGATCTTTTATGTCTTTTTCTATTTATGTTTTAAGTATATAAAAGACAATAAGAAAGCTGCACTTATGTTGCTGTTATGTGTGTGTGTGTTGTCGCTTTTTTATTTATTGGCGTACACTGTGCCATATTCGACACCTGATGATATTGTGTGCGAGCATTGGTGGAAATCGAATTTGTGTTTTGTGATAGGTGTTTTTTATTGTATGTATGAATCAACCATTACGCAGAAGTTAAACGGGAAATGGAAATTTGTTGTTTCGGGTTTGGCTATTTTGATTGCGGTTTTAACGATTATTCAAAGAGTAATGCCCCAAATAGACACTATAAAGCTCGTTATTTTGATCATGCCGATATTTCTGACAATGATATCGTATTTTTTCAATGCTCCGAAAGGTCGTTTAGTAGAATTCTTTTCAAGGATAAGTTACGAGACATTCCTAGTGCATTCGATAGTTCTGACATTATTCATGTATGTCTTTAGATTATCCTCTGAATTTTTGACTTTTTTTGTTATATTTGTATCTACTTATGTTTTTGCATGGATAACGAAAATGGTTTGTAAAAAAATAAACGATTTGCTGAAGTGACAGATGAAGCAAAGGATTGCATATTACGATATAATAAGAACAATGGCATGCATGATGGTGATTTTGATGCATTCTCCATATGCCATTTCGAATGAGAATGTCCCTGCGTATGTGGCTAGTTTTTTGGGAGCTTGTAGTTATCTGTCATCACCTTCGGTACCTCTTTTTTTCATGTTGAGTGGTGCTTTGTTGTTACCTTGTAACTCCGAAAGACCGGTTTTCTCTTATGTGACAAAGTGTTTGAAAAAACTAGTTTGTCCAATTATAGTGTTTACTATAGTGTCGTTGTACACAGGGTTGAATCTTGATATGGTACATTATCCTTTGTTCAGTAGAATCATATCTATACCGTTCAAGTATCAGGGACATGGGGTGATGTGGTTTTTGTATGTTTTGGTAGGATTATATTTGCTTGTTCCGATTCTTTCTCCATGGTTGAGACAAACATCCAAACAAGCAGTTGAATTTTATCTTTTACTTTGGGGTATTACTATGTTTTATCCATATATGGAGAGAATATTCAGAATCGACACTTCTGTTGAAGGATATCTTTATTATTTCACAGGATACGTTGGATATTTCTTGTTAGGATATTACTTGCGTGAATATGATATTTCATTAAAGATACTGATCCCGGTTACGCTTTTGTGTTTGCCATTGCCAGTGTTGAACAAATATCTAGGATGGAATTTTAATATCCATAAGGCATTTTGGTATTTGTCTGCACCTGTAGCAATAATGTCGATGACATTATTTTTGACAATAAAGAAATTATTTATAGGGAAATCGTTGTCTGGTTTGATTGGTAAATTTGTGAATACAATCAGTAATTATTCGCTTGGTATATATCTGATTCATATTTTTATAATGCGATTGTTTATATGGAAGTTGCCGTTCGTAGTTAATATATCAAATTATATATTGCAAACGTTTGTGATATTTGTGTTGACTTTGTTTACGACTACGTTGTTATGTTACTTTTTATCAAAATTGCCTTATTCGCAATATGTTATTGGATATAAATCCAAAACTTCCATTTTTCGAAAAATAAAATGAAAAAGAGAATTTTTATTAATATCCATTATTTGGAGATTGGTGGAGCAGAGAGAGCATTGCTTGGTTTGTTATCATCGTTGGATCCTGAGAAGGTTGATATTGATCTTTTTGTGAATCAGCATACCGGAGAATTTATGAGTTTGATACCGGAGTATGTTAATTTGTTGCCAGAGATTCCAGAGTATACATGTATTGAGCGCCCAATAATGGATGTGATCAAGGAAGGTCATTGGGGAATGGCTATTCGTCGATTTAAGGCAAGACGTCAGTATCAAAAATATTTGAATACATTGCCAGAAGAGTTGAGTAAACATGATTCTAGTATTTTCCAATATGTGACAAACGCGGTAGAAGGTGCACTTCCTTCATTGTATAAATATGGCGAGTACGATTTGGCAATAAGTTTTTTACAACCTCATAATATAGTTCTTAATAAGGTCAAGGCAAAGAAAAAGATTTGTTGGATTCATACTGATTATAGTACAATCCATGTCAATCATGATTTGGAATTGCCGTTTTGGAATGGTTTTGATTATGTGGCTTCTATCAGTGAAGATTGTACAAAGGCATTTTTGAAAACATTCCCTGAATTAAAAGATAAGATAGTCCTTATTGAAAACATTCTTTCTCCATCATTTGTTCGACAGCAGGCAGAGTTAGATGATGTCAGTGCAGAGATGCCAGATGAACCGGGTGTTGTCAAACTTCTTACAATAGGCAGATATTGTCCTGCAAAACGAATGGAGAGTATTCCTCAAATTTGTGCCGACATGGAGAAGATGGGCATTGATTTTAAGTGGTATATTATCGGTTTTGGTCCAGATAATCTTATTCAGGAGGCTTTGGACAAATATGAAATGCGACATCGCATGATTCTTCTTGGTAAGAAATCCAATCCTTATCCTTATGTAAAGGCTTGTGATATATATGCTCAGCCTAGTATATTTGAAGGGAAGAGCGTTACAGTAAGAGAGGCTCAGGTGTTGTGCAAGCCTATTGTGATTACAAATTATCCAACTGCAAAGTCGCAGATCAATGATAATGTGGATGGAGTGATAGTTCCTTTGGATGAAAAAAATGCTGCTAAGGGTATAGCTGATTTTATAAGGGACTTGGAACTACAAAATACGATTTCTGATTATTTGAAAGCCAATGATTTTGGAAATGAATCTGAGGTTGAGAAAATTTATAGTTTGATGAATTAAGCTTATGATTGAAGCAATATTATACCCATACATATTTTCGTTTGTCGTTGTAATCCTCACGTTTGTTTTTATTTCAAATAGACGAGATGTGTATGAAGTTGAGCCAATAGCACCGAGTGCAATCCTGTGCATCGTTTTAGCTATTTGGATTGGACTACGACCTCACTCTCCTGTATTTGGAGATACGATCAACTATGCATATGCCTGGACAAGACAGATGTGGAATGGATTTAATCCTGAAGCTGAGAATTTCTTGTTCGACAATATGAGTGCGTGGTTGGCAGAATATTTTCCTGATGCTACGGTACTGTTTTTGATAATGTCAACAATTAACTGTGGTTGCACATTGGTGGCATGCAGAAAATTGTTCCCGTCAAACACAATGCTTGCTTATCTTGTGTGCCTTATTGCTTTCTCTTCATTCTCTTACCTTACAAATGGTATTAAGGCTGGAGGATCAGCGGCTATGTTCATGGTAGCGATGGCGTATAGAGATAAGATGTATGTCTCGATACCGTTCTTGTTGTTGTCTTGGGGATTCCACCATTCAATGCAGTTGCCAGTAGCTGTGTATATTATTGTCTCTATATTTAAGGATAGCAGATGGTATTTCTATGGTTGGCTGTTCTGTTTGTTCTGTGCAGCAGCCCATATTACTTTCTTCCAGAATATATTTGCGGGATTCTCGGATGAATCAGGAAATGCCTATTTGACATCTACAGATGACTGGGGAGGTAAGTCTGGTTTTAGAATTGACTTTGTCGTATATAGCGCGATGCCTGTATTGATGGGTTATTATGTGATCTTCAAGTATGAGTTGAGAGAAAAACTATATGAGGATTTGCTACACTACTATATGACAACAAACGGAATTTGGATGCTATGTATGTACGGTGCTTACACTAACCGTATTGCATACTTGTCTTGGTTCGCATATCCATTTTTGATTATTTATCCTTGTTTTGCGATTCCTAACGACCAGCATCCATTGGTGACGAACATGAAAAAGTACATATACGTACATATGAGTTTTACGTTGTTTATGCAGTTAGTATATTATGCTTGATTATTAAGAAACTATATGATACCTAAAATAATTCATTACTGTTGGTTTGGAGGAAATCCATTGCCTAAAGATGCTCAAGAGTGTTTGGCGTCGTGGAAAAAATATTTGCCTGACTATGAGATAAAAGTCTGGAACGAGAGCAATTTTGATGTAAATTGCTGTCCATATGTAAAAGGTGCTTACGAGCAAAAAAAGTTTGCATTTGTTAGTGACTACGCTAGGTTCTGGGTGTTATATAATGAGGGCGGCGTATATTTCGACACGGATGTAGAAGTGATTCGTAATATGGATCATATTATTGCGCAAGGCAACTTTATGGGTATTGAAAAGAGTCTGGCTACTCAGAATCCTGCAAGTGGTGAGCCTTTGGGAGTGAATGCGGGATTGGGTATGGGATGTGAACCTAATTCTCCATTCTTAAAAGAGATGCTTGAACTGTATGAGAGCAAGCCTGAATTTACTTTTGACGAAGGAACTATAGTATACCATACGACACAAACTCTGAAGAAGTATGGATTCGTGAATGAACATCGTTATCAAGACGTTGCCGGATTCAAGATCTATCCAGCGGATTATTTTTGCCCAATGGATTCCACTACAGGATTGACTGATTTGACTGAAAATACAGTTTCAATACATCATTACTCTTGTTCTTGGATGAATCAGAAATCATTGAGCTTTAGATTGCATTTGTTGAAAAACAAGTTGATTAAGATCTTTGGAGCTAAATTTGTGTTTGGAGTTGTGAATTTCATAAATAAGATAAAAGGATGAAAACATTGACTGTATTTACGCCTGCTTATAACCGTGCTCATACGATAGGACGAACTTACGACAGTTTATGCCGCCAGACATGCAAAGATTTTGAGTGGCTTGTTGTAGACGACGGTTCGAAAGATAATACAAAGGAGTTGATTGATGGCTGGATTGCAGAAGGAAAGATTGATATCAAATATGTTTATCAGGAAAACCAAGGAATGCATGGTGCTCACAATACTGCCTATGACCATATCACGACTGAATTGAACACTTGTATTGATTCTGATGATTATATGCCAGATGATGCGGTAGAGAAGATAGTATCATTTTGGAAAGAACATGGGTCTGACAAATATGCGGGAATCATTGGTTTGGATGCCACTGAAGATGGTAAAGTTATCGGAAATAATTTTCCAGATGGTTTGAAGACTACAACTCTGCGCAGATATTATGAGGAGTTGAATGGGTTCGGAGATAAGAAGATGATTTATCGCACCGACGTGGTGAAGAAATATCCAAAGTATCCGCTATTTGAAGGTGAGAGATACGTTGGTCTAGATTATTTATATCATATGATTGATAACGATTATGAGTTGTTGGTTTCCAACCATGTTTATGTGATCGTAGAATATCAGTTGGATGGATCTAGTTTCGGAATGTGGAAACAGTACTGGAACAATCCTAAGGGTTGGGCTTTTTATAGAAAGTTTGAAATGACTCAAACGTCTTCCTTTAAGAGAAAGATTCAGAATAATATCCATTATGTTTCTCATTCTATTCGTTCGAAAAACTGGAATTTCTTGAAGGAATCTCCAATGAAGATAATGACATTCTTTTGTTTGCTGCCGGGATCTGTATTATACTTTGTAAATAAAGATAAGATCAAGAAAAATTCACTTTACGGAAAATGAAAATACTTCATGTAATTACAACTCTATATACGGGAGGTGCGGAAAAACTCATGGTTGACCTTCTTCCTCGTTTGCGTGATATGGGTCACCAGGTGGAACTTTGTGTTTTCGATAGCACTAAGACTTCGTTTTACGACTGTCTGATGGAATCTGGAATCAAAGTCCATTGTGTGGCAAGTGCAGGTGGATACTATAGTCCGCTTTGTCTTATGAAGTTGACAAAGTTGATGCGTCAGGGATGGGATATCGTCCATACTCATACCACTGCCCCTCAAATGTTTGCTGCTATTGGAGGTTTGTTTAGCAATGCCCATTTGGTCACAACAGAGCACAATACTACAAATACTCGTAGAGAATTGTGGTGGTATAAGCCAGTAGACAAATGGATGTTCCGCCAGTATGAGAAGCATATTATGATCAGTGACCAGTGTGAGGCTAATCATATCGCCTATCTTGGTGCAGAGAATTGTAAGAATATCACTATGGTGTACAATGGTATCGACTACCACAAGTATGCCTCTGCGGAGCCTGCTGCGGATGTTCGCAAACTCGGAGATAAGATTATCTCTTTTGTGGCAGCATTTCGACCACAGAAGGATCAGCCTACGCTTATTAAGGCAATGCAGTATCTTCCAAAAGAATTTCATTTGTGTTTGGTAGGAGGAGGCAACGATGAGCGTAAGGCTTTGTTTGAGTCGTTGATCAACGAGTACCAACTACAGGATAGAGTGCATCTTTTGGGTATCCGTACGGATATTCCTAATGTGTTGGCTGCAAGTGACTACGTTGCTATGAGTAGCCATTTCGAGGGATTGTCATTAGCTTCTTTGGAAGGTATGTCTTCTGGCCGTCCATTCTTGGCAAGTGATGTTGATGGTCTTCATGAGATTGTCGACGGTAATGGAATTTTGTTTGAACATGAAAATGCAAATGCTTTTGCGGATGCTATTCTTAAGCTTGATTCGGATGCGACATACAAACAGTCCGTTATTGAGAAATGTCAGGCAAAGGCAATCCAGTATGATATCAATGTGATGACCGAAAAGTATATGGCCGTCTATAATGAAGTGATGAAGAGATGAAAACATTAGTGGTCGGACCAAATTCATTCATAGCCAAAGTGTTTATGAATAGTGTGGAATCTGATACATATACTACGTTGAGTGTGCGTGATGATGGTTGGAAAACGTATGACTATACCAACGTCGACACTATCATTTATTTCGCTGCTATTGTACATCATCCTGAAATCACGGATGAGGCGATACATGATAAAGTAAACGCGGAGATTCCTTATGAGATGGCAAAACTGGCCAAGTCGCAGGGGTTGAAGAAATTTATCTTCATCTCGACTATGGCTGTTGTTGGTCTTGGTCCTAAGTTTGGTTGCGTCAACACAATCAATCGTCAGACACCGTCGTCTCCAGTTACTCCATATGGACGCAGTAAGAAAAAGGGTGAGGATTTGCTAAAATCAATAGATGACCTTTGTGTCCAGTTGGTAAGGTTGCCAAACGTATATGGAAAGGATTGCCCCGGTACTTTTTATCATCGTATTGAGCAGTTGGCAACTTTCAGATTTTTGCCTGTATACTCTACAAACTACAAATTCTCATTAATCAGTGTGGAGAATGTTGCTAAGGCATTGCGTAAACTGCTTACTATTGATAAAAGTGATGTGTACTGTCCTCAGGACACTCCGATTTTGAGCATTACAGAAAGAGTAAAAAATTTGGCTGTGAAAAATGGATTTGAGCAGAAACAATTTAAGTTGTTAGCTCCTTGTCTATGGCTTGCTAATAAGATTCTTCCTAAAAAGTTTACTGATAATCTTTATGGCGGATATTATATTGATCCAGAGGATTATCCAGTATTGACAGACTAAATAATTACGGATGGCAAGAAAGAAAATATGTTTCGTGGTTGCAGCTCCGATGACTGCACAGGCTTTTTTGAAAGATCATATTGAAGCATTGCAAGAGGATTATGATATTTATCTTGCTGCAAACATTTCCTCAGAAGATGAGATGAAGGGCTTGAATGTGTGTGGATATCAGCATTTCGACCTGGAGCGTCAAATCTCTATTACGAAAGATTTGAAAGCAGTGCGTCAGTTGGCCTCTTATTTCAAAAAAATGAAATTTGATGCGGTTCACTCCGTTACACCTAAAGCGGGATTGGTTTGTGCGTTGGCTGGCAAACTAGCTGGAGTGCCGATTCGTATTCATATTTTCACAGGTCAGGTGTGGGCAACAAGAAAAGGTGCTATGCGTTTGATGCTAAAGTCTATCGACTGGTTTATGGCAAAATTGAATACGCACGTTCTTGTCGACGGAGCCTCTCAGCGTCAGTTTCTTGTCGACGAGGGGGTGGTGAGTGCGAAGAAAGCTCAGGTGCTTGGCGATGGTTCGATTGCAGGCGTCAATATCATACGTTTTGCCCCATCAGTTGGCTCTCGTATGTCTGCTCGTCAGGAGTTGAATATTTCTGACGAAAAGGTGGTGTTTGTTTTTATGGGCAGGTTGAATCACGACAAGGGAATGTATGAGCTTTTGCCTGCGTTCGATAAGTTGTTAGATAAAAATAAAAATGCGTTTCTATTGTTGTTCGGAGCTGATGAGGAGAATGTCGCCGCAACATTTGGAAACTATAAGAATCTGAATAAGGAAAACTTTCTTAATTATGGTTTGACCAGAGAGCCGCAACGTATGCTTCAGGCAGGCGACGTGTTTGTTTTGCCTACTTATCGAGAAGGGTTCGGAAGTAGTGTGATTGAGGCAGCGTGTCTTGGGTTGCCTACTATCACCAGTGATGCATATGGAGTATTGGATGCAAGTGTTCCTGGCGAGACTGGGTTAAGATGCAAGGTGGGTGATGTTGATTCACTTTTTGCTTGTATGGAAGAACTTGCTGAGGATGAGGAAAAACGAAAAAAATTCGGAGAAGCAGGACGTAACAGAGTGTTGGAAAAATTTGCTGGTTCCGTTGTTGTTAAACATTGGAAGCATTTTTATGATACTATTTTGAGATAATCGTTTTTTTTTGTTGAAAAATTGATATTTTTGTACGGTTTCCCAAATTTGGACAATGGATTTAATAATTACTTGATTTTGGGTGTCGAACTGGTTTTAAATAATTTATTATGATCGGCTATGTACAAAAACTTTTTTAAAAGGATTTTTGATTTTTGTATTGCGTTATCAGCATTGTGCATTTTGTTTGTGCCTTTGGCTATTATTACTTTATTTTTGCATTTTGCGAATAAAGGTGCAGGAGCCTTTTTCTTTCAGGAGCGTCCTGGACTGCATGGTAAAATCTTTAAGATTTGCAAATTTAAGACAATGACAGACGCAAGAGACGCTGAAGGAAATCTTTTGCCAGACGAGCAACGTTTAACTAAGATAGGAAAGTTTGTCCGTAGTACAAGTATCGATGAACTTCCTCAGTTTTGGAATGTTCTTGTAGGTGATATGGCATTGATAGGACCACGTCCGTTGCTTGTTCGATATCTTCCATTATATAGTAAAGAGCAAGCACGTCGACATGATGTTCGTCCTGGCATAACGGGATGGGCCCAGTGTCATGGAAGAAATTCGATTTCTTGGACAGAAAAATTCAAACTAGATGTTTGGTATGTTGATAATGTATCTTTCTTGACTGATATGAAAGTCATTTTTATCACAATTCAAAAAGTGTTTAAGCGTGACGGAATATCTCAGGAAGGAAATGTGACTATGGAGTTATTTGATGGAACAAATTGATTTTAATTATTTAGATAGACTTGCGGAAAAGTATGGAACACCGTATTATTTGATGGACGGAAGCACATATTTGCGTAATATTGAATCATTCAAATCCGCCTTTTTATCTAAATATCCAAAGTTAGTAGTCGGTTATTCTTTTAAGACAAATTATGTCCCTGCTCTGTGCAAAATTGCTAAGGAGTCGGGATGTTATGCCGAGGTCGTGTCTGAAATGGAATACGATTTGGCTAAACGTATTGGATTTAAAAATGTAATCTTCAACGGTCCGATTAAACGAGAGTCTATATTGAACAAAGCATTGAACGAAGGTTCTGTTATTAATTTAGATTCTTTGTATGAGATCGACACAATATTGAAGTATAAATCTGAAAATCCAAGCAACGAGGTAGCTGTAGGACTACGTTTGAATATTGACTTGACTGATGAAGACGGGGTTTCCAAGGTTCAGTGTGGATTGAGAGTTGGCCGTTTTGGATTTACAAAAAAACTGTTATCTGAGGTTATCCCTTCTCTTAAGGATAATGGAATAAAGATAATTTCTCTGCATGGGCATACTTCGTCTTCTGATAGAGCCGTCGCAAATTATGGTTTGATTGTCAGTCAGATGTTGGCTTTGTGTAGTGAGTTTCAGTTGGACGACCTTAAGTATTTTGATGTTGGTGGTGGCTTTTTTGGTGCTGCGGCAAAGGGTATAGATGTTAGCAACAAACCAAAATATTCTGATTATGCTGATGTTATTCTTGATTTGTGTCTGCAGAATGATTGGTTCAGGAAGGTTCAGCCTAATATTGTAATTGAGCCTGGTGTTTCCGTAGTGGCGAATGTATTCTCTTATGTGTCAAGAATATTCCAGACAAAAGAGATTGCAGGGCAAAAATTCTTGACTACTGATGGCACTGTGTTTGATGTGAAGCCAACTTTGCATAGCAACAACTTGCCACACACATTCTTTACAAAGAAGTCTGCTAACGGCACTTATGTTGCCAATTTGGTTGGTTCTACTTGTATGGAGAAGGATGTCATTTTATCAGATGTAAATGTTCCAAACAACATAAGTGGAGGTGATTATGTTAAGATAGACGGCGTAGGAGCCTATACTATTGTGTTGACGCCATCATTTATCAATTATGTGTCGCCGATTGTATCCATTGAAGGAGATAAAGATAGCTTGGCCCGTCGTAGACAGACATTGGATGATGTGATGGCCTTTTATAATGTTTGATTTAGAAAGTCAAGAGACTATGAATATACTATTTACTTGTGCAGGACGTAGACGCTACCTGCTTAAATATTTCAAGGAAGTGATTGGAAATAGCGGATCTATCATTGCCGCTGATATGCAGATGTCTGCTCCGGCCCTAACTGCTGCAGATATCAAAGTGCAGGTTCCAGGTGTCTATGCGGATAATTATCTAGATACTGTCCTTGACATTTGTAAGAAATATGATGTTAAGGTTTTGATCTCTCTTAACGACTTGGAGCTGCCTATTTTGTCTGCAAAGAAAGATGACTTCAAGGCAATCGGAGTAAATGTTGTTGTCTCTGATCCTGATGTTATCGATATTTGTTTTGATAAATATAAGACCGCTCAGTTTATCGAGAGTCTTGGTTTGAAAACACCGAAGACATATGTAGATTACAATGAAGCAGTCGCTGCAATCAAGGCGGGCATATTGAATTTTCCATTGATTCTAAAGCCTCGTTGGGGGTCTGGCTCAATTGGTCTTGAATTTGTAGATGATTTGGAAGAGTTGGAGATGGTGTACAAATTGGACAAGAAAAAGGTACAGAAGTCAATTCTAGCAACAGCTTCAACGGATGCCAACTTTTTGTTGATTCAGGAAGTGATCAAAGGCCCTGAGTATGGTTTGGACATTGTAAACGATTTCAATAAGAATCAGCGTGGCGTATCAGTGAAGCAAAAGCTATCTATGAGAGCTGGAGAGACAGACAAGGCCATTACCGTCGACAATGCTAAGCTAAGAGAGATTGGTTCTATTATCGGAAAGGGGTTGAAGCATATAGCAAACTTAGACTGTGATGTCCTTGAGAGAGATGGCGAGTATTATGTATTGGAGTTGAATCCTCGTTTTGGTGGAGGGTATCCGTTCTCGCATGAAGCAGGTGTGAATATACCAAAGGCCATTGTCGCATGGACACAAGGTAAAGATGTTCCCGATTCTGAGTTTGTGCCTGAATATGGTAAAATGTTCTCTAAATGTGATGTCCTTTTGAACGTGGGACAATAAAATATTTCCAGAACCTAACCATCTTGACTTATGTGCGAAAAACCTTTACTATCAGTCATAATTCCGTGTTATAACTGTATGGCGACTATTGAGAAAACGTTGCAATCGTTGTCTTTAAATATGGATGATAGTTGTATGCAGATGGAGATTGTGGCAGTAAATGATGGATCTACGGATTCAACGCTTGACCTTTTGGAAAAACTTAAAACTCAGTATAAAGAGATTAAGGTTGTGAACAAGTCCAATGGAGGTCTTTGTTCTGCACGAAATGCTGGATTAAACATGGTATCAGGAAAATATATTTATATTATAGATCCTGATGATTTCATTTTTCCAGGCGTGTTGCCGCAGGTCATTCGGGAGATGGAGATCCAAAATTCCTCAATAGGAGTTTTTGGCATTAAGCAAAGAATGAGTAATGATGAGGTTAATGATATAGACTTGATGTCAATTGCTGTTCCTCAGATCGAGTTTGTTGATCCATTTATGTCGACGACTTTTTTCTCGTCGCCTGCTTTTGTTTTTACCACATTTCTTATGGAAATGGTTTTCAGAAGAGACATGATTGGAAATGATCGTTTCTGTGAGGACATTTGTATAGAAGAAGATGCTATATTTATACGAAACCAGTATTTGAAGGATGTTAAGATGTCTTTCTATAAGAATGCGTTAAAAACGTGTGGGTATAGAATCTTAAATAGTGGCTTGACATTAAGCTCATTGCCAGAAAGAGTGAGAAAAAGAGAGTTAAGTCGTGTTGGTCTTCTACGTGAATATGACAAGATGAGATTTGCTTACAAGGGAAATAATCCTGATGTAATAAAAAAACTAGAATTTCTCGATTCATTTCATGTATATGGATTATTTGTTGGTCAGTTAGGAAATCCATTGTTGACTAAAACGGAAACTCTCAATTTGTATTCAGAGTCGGAGAAAAAGGGTAAATTCCCGATAGTAGATTTCTCAAAAGAACCTTACTATCCATCTGATTTTAGGTCTAAATTATTACGCCAAATTGTAAACCATAAATGGTTGTTCAAGATAATTCTGAGCATCAGATATCAGTTAAAATAGTTGGCTTATGATGATATCTATTATTGCAAACTTTTACAAATCAGAAGCGTATATCCCAAAATTGATTGAGTCAGTGTTGGACCAGAATTATAATGACTGGGAGTTAGTTTGTGTTAACGACTGTTCTCCTGGCAATGATTTGGATATCTTAAAAAAATATGCGGAAAAAGATAGCCGTATAAGAATTGTAAACAATGAAATAAATCTTGGTATCTGTAAAGCTAAATATCGCGGAATTCAAGAGGCAAAAGGTTCTTACCTTTGTTTTATTGATGGAGATGATTGGTTGGAGCCAGAGGCTTTGCAGAGAATGATAGAACCTGCATTGAAATACGATCTCGACTTTGTTTGTATGGATTCGCAGAAAGTACTTCCTTTTTTGAGATATAAAGTTCCTTTTTGTGTTGACCCCAAATACAAGGAGAGAGTGATAGAGATTGATATCAAAGAAGGAGAAGGAAGACGAAATTTTGAAGATCTTTATAGAAATTTTTTTGGTAAATATCTATTCATGGTTACATATTGGGGTAAATTAATCAAGAAAGAATTGATTGAAGAGTCCGGTTTTTCTCCTCCATCTAGTGTCATTAGTGAAGATTTGGTATTCACCATGACTCTTTTCCCCCATATAAAGAAGATGATGTTCGTCGACTATATAAGTCGGAGGCCCAAGCGGTCTTAGGAACGCAATACAGCTTTGCAACTC
>JAZUIF010000036.1:0-10328 GCA_045642085.1 Paludibacteraceae bacterium | reverse complement strand
GGCGTTGACCATAATATCTCAGATGAAGAAATACAAAAGGCATATCGTTCTCTCGCTGTTAAATATCATCCTGATAATTTTGAAAATTTAGGCGACGAAGCAATACGTCAAGCTACTGAGACGATGAAGCTGATTATATAGCTTATGATGAGATAAAAATGTCGAGAGGAATGAAATAAATAATAAATTACATTTCCCACATCTCACTCATCTCTTTGCGTGGCAACGCATCAATCTTGACTCCATTGGTCACGAATTTCTTTGAATGATTCAACGCTGTTTCAGGTGTGTTAGAATTGGCTGAGATGTGAGCCAGATGAATATGCTTCACCCTACCCTTCTTGCATGCGAAATCTACAATCTCTCCAGTCTGAACATTTGAAAGATGTCCACAATCAGAATCAATTCTGCCTCGTAGATAAGCAGTGTATGAACTGATCTGTAATAGAGTCTCACTATAATTTGATTCAATAATCAGATGGTCGGATATTTTCACAGATTCCATCAACTCATCTGTTGCTTTACCTAAATCTGTGGCAAGAGTCAACACTTTATCCCCTATCTTCACACGGTAAGCATGGCAGTCTCTTGTGTCGTGGCTGACAGGCATAGGCAGAAGTGAGAAACCATCGATTTCAAACTCCTCATGTGATTTAACCTCTCTCCACAAAGATCTGTCGACATCTTTGCCTGTATTCTTTTCCAAGTCCTGTAGCGTCGACAACGTGCAATATAGAGGCATGTTGTGACGGTAAACTAATGTCGGCACACCCTTCGTATGGTCACGGTGAGAGTGAGTCAACACGACTCCCTTTATTGATGAAAGTTCCACACCGATCTCAGCCAAAAGCAGTTTGATGCGTTTGACTGTAAGTCCTGCGTCGATTAAGAATCTTGTGTCTCCGTCTTCAAACAAATAGCAGTTTCCGTTTGATGACGACGAGAGAGATATATATTTCATTTTATTATGTTTTCGGGAGGGTTCAAAACCCTCCCATACGATGAATTATTAAGATTGTAGGGGCAGGTTTCAAACCTGCCCGTTTAATTTATATCAAATCCAAAGCCATTTCTGCCGACATCTTCGCCATATCCAGAGTACCGTTTGCCACCTCACGTTTCTTTTTTGCGAGATTGAAAATCTTCTCGTCGATACTATCTTTAAGAAGAAGATGGTACGACGTCACTGGTTTTGTCTGTCCACTACGGTGTGCTCTTGCTGTTGCTTGATCAGTGAGTTGTGGATTATACCATTGCTCAGCATGGATCACGTAAGAGGCTGCAGTAAGGTTGAGACCGGTACCTCCCTTCTGATAAGTGGTGAGCAAAGCTGTCACTGAATTATCTTTCTGGAATTGGTCGAGCACCTGGTCGGGATTCTTCGTTTCACCGGTGAAAATCAACGATGAAATGCCAGATTTGGCTAATTCTTCATAAAGATAATCAAAATATGTGGAGAATGTGGCAAAAATTATCACTTTATGCTTCTCCTCACGCAATTCTTTTAGGAAGTCGATGATCCAGCGAGTCTTAGGATTTTCGAGATTGTACGTCTCATCGTACATCTTCGGATGCAAAGCAAGTTTACGCAATCGAATCAAAGCAGTGAGTGCTTTCACTCCTGATTCTGATGAATCAATGATCTTCATCACTTCGTTGCGTGCCGCACTCTTCTCAATCTCATACATCTCAGCCTGTTGTTCATCCATGTCGAGTGAGCAGACAATCTCAGTCAATGGAGGCAAGTCGCCAAGCACTTCGTTTCGAGTTCGGCGCAAAGTGTGTGGAGCTATGATTCTTCCGATTGCTTCACGTGATTCCACAGGTAGATTGTCGCCTTTCATATAGGCTTTCTTGAATTCAGAAAGTGTGCCAAGAAGATATGGATTGATAATCTCAAATTGTGAATGTAAATCGATAATGCTATTTTCAATAGGTGTTCCAGACAATCCGATGACGAAATGTGGTTTGATTCCACGCATCGCATGATGGAATTTAGTGTTCGCATTCTTCAATTTATGACTTTCATCAATCACAATAGTTTCTGGCATCGACTCAACAAAAAGATGTGAATCCTTCTGAAGCAGATTGCTTGAAACCAACACAATATCGTAGGTTTTGAAGATATATTTCAGATTCTTCTTTCTATCCTTTCCCGAATGTGTGTAGACAGTGAGCGACGGGCAGAATTTCTCCAATTCCCTCCTCCAATTCGTTAAAAGAGAAGCCGGTACGACAATCAACGATGCCTGTAGCATTGTTGATTCGGAGTTGGAAGAATCCTTTGCGTCTGACTCTTTTGTGTTTATCTCAGCGGTTTTAGAATTATCCGATTCAAAATCATCAAACAACGATCGTTGAACCATATTTGATGTATCGGAATTTTCTTGGCGGGCAGGTTTGAAACCTGCCCCTACGGATTTACGTTTTACGACACTGTCTCTATGCACGTATGCCAACAATGCAATTGTCTGCAATGTTTTTCCTAAACCCATGTCATCAAGAAGAATACAACCGATTGCTGATATATAATGATTTACAAGGAAATTGAATCCTTCAATTTGGTATTTACGCAATGATGCATTAACAAACTCTGGCACATCCACCTTGACATTTGTCAACTCTGGCATCTCTTTTTTCTCCAACACGGTTTCTAGCAACGCAGTGGAAGAGCGATGTAGTTTTATGGAATCAGTTGGAGAGGCAGATGCTACTTTGGCAAGGTCAGCGTAGGTGCTAAACCAAATGTCTGGAATAACGAAGAATCGACAGTCGCCAAAGTGGAAAATATGCTCTCCACTCTTTATAAGTGCCGCGATATCCTTGAATCTAATCTTCTCTCCTTCCACCTCAACGTACATCTTCAAGTCGTACCAATCGCCGATAACATCGTGTTGATAGACAATCTGTGGCTCCATTGAAATGAAGTTTGGAGCATCAATCACAACATTATCAATCAGTCCATTATAATCAGTAATCCACTGATATATATTGAATTCTGAACTATTATCAGAACAGATTAGATAATCATCACACTTTTCTAATCCCGTTTGCAACACATTTTCAAGAATCTCATTCTCCATCACTAAGTTTCTCTCTATGATGAAGAATTTCGGCTTTCCATTTACGATTCCAGCGTATTCAATCCCCTTAGCCAAATTATCAAAACAATAACTGAACGTACGTCTGTTATCGTTAAGGTTAACGTTATTATACTCCACCGTCGGACGAAGCACACTTCTATTGTTCAACGATTTATCTAAAGTCAGTTTGATAATCGGAGATACATTGACTTTCACAGCTTCAATTCCTTCGAGAAGAACATCGAATTTCGACAGCATATCTGCGATGAAAGTGCTGCAATACTTGTCGACATTATCTGATTTGATCTCAATATATGGTTTTGAGAAGAAAGGATTGATAATCGATGATTTGGCATTCTCAAAAACAAGAATCCTTGAACCATATGTCGACGCATAATTTTCAAGCAAAAAGACAGCCATACACGGATTCGAGCACACTACCCTGACATCCTTTCTTTCAATAGTTCCGAATGGAATCAATTGTCCAGAATGTGATAGATTCATACTATAACGTATTGATCCGTCTGGAAGAAAAGAGAATTTTGGATGGATTAAAGATTTTTCATCAGTGATTTGGAATACATCTGATTTCAGAATCTGTTTTGCATGTGGCTGACGTACTGCAATAAGAATATCCGGATTAGCAGAAAGTATAGAATAAATTTCTTTAGCTTGAGCATCTATATAATTGAGAATCTTTGCAAAAATGGATTCGCTGCGACGTTGGTTAGCTTTATCGTCGTAGACAGCTTTCATCTTTGCCATCTCGGTATTGTAAACAGATAAAGAGTATTTGGATTTTCTAATAAATAGGTTGTGTATGGTTTCTGGTTCGTAGTTTGTGGTTTTTCGCACCAATAGTTTCTCTCTCTCCCCTAGTTCAGACATGACGAAATCTCTTTCGCAAACAGGACGAACGATGTCAAAAGTACCATTGCTATTTTCGTTAAGCAATACACTTTGGAACACTCCATCGAAGAATGGGTCGGATGAAACTAAGATTGCGAATCTCATTTATTGCCAATTATTAAGCATTTATAATTGAGCATTTTTATTACTCCACCACAATTTCTCGCCTTCAATATGTAGACCTTTGTCGACATTATTGCTGTATATCATTCCTGTGCCAAGTCCTTGAGGAATATTCACTCCGATTGTTGACGACCATTGTGCAATAGATAGCAATCCGACGTTGCTTTCCAAAGCCGACGTTGCCCAATAGCCGATTCCACGTTCTTTAGCCACTTTAATCCAGTTGTTAGCTCCACTTAATCCTCCGCACAAAGTGGGTTTTAGGATGATGTATTGCGGTTTGATAGTGTCAAGCAGAACAGACATTTCATCCAAACTTTTTGTTCCAATCAGCGATTCGTCAAGTGCCACGTCGACACGACTCTTCGCACAACAACGAGTCAATCCATCCACGTCGGCAACTTTACATGGCTGTTCAATGGAATGAATATCAATAGAATGAAGCACAGGCTCAACCTCGTTCAAGTAAAAATCAGGAGTGTATGCGCAGTTCGCGTCGACACGCATCGTGATTGAATTACCAAATTCTCCACGCATGGCCTTAAGCAACTCCATCTCTTTATTGAAATCCTTGCTACCAATCTTGAATTTCAAGCAACGGAAGCCAAGGTCATATTTCTCTCTTGCACGACGAAGCATCACATCAATCTCACCCATCCAAACGAGTCCGTTGATGGTAATGCCATCCTCACCTTTGCAGAAAGGAGTGTCGAAAATCTTCTCACTACCATTTTTCATCTGCATCTCAGCACACTCAAAGGCAAATCTTGCTGATGAAAGATTAGTGAAATCGATTTTGCTTAAATCTCCATGTTGCTCATATTCAGAGGCTTTTGCCTTCAAAATATCATACAAGCCTTCGCCATATTCCGGACTTAATCCATACAACGGAGCACACTCACCTGTACCAGAATTGCCATTATCGTCGGTGATTGTGACGTAATAGACGGTATGGTCGTCGAGAGAACCACGTGATGTGAAGACTCTCTCGTTGAAAATTAATTTATATGGAGTTATGGAGATTTTTTTATTCATATAAATCATTGTCTATTAATTCATTTGTTAACAATGCATATTGCTTTAACTCAGATAAGAAATCAAATTTCTTATGATGTTCTTGCTGATTACAAACATATGCTTTGACCGTTGATACCATACTGTATGAAACCGAGAATATACCATAATGACGTTGCCAATAAAATTTTGTTTCAAATGTTTTATTAACAATTAGAGATGATAAACGTTTCATCTCTTTAATTATATCAACCACAAATTGACTTGTATCCATTTTCAATAAAATATGAACATGGTCATCTACTCCATTTGCGGCTATGATTGTTGCATTGTATTTTTCAGCTACATTCCTAAACACTTTGAATACTACTGGTTTTATCGGATCTATTAATATTGTATCTCTGTGTTTTGTGGAAAATACAATGTGGTAATACAACGATGTTAATGAACCCATTTTTTTGTATTGTTAAATTAATAATTCTATTTTCTCTTTTTACCTATGGTAGGACAAACGTTGTTTGTCCTTAACCATAGGCTATTTATAAATGAACCGTTATCACGGTTCGGTTCGTATGTTTCCCAACCGGTTCGTATGTTCCCCAACCGTGATAACGGTTGATTTGACATAGCCTATGGTTGTGTTTGAATTTTTTCAAACCTACCATAGGCGGTGTTTGGATTTAATTCTCCGGATCCGTTGTCACGGTTCGGTTTACGGAAATTTAGGATATTTAGAGAAATCTGGTTTTCTCTTCTCCAAAAATGCTTTTGAACCTTCGTGTGCTTCATCAAGATTATAGTAAAGCATTGTCATGTCGCCGGCAAACTCCTGGATTCCGACCTGTCCGTCTAGTTCGGCATTCAATCCACGCTTAATCATACGCAATGCAAGTGGTGATAATTCCATCATCTTCTCTGCCCACTCAACGTAAGCATCTTCCAACTCTTCCAACTTAACAACTCTGTTCACCAAGCCCCATTCCAAAGCCTGCTGGGCTGTGTATTGCTGGCAAAGGAACCAGATCTCACGAGTGCGCTTCTGACCGATTACTGATGCCATGTATGATGAACCAAATCCTGCATCAAAACTGCCGACTCTTGGACCTGTCTGGCCGAATTTTGCATTCTCAGAGGCGATAGTAAGGTCGCAGACTACGTGAAGCACATGGCCACCACCAATAGCAAAACCGTTTACTGCTGCGATGACTGGTTTGGGAAGGCTACGTATCTGCTTCTGCACATCTAGCACAGACAAACGAGGCACTCCACCCTCGTCGATATATCCACCCTTGCCTTTGCAGTGCATATCTCCACCTGCGCAGAATGCTGTGTCGCCAGCACCCGTCAACACCACAACATTGATATCTGAATGTTCACGGCAGATTGCCAAAGCATCCGACATCTCGGCTGTTGTAAGCGGTGTGAATGCGTTGCGATAACGCTCTCTATTTATTGTTATACGGGCGATTCCGTTGTAGAAATCAAAAATGATCTCTTTATATTCTTTGATTGTTGTCCAATTTCTCATGGTTTCAAATAACTAAATTATCATTATCTAATGGCGGATAATTTAACGGCCGTTAAATTAACCGCCTTCTTGAATTTATCCGACACGTGATATTCTTGCTCCAAGAGCTTTCAATCTTTCGTCAATCTGCTCATAACCACGGTCGATCTGGTCGATATTGGAAATTGTGCTTGTGCCTTCTGCACTCAACGCTGCGATCAACAAGGCAATTCCAGCACGAATATCTGGCGACGACATCTTAGCACCACGTAGTTTGCCGCCCTTGCCAAGACCAATTACTGTAGCGCGGTGTGGATCACACAAAATAATCTGGGCTCCCATGTCGATCAATTTATCAACGAAGAACAAGCGGCTCTCGAACATCTTCTGATGAATCAAAACACTTCCCTCTGCCATTACAGCCACAACTAGGAATACAGAAAGTAAATCCGGTGTCAAACCTGGCCAAGGGGCATCGGAAACGGTAAGAATTCCACCGTCGATGAATTTATCAATCACCATAGGTGTTGAACCATGCACAACAATATCATCGCCTACAATCTCCATGTCGACGCCGATTTTCTTGAATGCGTTAGGGATGATTCCCAAATCAGGCATGTTGACATTCTTGATTGTAATCTCAGACTTTGTCATGGCCGCCATACCAATGAATGAGCCTACCTCAATCATATCTGGAAGTAGACGGTGCTTGCAACCATTTAGTTTTTCTACACCTTCAATTGTGACCAAATTAGAACCGATACCTGAAATCTTGGCTCCCATATTCACCAACATCTTACATAGTTGCTGGACGTATGGCTCACAAGCCGCATTATAGATTGTGGTAGTGCCCTTTGCAAGAACTGCAGCCATGATGATATTGGCTGTACCTGTTACAGATGCCTCGTCAAGAAGCATATATTTACCATTCAAACCATTCTTTGTGCCGACGCGGTAAAGACTACCCTCAGCATCGTAGTTGAACTCAGCACCAAGCTCGATCAAACCGTTGAAGTGAGTGTCCAAGCGACGTCGGCCTATCTTATCACCTCCTGGCTGAGGAATGATAGCTTTTCCGAAACGAGCCAAAAGTGGTCCGACAAGCATCACTGATCCACGGAGCATTGTACATGATTTAGCAAACTCCTCAGTTTCGATATAGTTAAGATTGACGTTTGAGGCACAGAAAATATAAGTGTCTTTGCTAATCTTTCTTACACTTACGCCAAGGTTGATTAGCAACTGAATTAGGTTGTTGACATCAAGGATATCGGGCACATTGCTGATTTCGATTTCTCCTTCAGAAAGCAATGTGGCGCAGATCACTTGTAATGCCTCGTTTTTTGCGCCAGCCGGAGTGATTTCTCCAGATAGACGGTGTCCGCCTTCAATTACAAATTTTGCCATTATTTAGTTCTTTGTTTTTTGTTCTTTTTTCTGACAGACCATCCGAAGGTACCTATCATCTCACCTAAAGTAAAGTATTCGCCGTGAGAATATGCGATAAGGTCTGCTTTATCGAGTCGGAATCTACCACTCTCTTTGTCGATGTACTTGTCGTCGGCCAAAACATTCACCACGTCGGCGATAAACATGTCGTGACTGCCGAGTTTGATGATCTCACGCACTTTGCATTCAATCGAAAGCGGAGATTCTTCAATATAGACGGAATTAATCACCGCTGTTGTTTTAGGAGTAATGTGAGTCTCCTTAAACTTATCATAATCCCTACCCGATCTTACGCCGCACCAGTCGGTGGCTTTGGCGATGGATCTGGATGTAAGGTTGATTACAAACTCACCTGTACGCTTGATTATCTCATAGCTGTGTCGCTCCGGACGAATCGAGACGTAGCACATTGGAGGATTTGTACAAATTGTGCCAACCCAACTTGCTGTGAAGACGTTGTAGCTTTCCGCGTCGTCGCCACAGGAAATCAGTGCAGCTGGCACTGGATATATCATATTGCCTGGCTTGAAGGTCAGTTTCATTACAATACAACGATATCCTCTACGTCAACTGTTTTCTCGCAATAGTGGCAGACGTAAGTCTCTGCCGATGGGTGAAGCTGACGGAATTTAGACTTCATCGGCTCATTGTTAGTGATGCACTTAGGATTCAAGCACTTTACAACGCCGACAACCTCCTGTGGATAGCTCAACGTCATCTTCTCCACAACCTTATAGTCGCGGATGATGTTGATCTTAGCGTGAGGAGCGATAAGAGCCACCTTGTTCACCTCATTCTGCTCCAAGAATTTCTCGGAGATCTTGATGATAGCCTTCTTGCCAAGTTTGGCACTGTCAAGGTTGTAGCCGAAAGTGATCTGGCTAGATGCATTCTTAAGGTTAAGAATAGCGATCACCTTGAAAAGTTTGTCAGAAGGTATATGGTCGATCACTGTACCCTCCTTGAGAGCAGCGACCTTTAATTCTTTATTATCAATAGTCATCGTAGCAAAATTAGATTAAACCAAGAGCGTCACAAATCACAGCCTGACGAGCATACATACCGTTTTTAGCCTGCTGGAAATAGTAAGCCTGTGGTGTATCGTCGACATCGTTAGCAATCTCGCCGACGCGAGGAAGCGGGTGAAGCACCTTCATGTCTGGACGAGTGTTCTCAAGCATAGAAGCGCATAGTGTGTACACATTCTTCACTCTCTCGTATTCCATCAAGTCGGAGAAACGCTCCTTCTGCACTCTTGTCATATATAATATATCAGTATTGCCGATCACTTCCTGCGACAACTCCTTCAAATCCTTGAATGGAATATTATTCTGTTGGCAGAACAATTTATACTTGTCTGGCATAGCCAACTCATTAGGAGCAACGAAATTGAAAGTTGGTGAGAAGTGCGACATTGCCATCAAAAGGGAGTGAACTGTACGACCGTACTTCAAATCACCTACCATAGTGATGTTGATATCGTTTAGTCTACCCTGAGTCTGCTGGATAGTGAAAAGGTCTAGCATAGTCTGAGTAGGATGCTGATTAGCACCGTCGCCAGCATTGATAATAGGAACATCAGTTACCTCTGAAGCATATCTTGCAGCTCCTTCGATATGGTGACGCATCACGATCACGTCGGCGTAGTTGCTTACCATCTTGATAGTATCCTTAAGAGTCTCACCCTTCGAAGTGCTGGAAGTAGCGGCGTCGCTGAAACCAATCACTCTTGCGCCAAGACGGTTGGCAGCAGTCTCAAAACTCAAACGTGTACGAGTAGAAGGCTCAAAGAAAAGAGTTGCCACGACCTTACCGTGCAATATCTGTTGATTGGGGTTCTTCTCAAACTCTTTAGCGGCAGACAATACTCTCAAGATATCATCCTTGCTATAGTCTGTAATAGAAACCAAACTTTTACCTTTCATTGTATGACTTATTGAAATTATACGATGCTAAATCACAATGATTTATTGCCATTGTAAATCAGCAATCTAGCCCGTTGTGTTTTTAATTCTAAGTTTAACTAAGCAAAGTTAATAAAAAATTTTTATTCCGTGGCGATTTGAAAATATGTTTATTTTGACGACGATGCAGCCAATCAATGTCGCATATCTAAATTGACAGGATTACTCAATCAAAATCATTAATAGTTGCAGGTCCATAATCATTATCATTTTTATTACCCGGGATAAATGGTAAAATGTAGATAAGAAATGGAATGAAAAGTCGGAGGCCAAGCGGTC
>JAZUIF010000035.1:0-10133 GCA_045642085.1 Paludibacteraceae bacterium | reverse complement strand
TCTTGACAACAATGTCTAATTCATAATCGTCATCAAACCATATTCCAAGAGGAATTCTCTTTGTCCAACCTTTCTTCACTCCGTCGTATTCCATTTCCCCGAATACTGGATCATTAATCTGCTTCATAAATTATTGTTTGTTTTTAATTAAAATTTATATTTCATTGATTGGAACATTATAACCATTCATGCCAAACAATGTCGTCAATTAATCAAGAGAAAGACTTCTATCATCTAATAGAAAATCAAATATATTCATGATTATTATCCCATTATCATTGATATATGTTGGTGTCAATTAGTTTCTGTAGATGTATTTTTCTTTCAATATCCATGTCTGTCTCTAAATATATTGCAAAATATGCATTTATTTCGACGCAAATGTAACATTTGTCCTTAAATGTTCAAGGAGGATAACTCTTCTTTTATTCAAGAACAATCTGCTTCACTGATTTCCCAAACCGTTTTCATTTGCAAATATATTAATCAAATTCAAAACCACAAAATATTTGTGTTGTTTTTACATTATAAATATAAAAAATTAGACGGGGACATGCCCCGTCTCTACAAAATGATGTTTATTTGATCAAATCTCCAATTCTAAATTCTTCTTTTGGTAAGGAGATTCGTGTCGATGCTAATCTGTTGTAATACTCTTTCTGCGCTCGTCTGCCACAACAGATTGCTCCGTAGACGTATTTGTACGCCATCTCCATTCCAAGGTCCCAATAGGCAAAACCGTTCTCTTTAAGCCATGTGCCTAACGCTGCCATCTGCACTGTGCCGCTGTTGTCCTCAATATGGAAGCCACACAAACTGGCGTAGGCGTTGTGTGTGATGAAACCAAGTTCACCTGCCACCAATTCTCCTTCTTTGTTCCATAGCTCCACACTATCCACACTCACTTCATCATCGGGATTATCATGGATTCGCCTCAACACATCAAGCAATGGCGGTACAACCCATGTCTCGTCGTACTGAGCAATGAGTGTCTGGGCGCATAAATTAAAATTCTTATTGAAGGTCAACGTATAGTCGGCAAACTGTTGACGCACATATCTCCGCGTCTTCTTTGGGAATGAGAATTCATTAAAGTCGACAATCATCTTTTTCGCATGGTGGCGGATGGTCATGTAGTATCGCCACGCATATACTCCCCTTTTCGTTTTCTTGACATTTGAAAGCTGGTCTTTGTATTTCATCAGCTCCTCTTCTGTCGTCACCATCTTCTCCAACGACATTGGATAATAGCCAAGCGAAAGTGCCTTTCTTATAATCTCCTCATTAAAATCAACGCAAACGGCATCTTCCTCTATCACCTCACGAATATAATCATCGATGTCTTTTACTCCAACTGTGAAGTTTTTGTGTTTATTATAATTATCAACAAGTTTAGTTTCTAGCTCCTCCAAATCCATGACGGTGTTAATCCTAACTCCAGATTCAAAGACAGCTAATTCAAACACATCCTGATATGTCATATATTATTGATAATTAGTTGGACAAACAATATATATTGTATATTATTCAATTTTCTTTCTTGTTTTCTTGTTTTGCTCCATAATCAAATCATACTCTTCCTTAGTAATCTGGACAAAAGGCACATGAAGTGTCATAATGGAAATTGTAAGTTGTCCGGCATCTTCAAGCTTAAATGACGCTATTCCACCCACATTACCTTCCTTATCATTACACTTATAAGCCATGCTTCTGTCTGTTTGTCCGGAACAAATGCTGTCACGTTTGAATCTTATCAACCCAATTTGATCATGATAACTGACAGGACCCTTTCTTCCTAACGTATCTCGAGACTTCCAATATGTCCCATCTAAATTATGGCAATTTGTCACTTTGTTTTCCCCACAACTAATTAAAAGTAACAACATACTAATAGTTGTGACGATAAAACAGAGGCATCGATTTTTTGATATCATCCCCATAATCTACTCTATTAACAAAAAAAACTCTAATAAAAATCCCGTTTCTGTCGAAACATAATCTATGTTTCCTCTACAAAAATATAAAAAAAGAGAGAAAAAAAGCATTAATCAATTAAAAATCAGCTAGAGACAAAAAACAAAAAAGGGCAGATGGAGAATCTGCCCTATCTTATCTGGTTAGACGCACGTCCGTTCTATTTCTAGAATCGATGTACATCTATGCGTGAAGACGCTCGTCCGTGCGTCTCTACGTGATTGAATCCTTAGAAACTTAGTTTTATACCACCCATCGCTGTTGCCTTTGGCATTGGGTAGCCTGCGATAATCTCGTATTCCTGAGCAAGAAGGTTTTCTCCCTTAGCCCAAACTGAGATGATATCGTTGATCTTATATTTCAAAGTGGCATTTAGCAATGTGACGTTCTCTTTCTGCTCATTCTTGCCGACTGCAGTGTATAGTCCGGCAAGCTGCTGCAAACCAAGAGATGCCATCCATTTGTGGTTGCAAGAGAACCAATCTACACCAAGATAACCTTTGTATGTTGGCACCGACACAAGCTTGTTCTCCTGGTGAAGCCAAGAGTGGTTTGTGCTGATTCCCCAATGTTCCTTGATTCTCCAAGTGATCTCAGCCTCAGCACCCCAGTTTTCCAACTCTCCTGTGTTGACGTTTTTCTTGTTGACTGTCTGGATCATGTTGTCTGCCTTCATATAGAATAGGTTGACTCCATAAGAGATTGCGTGGTTGTACTTCACTACCTCAACGGCCACCTTCTCGTCATGATACATGACTGAATCAGTAGCAGTGTACTTACCACAATTCAAACGCTGATTCCAAGACAACTCGTAGTTCCATAGTTTCTCTGCCTTTAGTTCCTCATTTGAAGGTGGATATAGGTACATCTCCTTCATTGTAGGATTACGGAATCCCTTGCTTGCCATTGCTTTGATCTCACCTCTTGCGACGGGACGATAAACGACACCAAACTGAGGAATCATCTCAAGTCCGGCAACTGTGTGGTGATCAACTCTCAAACCAGCATCGAAAGTCACGTTCTTGATATCCTGACGGAAATCAGCGTAGCCAGCAAACTCATGATTGCGAACCTCCGCGCTCTGCTTATTCTTTGTCTCTAGAATTACGCCAGTCTCACGGTCTGTATAATATGCGTCGCCATAGATGTTCTGATAGTCAAAACCTAAAGTGATACGTGATCCGCCTTCTGTCTCAGCACTCTGATACATCGACACTCCCATCAAAGCATCCTTCGAACGGAAGAATCTTGTCTGAGGCTTTGCTCCCTCTGCATAACCGTCGTTGATCTTATGCTTTCCGAAATTATCATAGAAAGAGATACGTCCGTTAGTGTTCTTGTAGTGATTCTCCAACGCCAACGTAGCCACTCCACGTGTAATCCACTGGTCTGCCTCATACATCGGTGCATCCACAGCTCCTGGTTGAGACGCGTTGAAATGAGTAAGATTACCGTCGGCCCAGATATTCCAGTTGTCACAGAAATCATAACCCAACTTTAGATAGCCACCGTACTGCTCAAAGCCCATATGTGGACGATGATTGTCGCTTCTATTATACTGACCGCTGACTGTGCTGTTGAATTTACCCTTCTTGATTCTGTTGGTAGCCTCAGCCTGGACTGTTCCCCATGAGCCAGCTCCAACATTAACGTCAGTCTTGACTCCATCTCCCTTCATTCCACGAGTGACAATATTGATGACTCCACCCATAGCATTAGAACCATAAAGTACAGATGCCGGTCCACGCAACACCTCCACTTTCTCTGTGATCATCGACTGATATGAATCAGAGATTGGGTGTCCGAAGATACCCTGATACTGAGGATGACCGTCAATAAGAACCAACAAACCACCTGTTCCGCCCATGATACCACGAAGGCTTACTCCTCCTGCCGCACCACCGCTGACTCCGTAACCCATCATGCCACGAGTCGTAACAAATAAACTTGGAACGTTCATCACTGCAGACGAAAGAACATTTGTCTGCTCATTCTTCACTAGCATCTCTCTATCCACTACTGATACAGTCATCGGCAAATGACGGATATCAGAAGACATACGAGCACCAGTCACAACAACATCCTCAAGATAAGTAGTGTCGTTAGCAGCTTCGTGAGCTTGTGCGTAAATTGGGAGCAAAAGTCCCAAAATTGCGTACTTTTTCATAAAATATTTATTTATTATTATCGATATTTACAAGGTTGTACTTCTTTGAACCGAAACCGATCTTCTCTGCATAATCAGTGATATAAGTGCCATGCTGACGGTTGATTCTCTCAATCAACGGTTTCTCGTCGTCGCCCTCGGTAGCTTTGTGAGTGAACACAAGATCAAGGCAAGCCTGATCTACAGCCACTGGGTCAAGGCTGGCAAGAATACCCATATCCTTCAATTCTGGTTTTGCAGGATTACCATCGCAGTCGCAATCCACACTCATATTATTCATAACGTTGATATACACCACGTTTCCTTTCATATAGTTGTGGACAGACTGAGCTGCGGCAGCCATACTTTCAAGGAAATGATCCTGTTCAGGAAGGTGAGCCCACATAGTGTCAGGATTCTCAGTCAAACCAGCGGAATGGATGTAAGCCTTTCCTGCTGTCGACGCCACACCGATAGAGGCATTCTTCATCACTCCACCGAATCCACCCATTGCGTGGCCCTTGAAGTGAGCAAGGGTGATCATGAAATCATAGTTTTTCAAGTGTTCGCCCACAAGGTCGTATTTCAAACGTGATGAATCCTGGATTGGAATTCTCATGTCGCCAAACTCATCCATTAGATCCACCTTGAAGATAGAGTCAAAACCGTGCTGATGGATAGTCTCCCAATGCTTCTTTGGATCCTGACGAGTGCCACCGTAAGCAGTGCAGCACTCCACAATAGTACCGTCGACCTTCTCCACAAGATTACGGATAAGAGTCGGCTTTAGATAATGGTTGTTGCCACCCTCACCTGTGCTGATCTTCACAGCCACCTTACCAGAAGGATTGACACCAAGTTGCTCATAGATACGGACAAGAGACTCAGGAGAGATCTCAGATGTGAAATATACTGTCGACGCTGCAGCTGGAACAGAATCGTTAGCTGGTTCAACGTTTGTTTCTGTAGGATTGTTGCCACAGCTTAGCATAGCTGTAGCCAAAGCGAAAAGAGAAAAAAACTTTTTCATTATACTTGATATGAATTAAACCTCTGCAAAGGTACAAAAAATTATTGGGTTTCATTGATACCCGAATTTTGGCTAACATTACCAATTATTCGGGGAAAATGTAAAGACGCAAGTGTTTTTATAACAGAAAACGTGCCCAATAAATAAACAACTTCGTTGTAGGCACTGGAAAACAGACATCAAAATGTCTTGAAAACACCTAACTCGGAAAACAAAAACATAAGAAAACTTGGAACGGGTTTTCCACACGTGATTTATTTTAGGAGAATATATAGCAGTTATCCAAAATGAGGATTGTTAAGGGCCCATGTTTGATTTATTTGGCCCTAACCCTCCCACCAACGCTAGTACGTAGGACGAGCGTGAAAAAAGAATAAGCGAAAGTTAAGTTATAAATTTCTTTTTTGTAAATTGCGGTCGTTTTAACAAAGACAACGTATAATATGCAAAACAATTCTGTAATCAATTTGATATTTTTCAAAATCCTGTTTTTAAGTGTCATCGCGCTATCGTCTGGTTGCTCGGTGAATAAGAAACTTTACAATCAGACTATCGCAGAAATCAAAGACTCCACTGGGTTTGTGTTCCGCCCTACAAAAACGATGGAACCAGTCAAAAAGCCAGAAGGTTTAGTAGATACCGACTTCGGCTTCGAACTATGGTATAAATCATCCGACGTCGACGGGGACATCGACCTATTGACAAAGGATCTTAAGAATCAGTCACAGGAACTTAGTACCAACATTGAACTTCCGTTGTTCTGGAGCACAAGTTGGGGCAACAACTGGGATCCCCTTGGAAGATGGGGCAGAGAGAACATGTCGGAATGGCATATCGCACTTCCAAACACAGAGATTGATTCGCAAAGAAATAAGGCTGATGTTTCAGATAAGGGCCAAGTGTGGAAAGTGTCTATCACTCCATACGACAATTATATCCGCACTTATTTCCAATTGGATTGTATCAAATCCGGAGACCGATATTATCAGTATGATTTAGGAGATCACGATATTTATATACATAAATAATTAGGAATAGTAAATACAAAATTTATGAAACAGATTACGATAACAGATTCTTGTTACACACAATGGGTAAAAGATTTGGCAAAACGCTATCGTCAAAGCCAAATCAAAGCTGCTGTGAAAGTAAATTCTGAGATGTTAGAATTCTACTGGCATTTAGGACGAGAAATAGTTGAAACAAAAGCAGAAAGTAGATGGGGCTCCCATTTTTTCAAAAACTTGAGTGAGGATTTAAAAAGAGAGCTACCTAATGCCGATGGATTTTCTCAGACCAATCTTTTGTATATGAAGAATTTCTATCTGTTGTATAGTGCCAATACTCCCCAACTTGGGGAGCATTCTTCATCCACAACTATAATCACTCCCCAACCTGGGGAGCAAATTCCTATTATTATATTTAATATCCCATGGGGGCACCATAAACTGTTGATTGACAAGTTTAAATGTCAACAAAACAAAGCATTGTTCTATGTTAAGAAAACCATTGAATTTGGATGGAGTCGTTCCATGTTGTTAAATTTTCTTGACTCAGATCTTTACGAACGAGAAGGAAAAGCACTTACTAATTTCTCTAACACCTTGCCAGAACCAATGAGTGACCTTGCAAAAGAAATAACCAAAGATCCATATAACTTTGCATTTGCTAACATCACTGGGAAATATAATGAAACACAACTAAAAAAAGCATTGCTTGGAAACATAACTGATTTTCTTATTGAGTTAGGAACAGGTTTTGCTTACGTGGGTAAAGAATATCGATTAGAGATTGGTGAAACAGAAAATTTCATAGATCTTTTATTCTACCATCTTAAACTAAGATGTTATATCGTCATCGAGGTAAAGACAGACAAATTCACACCTGGAGATATTGGTCAATTAAGCACATACGTTGTCGCGTGCAACCATATTTTGAAAAATTCGAATGATAATCCAACAATCGGGTTACTAGTATGCAAGTCAAAAGACAATACACTTGCTCAATACGCTTTGGAAGGCAGTAATCAGCCTATTGGCATTTCAGCTTACGAACTTGAACAATTATATCCTACAAAAGTGGAAGGCTTAATTCCAACAATAGAGGAAATTGAAAGTAAACTAAACGACAAGTAATACAAGACATATATGACAGACATCAAAAATATAGCAGCATCAATAGCATCGGAACTTTCTCTTCCAAAAGACAAGGTGGTAAACGTCCTTTCTTTGCTCGCTGACAAATGTACTATCCCTTTTATCTGCCGATACCGTAAGGAGATGACCGGTGGAATGGATGAGACTACAGTGGAGAGTATCATCAAATTGCAGAATCAGATTATCGCTGTTGACGATCGTCGCAACGCTATAATAAAGAGTATTGAGGAACAGGGTAAACTTACTTCTGATTTGAAAGCGTCGCTGGAAAAGGCTTCGTCACTTTCGGAATTGGAGGATATCTATCTGCCATATAAGCCAAAGAAACGCACGAAAGCGGAGAAGGCTCGTCTGCTTGGACTTGAAGGTCTGGCTAAGATGATCATGTCGCAGAATTCCCGTTCCGACAGTGAAGATATGGCTGACGACTATTGTCGCAAGAATCGTATTGATATCTCTTCTGAGGAGGCTGTGCAAGGAGCAATGGATATCATCACTGAGTGGATCAGTGAAGACCAACGCACTCGCTCACGCATCCGTAGTTCCTACCGTCGCAACGGTATCGTCCAAAGTGAGGTGGTGAAGAAGAAAGAGGATGAGGCTGGACAGTATCAGACATATTTCGCCCATTCCGAACCATTGTCGAAAGTGCCTTCCCACCGTCTGCTTGCTATGCGTCGTGGTGAGAAAGAGGGAATGTTAAAAGTGTCGCTTAAATGTGATGACGATTGGTGTATGGACAATATCAGCGGACTTTTCGTCCACGGCAATTCCGAGAGTTCATCACTTGTGAAATCAGCGGTGAAATCGGCATATAAGGATTATGCTCGTCCTGCGATCGAAACAGAGTTCGCAGATTCAAGCAAGACAAAAGCCGACGAGGAGGCAATCGATGTCTTCGCTAAGAATGTGAAGCAGGTGTTGCTTGCATCTCCACTTGGTGAGGTGGCTGTGCTTGCTATCGACCCAGGATTCCGTACAGGATGCAAAGTTGTCTGTTTGGATTCACAAGGTAAATTATTGAATCATACAGTGTTGTTTCTTTCTCGTGGAGGTGCGGAGCTTCCAAAGGAGCAGGAGAAAATGGTGGCACTGATCAAGAAATATAAGTGTGGAGCTATTGCTATTGGCGACGGAACAGCCAGCCGCGAGACTCAAGAGGCTGTGGAGAAGGCTTTGTCTGATGCCCGTCTCAACGAAGTGGAAGTCTACATCGTCAATGAAAGCGGAGCCAGCATCTACTCCGCCAGTGAAGTGGCACGTGAGGAGTTTCCGGATTATGATATCACCGTGCGTGGAGCAGTATCCATCGGACGACGATTGCAAGATCCGTTGGCTGAACTTGTTAAGATTGACCCAAAGAGCATCGGCGTTGGCCAGTATCAGCACGACGTCGACCAGAAGATGTTGAAAGAGTCGCTCGACCGTGTAGTGGAGAGTGCAGTGAACCATGTAGGAGTGAATCTTAACACAGCCAGCAAACACCTGTTGACATACGTTTCAGGAGTCGGTCCGAAACTCGCAGAGAACATCATCGCATACAGAGATGAGAACGGAGCGTTCACGTCGAGAGACGAATTGAAGAAAGTGCCGAAACTTGGCACCAAAGCCTTCGAGCAGTGTGCGGGATTCTTGCGTATACGTGGACAGAAAAATCCACTCGACAACACAGCCGTCCATCCGGAGAGCTATGCCGTGGTGAAGAAAATGGCAAAAGATTATAAAGTGACGGTAGAGGAACTGATCGCCAACAAACAGGTGAGAGAATCCATCGATTTGAACAAATACGTCGACGCGAAGATCGGTTTGCCTACATTGCAAGACATTATGAAAGAGCTTGATAAGCCAGGCCGAGACGTAAGAGAGAAGATCAAACCGTTAGCATTCAGGAAAGACGTGAAAGAGGTGTCGGATTTGCAGATAGGAATGCGATTGGAAGGAATCGTCACCAACATCACCAACTTTGGAGCCTTCGTCAACATTGGAGTCCACAGAGACGGATTAGTGCACGTCTCAGAATTCACACGACAGCGCAACGTCGACCTGCAGACAATCGTATCTGTAGGCCAGCGATTGAATGTGATTGTAAAAGAAGTGGATATGAAATTGAACAGAGTAGCGCTGGCGTTGGAGAAATAACGATAAACGTTTTATAAAAACATTCCACGGTTTGATTTATAATTTCAAACCGTGGAATTTTTTTAGGAGATTATATAGCAGTTGTCCAAAATGAGGATTGTTAAGGACGGAACGTCCTAATCCCCCCACCAACGCGAGCTCGGAGAGCGAGTGTATATAAATAGAAATAACGTCTTCCTGACGTGAGATTGTGCGATTGCACTAAAAATGGTGCTGATTTTGCGAAAAATGCACTAAAAACAGTGCAATATTTTGAGATTTTGCACTGGATTCGGTGCGGAATTGTTCGTTATAGAGAAGAAAAAAGCGTGAAGAGTGGTCTTCACGCTTTTGGGGGGTAAGTAACGATCGGATTGGATCCTTAAAAAAAGTACGATTCTTTTATTGTAGGATCAACCTCAATGTTATACTTTTCGCAAAGTTCTCGAACCATTTTAATGTAGATTAGCTTTGGCGTATAGGTCAAATTGCGTGGTATTTTTATAAGCTATGCTTCTATAGGTCAAATTGCGTGGTAAAAATGTCGGATAGAATTTGCATAAATCGACAGAAGAACAATACATTTGCATTGCAGTTTGAAGCATAGTGGAGCTCTGCTGGGGAGCAACTCCATGAGGAATAAAACTGTGGATGCTGTATGGCAAACAAGAGGGATTGGAGTTAAACCAATCCCTTTTTTGTGAATTGC
>JAZUIF010000034.1:0-7620 GCA_045642085.1 Paludibacteraceae bacterium | reverse complement strand
TTTATCTTGATTATAAGGCAAATCAAACAGATTATTGGAAATTGCTCAAAGCAGATCTTCTTGAATATTACAAGAAAAATTATAATGACATCAAGAAATATGTAAATATTCCAGAATCAATGAGCAAGGAAAATGTCAATATCGATACTGTAATAAATCTGTTATCTTTTGACCGTTTACTTATTAATACGGATGGTCGATTGGCTTGGACATGTGAGTCTCCAATAGAAGAGAATGGAATGGCGTTTGAATGGGCGGACGGCAAAGTCAAATTGATTGTTCCGATGTCTGATTTCATATATGGTTAACCTTTGCTCACTTTTGACGCACATTTGCTCTTTTCCGCGATATGTGAAATTTTAATCAAACACAAAACAGCGATTTATATGAAAAATCAATCGCTTGGAAAACACCACAAAGCGTTGTGTTAAAAAAACACCCTAACGGTGAAAAACATTAACATAGAAAACCGTTGGGATTTCCACAACTGATTGGTTTATCTCGACAATTACGAATTACGCATTAAATAAAAAACTATGAAGCAGATTAACGACCCTGTATTCGGGGATTTGGAATACAACGAAAGTAAAAAAGCTTGGACTAAGTGAATTCCTCTTGGAATTTGGTTCGGAGATGGTTATCAATTAGACCTCGTTGTAAAATGTGATGAAGAAAAAATAGATGGGGTTAGTTCCCCAACCGTGGCAACGGTTGATCCTAACAGGTCATGGTTGACGAAGAGGCGAAGCCTATCGTCTACCGTGGCCGACATTAATTTAAATAGGAGATTATATGACAGTTGTCCAAAATGAGGATTGTTAGGCTCATGTCTGATTTATTTGGCTCCTAACTCCTCCCTCCAACGAAAATGTTTGGACAACTCGTATATAATTGACTTTATTTTTATTAATTTGTGATGGATAAAAATTGTAAAGCGTTGATTAATCAAAAGTGAAGTATGCTTAGAAAAATTTATTATACTTTTAGTAGTGGTAAAAATCTAAAATTTGCTTATTATTTTCGTTGTTACATGAGATTGCTGACTCCTCGTTTTCTATGTAGAATGAGGTTGCCTTCTCTTTTGGCTCAAATTGATTCTCGAAATGATCGAGACTATATAATGAAACGTGTTGAATATTATTGCAAGATAGATTCTCATGTCGACTTGCCAGCTTCTGCAGAACGTCTTTGTGATGCTTGGAAACGTGTCTGGGGAGGTAATGTGTATCAACATGATACTTACGAATTTAATCGTTATTTCCCAGGAGAAAATAAATGGGGATTTGAGCCTGGCGATGTGACTTTTGTACCTGATTTTCCATCTGTAGTTAAGAGTCGACCTTTATCTGATGATAATCGCAATTCTACTGTCCTAAAACTTGATAAGGTACGCCATTTTATCTTTGTAAACGATGAAAAATCTTTTGAAGATAAAGAATTTAAGGTTATTTTCCGTGGAAAAATAGCTGGAAAACAGTCTAGAATCGACTTTATGACTAAATTTTGTGGTAATCCTCTATTTGATGTTGGAGATGTTGGTCGTAAAACTGATTCTCCTATGGAGTGGAGGACAGGTAAGATGACAATTAAAGAGCATCTTGATTACCAATTTATCATGGCTATCGAGGGAAATGATGTGGCTAGTAATCTAAAGTGGGTTATGTCTTCTAATTCTTTAGCTGTTATGCCTCGCCCTACTTGTGAGACATGGTTCATGGAGGGTACATTAATTCCTAATTATCATTATGTTGAGGTGGCTCCAGATTTCTCGGATGTGGAGGAACGTGTTCGTTATTACCATGAACATCCAGAAGAGGCAAAAGCTATTATTGAACATGCTCATGAGTATGTCGCTCAGTTTATGGATAAAAAACGAGAAAAGCTAATCTCTTTGGCTGTATTAGATCGTTATTTTAAATACGTGAAATAATAAGCTTAGTATAAAAACACGATGCTCGGGTGTCGTGTTTTCTCACTCCAATGCGAGTCCGGAGGGTGAGCGTATCAAAAAAACGTGTTTGGACAACTTGTATAATTGCATTACTCATTTTATAAATTCCATATTTTTATAAAAAACAAAAAGAGCGGCATTTTGCAATGCCGCTCTCATTATTTGAATGGATTATTTATTAATACTCCATCTTGCTCATACGAACGTAGCTCTGGTAACGCTTCTTAGCCATTTCCTCACTAGCGTTGAACAACTCCTGAGCCTCAGCAGGGTACATCTTCATTACAGAAGCGTAACGGTTCTCACCCTTCAAGAAATCCTGGAACTTAGTGTAGTCAGGCTCCTTAGAATCAAGAGTAAATGGATTCTTACCCTCTGCCTCTAGAGCTGGGTTGAATCTCCATAGGTGCCAGTATCCGCACTCAACAGCCTTCTTCTCCTCTGCCTGTGCCTTACCCATACCTGCCTTCAAACCGTGGTTGATACATGGTGCGTAAGCGATAACTAGAGATGGACCGTCGTATGCCTCAGCCTCCTTCAATGCTTTCAAGCACTGTGCAGGATTAGCACCCATTGCGATCTGAGCAACGTAAACATATCCGTAAGTAGTTGCGATCATACCAAGGTCTTTCTTGCGTACTCTCTTACCAGATGCAGCGAACTTAGCGATTGCACCAAGAGGAGTAGCCTTAGATGACTGACCACCTGTGTTAGAGTAAACCTCTGTATCAAGAACTAGGATGTTTACATTCTTACCAGATGCGATAACGTGGTCAAGACCACCGTAACCGATATCGTAAGAAGCACCGTCACCACCGATGATCCACTGGCTTCTCTTGATCATGTAACCCTTAAGCTCTGAAAGCTGCTTGCAGTGGTTGCACTTATCCTTAGCTGCGTCGATCATTGGGAACAACTTGTCGCAGATCTCTGTTGACTTAGCTGCGTCGTCCTTGTTCTCGATCCATGCCTTGAACAACTCCTTAGCGTCAGCTGGAGTGCACTCTGCTGCGATAGCCTCGTTCATGATAGCCTCAACTCTCAAACGCATCTTCTCGTTTGCAAGCTCCATACCTAGACCGAACTCACAGAAGTCCTCGAACAAAGAGTTAGCCCAAGCTGGACCCTGACCCTTCTCGTTTGTTGTATATGGAGTTGAAGGAATTGAACCAGAGTAGATTGAAGAACATCCTGTTGCGTTAGCTACGATCTCACGCTCACCGAACAACTGAGAAATTAGCTTAACGTATGGAGTCTCACCACAACCTGAACATGCACCTGAGAACTCGAACAATGGAGTTGCCAACTGGCTGTTCTTAACGTTAGCTGTGATATCAACTAGGTTCTGCTTTGACTTAACGTTCTTAACTGCGTAATCCCAGTTAGCAGCCTCAGTAGCTGTAGCAGCTGAACTTGGATCGAATGGAACCATCTTAAGAGCGTTCTTGCCCTTCTCGTCGTTGTTACCAAGACATACGTCTACACAGTTACCACAACCTAGACAGTCCATAACACCTACCTGGATTCTGAAGTTCATTCCCTTCAAAGCAGCTGGTGCCTTCATCTCGCGAACATCACCCTTGATGCCCTTAACCTCGTTAGCATCCATAACGATTGGACGGATACATGAGTGAGGACATACATATGCACAGTTGTTACACTCTACACAGTCAGCAGCATTCCAAACTGGAACGAATGTTGATACTCCACGCTTCTCGTAAGCAGCTGTACCTGCAGGCCACTCACCACACTCAATACCCTTGAATGCAGAAACTGGTAGAAGGTCACCGTTCTGTGCGTTGATTGTGCGAACAACATTGTTGATGAATGCTGGATCGTTGTTAGCCTCTACAGCGTCGTCAGCAAGATTAGCCCAAGCTGCATCTACTGTCAACTGCTTGTACTCACCACCGCGATCAACTGCAGCGTAGTTCTTGTTTACAACATCCTCACCCTTCTTACCGAATGACTTAACGATGAACTTCTTCATCTGCTCAACAGCAAGCTCTGTAGGGATAACGCCTGTGATACGGAAGAATGCTGACTGAAGAACTGTGTTAGTTCTGTTGCCTAGACCAATTTCCTGAGCGATCTTAGTAGCGTTGATGTAGTAAACTGTGATATTGTTCTGTGCGAAATATCTCTTTACATTGTTTGGAAGGTTCTTAACCAACTCCTCACCATCCCAGATTGTGTTCAATAGGAATGTACCGTTCTTACGAAGACCACGAGTTACATCGTACATCTTCAAGTAAGCCTGAACGTGGCAAGCTACGAAGTTAGGTGTAGTTACCAAGTATGTAGAACGGATCTGGTTGTCACCGAAACGAAGGTGTGAACAAGTGAAACCTCCTGACTTCTTTGAGTCGTATGAGAAGTATGCCTGGCAATACTTGTTAGTGTTGTCACCGATGATCTTGATTGAGTTCTTGTTAGCACCTACAGTACCGTCAGCACCTAGACCGAAGAACTTAGCCTCGAACATACCGTCACCAGAAACAGCGATCTCCTCCTTCTTTGGAAGTGAAGTGAATGTAACGTCATCAACAATACCTACTGTGAAGTGGTGCTTTGGCTCGTTCATTGCAGCGTTCTCGTAAACTGCGATCATCTGAGCTGGAGTAGTGTCGTTTGATCCAAGACCGTAACGACCAGCGATAATCTTAGGAGCGTTCTTAACACCGTTGTAAGACTCGCATACGTCAAGATATAGAGGGTCACCGTTTGCACCTGGCTCCTTAGTTCTGTCAAGAACTGTCAATACCTTACATGTTGAAGGAACTGCAGCAAGCAAATGCTTAGTTGAGAATGGACGGAACAAGTGAACAGCAACTAGACCAACCTTCTTACCCTGCTTAGTTAGGTAGTCGATTGTCTCGCGGATACACTCTGTAACTGAACCCATAGCAACGATTACGTACTCAGCATCCTTTGCTCCGTAGTAGTCGAATAGGTTGTACTCACGACCAGTGATCTTTGAGATCTCCTTCATGTAGTTCTCAACGATTGCAGGCACATTGTTGTACATTGTGTTGCAAGACTCACGGTGAGTAAAGAATGTATCAGGGTTCTCAGCCATACCACGCATTACTGGGTGAAGTGGCGAAAGAGCACGCTGACGGAACTCAGCTAGCTTCTCCTGATCGATAAGTGGAGCTAGATCGTCGTTCTCAATCATCTCGATCTTCTGGATCTCGTGTGATGTACGGAATCCGTCGAAGAAGTTAAGGAAAGGAACCTGGCTCTTGATTGTTGAAAGGTGAGCAACACCTGCAAGATCCATCACCTCCTGAACTGAACCCTCAGCAAGCATAGCGAAACCAGTCTGACGACATGCGTATACGTCCTGGTGGTCACCGAAGATACATAGTGTGTGAGAAGCGATTGTACGAGCTGAAACATGGAAAACTGCTGGCATCTTCTCTGCAGCAATCTTGTACATGTTAGGGATCATAAGCAATAGACCCTGTGAAGCTGTGTAAGTAGATGTCAATGCACCTGCCTGGATTGCTCCGTGTACTGCACCAGCAGCACCAGCCTCTGACTGCATCTCTGTAACTGAAACAGTCTCACCGAAGATGTTCTTTCTGCCTGCAGCAGCCCACTCATCTACGTACTCTGCCATAGTAGATGAAGGTGTGATAGGGTAGATACAAGCACATTCACTGAACATATATGAAATATGTGCAGCGGCCTGGTTACCATCACAAGTGATGAATTTTTTTTCTTTAGCCATAATTTAATATGTATAGTTTTGTTTTTTCTATTCGCAATAGATATAGCAAAAATAGGAAAAAAATATAAAATAATCCCTCCTTTTAGGTATTTTTTCGCAAAATGAAAGGAAAATGAATAAATATCATAAATTTTATGCGTTTATGCAGAATTTCACAAAATTAATGATCGGTGGGAATGTATGGATAATGGCACAAGGCACAGGGCAGGCACAAGGCACTGCCCCTACAGATCCTGAATGCAGGAATTTAATTTTTTCATCTTTTCTTTTGGGTTTTCTTCTTTTTTTGTAATTTTGCAATCGAAATAAAAATGTGGACGGATTTGTGCGATTGCAACCACACTAAAAAAATGCTAAAACTGCAAGTTTCTTCAATGTTTTTAGTTGTTTTGTGAATCGCAGATACTTCCGTATTTGCGTTTTTTGTTTTTAAATTTGTTGGCTGTTATGGTCGACGTTAATGTTATCGTAACTAAAAATAAAACTATGGGATATTTCTTTACATCAGAATCTGTTTCTGAAGGTCATCCAGACAAAGTGGCTGACCAGATTTCAGACGCTGTGCTTGATAATTTTCTTGCTCAGTATCCAGAGTCGAAAGTTGCTTGCGAGACTCTTGTGACTACAGGTCAGGTGGTGCTTGCCGGTGAGGTGAACAGTCGTGCATACGTTAATCTTCAGGAGGTTGCTCGTGATGTGATTAATAAGATCGGTTACACTAAGAGTGAGTATATGTTCGACGGTAACTCTTGTGGTGTGTTCTCTGCTATCCATGGTCAGAGCCCTGATATCAATCGTGGTGTTGACAGAAAGGATAATGAGGAGCAGGGTGCTGGCGACCAGGGTATGATGTTCGGTTACGCTACTGATGAGACTGAGAATTATATGCCTATCTCTCTTGATCTTTCGCACGCAATTCTTCTTGAGTTGGCTGCAATCAGAAAAGAGGGCAAGTTGATGCCTTACCTTCGTCCAGACGCAAAGAGCCAGGTAACTATCGAATATGGCGACGACAATCGTCCTAAGCGTATTGATGCTATCGTTGTCAGCACTCAGCATGATGAGTTTGTTTTGGCTGGAAACGGTGTTAGCCAGGATGCTGCAGATAAGCAGATGGTTGCTAAGATCAAAGAGGATGTAGAGAAGATTCTTCTTCCTCGTGTGGCTAAGCAGAGCAAAGTTTACGCTGATCTTTTAAAGTCTGGCGACTATAAACTATTCGTTAACCCAACAGGTAAGTTCGTGATCGGTGGACCTCACGGTGATACTGGTTTGACAGGACGTAAGATCATCGTTGATACATACGGTGGTAAGGGAGCTCACGGTGGAGGAGCGTTCTCTGGTAAGGATCCAAGTAAGGTAGACCGTTCTGCAGCATACGCAGCACGTCACTTGGCTAAGAATATCGTAGCCGCTGGTTTGGCTAAGGAGTGTTTGGTACAGGTGGCATACGCGATCGGAGTCGCAGAGCCAATGAACCTATACATCAACACTTATGGCACATCTGCAACAGGTATGTCAGATGGCGAGATGGCAGCTAAGATCTACAAGAGCGGATTGTTCGACTTCCGTCCAAAGGCAATCGAGGAGAGATTGAAGCTACGTCAGCCAATGTATTTGGAGACTGCCGCATACGGACATGTAGGACGTCAGCCAATGAAGGTAGATAAGGTGTTCAAGGATGCTAACGGAAATGTCTTCGAGCGTACAGTGGAGCTATTCACATGGGAGAAGACAGACAAGGTTGAGGATTTGAAGAAGCTATTCAAGTAAGAATCAATAATATTTGGATTTGTAGAGACGTGGCGTGTGAGGTGCACCCCTAAAGTTGGACAGAAAAAAAATAATTTATAATGTATGAGCTCGGTATTGTACCGGGCTCATGCCGTTTAATCTAAGTTTAATACGTTTGTTATTGTACCACCAGATATAC
>JAZUIF010000033.1:0-21500 GCA_045642085.1 Paludibacteraceae bacterium | reverse complement strand
TATAATAAAGGTATCACATGGATCCTTTGGGCATTCTCAGACAAGTCTGGAAACACAGAATACTGTTTGCAGAAGATTGAAGTGATTGATGACAAGGATCCTAATGTTACTTGTCCTAACATTGACTTGGGAACATTGGATGTAGATACTTTGACTTGCACATTGAAGCCATCTTCTGTGATTGCAAAGGTTAAGGAGGTTGCAAAGTTGCCATACGGATTTGACGAGTGTTCTTCAGATCCTACTGATTCGCTTATCCCTACTCTTTACTACAGAATGCCTAATGAAAGTAAGGATTTGATTAAGATTGAGGATTCTCAGTTGGATGATCCGATCTTTGAGACTGGCACTAATTATGAAATTGTTTGGGTATTCAAGAAAAAACCGGGAGCATTCGTAGATGAGAAAGTTTCTGTAGAGTGTGCTATACCATTCATAGTGGAAGATCAGGATGCTCCAGAGTTCGATTGCTCATCTTTGATGGATATCATGGTTTACCCAAACTTTAGAATAACTACTACTGATGTTGAATATGAGAAATATGCGTCAGGTATGGGTCAGACTAAGGATGAAGAGGGTAAGACTTATACTTTGAAGAAGTATTTCGATGATGGATATCTTTCTATGCATGATGATGTAATTGATATTTGTGGTGGTAATGTCACAATTGATATAACAATCACAAGACCTGATGGGAAGAAGGATATAATCACAAGTTTAACTCAGTTCAAGAAGTATCAGTTTAAGGCTCATGATGATGAAACTAAAGAGAATACTTATACTATTACTTATACATTCACAGATGCCAGATTCAACTCTAAGACTTGTGAGCAGACTGTTACTGTAGTACGTAACTCTCGTCCAATTCCAGATTGTAATACTGCACCAGTTGTGATGTATAAGGATGCCGACTGCAAATCTTTGTACAGTTTGTCTTTAGATGAAATACCAACAGCATCAGTCACATATTATCGTACTGCAAAATATGGAACTTGTAAAAGTGCTCCTGGCCCTGCAGGACAAACAAAACCTGGTGATTGTTCAAAGATGCTTCCTGTAACTAAGGCAGATGGTCCATTAGGTAAAGAATATACTTTTGATGATTTCAATGAAATTAGTGGTAGCCGTTCTGGTTTCAAGGAAATTTCAGTTTATCCAGACTCAGTGCGTTTGTATGATGCATCGGGTAAGGTTATGACTGCGGCAAATCCTTTGGATCCTAAGACAGACCGAGTGGTCACAAAAGATGTTACATTCCGTACGTTCTTAGGTGATGGACAATGTAATTGTAAAGAGGATGTTCCATACTCATACGCAACTGCAAATTTGAGTAATTTCAGAGTTCTTCCTGCAATTTTGAATAAATATGATTTGCCTATTGGTGTAAACAAATATGTATGGTATTTCTCAAACACATTTGAGGCTACAGATCCAGCATCAAAAGTTTTGGTTGACAGCTGTGTGATCACAATTGAGGTTAAGGATACAATTTCTCCTAAATTGGATTGTGGTAAATGGGGCAAGTATTCAAGTTTTGATGCAAAAGACCAGACATGTGAGTTAAGTCAAGCAGAGGTTAATGTTAAGATACCTGATCCTATCAAGGATTTGAATGTTGTAGAGAATTGTACTGACCCAGACAAATTAGTGCTTTCTTGGGTTAGAACATTCAATGGCAAGAAGTCAACAGACTTGACTGCACCATATAAGGTAGGTGTTACAACTATCGATTGGATTGTTAAAGATTCATCCGGTAATAGTTCTACATGTACTCAGATTATTGAGGTGATAGATAAGTTAGGACCTCCAGTAGATTGTGATGTTGTTCCTCCATTGAGAGCTTTAGCCGATGCAAACTGTGTTGCAGAAGCTGATGTTGTTATCAAGGCAGGACTACAGATTCCTGAAATTGATGATGATCCATGTTCACCTACAGGATCCATGATCAAGGGTGTCGGTGTGAGAAGTGATGGCAAAGATATCATGACTGATGCATACCCTAAGGGAGAGACAACTATCTATTGGACATTCACTGATGCAGCAGCCAATTCTTCAGTATGTGAGCAGAAGATCAGAGTGGATGACAATATCAAGCCAACTTTTGATTGTAGTGAGATTTTGGATACTACAGTTGCACTTGAGTCAGAGAAGTGTGAGTTGAGTTTGAGTGAGGTGATAGAGATTCTTGGAAGCCACACTGCAACAGATAATTGTGATGGAGATATCAATGGTGTACCTATGCTCGACAATAAGGGAGTGGAGATTCCGCTTAAGGCTCCATTCGAAGCATTACACAAGGATACAACATACCATTTCATCTGGCATTTTGTAGATAAGGCAGGAAACGATAAGACATGTGATCAGTATTTGACTGTTGCAGATGTCACTCCACCTAGTATTTCCGATGAGTGTGATAAGCTTCAGAAGCAGGATCCTGTAGTTGTAGCTTTGTATGCTTGTGAGGTACCTTTCTCAAGCTTGAATATTAATCTTAACAGCTCAATTGTAGACAAGTGTGATGGAGAGATTAAAGCAAAGGTACAGGCGTTTATATATCTTCCAGATGGAGATTCTTTGAGATATGATGATGAAGAAATAACGAACGTAATGTTCCCAGTTGGAACACATAAGTTCCTATATATCTATACAGATAAAGCAGGTTTGTCTGATACTTGTATCGTCTATCGTATAGTTAAAGATGGAACTGCTCCAGAGATTTTGGACTGTTTTAACACTCCAGAATCAAGAGATACAATTAGAGCAAACGTATCAGATGGTCATTGTAGTTTGACTTATGACGATTTGAGTGAGTTGATTATCCTTCCAAAGGCTCATGACTTGTGTGATGATATCGCTAATGGCGGATCCATTCTTTTCATTGATCCTGTTGTTAAAAGATATTTCTGGAATGATGAGACAAAAGAATTTGAACTTGAAGTTGACGGACAAGATAATGAGGAGTGGAAAGTTGATTCATTCCGTGTCGGTGTGACTAAGTTGAAATTTATTTTCACTGACAAGTCTGGTAATTCTGATTCATGTATCAAATTCGTAAGAGTTGAAGATATCAGATTTCCATATTTTGATTGTTCGGAGATCGATCCGAACCCATTCTATCCTACAGCGCAAGAGGGAGATTGCACTGTTCGCTTTGAGGGTATTGTTGACTATTTGAATCGTAATGAATATTGGGCAATCAGAGCATGTACAGAAGATTCTATAAAAGGAGTGCTTACTCTTTATGGCGATGAGGAGTTGAAGAGTATCCCTGATACATTCCAATTCCATGTCGGACGCGACTATCATCTATTGTGGGTTTTCCGTGATCCATACGATAAGAGACAGACAACATGTGATCAGATCATCCGTCCTAACCATAGAAAGAAGTTGGTTCCTAATTGTACGAATGCAGATGATATTTCAAAACTAGCTACTGAAGGAAGATGTGAGATTCCTGGTGCTGAGGTTATAACTCTGTTCCCATTCGCATTGGATCCATGTACTGATGACACTGTTTGGGGTGTGCCTCATAGAAGTGACTCATTAGAAATCTCTGATCCATTCCCAACAGGATATACTAATATTTTGTGGACGATGGTCAGCCCATACAATGTTAATGATACTGCATACTGTAAGCAGAAGATCTCAATCTTAGGCAACAAACATTTTGATCTAGATTGTGAGACATTGGCACCTGCAATGCATAGAGTTGTAAATGTATGTGGACCAATTGTAATGGAAGACACATTGAAGGTTCCTTATGCAGAGGATCCATGTGCTAACCCAGACTCTTCTTATTATATGAGAGAAGGTGTCGGTACACGTTCGGATGATTCAAGATTGGATCCTATTAAAGATACATATCCACTTGGACAGACTTATATCAATTGGGTGTTCACAGACTTTACAGGTTCTGTTAAGGATTCATGTAACCAGTTGGTGGATATCAGAACAAGTTTGCCTTTGAAGGTTAATTGTGATAGTCTTAATAATGATACAATCACTATTCCTGTAGCAACAGGTGAATGTTCAGTGCCTGATACACAGGTTATGGATTCGTTGATCAAACGAGGATTCCCTAAGGCAGAGCATCCATGTGGACTTGGAGAGTTTATCGGTATACCAACTCGTCCAAATGGTTTGACTATGAAGGATCCTTTCTACATTGGAGTCAATGAAATCATTTGGGTGTTTGTCGATTCAACTACTCATACATTGGCGGATTCTATCGTCACTTGTTCACAATATGTTCAGGTTGGTGATGTTAATGTTCCTCCTGTAGATTGTAGTCAGATGCCAGATACAACAGTTATTTTGACTGATAATTGTTGGATTGAGTTTGGTGATTTAGGTTTTGATATCAAGGAAGTAAAGGATTTGTGTACAGGTGCTTTGATTACTCCAGATATCACAAGATCATCAAACGGTGTAAGCTCAAATGATCCATCTGTAGTATTTGATGAACCATTCTATGTTGGTGTAATTGATACAATTCGTTGGAATTACCAATTCCAGGGTTATAAATTCTTATGTGAGCAGATTATCAAGGTTAAGGATTCAATACAACCTTTGATTGATTGTGAAGACATCCTTGACAAGACAATAATCTTACCAGAGGGAAAATGTGATATTTCAAGTGGTGATGTGAAGGATTCTCTTGATTATCCATTTGCTACTGAGTTCTGTACACGTGAGCAGATCAAGGGAGAACCACAGCTTATGACTATTAATGGTAAAGATACTGTATATGGAGTTTTGCCAGCTAAGTTTGAAGTAAGAGCTGAACCATACAAGATTTCTTGGTTGTTCGCTAACGATTCGTTGACTGTATTCCCTAAACGATGTGATTTTGATTTGACAATCATGTCTTCGTCAAAACCAGTGTTTGATTGTTCAGTTTACGATGATACAGTAAAGAAAAATATTAGTGTAGCATGTGATGTGGTGCTTGATGAGACAATCCTGCCAATCCCAGCAGGAAAAGACTTCTGTCTTCCAGATTCTGTTGTATATGGTAAGGGTTATATGATAGACCCTAATGATGGCTCATATTCACTTCTTGCTGAGATGAAGGGAAATACTCCTTCATATAAGGTTGGAAAACTTGATGTTGGTGTTTATAAGATTGGTTGGGTATTCGAGAGTAAGTTCTCAGTAGCCAAGGATACATGTGTTGAGACATTGAATATTTTGACAGACAAGACAATTGATATTGATTGTATTGTATTGCCAGAGTTTGACCCATCTGCTCCAGGTTCTGATTCTTGTAGCATGGAGATAACATTAAATGTTCCTCTTGCAAAGAATCCATGTACGAATGAGGTTATTCTTCCTGATACTGTTATCCGTTCAGATGGAGTTCCATTTACTGGTGTTAATGATGTGTTCAGAGTAGGAAAGACAACAGTGACATGGGTATTTGTTGACCATTCGAAGACATTACAGGATAGCATAGCTGAATGTGTTCAGGTTGTTGAGGTAAAGGATGTTAAGACTCCTCCTATCAACTGCCCTGAAGATGTCAACCATACATTGCCACTTGGTGAGTGTCAGTTAGATCCAACTACAATCAATATCTTGGATAATGAGCCTACAATACTTGATTATTGTGTCGGTGAAACTATCGCTCCTAAGGTATGGCGTACATCAGGTAAGTCTATTACAGATCCATTTGAATTGGGTGTGGATACAGTTGTAAGAGAGTATTTGTATCATGGTGAGACATATACATGTAAACAAGTTATAAAAGTACGTAATGCTGGAATTGACGAGTTCAGTTGTGATATGTTAGGTATTAGTACTAATAACGATACATTTACAGTAGAGTTGAGAACTGCTGGAAATACAGTTCCATTCTCTGACGTTCAAAAAGTAGGATTTAAGTTACCTGATCTTACAGTTATCAACAAATGTGGTCAGTTAATTGAATCATACAAGCGTTTCTTTGAAGGAAAAGAGGAGAACAAGGATATTACAGATCCTTATCAGCTTGGTGTTACAACTATCATCTATGATCTTAAGGATACAACTCATGGTTTACCAGATAATCCAGAGTCTATCAAACATAAGACATGTACTAAGTATATTAAGGTGATAAATACAGCCGCTCCAAGTTTGAAGTGTCCTTCTCTTGATGAGACTCAGTATGTTTGTTATAAAGATTTGTTAGCAAAACATCCTGCTTACAAGAATTTGAATGAGTTTATCAACTCTGCGGATATTGCTGATTCAGATAAGAAGGGACAGATCCTTGACTTGAATGGTTTCGATGCACATGATCTTGTTAATGCTTCTACATTTAAGCTTGATTCTGTCATTTTGGATGTCAACAATGATAAGGTATCTACTCTTGAAATTTGTGAATTCACTTTGACAAGAACATATTCGGCTAAAGATATCTTAGGTCAGGATGTAAAACCTTGTTCACAGACATTCCATGTCAAGGATGATCAGGCTCCAGATTGGATCGGAGATATCATTTCCGATTTTACAGAAGGTCCTAGTCAGTGTGCATTTGTTACTTCTATTGATAACTCAAAGATTAAGGCAAATGATGATTGCTGGAATGATGTTTTTGATACTCCTACAGAGAAGACTTCGTCGACATCTTTAAAGAGTGGAATTTTCTATACAGATTGGACTAACAGAGCGTCAGATCCTACTGATTGTTATTATTATTCTTATGATATGACAAGAACTTATGTGTCATATGATAGATGTGGAAACCAGTCAACACCTATTGTATATACACGTAAGGTAGAAAAGACAGAGAAACCGCAGATTGATCTTCCTCAGTCATTTATAAATCTTGTTATTCCGGCCAATCCTTATAGACCATGTATGTATGAAATTCCAAATGTGGATAGTCTTTTGCCTCCAAGCGCTATTAGTGACTACTGTGGTGATCCTATTGCAGTCCAGAATTTTATACATGAGCAGAAACCACCAAAAGGAACTATAGTCAATACACAAGCTGGATTTGTTAATGTTACTATTGTTATTACAGATCCATGTGGTAATAAGGATTCTTTAGTAAAGAAAGTTATGGTTCCGACAAGAGAGGATGTCATTTCTGTTGCTTTACATGATGATGTGATTTGTGCAGAAGAAAATTTGCTCCTTTCTGATTCAAGATTCTTGGATTCTAAGGGACATAGATGGGAACAAAACTGGTTCGATAAAACTAAGTGGGATTTTGTTGAAACTAGTGCTATTTGGTATGATTACTACAAGGGAAATATTCATGAAGATAGTGTGATGTATTCAAGCAATCCTAACACTTATAAGTGGAAGTTTGATCAGGTTCTTGGTGTGGGTGAATACTTGAAACTTGATTCTTATTTATTGTCAGACACATTCTATGTCATTGCAATGGATACCGTAAGTTTCTGTACTGATACGACTAAGGCATATATTGAAATACGTCAGGCTCCAACTGTTAAGTTGACACCAGAGTTGTTTACAATCTGTGAGGATGATTCGCTTCATTTGATTTCTGATGATGTTAGTCTATATGATAGATTTAATGTCTTCACATATGAAAATGGTGTTGAAATCACAAAAGAAGGTTGGATAATAGATGATGATGAATATGAACCTAATACAAAAATCACATATTCGGAGGTTCCTCGTGATTTGAAGTATTATGCGACTAATGCTTGTGGTACTAGCATGTCTACGGATGTCATAAGTCTAAACACTCAGGCAAAGATGAATCCTGATCGTTTGATGTTGGTGACTAAACCACAGAACAAACCTCGTGTATTCATGAATGAGAGTGCTGAACTAAAACTTGTTTCTAACTACGATCCTTATGAGTATCATTGGTATAAGGTCAATGGACCATTTGATGGTAGATTCGGAGAGGTGTTTGATAAGTTTGGTGAGGTTAAATCAGAGTATAAGGATTTGGTGTCAGAGCCAGATTCGTTGCTTGAGGTTAAAACAAGGCGTGAGATTGGAGCCAATATGTATGAGTTGATTGGTCTACAAGATACAGCTTCTTATTATGTATTGATGCTTGACAGTGTATGTCCTGCAGTACCTTCAAATGTTGTTTCCATTAATGTGATTAAGGATATCCCTACTGCATTTACACCTTCTAACTCAATAGGTATGAATGATACATTTATGGAAGGCTATCCAGTTATTATCTTCAACCGTTATGGACAGAAGATGGTAGAAAGCAATAACGGATGGGATGGTAAGTGCCGTGGTGAGTTGGTAGATCCAGGTGTTTACTTCTATGAAATCACATTGAAGGATAACTCAGTACACAAGGGTACTATTGAGGTTGTCTACTTTAAGTAGCATTTCTCAAACTAAGATAATAGGAGACGTGAGTGATCGCGTCTCCTTTTTGTTTGTAATGCTGTTTACAGTGAAAATAAGTGATCATATAGCAGTTGGCCAAAATGAGGATTGTTAAGGGCGGAATACCCTAACTCTTCCCTCCATCGCGAACCCAAAGGGCGAGCGTGTCAAAAATAAGCATCTTTAGACAACTCGTATATAATTGCCTAAAAATTTAATTAGTGACAAATTCGGGTAAGAGTTGTTTTTATAAATTCCATTTCCTTTAGATTTTTAATTCATAGCCGTAATTATGTATTGACAGAAAAATCTACTATATTTGCATTAGAAATTTGAAAGAACTTAAATGCAACAGGACAATTTTTTTAATAATAAGGTTACAAAACGAGTTAAAGACGTTTTAATATATAGCAAGGAAGAGGCTGCACGTCTTGGAAACGATAGTATCGCTCCGGAGCATGTATTGCTAGGTATCTTTCGTGACGGTGAAGGTCCGGCTATGGCTGCTTTCGAAGAATTGAATGTTGAGCCTCGTATTATACGTCAGAAAATTGAGGATGTTATTCGTAAGGAAAATAATAACCCTTCCTTTGACGATGATATACCAATGTTGAAATCTACTGAACGACTTTTATTCTTAATGGAAATCGAACGTCGTCAGTTTAGAACTATCGAACAATCTGATACTGATATACTTCTTTTAGCAATCCTTCGTGAAGATTCAAATCTTGCTTCTGAGGTACTTATCTCAGAAGGTGTCACTTATGATAAGATGCTTGCTATCTCTCATAAAATGTGGGATAAAGAAGAACAATATGCAGAAGACGAGGAGGGTGGACTTGATACTATTGAGCCGTTAGATTTGAATATTAATGATGGAGTCCAGGATGATGAACCTGACGAAGACGATGATATGGACAGCGATTCTGAGGCCAATTCAATCATGTCTAAACAGTCGACTACATCCAAACAGACATCATCGTCATCTAATTCAGCTATGCCTTATCTTGAGAAGTATGCTCGTAATCTTTCTCGTGAGGCTGCTAATGGAAATATCGCTGAGATAGTAGGTAGAAAACGTGAGATTGAGCGTTTGTCTCAGATTCTAAGTCGTAAGAAAAAGAATAATGCTGTGTTGATTGGACAACCAGGTGTTGGTAAGACATCTATCGTTGATGGTCTTGCTCTTGATATTGTCCATAAACGTGCTCCACATATTCTTCTTGATAAGGTAATCTATGCACTTGATATGGGTGCTCTTGTAGCTGGAACTAAATACCGTGGTCAGTTTGAGGAACGTTTGAAAGCAATTCTTTCTGAGGTGGCTGGCAACAAGAATGTGATTGTCTTTATTGATGAGATTCACACTATGATCGGTGCTGGTTCTGCTCCAGGCACTTTGGATGCTGCTAATATGCTTAAGCCTGCTTTAGCACGTGGTGAATTCCAGTGTATTGGTACAACTACTATAAAAGAGTACCGCCAATATTTTGAAAAGGATGGTGCTTTGGATAGACGTTTCCAACGTGTGCTTGTCGACCCGACAACTGAGGAGGAGACTCTTGAGATTCTTAATAATAGCAAGTCTTCTTACGAGGAGCATCACATGGTTAAATATACGGATGAAGCAATCAATGCTTGTGTTAAACTTACCGGTAGATACATTGGCGACCGTATGTTCCCAGACAAGGCTATCGATGCGATGGATGAAGCTGGTGCTGCTACTCATATTGTAGATGTTGAGATTCCTTCTATTGTCACTGAGATTGAAGCTGAGTTGAAAACTCTTGAGGATGAGAAGATGAACGCAGTGAAGAAGCAGAACTATGAGTTGGCTACTGAATTGCGTGACCAGATAAAGGCGTTGACTGTCCAACTAAATGAAGAGAAGAAAAAGTGGACTGAACAGATGAAGTCTAACCGTCGTGTTGTGACTGAAGATGATGTTATGCGTGTCGTAGCTACAATGACTGGTATTCCTATCACTCGTATTGCTAAGGATGAAAGCCAACGTTTGGTTGAGATGCCAAATGTGTTGAAGGGTAAGGTGATTGGACAGAACGACGCTGTAGCTAAGGTTGTTAAAGCAATCCGACGTAATAAGATTGGTCTTGGTGACCCTAACCGTCCAATCGGCACGTTCTTGTTCCTTGGTCCAACTGGTGTCGGAAAGACTTATCTGGCTAAGATGCTTGCTAAGGAGATGTTCGATGGTGATGAGTCGCTTATCCGTATAGATATGAGTGAGTATATGGAGAAACATGCTGTGTCTCGTCTAATCGGAGCTCCTCCAGGATATGTCGGTCACGAGGATGGTGGTCAGTTGACAGAGAAGGTCCGTACAAAACCTTATTCTATTGTTCTTCTTGATGAGATAGAGAAGGCTCATGCTGATGTCTACAATATTTTGCTTCAGGTGATGGATGAAGGTTGCTTGACTGATAGCCAAGGACGTAAAGTCGACTTTAAGAATACGGTTATCATTATGACAAGTAACGTAGGTTCTCGTCAATTGAAGGAGTTCGGTCGAGGTATCGGTTTCTCTATGCAGACTGAGGTTAGCAAGGCTACTGCTGATGATGTTGTTCGTAAACAACTTAACAAGACTTTCACTCCTGAGTTCTTGAACCGTATTGATGAGATTGTTAGTTTCTCTCCACTTGAGAAAGATTCAATCACTAAGATTATTGAGCTTGAGATAAAGCCAATTCGTGAGAGAATCGGTAAACTTGGAATGACTCTTTCTATCACTCCTGATGCTATGGATTATATGGTATCCAAGAGTTATGATCCAGTTTACGGTGCAAGACCATTGCGTCGCACACTTCAAACTTGCGTTGAGGATGCCGTGGCAGAGGTTATTTTGGAGAATGGCATCGACAATAAGTATGAAATCATAATTGAGGCTAATGAAGATAAATCATCTACTAAGCCTTCATTTAAATTAATAGAGGACTAATTAAAATTTTAGAATTATGAGCAAATTGAAATTTTCTAACGACAAAGTGTTGACTGGAACTGCAGCTGGTTTGGCTGAGTTTATCGGCATTGAAGCAAAGATTATGCGTATTATTTTTATTGTTGCTCTTCTTTGTGCAGGTACAGGACTAGGATTATACATTCTTTTGTGGCTTTTTATGTTCTTGACAAAAGAATAAATCTTAGTTGTTTTATTTAGATTTTTAATCTATGTAGTAATAATGTGGGTTATACCGTTTCCTGACGGTATAACCCAAACCTTTGAAATATAGGATAATCTAACAATGGATTTCAAACTGACTTCGCAATACAAACCTACGGGTGACCAACCGGAAGCAATCCGCCAATTGGTGGAGGGCGTGAATGATGGTGTCAAGTATCAGACTCTTCTTGGTGTGACGGGTTCTGGTAAGACTTTCACTATTGCGAATGTCATCAAAGAGGTTCAGCGTCCTACATTAATTCTAAGTCATAATAAGACTCTTGCAGCTCAGCTTTATGGTGAGTTCAAAAGTTTCTTTCCGGAAAATGCGGTTGAGTATTTCGTCTCTTATTACGACTATTATCAGCCGGAAGCATATCTTCCGAATTCAGATACTTATATTGAAAAGGATTTGGCAATCAACGATGAGATAGAGAAACTCCGTCTGGCCACGACTACTGCTTTGCTTTCAGGTCGACGTGATGTAGTGGTGATCTCATCTGTATCTTGCCTTTATGGTATGGGTAATCCTGAGGATTTCTATGCCAATACAATCACAATCCAAGTGGGTCAACAACTTGATCTTCATGTTTTCCTTCGTATGCTTAGTGATAATCTCTACCAACGTAATGAGATCTCACTTGAGCGTGGAAACTTCCGTGTAAAAGGAGATACTGTCGATGTCTTCATGGCTGATACAGATTTTGTCCTTCGTGTGAGTTTCTGGGGAGACGAGATTGAAGAGATAATCAGTATTGATCCATTGAATAATATGCCGATTGAGTCGTTTGAGCAGACTCGTATCTATCCGGCTAATCTATTTGTCACTACAAAAGAACGAATCTCACGTGCTTTGGTAGAGATCGGTGACGATTTGACAAAGCAGATTGAGTTTTTTGAACTTCAAGGCAGAAGTGCTGAGGCTAAACGAATCAGTGAGCGTGTCAATTACGATATGGAGATGATTCGTGAGTTGGGTCATTGTTCCGGTATTGAAAACTACTCTCGTTATTTCGATGGTAGAAAACCTGGTACTCGTCCATTCTGTTTGCTTGATTTCTTCCCTAAGGATATGCTTCTCGTTATTGACGAGAGCCATGTGACGATACCGCAGATTCGTGCGATGTATGGAGGCGACAGTGCAAGAAAGAAAAATTTGGTGGAATACGGATTCCGTCTTCCAGCCGCAATGGATAATCGTCCGTTGAAATTTGAAGAGTTTGAAGAACTGACGGATCAGACTATATATGTGTCCGCCACACCTGCCGATTTCGAATTGGTGAAAAGTGAGGGTGTGGTTGTGGAACAGGTGATTCGACCTACTGGTTTGTTGGATCCAATCATAGATGTGCGACCAAGTCTCAACCAGATTGATGATTTGATTGAGGAAATCCTTGTCCGTGCAGAAAAAGATGAACGTGTCTTAGTCACTACGCTTACTAAACGAATGGCTGAGGAGTTGCAAGAATATTTGCAAAAGTCTGGAATCAGAAGCCGTTATGTCCATTCCGATGTCGACACTCTTGAACGAGTTCGCATTATGGAGGATCTTCGTAATGGTTTGTTCGACGTTCTTGTCGGAGTCAACCTTCTTCGTGAGGGATTGGATTTGCCAGAGGTCTCACTTGTCGCTATTCTTGATGCAGACAAAGAGGGATTCCTTCGTTCACATCGCTCATTGACACAGACTGCTGGTCGTGCTGCTCGTAATCTTAATGGCCGTGTGATCATGTATGCCGACAAGATAACGGAGAGTATGCAGCAGACTATAGATGAGACCAACCGTCGTCGAGAAAAACAAATCGCATATAATGAGGCTAACCATCTTGTGCCTAAAGCCTTGAACAAGGAGAAGAAGACGATTCTAAAGGAACGTGATGGTGATGAACCAAAGTATTATGTCGAACCAGATGTTTATGCTGAACGCCATCATAAACCATCGATGGTTGCGGAAGCAACATCTACTTATAGCACTCCTGCTGAATTGGAGAAGATTATTGCCCAGACTAAGCAGGCTATGCTCGATGCTGCAAAGGATCTTGAATTCTTGGAGGCCGCTCGTTTGCGTGATGAGATGATCAAACTGCAGAACGAGCTTTTGAAAATGAAAAAATAGTACAATATAAAAATATAAATGGATTATTTAGATTCTCTTAATGAACCGCAACGCCAGGCTGTAACATATAGTGACGGTCCTTCTTTGGTGATTGCCGGCGCCGGTTCTGGTAAGACTCGTGTGCTTACTTATAAGATTGCTTATTTGTTGCAAACCGGACTTAAACCTCAATCGATTCTTGCCTTGACATTTACCAAGAAGGCTGCAACAGAGATGAAAGATCGTATCGCAAAGGTGGTCGGTACTGAGGCAGCAAGCAAACTTTGGATGGGTACGTTCCACTCAATCTTTGCTAGAATCCTTCGTGCTGAGGCTGAAAAACTTGGTCTTGATAAGGATTTCACTATCTACGACGGTACCGATTCCCAAAATCTTTTGGCGACAATCATCAAGGAGCGTAAACTTGACGAAAAGACTTACAATCCGAAGAAGATGCACGCTAAGATTTCTCGTCTGAAGAATGATCTTATCACGCCTCAGATGTATAAGGAGATTCCTGATTTTCATGAACGTGATGTCGAGGATCATCTATATGCTTTCGGAGATCTTTATGCTGCCTATGCCGCACGTTGCAAAAATGCTAATGCTCTTGATTTTGATGATATATTGTTGTTTACAAATATATTGCTTCGTGATGATGCTCAGGTAGCATTCAAATATCAAAATAAATTCCGATTTATTCTTGTCGACGAGTATCAGGATACTAATGCTAGCCAGTATCGTATTATACGCAAACTCTGTCAGCAGCATCATAAATTATGTGTAGTGGGTGATGACGCTCAGTCTATCTATGGTTTCCGTGGTGCTGATGTGAGAAACATCCTTTCTTTCACAAATGATTATCCAGAAGCTAAGGTGGTGCGTTTGGAACAGAATTATCGTTCCACTCAGACTATTGTCAATGTTGCGAATAGCTTGATCTCTAAGAATACACAACAGCTAGAGAAACATGCTTTCTCTGAACAGGAGGTTGGAAATAAAGTACGTGTGTTCGGAGCTTATTCGGAAGCGGAGGAGAGTATGGTCGTGGCTAACTCTATTGATAGACTTTGTAAAGAAGCCGACTGCAAATTCTCAGATTTCGCAGTCCTTTACCGTGTCAACACACAATCGCGTCTGATTGAGAAAGCACTACGTGAGAAAGGTATTCCTTCTCGTGTATGGGGTGGTAAGACATTCTACCAACGTGCGGATATAAAAAATATCGTGTCATATTGTCGACTTGCAGTCAACCATCATGACGAAGAGGCATTCAAACGAATTGTCAATGATCCGCCTAGAGGTATTGGCGACGTTACTGTCGGCAAAATCTTTGAGCAGTCGGCTGCTGCCAATGTCTCTTTTTGGGAAATCGTGGATAATATCCGCAGTTATGATTTCCTAAACGAAGGTACAAAGAATAAGGTTGCTGCGTTTGCTGAGATGATCAATGATTTTGGCAAACAGGCGGCTGAGACAGATGCTTATGCTGTGGTTGATTCCGTGATCAAACGTTCTGGAATCTGGGCAGACGCATATAAGGATAATGAGTTGGAGAATAAGAACCGTCAGCAGAATCTAGCCGAGATGCTTCGCTCTGTGTTTGATTTCAAAACACGTGTCGCTGAGGAAGATGGTGCCGATGCCGACTTGTCGCTCAACCATTTCCTTACGGATATTGCATTGCTTACCAGCGTTGATGAAGGGGATGATAATAATAAAGTGACATTGATGACAGTCCACGCCAGCAAAGGATTGGAGTTTAAGGAGGTCTTCATCATCGGAGTCGAGGAGGGAATGTTCCCATCTAAACGTAGTTCAAGCGATGAATCTGTAGAAGAGGAGAGACGACTTATGTATGTGGCTATCACTAGAGCCGAGAAGAATTGCTATATCACATATTGCAAAAGCCGTATGGATGGCCAACAATCTAAGGTGGCTAATCCGAGCCGTTTCATCAAAGAGATTGATCCTAACCTTTTGATCTTACCAAAAGAGTGGAAAGATACGGCCACTGTGTCATCGCAACGAGGTGAGGCACGATGGAGTTCAGGTCAGCAGTTTAATCTAAGAAGACCTTCATCTGCGACACAAAGAACAAGTCAGGCGGAACCAACTTCACAACCTTCATCTGGAGTCCATCCGTTGGCTACAGGTCGATTCAAGCCAGCTAGTACTTTGGCTGGTAGGGTAGGTCCGGTCAATATTTCTCAGTTCCAGGTAGGCACGTTCGTCAAACATAAAGATTATGGAATTGGCCAGATAAAACAGCTTGAAGGAACAGGTAAAGAAACTAAAGCATTTATCGAGTTTAACCACTTCGGAATCAAGAAAATCTTCTTGGCATATGCTGCTGCAAATATGCAAGTGATAAATGCGTAGGAAATTTTTGGATTATTTTTGCAATTATTGCAAAAGAATTTTATCTTTGTAGAGACGTGATTTATTACGTCTCTATTTTTTGTATAATTGGATTTATATTTGGATCTATTTATGAATAAAGAGATTTCTACAAATAATGCACCTTCGGCTGTAGGTCCATACAGTCAAGCAGTTGAAACAGGAGGTATGATTTATGTTTCTGGTCAGTTGGGGTTGAATCCAGCAGACGGATCTTTGTCGCCAGATGTTGTTGAACAGGCACGACAGTCGTTAAAAAATATCGGTGAGATTTTGAAAGCTTCAGGTTGCGATTATTCAAATGTGGTTAAGACTTCTGTTTTTATTACTGATTTGAGTGCTTTCGCTGCTGTCAATGAAGTTTACGCTACATTCTTTCAGAAACCATATCCTGCTCGTTCATGCGTTGAGGTGTCAAAATTACCTAAAGGTGGGCTTGTAGAAATTGAATGTATAGCAAAAAAATGAGTGAGAATTGCTAAATGATGTTAAGATTGTGTGTCATTTAGCATTTTATTGTTAATTATATCCGGTTTTGTGCAAAAAAATATTAATTTTGCATAATAAACTACACAAAATAAAAGGATTATGGATAAGAACAACTATGTGATAGAAACAAGTTGGGAAGTCTGCAATAAGAATGGTGGTATTTATACTGTTTTGTCTACACATGCGAAAGCGTTAGGCGATTTATTAGGCGACCATTTGATTTTTATCGGACCTGATTTCGGAAACGAAGACAATATATATTTCAAAGAGAGCAAGACTGCCCTTAAGTCTTGGAAGGCTGCAGCCGCTAAAGAAGGCTTGGCTGTGCGCGTCGGCACTTGGAACGTGCCAGGAAATCCTTTGGTTATTTTGGTTAATTACAAACCTTTCTTCACTGAGAGAGATGCTTTCTACGGTGAGATGTGGGAGAAATTTGGCGTCAACTCACTTGGTGCTGTCGGCGACTACCACGATTGTGCTGTGTTTAGCATGGCAGCTGGAAAGGTTGTAGAGAGTTTTGTTAATTTTAATAAGTGTGCTGACGCTGGTGTCATCGCGCATTTCCATGAATGGCAGACTGCGGCTGGTCTTCTTTATGTAAAGAGCCGTTGTCCACAGATCAAGACTGCGTTCACTACACATGCAACTACAACAGGTCGATCGATCTGTTTCAATAATAAGCAGCTTTACGCTTACTTCAATGCCTACAACGGTGATCAGATGGCTGGTGAGCTTTGTGTCTCAAACAAGCATTCCATCGAGAAGGCTGCGGCTCACAATGCTGATTGCTTCACTACAGTGTCTGGCTTGACAGCTGATGAGTGCAAGCAGTTGCTTGACAAACCTGCATTCGTTACTCCTAATGGTTTTGAGGCTGACTTCGTGCCAACAGGTGACAAGTTCACTAAGGCTCGTACGAAAGCTCGTAGCACAATGACTAAGGTTGCTGAGGCTTTGTTAGGCTACAAACTTAAGAAGGATGCTTTGTTCATTGCTACTAGTGGAAGATTTGAGTGGAGAAACAAGGGTATCGATGTCTTCATGAAGTCTCTACAGCAGTTGAACCAGAATGCAAACTTGGATAGAGAGGTTGTGGCATTCGTGATGGTTCCATCTTGGGTTAAATGTCCACGTACAGATTTGCAGGAGAAACTTGCGTCTAAGGGCAAGAACCAGTTGGATTGGAAGTCATGCACTCATGAGGTGAATGAGCCATGGAACAACCAGATTCTTAACGCAATCGGAACTTTCGGATTGTACAATCAGGAAGACCACAAAGTGAAAGTTATCTATGTTCCTTGTTTGCTTGATGGCAACGACGGAATATTTAATATGAGTTACTACGACCTACTACCAGGTCTTGATTTGACAGTGTTTGCTTCATACTACGAGCCATGGGGTTATACTCCACTTGAGAGTGTCGCTTTTGGTGTGCCAACAATCACAACAGACAAGGCAGGATTCGGATTGTGGGTGATGAAAGAGTCGAAGAAATCCGATTCAATCGCAAATGGAGTAGCTGTAATCAACCGTACAGATTTCAATTTCGATGAGGTTGCTTCTAGAATTGAAAACGAGGTTGTCGCATTCTCGAAAATGAAGGATGCAGATGTCGCTAAGGCATCTGAGAAATCCAAGGCATTTGCTGATAAGGCATCTTGGAACAATTTCATCTCATTCTATGTTGAGGCTTACGATAAAGCTTTGGCTAATGGGGCAAAGAAAACTGCTGCTAAGAAAGCAACATCGGCAAAACCAGCAACAGAGACTGCTGAGAAACCAAAACGTCGCAGCTGCGCAAAGAAATAATTAAAGAAATTAAAAGGAAATTTTATAAAATAAGTGTTATGAAAGTTAAGACTAGCAACACAAATCAGTCTGCTTGGAGAGAGCTTACTACTACAGCTAAGATCCCTGCAAAGCTAGAGAAGCTACAGACTTTGGCAAAGAACCTATGGTGGGTTTGGAACGAGGAGGCAACAGACCTTTTCGAGAAGATTGATCCTGCAACATGGGAGGCAACAGGAAAGAACCCTGTATTGTTCCTTTCAAAAGTAAATATCAAGCGCCTTGATGAGGTAGCAAAGGATGCTGATTTCGCAAAGGAAATCGATGCAGTTTACAAGAACTTCAAGGCTTACATGGACAAGAAGAACGAGGCTAGCAAGCCATCGGTTGCTTACTTCTCTATGGAGTACGGTTTGACTGACATCCTTAAGATCTACTCTGGTGGTCTTGGTGTATTGGCAGGTGACTATTTGAAGGAGGCTTCTGACTCTAACATCAACATGTGTGCAGTTGGATTCCTTTACAGATATGGATACTTCACACAGTCAATCTCAATGGACGGTGATCAGATCGCTGTTTACGAGCCACAGAACTTCTCAACTCTTCCACTTGAGCAGGTTAAGGATAAGGACGGTAACCCAATCATCCTTGAGGTTCCTTACTACGACCGCACAATCTACTCTAACATCTGGAAGGTAGCAGTTGGACGTGTTGATCTATACTTGCTTGATACAGACATCGAGCAGAACCCTGATTACGATCGCTCTATCACACACCAGCTTTACGGTGGTGACTGGGAGAACCGTTTGAAGCAGGAGTACTTGCTAGGTATCGGTGGTGTATTGATGCTACAGAAGCTTGGTATCAAGAAGGATATCTACCACTGTAACGAGGGTCACGCGGCATTGCTTAACCTACAGCGTTTGTGCGACTACATCGAGAAAGAGGGTATGACATTCGAGCAGGCTAAGGAAGTTGTTCACGCATCTGCTCTTTACACTGTTCACACTCCAGTTCCTGCTGGTCACGATAAGTTCGATGAGAGCTTGTTCGGAAGATATATGTACAAGTTCGCTGAGCGTCTTGGTATCTCTTGGGACGACTTGATGGATCTTGGACGTGAGAACCCAGGCGACAAGGGAGAGAAGTTCTCTATGTCAGTATTCGCTTGCAACCTATGCCAGGAGTCAAACGGTGTTTCTTGGTTGCACGGTGAGGTATCTAAGAAGATGTTTGCTCCAATCTGGAAGGGATACTTCCCAGAGGAGTTGCACGTTGGATACGTTACAAACGGTGTTCACATGCCAACATGGGCAGACCGTTCTTGGAAGGCTCTATTCGAGTCTACATTCGGTAAGGATTACATTGCAAAGCAGGCTAAAGAGGCTACTTGGGCACCAATCAACAAGGTTGAGGATGCTAAGGTATGGGAGACTAAGTTGGCTTTGAAGAATCGTTTGATCGACTTCATCAAGGTTCAGTATAAGGCTACATGGTTGAAGAACCAGGGTGATCCAACTCAGGTGTTGGCTATCACAGAGAAGATCAATCCAAACGCTTTGACTATCGGTTTCGGTCGTCGTTTCGCAACATACAAGCGTGCTCACCTATTGTTCTCTGATTTGAAGCGTTTGTCTCAGATCGTTAACAACGACAAGGCACCAGTTCAGTTCTTCTTCACAGGTAAGGCTCACCCAGCTGATGGTGGTGGTCAGGGCTTGATCAAGAGAATCATCGAGATCTCTCGTATGCCTGAGTTCCAGGGTAAGGTTATCTTCTTGGAGAACTACGATATGGCTCTAGCTAAGAGACTAATCTCTGGTGTTGATATCTGGTTGAACACTCCAACTCGTCCACTTGAGGCATCTGGTACATCAGGTGAGAAGGCTTTGATGAACGGTACAATCAACTTCTCCGTTAAGGATGGTTGGTGGTACGAGGGATACCGTGAGGGTGCAGGTTGGGCTTTGACTGAGCACAGAACTTACGATTATCAGCCACACCAGGATCAGCTTGATGCTGCTACTATCTACAACCTACTTGAGACTGAGATCATCCCTAAGTACTACGCTACTAACTCTAAGGGTTACTCTCCTGAGTGGGTACAGACAATCAAGAACTCATTCATGCAGATCACTCCTAACTACACAATGAAGCGTCAGTTGGATGACTATGTAGATCGTTTCTACAACAAGCTACAGAAGGCATACGACGAGGTTTCAGCTAACGGTTACGCTAAGGCTAAGGAGATTGCTGCTTGGAAGGAGAAGATCGCAGCAGGATGGGATAACATCGCAATCGAGCAGGCTATCATCCCTGAGAAGTTGTTGACTAACCCTGAGGTTGGCGACAAGAACCAGTTCGAGGTAGTACTTGACGTTAAGGATCTTAACGACAATGGTATCGGTGTTGACATCGTTATCTCTAACAAGAACGAGAAGGGTCACGACAAGATCTACAAGGTTGTTGAGATGGAGATGTACAAGCAGGAGGGTTCTAAGTTGTTCTACAAGTCGAATATCGTTATCGAGGAGGCTGACACTTACAAGTACGCATTCCGTATGTTCCCTAAGAGCAGCTTGCTAGCTCACAAGATGGACTTCTGCTACACACGTTGGTTCTAATTCTGTAAATAACAGAAAGTTATATAGAGAGGTTGGAGAAATCCAACCTCTTTTTGTTTTTTGGAGAGATTATATGGCAATTGTCCAAAATGAGGATTGTTAAGGGCGGAACTCCCCGTCCTCTCTCCTACGCGAGCCGAAAGGCGAGAGTATAAAAACAAGCATGTTTGGTCAACTCGTATATAATTGCAGAAATAATTTGCTAACTGTTGAATCTTGATGATTGCTTTCGTAATACTAACAAAAATACATTAGCGTGTTATAAATCTCTATTTTTATTGTATTTTGCAGTTATTTTATTTAATTTGCATTATAAATTCACAACATAAGTACAAAAAGGAAAATATGAAAAAGGAATATTCTTTCAAGTCTACTGATAATCCTTCAATGGTAAATGAACCGACTGTTGTTTATTCAACACCACATCGTGTCCATTTTGATGTTACTATTGAAGATGATTCTATGATTTCGGAGGTTAAGAGAGCATTGCAGATGATTAAAGGTGTTACTTCAGTTACATTATCTTCTGTCTCTGACAAAAATGTTGTATCATCTGATCCTTTCGAAGAACTAGATACTACATGGGGTGGTGATCGTGATGCTAATGACA
>JAZUIF010000032.1:0-23102 GCA_045642085.1 Paludibacteraceae bacterium | reverse complement strand
AAACTGCCTCTTAGAGACGTCCCCATGGGACGACTTTTGAATTAAGAATTATTTTCCGTTAGGAAATCAATATAGGTAAGAAATTAAATTATGAGCAATATAGAAAATAAAGTGGGTACTGGTTACCTAGACATGGAGTTGTTGAGATTCACTACAGCAGGTAGTGTCGACGATGGTAAATCAACATTGATTGGACGACTTTTGTATGATTCAAAGTCTATCTTTGAGGATCAGTTGGAGGCTGTGGAGGCTGCATCTGAACGTCTTGGAAATGCAGAAGTCAACTTGGCTTTGCTAACTGACGGTCTTAGAGCCGAAAGAGAGCAGGGTATCACTATCGACGTCGCATACAGATATTTCGCCACTCCAAAGCGTAAGTTTATTATCGCTGACACTCCAGGTCATATCGAATATACACGAAACATGGTGACTGGCGCTTCTACCGCTGATGCCGCTATCATCTTGGTGGATGCCCGCAACGGTATCATCGAGCAAACTAAGCGTCATTCATATATCGCGTCGCTACTTAAGATTGACTATGTGATCGTGGCAATCAATAAGATGGATTTAGTTGACTTCTCTGAGGAGGTTTACGAGAACATAAAGAAAGAGTATGCTCACATCGCTGAGTTGCTTGGTTTGAAGCACGTCTACTTCATTCCGATTTCGGCTTTGAAGGGCGACAACGTGGTGAATGCTTCTGAGAATACTCCTTGGTATAAGGGTGAGACTCTTCTTCATCTTCTTGAGCAGGTGCCATTGAAAGAGGGTATTGATCAACTTCCTTTCCGTTTTCCAGTGCAGTATGTTGTTCGCCCTCAGACGGCTGAGTGGCCTGACTACCGTGCATACGCAGGTCGTGTGGCAAGCGGATCAATCAAAGTTGGAGATAAGGTGACGGTACTTCCTTCATATACTGAGTCGACTGTTTCTCGTATCGACGAGGGAACAAAGCAGATTGACGAGGCTCAGGCTCCACAGAGCATCAGCATCTTGTTGGCTGATGATGTCGACGTGAGCCGTGGTTCACAGATTGTGAAGAGCAGTGAGATTCCTCACGTTGGCCAGCAGGTAGAGTTGATGGTTTGCTGGTTGAACCACCGTCCACTTCAGTTGAGACAAAAATATATCATCAAACATGCCACTGATGAGGTTCAGGGTTTGGTTACTGCCGTCGACTATAAGGTGAATATCAACACTTTGGAGAATATCACTGATGATCAGAAGATCAATATGAATGATATCGCAAAAGTGACTTTGAAAGTGTCTAAACCACTTGCTTACGATATTTATGCTAACAACCGTACAACTGGTTCTTTGATCTTCGTCGACGAGGGTACGAATGAGACTGTAGGTGCAGGAATGATTGTTGAATAAGTATGATTGTAGAATAGGAGGTGACTATGGCGAATGAAGAATTAGCGAAACAATTAAATGAGTCGTTGAAAGACTCTACTCCTGAGGAGATTTTAGCATATTTTCTTCCAAAGTACAATGACAGAATCGCTCTTGCATCAAGTCTTGGACTCGAAGACCAGGTGTTGACTGCGATGATCGCAAAAATCAAGAAAGATGCCCGCGTCTTCACAATTGATACCGGCAGACTTTTTCCTGAGTGTTATCAACTAATCGACCGTACAAACGACAAGTACGACATCAAGATTGAGGTTTACTCGCCAGAACATACTGGAGTAGAAAAGTATGTAAGAGAAAACGGAGTCAATGCCTTTTATCAGAGTATTGAGAAACGTAAGGCATGCTGCCATTGCCGTAAGATCGAACCACTTTTGAGAGCCCTTTCCACTTTGGATGTTTGGATCTGTGGATTGAGAGCGTCGCAGGCAGTCACTCGCACGAATATCAGTGTGGTTGAGTGGGATGCAAACAACGGTTTGATCAAAGTGAATCCATTGGCTAAATGGTCGGAAGAGGATGTTTGGAAATACATCAAAGAGAACCGTGTGCCATACAATAAACTTCATGACCAGGGATTCCCATCAATCGGTTGCCAACCATGTACGCGTGCAATTGAGCCAGGTGAGGATATCAGAGCCGGCAGATGGTGGTGGGAAGATCCAGAGCACAAAGAGTGTGGACTTCACAAACGTTAATCAATAATAAGATTGAAAATTATGTACAAATTACCAGATACATTATCAAAAGATATAGAAAAATTCGGAGCTCTTGCTGCTGGTTATCAGAAGAATACAGTCAGTGGAGTAGAGTTTAAGGCATTCCGTGTGCCGATGGGAGTGTATGAGCAGAGAAAGAACGAGGTCTACATGGCTCGTATCCGTGCCACAGGAGGAGTAATCACTCCTGATCAGCTTATCAATGTGATTGAGATAGCTAAAGCAAATGGATCTGATCTGCTTCATATCACTACACGCGCAGAAATTCAGATTCTTAATTTGGAATTGGATAAAGTGCAGAACGTACTTAATCAGTTGCAGAATGTAGGATTGGCGACAAAAGGCGGTGGCGGAAACACAGTCCGCAATATCCTTGTTAGCGAATTCTCAGGAATCAGCGACACTGAGACGTTTGATACAACTCCATACGCAATGGCCTTGACTGATACGGTTGTGCCAGAAGCAGATTCGTATTTGATGCCACGAAAGATGAAGATTGCATTCTCATCTGACGAGAATTTTGAGGATTATGCGAATATCAACGACGTCGGCTTGGTTGCCAAAATCAAAGATGGAAAGCGTGGATTCAAGGTTTATATAGGCGGTGGAGCTGGTGCTAAACCAACAATCGGATGGCTCTACAAAGAGTTTATTCCCGTCGAGGATCTTTATGCTTTGGTGAAAGGAATGAAAGATTTCTTCAATGCACATGGAAATCGTAAAGATAAGTATAAAGCACGTATCAGATTTATTTTCTATAAGTTAGGAGAAAAAGAAACATTCCGTCTAATCGACGAATATTTTGAGAAGGCGAAGGCGGAAGGCAAGACTCTTGACGTGCATCCAGAGAATTTCCCTCATAGCAAATCATCAGATAAGACGGTGGTGATACCATTCATCTGGGGAAATATCTGGCTCAACGACAAGGAGAAGGTAAAGGCATTGAAAGATGTGTTGAACTATGTTGCTAAGTTCGGAAAGCACACAGTTCGTTTTACTCCACGTCAGAATATCCGATTGAGAAATATTCCTGAATCAGCATTGCCAGAGTTGGAAAAACTTCTTGCTGCCTACACATCTGAATATGGCAAACCAGCAGTGTTGAACAACGTCGTGTCATGTACTGGAGCCGACACTTGTCGTTTGGGAATCTGTCTTTCAAAAGGACTTGCAGAGGCAATCCGCAAAAGATTGGAAGATAGCGATATAGACCTTAAGTATCTCGACGACGCAAGAATTAACATCTCAGGATGTCCAAATCTATGTGGTCAACCATTGTGGACAGATCTAGGATTCGTGGGTAAGGTGCTTCATTCCGACCATGCTTATCCAGCTTACCAGATCTACGTCGGAGCAAGCTACGAGAAGAATCCATCTCTTGCACAGTCGGTCGGCACCGTCGCAGCATATAAGATTCCTGAATTGGTAGAGAGATTGGTTAGACGTTACGTAGAGACAACTCAGTTGGCAGATCTTCTGTTTGGTGGAGAGGGAAAGCAGTCATTGTCGTTTGGCAAATGGTTACGTTCACCACTTGGACAGAACGAAGCGTCTAAGTTGGTAGCAGAATACGCAAATGTTCCGCTATTCTCAGAAGATAAGAATTACTATTTCGACTGGGGAAGCAACGACGTCTTCAATGTGACAAAACGTGGTAAACCAGAATGCTCTGCTGGATTATTTGATATGATTACTGTAGATCAGGAGGCGATCAAGGATTCGTTGGGTAAGAACAACTATAATGTGATTTTCCACGCATCAAGAATGTTGCTTGTGACACGAGGATTGGATCCACAGCAGCCAGGAGATGTATTCGACGCATTCATTGAGCATTTCATCAATGCAGGTTACGTTGACTCTTCATTCAAATCACTTGTACTTCAGGCTAAACAGGATGGAGAAAACGGTAATTACGACGGAGAGAAAGCCAAAGCCTTGGCAGATGCAGTCAACGGACTATATGCAAATATGGACGACGCATTGCAGTTTAAGAAACCCGTAGAGACGGGGAGTTCCCAGTCTCCCGTAGATTTGCGTGAAAGTGCCTCTATCGAACCTACAAAAGATTCACAACCAAAGGTTAGCGGTCCTGCCGTAACAAGATCAAAAGATCTTAGAGGCGTGTTGTGTCCAATGAATTTCGTTCGTACAAAATTGGAACTTGCAACATTGCAGTCTGGAGATGTATTAGAGATCCTGCTAGACGATGGCAAACCAATTGAGAATGTGCCAGGATCAGTTCGCTTGGAAGGACATACAGTCATCTCTGAAAAGCAACTGCCAGACGGATATTGGCAAGTATTGATTAAAAAGAAATAGAATGAAGTTATATTTGTGCCAAGAATAAAATTCATTCATTATAAGGTCCATGTAGTGTGAACTACGTGGACTTTTTTATTGATTCTTTTAAAACTGATCATTTTTATAATTTATAGTAATAAATTCTACATATTCCCAAATCTATTAAATTATATTCTTTTGTTTTAATTTTACTATAGTAATATATTCCAATACAGTAAATTTGCAATGTAATTAAAAATAAGAGTCACATGAATATACAGTATTTCAAACATTGGAGCAACAATCTTAACCGAGAGATCGAGTATAAGGTTTACGGCACTGAAGGCCAGGGAGTATTGGTGTTTCCTTCACAGGATCAAAGATTCTACGAATGGGAGGACAACGGTATGATTTCTGTGCTTTCTCCAATGATTGAGGCTGGATATATTCATCTTATCTGTGCAGACAGCATCGACACTGAGACTTGGAGCAATGGTCTGAATGCTGAGAATCCAGCATTTGTATCAGACGAAGAAAAGAGTCGCTACCATGAGCGTATTGAGCTTCACGAAAAATGGTACAACTACATTGTGAATGAGTTGATTCCTTCAGTCAACAATGGGGAGCAACTAATTGTGACTGGCTGTTCAATGGGAGGTTATCACGCAGCAAACGTGTTTTTCCGTCGTCCAGACTTATTCAAAACTCTATTGTCATTAAGCGGTTTGTTTCATGCTGATTATTTCTTTCCTCAGTACGACGATGAACTAATTTATTTCAATTCTCCTATTGATTTTCTAAAAGGCCAGCACAATCCTTCAATATTATTAGACCAATACAGAAGTAAACAGATTATCTGCTGCTGTGGTCAAGGGGAATATGAGGAGATCACAAGTGCTTCCAACCGTCGACTTCAGGAGATTCTAAACAACGTAGGTATTGACGGTGTTTTTGATTTCTGGGGAAACGATGTTAACCACGATTTCTTCTGGTGGCGTAAACAGGTGGTTTATTTCTTTGATAAGATTGTTAATCACGAAATTGCTAAGATTGCGTGATACACATTTTGATTATTAGTTGAATTATACTTCAAAACAATGAATTTTATATTTATTTCTCCACATTTCCCTCATACTTACTGGGAATTTTGTAATAGATTAAAACAAAATGGAGTAAATGTTCTTGGTATTGCAGATGCTCCATACGATTCTTTAACTCAAGAGTTAAAAGACTCACTTACTGAGTATTATAAGGTAGACAATTTAGAGAACTACGATGAAGTATATCGTGCGGTAGCCTTTTTCGCATTCAAATATGGCAAGATCGATTGGATTGAGTCGAACAATGAGTATTGGCTTGAGCAAGACGCACGTTTAAGAACAGACTTCAACGTAAACAGCGGAATCAAAAGTGATGGTATTTCAGCAATCAAAGAGAAATCGGAGATGAAGAAATACTATGCAAAAGGTGGAATTCCGACTGCAAGACAGATCAAAGCATCTAAAGGAGAACGTAAGGTTCTCTCCTTTGCTGAAGAGGTTGGATATCCATTGATCGCCAAACCAGATGTAGGGGTAGGTGCAGGAGGAACACACAAGATAAATAATGTCGATGAATTAAAGACATTCTTCAAAGAGGTAGGTCATGAGTCGACTAACTACGTAGTGGAGGAGTTTATCACAGGTGATATCTGTTCATACGACGCCATAATAGACTCAAAATCACAAGCTTTGTTTGAGTCGATGACTGTTTGGCCACCTTCAATCATGGATATCGTCAACAAACAACTTGATTTATCTTATTACGTTTCTCCTGAGATTCCTGAATCATTAAGTATCTTAGGAAGAAAAACGGTAGAGGCATTCGGAGTGAAGAGTCGATTTGTGCATCTTGAGTTTTTCCGTTTGGATTCCGACAGAAAAGGCTTAGGCAAGAAAGGAGATTTCGTTGCTTTGGAAGTAAATATGCGTCCAGCTGGTGGATATACACCAGATATGATTAACTTTGCACACAGCACCGATATCTACCGTATTTGGGCAGACATGGTGACATACGACAAATCTCGTCATGCGACGTCGAACAAGCATAACATAGGAAACGCTTTGTCGCTCCCTTGGAATGATGAATATTATTGTGCTTTTGCTTCACGCAGAGATATCTATAGCTATGAATATAATATCGACGAAGTGAAAGAAAAATATAAAGATCAGCTTGTTATGTGCGAGAGAATGCCAGAGATTCTTTCAGGAGCTATGGGACAGCAGATGTTCACAGTTAAGCTGAAGACAAAGGCAGAGGTAGATGAGTTTGTCGAATTTGTACATAAGAAAAAGTAATATCAGAAAAATATTAGGATAAATGGAATCAACATACATAAAATGGTATAGCCAATCGCTTGGTCGCGATATGGAGTATAAAATATACGGCAATGACAACGCGAGACGTACATTGCTAGTCTTTCCTTCTCAAGACGGTCGTTTTTATGACTATGAGAATTTCGGAATGACTAATGTGCTTTCTCCATGGATTGACAAGAATGATTTACGAGTTGTTTGTGTCGACGGTATTGACTGGGAGACATGGAGCGACTTGGGAGGCAATCCACGTTGGCGTATCGAACAGCATGAGAGATGGTTCCATTACGTTGTCGACGAGCTGATTCCTAGTGTACGACGTGGAGACGAGACATTTATCGTGACTGGATGCTCAATGGGTGGATTCCACGCAGGAAACTTTTTCTTCCGTCGACCTGATTTATTCGACACAGTGATCGCTTTGAGTGGATTGTACCATGCAAGCTACTTCTTTGGTGACTATTCCGACGAACTTGTTTATTCCAATTCTCCACTTGATTTCCTACGTTGGATGCCAGCCGACCACTACTATTGGGATATGTACCGTCATCGCAGAATTATTTGCTGCGTAGGACAGGGTAATTGGGAGGAAGACTTATTGGATTCCACACGTCGTTTAGATACTTTATTATGTGAGAAAGGCGTCCCAGCATGGTTCGACTACTGGGGACACGATGTTGCTCACGACTGGGAGTGGTGGAGACGCCAACTTCCTTATTTCATCGGAAATGTACTAGGATAAGAATAAACATTATAGAAATGCAAAAGGCTAACATAAACTTGTTAGCCTTTCTTATTTTTAGAACAGATTGAATTTCTGATTTAAAGAAGAATTATTATTCCTCCGGTATCGGCAAATCGTAAGGAGCATCATCTAATGCCTCACACATTCGATTGATGAAATCCTCTTTTATATCTGTCTTCCACTTTGTTGTCTTAACCGTACGATCAAAATCAAACGTAGGATCAAAACGATAGTTATCTGTAGTGGCAATCTTAACATGCTCATTATCATCGTCGACATACCACACCATTTTGTCTGGGATATCGTTGAATGGATATTCCGATTTCAATATCTTATGTAGATCCGACTTACAACTGTCAAGAGTCTCTTGTAGGATTCCCCAACGTTTCAAGTCGAACTTACGAATCGACTCAGCAGTAAACTCCAATGCTCGCTCATCACGTATTGCTTGAGTCATCTCCGCATATTCATCGATTCTATCAATATATTTATCAATAACTTCTGTCATTATTGAATCTGGGGTTCCCACAAAGGCACGAGTTCTCACTGCTTTTAATGCTTCTATAGCTTCAGCAGTTACTCCCTGTTGCAATTCAGTCACACACTCAGCAAACATCAAAAGCACGTCGGCATAACGAATGACTGGCAAGTCGACTCCAGAATATTTCTGCTTTCCTGTGATGACAGGCACCAACCACTCACGTCGGAACTTGCCAATAGAGATATTGTTAGGCGATACAACCTTCTCTTTGCCCGAACCTTCGTATTGAGTCAACGATAGCGATACATCACGACGGACATCAAAATGATTATATTTATGGAAATGTGAAGCAGGAACCAGCACTCCACACTCACTTGAACCATAAGGTGATCCGTCGGCATGCTTCTTTCCTACAAAATAGCCTAATTCTCCACTGTTTCCTTTCGACATCGCTATCTCAAAGATGATCTCATCGCTATTCTTATACGACATTATCTTACGGAATATCTGCTCGTAGTCTGATTCCAAAGAGTAACGTCCTCCATCAATCACCTCTTTACACCAATCTTTAGCCAACTCGATATAATCATTAGAATCGGATGGGGCAGATTTATGATCGTCAGTCATGTGATAACCAGCACGATAAAGAGCTATTCTTGCACCCAAAGCTTTGGCTACATCTTTCGACACTCTCGACGGAGATGATGATGTTGCAGGAAGTATTTCAATAGCTTCAGTCAAATCCTTTAAGATATAATCAAGGATTTCCTTACGATTGGTTTTGGAGTCATAATTTGAATTCTCGTCAATAATGAATGGCACATCTCCCCAAGAACGGACCAACTCAAAATAAAGCAAAGCTCTGATTGTAAGTGCTTCTCCTTTATATCCAAGAATTATGTTTTTATCTCCATTTGAAGTGCCAAGCAACTTACTTTTATTGACTCCTTCGATGAAACTATTTGCTTCTCTGATAGCGATATAAAGTGATTCCCAAACGGATTTCAATTCTGTGTTGTATGGAGTAGCCACATATCTTGCAATGGCTCGTCGACCATTGTCTGTGTCTCCACTAATACACTCCGTATCAGAATTCAAGCTTAGATAATACGACAATTTTTTGCCATATAAATTGCCAGAAGACAAATTGACATAAACGCCATTCAATGCCTGAAGAGCTAGTGGAGTAGCATCAAAAACTTCTGTCTGAGATAGGGTAGAAGGTGATTCTGATTCAAAATCATCCTTGCAACCAGTTGTATTTATTAAGAATGAAGCGGCAACACAAGCAGTCACACATCTGTTTGTACAGATGCGTATCATATTCCATATTGTGTTAAATTGCCTAATTATCATTCTTTTTGTTTTTCGTTTTCGTAGCGAAGCGTTTCGTCTTCGTTATCCCACCAATCCCATCTCTGCAGCAATCTTGTGCATCAATTCAAGTGCTGCGTTGCGATCATTAGGAATAACTCCATCCAAAATTGCATCTTTCAACTTCTCCTTTATCTCGCCAACCTGACGACAAGGTGGAAGATTGAAAGTGGTCATTATTTCGTCTCCAGAAACAGGAGGTTGGAACATTCTGATATGATCCTTCTCCTCAATTTCCTTCATTTTCTGACGAAGATCCTCATAATTCTTATGGAATCGCTCACGTTTCAAAGCGTTATTGGAAGTGATATCCGCATGACAAAGAATCATCAAATCATCAATATCATCTCCCGCTTCAAATAGAAGTCGACGTATAGCGCTGTCGGTAATGTCATCCTCAATAAGATTGATAGGACGCATGTGGAGCAACACTAGTTTCTGCACATATGCCAACTCATTACCGAGCGACAATGTCAGTTTCTTGAATATCTTAGGCACCATTTTTGTGCCGACATACTCATGACCGTGGAAACTCCATCCGTGTCCATCTTCCCACTTCTTGCACTTAGGTTTACCTATATCGTGAAGCAAAGCTGCGATTCTCAACCATTCGTTGTCGCTCTCCTTAGCTGTTGAATCGACAACCTGCATAGTATGATGGAAATTATCTTTATGAGCTCTTCCTTCACGAGTCTCTATACCAGATAGGGCAGCGATCTCAGGAATGGCATGTTTCATCAAACCAGTGTTGAGCATATGATAAAGTCCAACACTTGGGCGTGGGCTCTTCATTATCTTCACAAGCTCATCCTTCACACGCTCCATTGAGATAATCTTGATTCTCTCACTATCCTTAACTATCGCATTATAAGTGTTTTCCTCGATATACATCTCCAATGTCGACGCAAATCTAACACATCTCATCATACGAAGAGGATCATCCGAGAAAGTGATGACAGGATCACAAGGAGTACGAAGAATCTTATTCTCAAGGTCGGATAGACCATTGAACAAATCTATCAATTCACCCTTCTGTCCACATGAAAGGCGGATACACATAGCATTCAAAGTGAAATCACGACGTGTCAAGTCGTCTTCAAGAGTACCAGGCTCACATTCAGGATTACGGCTGTCATGACGGTAGCTCTCTTTTCTTGCAGTCACAAATTCAAGTTCATTCTTTCCCCATTTAACCTGTGCAGTTCCGAAATTTCTGAACACAGATAAGTGAGCATACTTACCTATTTTATTTTTGACTGCAGTGCTTAATATTTCGCTGGAATCTTTACCGATAGTAAGAATATCAATGTCTTTGCTTGGACGATCAAGTATTAAATCTCTAACATATCCTCCAACCACAAACGCCTCAATACCAAGAGTTTCCGCGATATCGGAAACCATTTTTATGCTTTTATCTTCAAATATTTTGCAAAAATCTACCATCATTGACTATTTACATGGCAAATTTAAGAAATTTTTAGGAAATAAGCCTAATCTATAGTTGAAATAACGGCAACCCGTTTAGGTATAAAACTCCATTGTATGGTAACAAAATTTCTTCATCAACATGCATTACAATTTTTTCTCCATTCTTATACAGTCAAAACAGCCACTTTTGACTATTTCTTCATTGATGATTTCAAAACCGTTCTTCTTATAAAAATCTATGGCGACTGTACGGCTCTCGATTTCAATTCTATGATAACCTAATTCTCGAATCCAATGTTCAGCTTCTGCAATAACACGATTGCCTAATTGTTGGCCTCTATATTCGGGAAGCACAACAACACGACCTAAAGTAACTGATGATGAATCTATCTCATAGAATCGACATGTGGCGATAGGGTATCCGTCGTCAAGCAGGATTATGTATCTTGTACCATCACAATCATGTTCATCAAACTCCTCTCTCAACGATATATTATGCTGTCGGTTCATACCTTGAATCCTTACAGAATAAGCGCCAGCTCTCTGCCACTCTGATTCTCCACGTATCACTTCTATCTTACCCATATAGACGTAATCCAATTATTATTCTTTGGAAGAATTCTTAAACTCAGTTGGCGTAACTCCATATTTTGCCTTGAAGACACGGGAGAAATAGCGCTGGTCTGCAATACCGATTTCATTTGAAATCTGCTGGATATTCATATCTGTAGTCTTCATCAACTCGACAGCCTTACGTAGTCTGACATCACGGATCACTTCGTTAGGTGTAAGGCTGAAATATGTCTTGCACTTTGCGGATAGGGCAGTACGTGAGATCTTCAACTTGTCTGCCAACATGTCGACTGTTGCATCAAAATCAGGAAGTATTTCTGAGACTGCATTAATAATTTTGCTTGCCTCTTTCATCTCTGGTGTCTCAGCATCTTTTTCCTCTACAACAATAGTCTTGTCTGCCTCAATCAACGATTTTTGATAGAAGCGTTGTAGCATCTCTCTTTCAGAAATGATATTAGCAATTCTGGCTTTCAAGTATGCCATGCTGAATGGCTTTGTGATATAATCAGACGCACCAATCTTTAGCAAATCAAGTTTGCTCTGCATATCAGTTTTAGCCGTAAGCATCACCACAGGGATATGTGAAGTCTCAGCAAATTGCTTCACTTCCGTACAATATTCCTGACCATTCATGTGAGGCATCATGATATCTGTGATAACCAGATCTGGCAAGAACTCTTTAGTCTTTTCAACTCCGATTCTTCCGTCTTCAGCCTCAATAATATCGTAATCTCCAGCCAAAGCATCCACGATGAAACGTCGAAGCTCTTCATTATCCTCATTAATCTGAATCGTGTAATTACTATGCGAAGGGGCAATGTTTGTTTGAGTAGGAGCCTCGTCGTAAAAATGTTGTTCAACATACGACGAATTGTTCATCGGGATCACCACTGTGAATTTCGATCCTTTTCCTTTCTCACTATCTACACTAATATTTCCTCCGTGTTTGTCGACAATCTCCTTCACAATTGACAATCCAATACCTTTACCTTCCTCCATGTTATGGCTATTGGTCATGAATCGGTTGAAGATTGTTTTCTGATCTTTTTTATCAATTCCACAACCATTGTCTGTAACCGTCAAGATTAGATTGTCGGCTGACGAATTAGCACCGACTATGATATTGCCGTCGGCAGAAGTAAATTTCATTGCATTCGACACAAGGTTAATCATCACTGTCTCCATCTTATCATAATCAGCAATAATTGGAGAGTCACCAACATTATTGGCAAACGACAGAGTGATGTTTTTATCCTGTGCTTTCGATTGGAAAATCTTGGCAAGACTTTCAAATATATCAGAAACATTGAATTTTTTCAGATTCAACTCTATATGATGAGATGAGAACTTGCTGAAATCAAGAAGCTGATCAATCATCTTCGTCATTCGTTGAGCATTCTTGTTCATCACACTCACAAGCTGTTGCTCTTCCTCAGTAAGGGTTTTGCTGGAACTCAACTTCTCAATCGGAGCTGAGATCAAAGTCAATGGAGTACGGATTTCATGAGATATATCAGTGAAGAATCTCATCTTTTCCTCACTCATCTCAGCATCAAGTTCCATCTTTGTCTGCAGACGATAGAAACGTGAATAAGCATATACAATTCCCGCAATAATAGCACAAAGAATCAAGAAATATAGGAAATATGCCAATGGAGTCTCCCAATTGGATGGTAGGATAGTGATATTTAAGGTTCTCTCTTTACTACTCCAGTTTCCATCACTATTAGTGCATCTTATTGTCAATTGATATTTGCCATACGGGATATTAGTATACGAAAGTGTAGGCTCATTAGTATAAGTCCACTTCTCACTAAATGGAGAGAGACGGTAAGCATAACGAATCTTTGTATCGTAACGGTGATCCGTACTTGCAAATCTTATAGAAAAATCCTTATTGTCATGACCCAACAGAATAGTTGATAGGTTATTGATATCGTCTTTATTATCATCGTCTGTTATTTTTGTCAGTTTCAATTCCGACAATATAATAGATGGCTCATAATCAATCTGATGTAATTCAGAAGTGTTTACTATATAGAATCCTGAATTTGATGCGATAGTCACCATGTCCTGCGTATGTCGTTTGATTGAATTACTACGAAGGACAGATCCGTTACCAAAATTGAAGAATTGGCTTTTATTGGTCTTACTGTTAATCACGACAAACGACTTCTGAGTCAAAACACAGATTTTGGAATTCTTTGTCGGGTAAAGAGCCAAGACAATCTCAGAATCCAATGGTTTCTCCATCAAATCCATTTTATGTAGCTCAAGTGGAACTCCAAGCATACGGTCACTTTCACAATAATAGATTCCACCACCGAAAGTGGAGATCCAAATCTTATGCTCATCATCTTCCTTTATATCAGTGACATATGAATATTGAAGATTGGTTGTCTCAGAATCATAAAAGAAGAATTTGATATCACGTGGATTAGAGAAGTTATTATCTAGCAAAGTAATTCCATCAGGAGAACCTAACCATACCACTCCCTGATAATCTTCATACAAACAGTTGATTTTGAATAGAGTAGGTGGGTACGAGAATTTCCACTCGTTATCCATAGTGATAAAACTGTCTTTTGCCGACTCGACAAGCAACATCAATCCTTTACGCTCAGTTGCTACCCAAAGATTCTTACGCGAATCTTCAAGGATATCAGTTACAATACAGTTTTCTTTCTTAAATCTCGTTGATTTGTATCTGTTTCCATCCTTTGTCACTTTATAAATACCATTATCTCCACCAAGCCAAACATCACCATGACGACTGACTTCAATAGTATTAATCTTATCAAACGGAGTATGAAATGATTCTGTAGATCCATTTTCAGATAAGAATCGTATTGTTCCATTTGGCGACATTATCGCCACCTCCGAACTTTGCAATGCAATCCACACATTTCCATCTATATCAGTAGCAGTGCAGACTACATCGTTGAATGTAGAATATGAATCTACGTTGGTAATATTATGTCGGATGAATGAAGGGTTACCTTCTACCTTTTTTATCAAAGCACCACCTTCGATACTCCAACTGACACCTACTGTATCTGCGGTATAAAAACTGTTGATATCAAGTAGTTTGGGATTCTCCACGTCGACTTCCTCATCTTTTCCATACGGAATCTTTATATGTTTATTTGGAGAAATAAGGTAGAGATTTTTGTCGATATCTAATGCAATATCAGTGATATAGACGAAATCAGAGACATTTAACTCAGGATTAGGATAAAGCTTAAAACTCTCATCGATAGTAGAGAATATAAAGGCCTGGCCATTATTGTTGAGCAGAGCATACTTTGTTTTGTCGATGCAAAGAATCTTTATAAACTGATTACTGATAGACGTTGAGAAATCCGAAGGATTAGCACGATAAGTCTTGAACTGATAACCATCGAATCTGCAAATTCCGTCTAGTGTCGACACCCATACTAATCCATCTTTATCATTTGTCACACCAGTAGCCATAGAGGGTAGACCGCTGTTGTGCTCCGAATATTTTTCGGTATGCATAACCTCGGCATAAGACAGGCTAAATAATAAAGATAAAATTAGTATTAAGATAGATCGACGCACCACTATCAAATAAAATCCCCTTATAGACATAAACGCCTATAAGGGAATAATTTAATTCTTGTTATTATTAATCAATTCCAACGCTGCATCAAGAATCAACAAATCATCCAGCTCTACAAATCCACCATTGGGACCTTCTTCGTGATGAACGCCTGAAATAGTAGGGACACCTTCTTCTGCAGTAGCATGAAAGTAGTGTCTTACTTCGTCAGCTGTGATTCCAAAACGTTTAGCTATACTGTCGATTGCTCCATGAGGGAGATTGTCGCGCAACATTCTAAATTCGTTATACGTTAATCTCTTTTTCATTTAGCGTCGGATTGATAAAAACTTCAATTATCTGTCAAAGCTAACTCTCTGACCCTTCTTCTCGTCGTTAATCTTACCCTCGTTGTAGACAAGATTACCATTAACGAATGTCATTGCCACTTTGTATTGAAGCTGCTCTCCAACCATTGGCGACCAACCACACTTGTAAAGCAAATCTTTCTCTTCAATTGTGTATGGATCATCTGGAGAAATGATTACAAGATCAGCGAAATATCCTTTTCTGATATATCCACGCTTCTCCAACTTGAAAATCTTAGCTGGATTGTGACACATCTTCTCAACAACCTGCTCACGAGACAAGTTACTCTTCTTAGCAAGCTGAAGCATCATAGGCAATGTGTGCTGAATACTTGGAATACCTGAAGTGGCAGTCAAAGCATCTCCCTGCTTCTGGCTCAATAGGTGAGGAGAGTGGTCTGACGCTACTGTATCAATGCTTCCCTGCTCAAGTCCGATAAGCAAATTCTCACGGCTCTTCTCTTTCTTGATAGCTGGATTACACTTGATCTTAGCACCCAAACGCTCGTAGTCTGTCTCATCAAACCATAGGTAGTTAGGACAAACCTCTGCTGTAATCTTCTTGTTCTCAATATCTGCGTTACGATCGAACAATGCGATTTCCTTCTTAGTAGACAAGTGAAGAACGTGAAGCTGAGTGCCATACTTCTTAGCCAAATCGATCACGTATGATGTACACTTGTAGCAAGCGTCAGAAGAACGGATATTCATATGCTCAAAGATAGGCACCTGACCTTCTGAATATTTAGCCTTGATAGCCTCTGCATTAGCGTTGATCATCTCAACATCCTCATTATGAGTCACAACAGGAACCTTTGCTGATGCGAAGATATCCTCCAAACTCTTCTTTGAGTTGACAAGCATACCGCCAGTGCTGATACCCATGAAGATCTTTACTCCGGCAACAGACTTAGGATCAAGATTTTTAATCTCGTCCACATTCTCATTTGTTGCACCGATATAGAAACCATAGTTAGTCAAACACTTCTTGCTTGCGATCTCAGCTTTCTGCTCAACCATTGCCGCAGAAGTAGTCTGTGGATTTGTGTTTGGCATGTCAAACACTGTAGTCACACCACCAGCAACTGCTGCACGGCTCTCGCTTTCGAAATCACCTTTCTCTGTAAGACCAGGCTCACGGAAATGAACATGAGTGTCGATAACTCCTGGCAAAACCCACTTGCCATCCGCATCAATCACAGTAGCGTTCTTCAAAACGCTGTCAGGAATATTGTCTCTGAAAATCTTGGAAATCTTCTCTCCTTCGATTAGTAGAGAACCTTTATATGAGGTGCCATCGTTGATAATCTTGGCATCCTTAATCAATATTGTATTCATATCTAAAATAGTTTTTTCCTAATTTGATTTCTTCTGTGGATACTTTTTGAATAGACTGCGAAGTCTTAATCCAATTACTCCGAACAACGCTTCTCCAAATATTCCTCCCGACATCTTAGATGTTCCCAACACACGGTTGATGAAGATGATAGGTACTTCTACAACGTTAAAACCGCATTTGTAAGCAGTATATTTCATCTCAATCTGGAAACCATATCCTTTAAGCTTGATTGTATCCAAACCAATTGTTTCCAAAACCTCGCGTCGATAACATTTGAATCCGGCAGTCGTGTCGTGGATGTTCATTCCTGTGACTATTCTTACATATTTAGATGCAAAATATGACATCAAAACTCGCCCGATCGGCCAATTCACAACATTTACGCCTGTAACATAACGTGATCCGATTGCAACATCTGCTCCACCTTCATTGCAGGCTGCGTATAATTTACTTAAATCCAAAGGATTATGTGAGAAATCAGCATCCATCTCAAAAATGAAATCATACTTCTTCTCAATAGCCCACTTGAATCCTGTAAGATACGCTGTTCCCAAACCAAGTTTTCCTGCTCTTTCAATTATAAACAGACGGTCGGAAAACTCATCCTCCATCATCTTCTTGACGATGTTTGCTGTGCCGTCTGGCGAACCGTCGTCAATGATCAAAACATGGAATCCTTCAGGCAATTCGAATACTGCCCTACAAATGTTTTCCACATTCTCTTTCTCATTGTATGTCGGTATTATTACTACGCCGCTCATTTCATTTTTATATTTCTATGCAAATATAGTGAAAACAATTTAATATAAAATCGGTTTGACGTTCTATTAAATTTGTTTTTAAACATAAAATCAAAATTTTAAATAAAGAACACCGTAGATGAAGGATAAATTAGAATTATAAGACAATAAAACAAAAAAATAAATAAAGAACATTGGATTTTATACTCAATTCTATAATTTTGCAGTGTCAAAATGACCGTCTACAGAGTTAACGTCACTGTGGGACCCAACACAATAAAGTGCGGTCAAAAAGTAAGCGTGGTTTTTTTCCACGCTTTCTTTTTTATCACGTTTTATCTCCAATTTTTCTTCAACCACTCAAAATACCTCTTACTTAATGCATCATTTCTAATTATAGAAAGACACTTTCCTCCCTCAGAAATAATAATCTCAGATAATTGTTCATTTTTTATGAAGCAATTTCTAACATGATATGCAAAGTCACGTGAACGACATGGTGATATTGCTATTTTCAGACTATCAGTCATTTTTAAACTTGATAATATTGTGTCAATATAAATAGGCACATTTTCTCGTTTTAGATGAATAATCCATCAATATTTCATGATTTTCCTGCAAATCGGACATCTCAGACAATTGCTTTTATCACAATAATTTTTTCTTAGCTCTATCAATGCCTGACTCTCAGACGCATCTCTTGCCTCAATACCTAATTCTGCCCATGACTTGGTGATATTGTTGATCTCTGCTGGCACGGTTTCCAAAATCTCAATAGCCCATTCTTTTTTATTTTGATCGTTGTTTTGCACTCCATACGCAAAAACCACTGGTGCGACTGCATTGATTATCAACGCATTTTGCATCTCAACACCAATCTCCTTTTTTCTGACTTTACTCTCTTTGCCAAATTTATAATGTGTGAGCCAATAGTCAGAGACTTCCACTTCAAACATCTTTTTGATCTCTTCTATATCACAACTATCAATGATATAGGTGAACATTCTGAGCCGACGGAACAACAACTGAGAAATCTGTGATATTCTGATTGTTGGAAATGATGGTGGTCGCATCTTGCTGTATTTCCACTCTGTGCCATTCAGTCTCTTTATATCAAACGAAGCCGACGCTGATTTGTAAAACAATCGTAGTCGGTCGACATAATCATCATCTCCTTCGTCGAGCATTCCAGCCGCGCCATAGAGTAGGGCTTCTATCTTATATTCTTCATCCGCTTTCTTACCAATGATGTCGAGTGGCACACGTTGGGCAAGAGTCTCAAAAGGTTGCTGATTGACATTACCTCCCATCGTTCTGCAGAGGAGAATATAAAGCATTTCATCCCATGTCGTCTTCAAATTATTGATATTCTGAAGAAGGATTTCCGCTCGTCTTTCCATTCGTTCAAACAATAACGAGCTGAATCTCAAACGAATATCTGAAACATAATCCGATTTCCAATATTGTGAACATTTAATATCAGATGGTGATGATGCAAGATCTTGGGCAATCTTAGAGGCCTTGTCAGAGATCCTAAGCTCCACGGTCGGAATCCGTTCTCCATTCTTTCGCATTACCTCCTCGTCGGCGTCCCCTACAACGTGTAAGATTATATTATCATATCTTGAGTCGACATCGTGATTATGCCTTTTCCAATCTGATGATTTGACATGCAACTCTACATTTCCAACCCAAGTCAAATTTCCAATCTTGACTGTGGCATTGAAAAAATCTGGCCCTGCTTGCTGATTATGCATTCCCGGATTGATGATTTCTACCGACTCTCCATCAATAGTTACAAGTGGCTCCTTATAAAGATGGTGCTTCCAAATGTACTGTAATACTTCTTCCTTCATTTTCTAAACTACATTCTTAAATTTTCACAAAGGTAATTTTTATTATTTAAATTCATATTATTTCTTAGATATTTATAAAAAAAATAAGGCATAGCGGATGGTTTCGCTATGCCTTATATTCTAATTTCAATTAAATCAAGCGTACAAAATGATATTGTTCTCCTTAATCATTTCGCGAAGATTGATAAGAGCATATCTGGCTCTTCCTAGAGCGGTGTTGATGCTGATTTTCTTCTTTTCAGCAATTTCATTGAAACTTAAATCTTCAAAATAATGCATTTTGATTATCTCAGTTTGTGGCTTAGGAAGTTTGTTGATCAACTTATGCAAAGTCTCCTTAATTTGTTCTTTTACAATTAGATCCTCTTCACAATCGTCGATAGCAGAATCCTCATTAATCAATTCATCAGAGTAAACGCAATCGTTTTTAGACGAACGCATATAGTCTATCACCATATTATGAGCAATAGTCTTAACCCATCCAGCAAATTTGCCAGAGTCTTGATACTCACCCTTACGTATTTTTGTAAGTACACGGATTGAAACCTCCTGAAAAATATCATCAGCAAGTTCAGAATCGTGAGTAAGTTGCATAATATAAGCGTACACCTCAGCTTTACACTGGGCTAACTGCAACTCTTTGTCAGCTGTAAAATCGGTATTTCGAATCATATACTACTATATTTACACCGATAAAGTTATCGGCAAAACCAACATTATTTAAGAGTATATGTTCTATCTATAGGCGTTTCGTTTTAATTGTTATACGATGCAAATATATAAAAAATTTGAATGATGGTGCAGAAAAATGAAATTTTTTTTGATTTTTTTATTTTCAATTTATTTCCATTTCACAGATTTGCATTTGCCAAACACAAATTTTCCCTGTCTCACTTTGTGGACCGGATTATTGATCTCAACATCCGCATTTTTGCAATCGAAAAATGCTGTTTTGCCTAATTCTACAACACTTTTGGGAATCTTGATTTTCGTCAGTCCTGTAAGTAAGATTTGAGCATCCATTAAAAGCAAAATCTCCAATTTCAGTGATATTTGATTGTATAACAAAGTTTCCGCTAATTCCTTCGGGAACACGCAATAGGATAGTTTTGTCTTTGTTAAATAAGATGCCGTCGACACTTGTATATTTTGTGTTTTTGGGATCTATATTTATTTTTTTTTAGGTTTCTACAACCGTTAAATGCCTTACTGCCAATCCTTTCTATTCTTGATGAAAAATTTATTTCTGTCAATGAGTTACATCTCTTAAAGGGAGAATCTTTGATAATCACATTAAATTTCGTGTTTTCAATGTATAATAAATCTGGTATTGTGATAGAATTTGCCGTTTGGGTAGTGTCGTATCCAATAATTGAAACCTTGTAGTCTCTTTCAATAGAGTATCGAAATGGAGGATTCCAATAACGATCTCCTGATTTTTTATCATTGTAAAAACATGGGTAGGTGTTTGCTTCTATCGGCAAACACATCATCAATGTTGCTATTAACAAAAGTATCTTGTTTTTCATTTTTTCGAACTTCCTAGAATGTTGAATCACTTCCTTTACAAATATACAAAATAATTTTTCTCCTTTTGTCTTTATTTTTATAACTTTGAAAGCAAATTATTAATACGTATTAAAAATGAAATTCTTAAAACCTGTATTGGTATCTTCAGTGATAGCAAGCGCGGCATTCCTTTGCTCTTGCAACAAGGCTGCCGACAAGAAGCCTTCAACAAACGAGTCTAACGATTCTACAGCTGTTGAAGTAGAATATGTTGAGGCAGAGCCTTCTGTCGCTTCTGGCAAAACTATTGATTTGGTTTATATGGATGTCGACACTGTACTTCTTAATTATACATTGGCTAAAGAGCTTACTGCTCAGCTTACTAAAAAGCAGGAGAAGAGTGCTGGATCTTTGCAGGCTAAGCAGACTAAGCTACAGCAAGACATGGCTCAGTATCAGAAAGAAGCAGCTCAGTTCCAACAGGATTACCAAAATGGTAAATTCTTGACTCAGATCTCTATCCAGGAAGCTCAGCAAAAACTTTTGTTGAAGGAGCAGGAACTTATGAAGCAAGATCAGGCTCTACAGGAGCTTAACCAGAAGCTTACTAAGGAGATGCTTGATGAGCAGGAGAAGATGAACAAGCGTCTTCGTGACAGTTTGAATTCTGTGCTTGCTCAATATCAGCAGGAGAAGCGTTATAAGATGATTTTGAGCAACTCTGCAGCAATCAACACTGTGATTTGGGCCGATTCTGCTCTTAATATCACTGATATCGTGACTAACGATTTGAATGCTCGTTATCAGAAAAAATAATAAAATGAGCGAAATATCTAATCTTAATCCGAAAGCGGTTTGGCAGTTTTTCGACGAGATCTGTGCTATTCCGCATCCATCTCATAAGGAGGAGAAGCTTAGCAAGCACCTCCAGGAGTTTGGAAAAAAACTTGGTCTGGAGACTTTGGTGGATGAGTATGGCAATGTGATGATTCGCAAACCGGCGTCGGCTGGATGCGAGAAATGCGAGAGCCTGCTTTTCCAGTCGCATATTGATATGGTGTGCGAGAAGAATTCCGACGTCGCTTTTGATTTCGATAATGATGGTATTCAGCCATATATAGATGGTGAATGGGTAAAGGCTAAGGGTACGACTCTTGGTGCCGACGACGGTATTGGCGTGGCTTATCAGATGGCTATCCTTGCTGACAATTCGTTCAAGCATGGTCCAATCGAGTGTCTTTTCACTGTCGACGAGGAGGTTGGCCTTCTTGGTGCGCATGTCTTGAAAGAGGATTGGATTAAATCGTCGATGCTTGTCAACCTTGATTCTGAGGATCAGGGTGAGTTTTGCATCGGTTGCGCTGGTGGTGTGAACACAGTCGCAAAATACAAGCAGAATCTTCAGAAACCTGCCAAGGATTACCTTTTCATGACACTTAAAGTGAGCGGTTTGGTTGGTGGTCATTCAGGTGTGGATATTGATAAGAAGCGTGGCAACGCAATCAAAATCCTTGCTGAGTTGATCAATAGAATCTCTGCTGAGGGCGACGTGGTGATTGCTTCTATCGATGGTGGTAATCTTCACAACGCTATCCCAAGAGAGGCATCCGCAACTATCGGTGTAGAGTTTAAGATCAAGGAGACTGCCCGCGTCATTACTAATATGTATATCGCAGAGAAGCAGAGTGAACTTGTTGGCGAGACTCTTGACATTGATTTGTCTACAACAGATAAGGTTGATTCTGTATTTGCTCCTGCAACGTCTAAATCGTTGATTAAGGCTCTATTGGCTTGCCCTCACGGAGTAAAGAAGATGAGCGAGGATATTCCTGGTTTGGTGGAGACAAGCACAAACTTGGCTTCAGTGAAGATGATCGGTGATGAGATCGTTATCGAGACAAGCCAGAGAAGTAGTGTCACAGAAGAGAAAGAGATTATTAGAAAGTCAGTTTACGATGCGTTTGCTTCCAACGGAGCCTCATCGGTTGAGTCTGACGAGGGTTATCCTGGCTGGAAACCAAATGTCAATTCAAAAATCAAGAATATTGCCGTCGACACATACGAGAAACTATTCAATGAGACTCCGAATGTAGGTGCTATTCACGCCGGACTTGAGTGTGGACTAATCATAGAGAAGTATCCTAACTTGGATATGATTTCTGTCGGCCCAACAATCATTGGCAACCATTCTCCAGCAGAGAAATGTTCTATTCCTACTGTGGAAATGACATGGAAACATGTGTTGGCGATAATTGACGTCGTAGCCAATTCGTAATTCATAATTCATAATTCGTAATTGTCGGTATAAACAAACAGAGTTGTAAGTTTCGGCAATATAGGAACATTCGTAGAGACGGG
>JAZUIF010000031.1:0-44188 GCA_045642085.1 Paludibacteraceae bacterium | reverse complement strand
ATTATAGGTTTAATCAATAGCCTACGGTTTGGCGTTGTCGACAGACAATGACATTACCGTAGGGATTCATGATGCCAACGAGACGCCCCACGGAATCAACGTTGTATGGTTTTGGTCGTAGAGACGCGAGACCTCGCGTCTTCATATCGTGCATTCGAACAAGCCCATTACCACCTAAAGTGGGAATATTGTTAATACAGTTTCATTATAGTTTTCCTAGTTCTTCCTTCAAATCCAGCACCTTGAGTTCCCAATAGTCTTCATGCTTCATACTATCTATTCCATCAGGACACTCTTCTACTTGATCTATTGCCATAAATCCATTTACTATGTCTTCAAGTGTTAAGGAATATGGATTTCTTTGCAAGCCCCATTCAATCATTTCTTTCAAACTATAGTCTGTAAGCAGCTCATGAATATCCCAATAATCTTTCTGTCTATGAATAGGGCCTCCTATTGCTAGCATTTTCATCGCAGCTATCTCTCTTTCATCGGCAAGTCTAACTCCATCCATATTTAATTGGGGAAATATAAATGAGTCTGTATAAAACAAGTCTAGCTTGATTGGAAGATCATTTCCTGTTCCAATCACAATACTATAACCCATAGACTCTTCTTCCAAACTATCCGTTCCTTGATGTATTGGGAAATTACTCTCTAAGAAGTATTTTATCTCATCAAGTGGCATTTCTCCATAAGCAATATCAGTAAATAAGTCTATATCTATAGATCTACGATGTCCTCTCTGTAAACTTAATGCCGTACCTCCTACTAAACAGAAGTCCGTGAATACATCGGAAGACATTAGTTTTGTTAGGATTTCCCATAAATTATTAGAAACACATTCCTTATGCAATTTCATAACCTATTCTTTTTAATCTTGCTTTAACTTTATCATAAAGTCTGAAATTATTATGATTTCTATATGTCTCGACAACTTTATCTTGACCATAAAATCTACTTATTTCCTGGATTTCCTCTGTTGAACCATATTCCAAGACTCTGACTATTGCCCATTTTGCACACTTTGACCAATCTATTTCATTTAGTTTTACATCCCAAAATGTTGTTTTGGTGAGTATTTCCAAATTCGGTCTATTTGACATTGACTGATGTCGCTGCTCCTGATATATATCATATTTAGCCTGGATCATATAGAAAAAACCTGATATATCAATTCCTAAACATTGTTCAAGTGCTATTGAATTTTGAGGTGTGAACCTACGATTCCCTTTTATCAAGTCGTTTAGTCTCTGAGGAATGATCTTGGCATAAGATGCCACATCAACCTTCTTTCTGTTTTGCTGATGAATTATTCTGTCCAAAATTGCCCCTGGTGGCACTGACGACATATTTAAATAGGCGCTATAATTTTCCATGATTATAATTTTTATGATAAAGCAAAGATAGCCAAAAGTAACCAAATAACGGTTATACCCAGCTATATTTTTCGGAAATTTACGTTCCCATCAAAACGTTGACGACCGTGGAAACGGTCGGTTTAATCATAGCCTACGGTTTGGCGTTGTCGACAGACAATGGCATAACCGTAGGGATTCAGGATGCCAACGAGCCACACCCACCTAAGACGGGGCATACCCCGGAATCTATCAGGATTTCTCCGTTTTCTTCGGGTTTCCTTGAGCTGGGAGATTTATCTTTTTCAATTCAAATTCATTTACAGTACGATCCACAACTTCTTGAAGTTGGTATGTGGCTACCCCTAACGGTTTGTCTATATCCTGTAAAGACCATTCAACAATTGTTTTGTCGTAAGACTTACAAATAATAAGACCAACAGAAGGATTATCTTCAGGTCCTTTCAACAGTTTGTCCGCAGCAGTCACATAAAAATTTATTTTACCAGCAAACTCAGGTACAAACTTAACGGTCTTCAATTCTACAACAACATATCTATGCTGGGGAATATGATAGAATATCAAATCTGGGAAAAAAGACGAGCCATCGGACATTCTAAGTTCCTTCTGTCTTCCCACAAATGCAAATCCTTCCCCCAACTCCAAAAGGAATTTTGTTATATTGGATACCAACGCGTCCTCAAATTCCTTTTCGTCGTAACAATCCTTTATTGAGAGAAATTCAAAATTATATGGATCCTTCAACATATCCTGAGCAAGTTTTCCTTGAGGTAACGGTAGCTTATCAGAAAAATTTGTTACTGCACTTCCTAATTTTAGATAAAGATTATTCTCTATTTTTTCATTAAGTTCACTTCTACTCCAACTTCCTTCAATTGTCTTCTTGACATAAAACAATGCTTCATCAATAGTTCTAGACTTTGTAAAAATTTCTATATGATGTCTCCAAGGTACCAGTCCGAATTGTTTTGGCATATCTAATTGGTCACCAGACTGGTGACCAAACTCCTTATTCAATTGGTCTCCAGACTGGTGACCAATTATAATTAACTGATAATAAAAGTCATACCATCGTCGCATGTATTTGACATTCGTGTCAGAAAAACCCGTCTCATTTGGAAAAGCATTTCTCATATCAAGTGCAAATTGTCGAACAATCCCTTTGCCCCATTTTGTCTCTGGATGCATAGCCACCAAATCACGTCCAATACTCCAATAAAGTTCAAGCATATCTGTATTCACTCTCACCATTGCCTTTGCTTGAGCATTACGAAAACGTTGCTTCACTTCAGAAAGCCAAGAAACGTAATCCATGTCAGATAACATTCCATCTCTACTAATAAAAATAGGTTGTTCCATAAACCAATAAAATTTATTCAGTTACAAAATCCATAAATTACTCGCAAATTACTGTATTTTTTTCAATTCATAGTAATCTTGATCTGTTTATTTTCAATATATTTAAATGGACATCGATAACAAAAAATCGGGCGGGTTTGAAACCCGCCCCTACGATTCTAAATATCTCTGTGTCCTCTGCGTCTCTGTGGTGAAATTTCATTTATAATTCAGCATTCCTCCTTACCTCAGAAATCCAAAATATTGCCGTAAAAAAATTACAGCATCTTTTTTTTTATTATATTTGCAAGCAAACAAAAAACTAGTCAGTATGTTAGCTAAGTTTGCAGTAAAGAATTATAGAGGATTTAAGGATAGAATTGAATTAGATTTGTCACACCCTGCCAATTACGAATTTAACGGTTTTGCCATCAAGAATGGCATCATCAAAAATGGTATCGTATATGGTCCGAATGGATGCGGCAAAACAAATCTAAGTCTCGCCATATTCGATATTGTGAATCATCTGTCTCAAAAGACAAAAAGATTTGACTATTATAAAAACTTCGCATATGCCGGCTGTCAAAATAGTTTAGTGGACTTTGAATATACATTCGTATTTCAGGACACTAAAATATATTACTGCTACTCAAAAGATATATTTGGCACTCTAAAAAAAGAGTCTCTTTCTGTAAATGAAGAGATCGTCTTCTCCCTTGAAAATGGAGTCCTTTCAATTCCAAAAGACGATTTTCAAATTGGAGAAGACATGAAAAGTCAGTTGGAAAACAACGCGAACAACATATCCATAATAAGTTTTATTCTAATGTCGTATCCTCTAAGCCAAGATCATTATCTAATTAAACTTAAGGATTTTGTCAATTCAATGTTATGGTTTAGATCTCTCGGTATCAACGAATACATTGGACTGGAGACGGGAGGCACACAGTTAGAGGAATTTATTATTTCAAACAATTATCTTGAAGACTTCCAAAATTTTCTAGAGAATGTAAGTGGGCAAAAGTTCCATTTCATCAATAATTTGAATGACAAGCAATTAGTATGTGAAATTGACGGATACCTTGTATTATTTTCTGCCATGGCATCGACAGGAACCCAAGCGTTGATATTGCTATACTATTGGACAAAGAAATTAAATAATGCATCTTTTGTAATCATTGATGAATTTGATGCATTCTATCATTTCAAATTATCTGTTGAGGTTTGCAAATTATTATTTAAGAATGATTGCCAAACATTCCTGTCTTCGCACAACACATATCTTATGACTAATGACCTTTTGCGTCCGGACTGCAATTTCATATTGAACAATAACAAAATTAAGTCTCTATGCGATTGTACAGAAAAAGAGCTTAGATTTGGTCATAATATAGAAAAAATCTATCGAGCAAATGCCTTCCAAGTTGATTAAAGAAAAACACCTCTTTATTTTTGAAGGAGGATCTGCAGAACCCAAATACCATACTTCTCTTGAGAAAGAATTCTTAGGAGAACGTTTTGCCATCAAATGTGTTTACGATGCAGAAATCTATCAACTTTACAAACAGATGAAGAATGACGATTTTGAAACAGATATCGTATCTCTTCTCAAATCAAGGACAAAGGAAAATGCAGAAACATTAAAAGAATACAACAGAGACAGTTTTGCCTATGTTTATTTGTTCTTTGACTACGATGCTCATTCTACAATGGCGGACGACGCAAAAATAGATGAGATGTTAGATTATTTTGATAATGAAACTGAACATGGATTACTTTTGTTGAGTTATCCTATGGTCGAAGCAATCAGACATTTCCGTGATTTAGAAAGTTTTAAGACGCTATCAGTAAAATGCAAACGTGGCACTAAAATTGAAAATACAAAATGCCCATATAAAAATGATTGCATAGATATCGAAGAATGTCTTAAAGAGCCCCATTATAAAACACTTGTATCTCAATATAATGCTCCCAAGTTGAATAACATAAATGGATATGATTTTCAAATTTGGAACGAACTTATCAAAGCTCATATATACAAAGCCAATTACATACTATTCGGTCATTATAGTTATCCCAAAAGCAGAATAGATCAAAAAGACATATTTGAGCAGCAAAAAGCAAAATATATTGACAAAAAATGTCCAGAAGTTGCAGTGTTAAGTTCATTTCCTATGTACGTTTTGGAATACTTCGGCATTTCAAAACTAAAAGAAAAATTAGATTTATAATCGAGCGGGTTTGAAACCCGCCCCTACGTTTCTAATTGTTTTGATTTCATTTTTTTATCATTCCGAAATTTTGCATTCTGTATTCAGTATCATCTTACCAATTCCTCTTTAGAAACTCTCGAAGATGTAGATGCTTTATACCTTGATAGTCAGACTCCGTATTCAACGGATTCATGGAGATTACCATCTTTTCATGATTGCTTTTAATCGCCATCAAGTTGCCAAATTCTCTTTTCTCAGTCTCTTCACTCATAATGAGATACGACACTTGAACAAAAATAGTTTTTCCTCCCTTCTCTGCCACAAAATCTATTTCTGCACTATACAATTGCCCAACATATACTGTCCAACCATTTCTTATCAAATGCAGATAGACAACATTTTCCAATCTCTTCTCTATATCATTGGAATTTGTACTTCTTACAAGAGAATTTCGTAACCCTAAATCTTCAAAATAATATTTCTCATTACTCTCCAACAATGATTTTCCATGTATATCATAACGGAAAACTCGATATACAATAAATGAATTCACAAAATAGGTAAGATAAGACATAATCACTGATGCGGAAATATTCTCACCATGCGATTTCATATACTTCATAATACTATTAGGAGAATATGGTTTGCCTATATTATCACTTAAAAACCTACCAAGATTGATTAAGAAAGGAGCATTTCTAATCTGCTCTCGCTGTATAATGTCCTTCAACACTATCGTATCATAAACACTCTTAAGATAATTTGTAACTTGTTCTTTCTCATCCAACCCCAAAACATTAAGAAATGGCATACCTCCCCACGTCAAGTACAATTCCAACGATGAGTCGGAATCTTCAAGATTATGGAACTCCAAAAATTCTAAATAACTCAATGAATGAATCGGTATCTCTATATATCTTGCCGCCAATTTAGAACTTAAATCACTTGACAACATCATAGCATTGCTTCCTGTCAAAATGATATCCGTGTTCGATCGTTTTATCCAACTTCTAATAGAATGCTCAAAACCATCAATATCTTGCACTTCATCAATCAAAATATAATTATGCTTTCCTTCTTGATAATTTGATTCCAAATATGAATTTAGATCAATATCGTTTTTTATATTTGAAAACGCATGATCCTCCTTATCAATGTAAATAACATTACTATCAGTTCGATCTTTTAATTGTTTAACAATCAGATTAAGACACATACTTTTACCGACACGCCTCTGACCTATCAACACAATTATGAGTCCTTTTCCCAGCCATTGCTTAATGGCATTTGTATATTGATTCCTTTCTAAAAGTTTCATAATCAAATTCTGTTATTACGCACTACAAAATTAGCAAAAAATCTAAACTATACTTTAGATTTCCAAAAACTTTTAGATTTTACAAACTATACTTTAGATTTTCAAAAACTTTTAGATTTTGCAAACTATACTTTAGATTTTCAAATCGCAGTTAGTATTCCAATTAGCTTATATAAACCTATCAAACCCTTTATTTTATTTAATCTATTAAACAAAACGAGCATGTTTTTATTTAATCCGTTAAACAAAAGGCAAAAAACATACCTCCGTTCTAATTATCTCAGCCCTGGTGTGATACCCCTGGGGAATTCATGGTATTGCCCTTTCAGGGCGTAATGGCGTGGTGATTCGTGTACCCAGGGCGTCGCTGCGCTCTACCCTGGGCTGTGTGATTAATCCCTTTCAGGGAATTAATTTTACGTTTCATTTTACGGAAATTTTACGTTCCCAATTCTCATTTTCTCCATCCAAAATCCGTCAGGATTTTCTCTGTGTTTATATCATAAAATCGGGCGGGTTTGAAACCCGCCCCTACGATTCTAATTTTCTCTGTGTTCCCTGTGTCTCTGTGGTGAATTTACCATTTATCATTCAGCATTTAATTATGCAGCGTCACCACCACATATTCTGATTGTGAGAAGTTACGGAATTTGCCTCCCCATATTCCCATTCCTGAGCTGACGAAGTAGCGTGTGTTGCCTCGCTTCCACTCTCCATATCCACACTCATACATAGCTTTGATTATCAAGTTGATTGGGAACATCTGGCCCATGTGGGTGTGGCCACTAAACTGGAAGTCGATGCCGCTCTCTTCTGAATCGTTGAGATAGAAAGGCTGGTGGTTGAGCACGATGCTGTACAAGCTGTCGGCTGGCTGATTATCTATAATCTCCGGTAGTTTCTTTCTCTTACGGTTGGAGAAGTCGTCTCGTCCGATTATGCGTAGACCATGCTCCGGAAGATCCACATATTGGTCTATCAACAGGTTGATTCCTGCCGACGTGTAAAAGTCGCCTGCCTTATCTTTTCCGCCAATAAACTCATGGTTGCCAAGGCATGCGTAGATTGGTGCTTTTATTCTATGGAACTCTTCGGCGACGTTCTGCTCCAGCAATGGCTTGGTGTCGAAGTCGACAATATCTCCTCCGATCATCACGAAATCCGGATTCTCCTGATTGATGATGTCCACCCATCTTGCAAACTCTGATCGCTCGTTGTGGTAGCCTAAGTGCAAGTCGCTCAACATCACGAATTTCAATGGTTTAGGAAGTGATTTAGTGGTTGTAAGATCAACGGTCTCTCTATGCTTGTTGTGGTAGTGGATGTTGCCACCAATAAAAATTATCAGCATAAGGGCGGTGATGGATATACTCCCTACTTTACTGTCGGTCACTATATCCTTCGGAAGAATATGAGCAAGACGAAGAAGGTCTGTCGCCAAAAAGATCATGAAGAGATATAGCAGGATGAAGAGTGTCGACGTGCCGACTTCATACAAAAACTTATTGAATGCGAAATTGCCGATGACAGAATCCAAACGATGGGAAATGAAGAAAACAAACATCGACATCAACGACATGTTGTAGATAGTCGCCGCCACTGTCTTCCAGATTCTTGCAACAGGAAGGATATGCCAAATACGATAAGATACGTAGACTTGCGCTGAGATTGCGAAAAGCAAAACTAAAATGGGAAGAATCAATTTCATATTTCAGATTTATAATTGTCGTACAAAGATAACAAAGAAAATCTAGCATTTGATTAAATTCTGTTCTCTCTTTTTCAAATGGAAATTTTTTAGTTTATTTGCATTGTCGACATAAAAACAAACGCAATGAATTTGAAAAAGTTAATTTTCGCTACATTCCCAATATTCTCCATGATATGTTCCGCAGAGCTTTACGCTGCAGAACCACAAGGGATTTCTCATAGTCATATGAATGAGATCAATTATCCGTCGCAGCAAAAGGACACATTGGGAAAAGCAAGGATGTACGTGCCGGAAGCTAAGACAGATATTGACAGAGAGGTAGCTCCAGGACAATTGCCTCAATATCAGACGCCCCTCCACTATGGCTACAAGGAGATAAAATTCAAGAGTTCAGCCGACATGAACACAAGTTCAAGTCTCAATAATTCCACACCACAATTTGGAGAGAAAGTGTCGAAGAGAAGGGCGACAAAAAACTCATTTCCGATACGTCATTCTGATGGTCTCTATTTCTATCGTGAAGGCATTTTCTATCTGCAGAAAGGCGACACATACGAGATTCATCCACCACACGTAGGATTCAGAGTCCCGTCTATCCCATCCTCACGACGTGATTACACGTTTGAAGGCATCACATACTACTATTACTACGGTACATTCTACGTATACAACACCGATGTCAAGATGTACGACGTTGTTTTTCCACCTGCAGGAGCTATTGTCGACTGGGTGCCAGAATATGCGGAGGAAAAGGTAGTGGATGGCGAGCTTCACTACGTTGCGAATGGAGTTGAATACAAAGAGATCTCGTTGAGTTTCGGTAATTCCAAATGGTATCAGATAGTTAGCGTCGACGAGAAGAAATATTAACTTTGCATTATAAATGCCAGATGCTTATTTCGGAAATCTTTTGGGATATATTTCAAAAAGATGCCGACATGAATTCAGGCAGTATGTTATAAGACTATAATTTCTTCTCCACACTTACCTTCACATTATTCTCTGCAACCTTATTGTCGGCCATATTCTTCTTTACATCTGATCTCACCTTCTTAATCTCAAAGAAAGTGCGAGAATCTGTTTGGTGAGCTACTCCGTTAACCACAACAAAGTAGTTAGGAACTCTTTCTCCTTTCTCATTAACAGTACATTTAACGTAAGTCTTTTCTACTGAAGCAGCGTCAAAACCATTTGCCATAACTGGAGTAAAAGCAAATGCAAGTGCAAGTGCAATTGCGATTGTCTTGAAGAATGTAGTCATAGTCGTAAAATTAAAGCGTTTATAAATTAGTTAGTTTTAGTTCGTTTCAGTCATTGTGTGTTCCGTTTACATTGGCAAAGATAGAGCAAAGCCAAAGACGACTACATAAAAAAAACTCCAAAGAATAGGATTTTCACTCCACAATGAAATTATTGGAAAAATACGGCAGAAATGGGTGATTTTTCGGCAAAATGTTCACTAAAACGGCATAAAATGTTACTATAATATCTATGTATTGTGATTTTTTCATACTTCCTCCCTGTCGACAATCGGCCACAACTTTTAAATAAACAGCGGAGTTTGTTGATATGACGTAAATAATCGATATATTCGTGTCAAAATATAACGTGAATAATATGGATAATCACGTCATTAAAATTCGATTATATGAGACCGAAATCCGGAATCTTGAAAGTCGCAGAAAACGGAGGAAGAAGCACAAATTATTTGTTGGGAGAATGAGAGGATAAAAAAAGCACTCGCTATTTCTAACGAGTGCTTTTTATTTTGAAATCGGATTTTATTATCCGCCGAAATTATCGAAACGAATCATTTCGTCTTCTACTCCTAGGCTGTGTAGCAAATCCAACACTGTCTTTGCCATCATTGGAGGTCCACACAAGTAGTACTCACAATCTTCTGGAGCCTCATGCTGCTTCAAGTATGTGTCTCCCATAACTGGAGCAACGAATCCTGGTGTGTACTTCAATCCTGCTGCATCTGCCTTTGGATCTGGACGGTCCAATGCCAAGTGGAAGTGGAAGTTAGGGAATTCCTTCTCCAACTGCAAGAAATCCTCTAGGAATGGGATCTCCTCCATAGCACGTGCTCCATAGAAGTAGTGCATTGGACGGTTACGATCCTCTGGTGCGATTCCGTTACCCTTTAGCATGTGCATGATCTGCGCACGTAGAGGAGCCATACCGGCACCACCACCGACCCAAATCATCTCACGGCCTGTACCGTACTGTGGACGGAACTCACCGTAAGGTCCACTCATGATTACCTTGTCGCCTGGCTTCAATGAGAAGATGTATGTCGACGCGATACCACATGGTACATCCATAAATCCTGGTCCCTGATCTTTTGGCTTGAATGGAGGAGTTGCGATACGTACGTTCAATGTGATGATATCACCCTCGTCTGGGTAGTTAGCCATTGAATATGCACGGATTGTCTCAACCTCATTCTTCTGCTTTAGACCGAATAGTCCGAACTTCTCCCAAGCTGGTAGATATACATCACCGATAAGTGCCTTGTCGAAGTCTACGTTATAATCAATATCGTATTTTGGAATACGGATCTGTGCGTAAGAACCTGGCTCGAAGTTCATGTGCTCACCCTTAGGCAAAGCAACCTTGTACTCCTTGATGAAAGTTGCAACGTTCTTGTTTCCAATAACCTCGCACTCCCACTCCTTAACGCCCATTACAGACTCAGGAACCTTGATCTCCATGTCGCCCTTAACCTTTGCCTGACAACCTAGACGCCAGTTGGCTTTCTGCTCCTTACGTGAGAAGAATCCCTTCTCAGAGTCAAGGATCTCACCACCACCTTCTACGATCTGGCACTTGCACTGTCCACAAGCTCCCTTACCACCACAAGCTGATGGCAAGTAAACGTTGTTAGCGGCCAATGTGGCAAGCAATGATGAACCAGACTCAACCTCTAGCTCCTGCTCACCGTTGATCTTGATCTTTACTGGACCTGATGCAACCAAGAACTTCTTTGCAACAAGAAGGATTGCAACAAGTGTCAATACTACTGCGAGGAATACTCCAATACTTGCTAAAATCAAATTCATGTCCATTTTTTATTCCTCCATATTAGATGTTTAGACCAGAGAAACACATGAATGCCATAGCCATAAGTCCTACAGTGATAAATGTAAGACCAAGACCTTTCAATGCAGCTGGAGCAGCATTGTAGCTCATTTTCTCACGAATAGCAGCCAAACCTACGATTGCCAATAGCCAACCTAGACCTGAACCCAATGCGTATGCTAGACAGTCTGACACACCACCAATGTACTGTGTGCTGTCTGGCGACATTGTGATTCTCTGCTGCATGAATAGAGACGCACCCATGATTGCACAGTTTACAGCGATCAAAGGCAAGAAGATACCTAGTGATGCGTAAAGAGATGGGCTGAACTTCTCTACAATCATCTCCACCAACTGTACAATACCAGCGATTACGGCGATGAATAGGATGAAGCTCAAGAATGACAAATCAACACCCTCTTTCAAACAATCTGGTCCTAGAACCTTTGTGTATAGTAGGTAGTTGACTGGCAATGTAACGCACAACACGAAAATTACAGCAAGGCCAAGACCTAGCGCTGTCTTCACATTTTTCGAAACGGCAAGGTAAGAACACATACCTAGGAAAAATGCGAAAATCATATTGTCGACGAAAATCGACCTTACAAATAAACTAAAAAAATGTTCCATATTCTTTTCCTAAATACCTGTTGTTATTTCTCCTGCAACTCTGGGTTCTTTGCTCTCATAAACCAGATGATACATCCTAGGATTACCAATGCCATTGGTGGCATAAGCATCAAACCACAGTTCATATAACCTAGCTCGTAAAAGCAATCTGGGATGATCTGGATTCCGAACAAGCAACCAGCTCCAAATAGCTCACGAACTGCTGCTACGATAACCAAGATCAATGCGTATCCTAGACCATTACCGATACCATCGATCAAAGACTCAACTGGACCATTCTGCATAGCGAATGCCTCAAGACGTCCCATCAAGATACAGTTTGTAATGATCAAGCCGACATACACTGACAATGCAACACTAACCTCGTATGCGAATGCCTTCAACACCTCACTTACGATTGTTACCAATGTAGCGACAACCACCAACTGAACAATGATACGGATACGGTTTGGAATTGTGTTTCTCAACAAAGAGATAACAACGTTTGCCAAAGCAAGAATGATTGTTACAGACAAACCCATCACGATTGCGGGCTCAAGCTGTGCTGTAACGGCAAGCGCAGAGCATATACCAAGCACCTGCACAGCCACTGGGTTGTTCAATCCAAGTGGTGTAAGAAATGTTTCTTTAAGATTACTCATTTGTATACCCTCCTAAACTTATTTTTTCAACTCGTCTTTAACTTCCTTCTTGATAGAGTCAACCTTCTGGATCTTCTCCTCTACTACACTGAAGTCACCGTAACCTTCCTTGCCAGCAGTTGCGTTTGCTTCTGCCTCCTTAGCAGCTGCAGCAGCACACTTAACTGTCGAATCAGCAACTGCCTCTGCCTTTGCAGCACAACAAGCAGGAACCTCTGATGCAGAAGCCAAGAATGATTTGTAACGGCTCAAGCTCTCCTTCAACATAGCGTCTACACCCTTTGATGTGATTGTACCTCCTGAGATACCATCAACCTCACAAGATGAATCAGATACCTTTCCGTTCTTAACAACGCTCAAAACAACGTTTCCGTCCTTTGAAACTGTCTTGCCCTTGAACTGCTCTGAGAAGAATGACTTTGTGATCTCAGCACCTAGTCCTGGAGTCTCTCCCTCGTGTCCGAAGTAAGTTCCATAAACTGTGTTCTTATCCTCGTTCAAAGCAACATATCCCCAAATTGGACCCCAAAGACCTGCACCTCTAACTGGGAAAAGATACTTCTTCTCACCATTTACGTTGCACTCAAATACGTGAAGTTTGCCCTCTTTGATCTCCTTTGAATAGTCTACCTTGAAACTGTCAGCAGACTGCTCTGTAAGTGTACCGTCCACATTCAAAACGAAATCTTTTACCATATCGTTATAGTTTGAAGCGACATCACCATCAGTGATATTCAAAGCACTCAAAATCTGCTTCTTAGTATCCAACTTAACATTCTCTACCTGCTTATCTTTCAAAGAAGAAGAGACAAATGCTAGAAGGAAAGCAACGATAATAACCATTATCGAAGCATAACCGATAGTATAAGCATTACTATTTGTATTCATTTCTCTGCTCTTTTAATGATTATTTATTAAGACGATTCAATCTCTTATTGATGTTGCTCTGTACGAAGCAGTAGTCAATCAATGCTGAGAACAAGTTCATCAACAAGATTGCCAACATCATTCCTTCTGGATAACCAGGGTTCATACAACGAATAACGATTGCAACAACTCCGATCAAGAATCCGAAGATGTACTTACCGCAGTTTGTACGTGGAGATGTAACTGGGTCAGTTGCCATAAATACAGCACCGAAGCAGAATCCTCCTACTGCCAAATGCTCCATCCAGTCAAGGTTCCAAACCTGATTTGTCTCGCTTCCGATTGCGTTGAACAAGAATGCTGTGCAAGCACCACCAACGAATACGCTGATCATTGTTCTCCAGTTAGCAACACCAGACCACAATAGGATAACAGCTCCAATCATGATTGCGATAACACTTGTCTCACCGATTGAACCTGGCAACAAACCGATAATCATATCGTTAAGACTAGCCACCTCATTTACTGCATTTGTAACAGTTGTAGAAGCTCCTGTTGCTACCTGACCTAGTGCAGTAGCACCTGTATAACCATCTACGCTAGCCAAATCGTTACCTAGTCCGAAGATTGACTCCTTTGCGATCCAAACCTGATCACCACTCATCTTTGTAGGATAAGCGAAGAACAAGAATGCACGAGTGATCAATGCTACGTTGAAGATGTTGTAACCTGTACCACCGAAAATCTCCTTTGCGAAGATTACAGCGAATGCAGTCGCAACTGCGATGATCCATAGTGGACACTCTACAGGGACGATCAATGGAATCAACATACCAGAAACCAAGAATCCCTCCTGAATCTCCTCATGTTTCCACTGAGCTACAGTAAACTCGATTCCAAGACCAACCAAGTAAGAAACGATGATCTTAGGAAGAACTGCCAAGAATCCGAAGCAGAAAACCTCTATGAAGCTTGCCTTGTCAAGTGTTCCAGCAACCAAATAATTCTGGTAGCCGACATTGTACATACCGAAAAGCAAAGCTGGGATCAAGGCAATCACAACCATTGACATCACACGCTTGCTGTCAATTGTGTCGTGAATATGTGTTCCGCTCTTCGAAACTGTGTTAGGCACGAACATGAATGTCTCGAAACCATCGAACACAGAACGGAACGCTGAAAGTTTGCCGCCCTCCTCAAAGTTTGGCTTCACTTTATCCAGAAAATTCCTTAAAGCTTTCAATTTATCACTTATTTAAATTATTACTCTTATTTATGCCAACTCTTTACGCAAGAAATCCAATCCCTCACGTACGATTCTCTGAGTCTCAATCTTAGATGTGCAGACATACTCGCAAAGTGCGAAATCCTCTGGTGCGACCTCGTAGATACCAAGCTGCTCCATCTTGTCGATGTCCTTATCCATGATTGCCTTTACCAAGAACTCTGGCAAGATGTCCATTGGGAACACTGCATCGTACTCACCACTCATGATGAACGCACGCTCACCACCGTTGATGTTAGTGTCTGCAACATATTCCTTCTTTCCACCTAGAAGCCATGAGAAGTATGAACGGCTTGTGCTGAACTTGTTAAGACGTGGCATGATCCATCCAAACATCTCATTGTTCTTGTTACCCTCAGGGATAACTGTGATCTGGTGCGCGAATGCTCCGATGAATCCATCCTTGCATACCTGACGACCAGTCAACGGATTTCCGCTGATGTATCTTACGTTCTCATCTGAAACCTGTCCCTTGATTACTGACGCAATCTCAGCACCTGGATATGTCTTATAATATGAAGGCTTTGTAACTGATGATCCAACAAGAGCAACAAGTCTTGAGAAATCAACAACTCCCTTCTTGAATGCAGAACCGATAGCAACTACATCATATGGATTGATTGTCCATACTACCTCTCCTTTATTAATAGGATCGATGTGGTTGATCTGTACACCAACGTTACCTGCTGGATGTGGTCCCTCAAACTCAGTGATTGTAACACCCTTCAACTCCTTGAATGCACGAGAAGCTGAATCCTTGTGTGTCGACACATATACCTTGCCAGTTGTCAACTTTGCAAGCGCGTCAACTCCAAGCTGAAGTTCATCCTTACACTGTGTGTAGTCGAACACATAGTCGTAAGATGGTGCCAATGGAGCTGAGTCGAATGCCGAAATGAAAATAGCCTTAGGGCAATCATTTGGATTAGCGACTACATCGTATGGACGCTGGTTGATGAATGCAAAGAATCCACTCTCCAAAAGAATCTTCTTTACATCGGCTGAGCTTAGCTGTGAAGGCTGTGCTTTTGCGAATGGTACAGATTCGAACTTACCATCCGACTTCAACCTAATATCCAATACCTTTCGTCTCTCACCACGATTCACAGCCTCAACTGTTCCGCTACATGGAGAGACAACCTTTAAATCTGGGTTTGCCTTGTCGTAAAACAACACCGAACCCACCTTCACTGCATCACCCTCCTTAACAGCAACTTTTGGAGTCATGCCGTGAAAATCGTCAGGGCGCATAGAGAAAAACTGACTCTGCAAAGCATCAGACTTTGTCTCTGCTGCCTTACCCTTCAGCTTTATGTCCAGGCCTTTTTTGATTTTAATTGATTCAGCCATAAATGGATCTAAAAAATTTATTAAAAATTATGGACAAAGTTAAATATTTTTAACGATTATGTAACAATCATTGCCGTTTTTTTGACTTTTTTACGACAAATATTGGCAAAAACAAACATTTTCTTACACCAACAATACATTCAATAATCAATAATCTACCATTTTAGAGCAGGCACAAGGGCGGGCACAAGGCCAGCCCCAACGTTAATCGTTAATCAAATCTATCGTTTCCAAATCGTAAGGCACCTCTACCCTACCCGAGAATCCTAACTTTGCCTCTGCTGTATACTTCTCCTTTCGTGTCGCCAATGTCTTCTCTTCTGTATGATATAGCAAAATATTCTTCACTCCTAATGTCGACGCGATCTCTCCGGCATCCTTCGCTGTGCTATGATGCTTTTCGTATGGTCGGAAAACCTCACGGTCGTCGTACAAACAGAATGCCTCACATAGCATCCAGTCGACTCCTCTGACATATTCCTCACACGCCACATTGTAAGGCTCATCTCCAAGGCATACAACCTTAAGATCGCCATACTCCATACGATAGCCAAACTGCTCCAATTTTGTGGAGTGAATCGAGAAGGCTGTGAAGCTCGCTCCGATGGCTTCAAACTTCTCTCCGTCGGCTATTTCATGAATCAAAATTCCCTTTCCTACCTCCGAAGCTATCTTTTTTGGCAACATTTCTGTCGTCATCATCTTCAGTAGGCCACAAAGGTGCGAATGACAATAAATATGAAAAATACCATTATATTCTCCACGATGAATGGCAGTGGAAATCATACGTACAATCCAAAGTGCTCCAAGCAGGTGATCTGTGTGGGCGTGAGTAAGGAACATAGCATTCAAACTGCGGTAATCAATACCTGTTTTTTCAAGCTGAACAAGCACACCATTGCCACCTCCAGCATCGGTAAGAAGATTTCCTTCGTCAGTGGAAATCACAAAACATGTGTTGTAGCATTTCGTCACAAGGGCATTTCCCGTGCCCAACATTGTAATTTTCGCCTTCATATTATAATTCTATTTTGGCTGCAAAAATACAATATTTTCATAACCAAAACACTCTTTCAAAATCCCTTTTTCTATCATTTCCGACGGAGAATCTATAATCAGTTGCTTATCATCGTTGAGCAGCCATATCTTATCTGAGAATTGCAACGCTTGCTCTAAGTCGTGTGTGGAAACTATGATTGTCTTGTTACAGTCGTGCGCAAGTGTCTTCAAAATCTGCATCGTCTTCACTTTGCTCGGATAATCGAGGAATGATGTTGGCTCATCAAGGATTATCGCTGAGGTCTCCTGTGCAATGGCTTTGGCAATCAGGATTTTTTGTCGTTCTCCATCAGATAGAGTGTCGACTGTACGCTCTCGATAATTCTCCATTCCAACTATTCTAATAGACTCTTCTATCTTCTGCTTATCCTCTTGGCTAAGTTTTCCCCAGAATCCTGTGTAGGGACTTCTTCCCATTGCCACAAGATCAAAGACTGTCATATTAGGGACGGATTCAAAATGAGTGGTGACAATACTGATCAAGCGAGACCGTTCCTGTATGCTATAATCTGATATATCTTTTCCTTCCTGCACTACCCTGCCCTCAAGAAGCGGTTGGAAGCCTGCTATCGTTCTTAATAATGTCGACTTGCCACAACCGTTGCGTCCGATCAGGCTCACAAGTTTTCCCTTCTCAAAGGAGCCATTCAAATCAGAGGCTATGATTGTGGTTTTATTTCCAGATTTATAACCAATCGTTGCGTTGAGCAACTCTATTGTAATATTCTTCATTTTGGTTTGTTTAACCGGGATGAGTTAATACCCTACCCTACGTTTTTATAACCTACAATTTTATTGTGTAATCCGACATTATCTGCTTAATTCACTCCACAAGATTTCAAATCCAGTCTCAGCCCAATACCAATGCGTGTAGCCGGCAATCACATTTTTATATCTGTTCACCAACTCGTAAGATTCTTTTATATCGGAGTAGTGAAACTCATGTCCTTTGGCTCCGTTCTTCTCTCGGTAGCCAAGATGAAGACGAGAATTATCCATCGTAGCACCAAATGGAAAAACATTACACATCTCCACCCCATCTATATCTCTGCACAAATACATGAATCCTCCACATTCAGCAAGTATGCGTCCTCCTTGCTCAGCAAAATCCTTAATCTGTCTACAGATATCATGATTGGCTTTCAATTCGTCGAGAAACAATTCTGGATATCCTCCTGGCAAATATAGCAAATCACACTGTGGCAATGCCTTATCGTGGAGCGGAGAAAAGAATACAACTTCTCCCATCTGTCTCAATGAATCTATATTGGCACGATAGATGAAATTGAATGCTTCATCGTTAGCTACAACTATTCGCATATTCTATCAAGATTAACATGTTCCATAACCTCATCTGCAGCTGCATCAATGAGAGCTTCAACTTTCTCCATCTCTGCGATAGACAATCCAAGATGTCGCGACGGAACCTGCAACTTATCATTACGCTTTAGATATCCTAAACACTCGATGCCTACATCCTCACAAGCCTGTCTCAACAGAGTGTAATGTCGCTCCGATCCAACCATATTAAAGACAACTCCTAAAATATTTGGTTTCGTCTGATTCGGACTGAAATGTTTGAATCCATATAACAACGGAGCGACTGAATAGGCTGTCGACTTTGCATTGACAAGTAGGATTATAGGCAAATCCAAAAGCATAGCTATCTCTGCACTGCTTCCTTGCCAACGATCTTTGCCGTCGTATAATCCCATCACTCCTTCCACCACAGACATTTCAGCATCTCTACCATAATTCGCGAACAACTCTTTCACATGCTCCTTAGACGACATAACAGTGTCAAGATTCACACTCTCCACTCCCGACGCCAATTTATGAAACATAGGATCTATATAGTCTGGTCCACATTTATACGGTTGCACTTTGATTCCTCTTCGTTTTAAGGCACGTAGCAATCCCATGGTAAATGTCGTCTTACCACAATTGGAATTTGTCGCCGCTATAAGAACTTTACTCATGAGAATATATATTTAAATTTGCCATAATGCTTCATCCTCTTTTTCGTTTCAACAAAACGTACAACGCTATTGGGGCTCCTATCAACGCTGTGACTGAGTTAATTGGCAAAATTCCGTTAGCACCAGGCATCTTACTTATCAGATTACACAATAGCGACAATTCCACTCCGCATATCAACGTGGCTGGCAAGAGGATGCGATGATTACTTGTGCGGAAGATGCCTCTGGCTATGTGTGGAACGGCTAACCCCAAGAACATTATCGGTCCACAGTAAGCGGTGACAATAGCCGTAAGTATTCCAGCCGCAGCAATGATCCACATACGGTATAGTTTGACATTCAAGCCAAGGTTAAGAGCATACAGATCTCCCATCAGCATCATATTCAAAGGTTTTGCCAAAAGCATTGTTAGAGGAAGCAGAATGGCTATAAGGCTGACAAAAACTCCTACTTGTCCTCCTGAGACTCTAGAAAATGAACCCAATCCCCAGATGACGTATGCATGGATATCCTCTTCATTAGCGTATGCTTTTAAGACTCCTATTATCGCAGAGGCTATATAGCCTATCATCACTCCAGATATAAGCAGCGTGGCATTCCCTTCCACTTTTCTCGACAGCCATACGATGATGACCATCACACACAAGGATCCGACAATCGCGGCAATTATAATAGCGGCATTACCGATGATTCCAAAATGAGAAAGTGAGGTGCCTCCTACCGCTCCACTAAGCAACAATACAAATGCCACTCCCAGACTCGCCGCACTGGAGACTCCTAATACCGATGGCCCGGCAAGTGGATTTCGGAATATTGTCTGCATCAGCAAACCTGCGACAGACAATCCTGCACCACACGACATCGCTGTCAATGTCTGCGGCAAACGGATAGTCATCACTACCGTATTCCATAGTTCACTTCCTATCTCCACACTTCCCGTCATGAGATTGCAGAAAACCAGAATCGGCATGAGCAACAAAAGTATAACAAACAGCAATGTTTTGTTCATATCAAATCGTCGTATCTTTTATCAGTTTTACTTTCAACTCTCCATCTGGAAATACAGTGCGACAATGTTTCTCACAATTCTGCACCACTTCATCAAAAAACGATGGAGGCATAACATCCCATAGTTCACGCGCCATCTTCACTCCCCATCTGCTCAAATCAGCCTCAACGACGTGAGAATGTGTGTTGAGATGGCCATCCGCAAGTTTGATTGCCTTACCGATCATTATTCCGATGACCACCCTTCTGAATCCTAATTCGTGTGCTTTCTTCAAAGCCTCGCCGACAAAATTACCATAGTGAATAACACGAAGGTTTGGCTCAGCCTCCTTGAGTGCATTCTCTCCTTTCTTTCCCGACGCAAAACCGATCTCTGTGCATCCGATTGCTTTCGCCACCTGCAGTTCTCTGCCTATACTCTCCACGAAAGCCTCATTGCTAAGTGGGGAAACGATTCCTGAGGTGCCGATGATACTGATTCCATCCACCACCCCAACCTTATTATTGAATGTATGGCTCCACAATTCCCTTCCATTCTCCACACTGATTCTAACATCCACTCCCTGATCAGTCAGCTGTCGGATTTCGGATATCATCATCGATCGTGGAGTGGGATTTATCGCTGGTTCTCCGACAGGGATTCCCAATCCCGGTAACGTGACGACTCCAACTCCTTCTCCTTGAAGGAATCGTATTTCGTTTGATGAGGAGTGAACGAACACCTCTGATGTAATCTTGCATCCTTTGGTCACGTCGGGATCATCACTGCTCTCTTTAATCACTGATGCGGTTCCTGTTTTCTCACAATCGACAGGGATTGTAAGGATCTCTCCATCAGGTAGTGAAAAAGAGACTTCTCTCGGATATTCATCGTTAAGCAAAGATAGCAATGCTGCTTTTGTCGCCGCTGTGGCACACGCGCCTGTGGTCAATCCTGTCTTCAATGGGAAAAATTCTGGAACCAAACTCTGAATGGCTCGTCGCAAAGTATATTTTCCATTCACTGTTATCCAATGCTTTGGTAAAGCAGGTCGACGCACAACATAGACTTTTAATCCTAATTCCAGTGCAGCCTCCACCTTAGCCTCAAAACCACCACTATCGCCACTCTCTTTGGTAAGAATTGCGTCGCAACCACATTTCTCCATCATCTCTTTTTCATCATCTTTCGTTGGCATTGATGATGGATAAAACAACAGATTGTCTTCTGGGAAATTCTCACGTCTTGCTATTTCAAGACTGTCTTCTCGATTCAGAATTCTGAATAACGTATCGTGATTCTTCCAATAATCTTTAAGTTTGGCAATGGTATTGACTCCCGATAACGCCAAGAGTTTCCTATTCTCTATCTTATCAACAGCATCGTTCCAATCTTTTAGATTCACGACACCTTCCACATTTTCAGGATAATGGCGTTCCAATCTTATCACAGGCATTCCACTCTCCGCCACCGACTGATGTAATCCCTCAGCAAACGGATGAGCAGCGTCGACAATACACTTGATATCATGTTCTAGGCAGAATCTTTTTATATCGTCTCCTGTCATTGCACCAGAGATTCTCACTCCATTATGAAGCAATACCTCCTGGCCACTGCCCTTTGTAGAGTAGTAGAACACTTTTCCTGCCTCTTCCAGCACGTCTATTGCCAAACGACCTTCTGTTGTCCCGCCAAATATCAGTATCATTTCAAATCACAATTAGCAAATTTTACAAATTTAATAACAGAAAACAGCGTTTACATCGTACTCCTTCGGAGTATAGCTTTTCGGGCACGTTTTCTGTTTAATTTTCATTTACTAACATTAAGCATTTCTAAACAAATGCGAAAAATGCTTGTCGTATAGTTTACTCAAACCTCGACGATTATCTATCGCGTCTCCTACGACAATCATCGTAGTCAGAGTGAGATTGTTGTCTTTGATGATTGACGCCAAATCCTTCAACTGACCACGATAAATACGTTGCTCTTTCCATGTCAGTTTATAGCAAGCTGCGACAGGCGTCTCAGGTGGATAACCTCCTTCAAGCAACTGTCTCTGCACATCATCCACAATACTTGCGGAAAGGAAGATACACATTGTGCTTTGATGCGACGCCAACATGTGTAGTTTCTCTTTGTCTGGCATTGGAGTTCTGCCCTCTCCACGCGTCAAGATAATCGTCTGACACTTCTCTGGTATTGTAAACTGGCTTTTTAATTCAGCCGCAGCAGCAAGGAAAGAGGATATTCCTGGCGTAATATGATACGACATCTTATATTCGTCGAAATACGCCATCTGCTCCTGTATAGCACCATAGATACAAGGATCGCCCGTATGCAGTCGCACTACAAGATGTCCTTTATCGTAGTGCTTTTTCATAAGAGCAAACTGTTGTTCAAGATTCAAATCAGCGGACGATCGCACCACACATCCTGGTTTGGCATAGAAGGTCAACTCTTTGGGAACCAAACTGCCGGCATAAAGAATCAGGTCCGCCTTTTCCAAGAATCGTTTGCCACGCACGCTCACCAACTCTGGATCTCCTGGTCCGGCACCGACAATCTCTATATGTCCTGATGTTTTGCCAATTGCCCATGTGTAGTACACTCCGTCACAGCAACCTTTCGTCTTCTCAACAAACAGTGCTTTTCCTTCCTGCATCGCGCTTGCCTCAGCCACACCATAGCATCCAGTCACTTCAAAAACCTTCTCTGATGGATTAGGAACGTCGACAGTCGACAACTCCTCAGCCGAGTAGATTCGTCGTTCTGCCCACGGAAGCAACTGACAAAGCCGAGCCAACATCGGTTCATTTGCCTTTAATTCTATTGTCGCTATTGTACTTATCTCGTTTACGTCAATACCTTTTGATTTCACGTCGGCAAGCAAACTTTCAGCACATTGCTCGGGAGCGTTTTTCTGACAGCCGATGCCAAGTGTCAATCCGGTATTATATGTGATTTCCAACTTATTGTCAGCCACTACGATTTTCACCTTGAAGAATCCACTCTCAGGATTGATTGACACATGTGCTGGACAAGTCTCACGAAGATATTTAGCACCTTCGTCTTCCTGTCGAAGATATAAAGCCGTAGAAGCGCCATTCACGAAAGCGGCAATGGCTTTGTTCATCTCAGCACGATCTGCATGTTCCTGCTCCCAACCAAAACGTTGTGCAAGAGTGTCCAACGGCCACAACCCAAGATTGTCACTTTGAGTTGTGATGACGGCTTGTGCCCCAATCTGTGCAGCGATCTTACGAGCTAACTCATTAGCCCCACCCACATGACCGCTCAACACTGGAATCACCCATTTGCCTGTAGTATCAACACACACCACAGCAGGATCAGAATACTTGTCCTGAACCATCGGCAAAATCTTTCGCACACAGATTCCTAACGCACCGGCGAAAACTATCGCGTCGCCAGAAAAAGGGATCTCCGCTTTTTCAATTTCAGAAAGCAAAGTCCTGCCCGCTTCGTTTATATATTCGTAGTGTATCATGATTCTAGTTTTTTAACGAGCCTGCATTATATAAATCGGATTGTGGTCGTCAATTGCCATACGTGTGCGATTTGTGATTTGCATTCCGATTTCAGCAACGGCATCCTCAAACATTTGTCGGCTTTCTTCAGAGACGGAATTGAATACAATACAACAATCCGAAGTCATCACCTCTTTCAATTTTTTAATCATCTCTTTCAATTTGCCTCCATGGCCACCAATAAAGATTGCTTCTGGAGCTGGATACTGACTAAGATCTTGTTCCAAGAAATCACCAATAACGGTGGTGATTCCGGGAGTTCCAAACTTTTGAGTGTTAAGCCTCATCAATTCCCTACCCTCCTCACGAATCTCAAACGCTGTGATATTAAGATGAGGAAACTGCAGTTTTGCCTCAATACTGACACTGCCTGTACAGAATCCGATATCCCAGAACGAGTGTTTGTCTCTAAGATCAAGCATCGACAACGACAGCAGACGGATCGGCATCTTCGTTATCATATTCACTCTGCCATTCAACAAATGGAATTCACTTTCTGGAATACCAAACGGACGATATTTTTCCGATTTCTTCTGCAGAATTATACAATTAGGAACCGAATATTCTTTATCTTGACAAAACTCGCCGACTCTCTCGTCTGACTCATTTCCTAAGTTTTCCCCGACAGTCATCGTATAGTTGGTGTACCCATACTCCTGCATTCTTGCCCACACTGCATTCGGAGTTTTGTTACGATCAGTCAAGCAACCGATCATTCTTTCTCCACTGATCAGAGCCTCATCCAGTTTATCCCAAGGTCGACCAGTCAACGACACCACATGCATATCCTGATACGGCAAACACATACGGTGAGCCAGCATCTGTAATGAGTTGAACGACGGGAAAACCACGATGTCACAATCTGGGCATTCACGCTGGACAGTCGCAGCAAAACCATAGAAAAGAGGATCGCCAGATGCGAAGATCACAACGTCGTCATACTCTTTGTATTTCTCAAAAACATCTGACAATGGCACAGTGATATCAATCCAATCACACGATTCTGGCAAGTACGTAGCCATAATCTCATGATGACGTTTGCCACCGGAGAATACCTTCCCGTGAGATATCAAATCCGATACCTCAGGAGCAAACCACTGGTTGCGAGAATCACTTATACCTATGATTGTACAATGTTTCATTAATACTTTTTTTATTCTTATACCATACCGTAGGGGCAGGTTTTAAACCTGCCCTAATCTCAGACATCTCTTCCCGGTCTCAACTGTTCAGCATCATCAAATGTCAGGATGCTATTGACCAACGTAGCCGCAAGGTTGCTTCCGCCTTTACGCCCGTCAATCAGGATCTTCGGAATATCTTTGAATGGTTTAGCTGCATGTTTGCTCTCCTCCACATGGACAAAACCCACAGGAGCCCCCACAATTCCTTCTGGCTTACATTTTCCTTTGTGGATAAGATCACACAGTTCAAGCAAAGCAGTCGGTGCATTTCCAAATGCGAAAAGCACTCCTTTACCTTCCGGATAATCATCAAGAGCAAGACGGATTCCTGCCTGAGCACGAGTTATATCTTGCGACTCTGCCATCGCTGCCCCACGTGGATCATTAATGTAAGAGCGGACCTCAATACCTAATCTTTCCAACGCTCCCTTACGTATTCCAGAAGCCACCATCGTAACATCAGTCACAATAGTTTTGATCTCTTTATTCTTTACCTTATCGTATAGAATCGACGTGGCATTGTCGTCCATCCAAAGAAGTTTTTCCATCTCATAATCAGCGGTGGTGTGGATAGCATGAAGCATCGGCCACAGTTTCCATAATGGAATGTCAGGATTATTCAGTTCACCACGGATTGTCTGGAACGACTTAATCATGATTGACTGACCAAGATTCTTTCCTTCGTCAACTTTCTCTCTATAATATCCTCTTGGCGTGATGAACTTGCCATTCCACTCATACGACTGGCTGTTGCCAATAATCACTACTGTGAACATATCCACATCTTCCGGATCAAATTCTTCCAAAGTAGTGATCTTCACACTCTCATCCTCACGTCCCGCCTGACGCACATAGCCAACCGTAGTGTCAGGCTTTCGTTCTTGCAAGAAGATCTCCTTCAAACGATGGAGTTGCCAATAACGTCCACTACTTTTAGGATTATAGATAGCTGTCACAAAATCACCTATGGCAGCTGCTTTGATTCGTTTTTCTATCAATTTCCACGGTGTCATCAAATCACTCATGCTGACGACGCAGAAATCATGTCCCATCGGAGCACCAAGTAGAGCCGCCGCTTTTTGAAAGGCGCTGATTCCAGGCAATGGTATAATCTCAATGTCGGACTGACGCTCTTTCTTCATCTCGTAGATGAGTGGAGCCATACCATAGATGCCGGCGTCGCCACTAGAAATAACACAAACAGTCTTGCCCTCTTCCGCAAAACGGAATGCCTGCTCTGCCCTATCCCGCTCTTTCTTCATACCCGTGTCGACACACTCAGTTCCAGGTTTCAGATACGAAGTGATAAACTGGAAATAGTATTTATATCCCACCACCACATCACTGTCTTTGACCGCAGCAAGGACAGCGGGAGTTATATCTTCAGATGAACCAGGTCCGATACCTGCTACATATATCTTCATATCAATTCTTGAATTTAAGAGCCAAACTTACGTATAATGATCGACCAGGATTGATTGTCGAGTAATTTGAATTCCAATAAGAATCATCTACCTTATCGAAAAGGTTTTCTATTCCTATTCCTGGTTCTAGTATAAATTTATCTATTGTTATCGTGTGACGTGTATTCAAATCCCATTGGCTATAACCATCAGCATAACCATACGTGCTGCTGAATCGTCGTCCTTGAATATGTCCATCCAATGCGATATTGAGATGATATTTATTCCATGTCTTATCAAATGACACATTCATATTGCCGACATGACGCACTGCCTTATCCACTTCTCCATCAGTGAAAGTGTAACCACCTCCAAATGACAATCCCACTTTGGTAATGAACTTAGCATTGGCACTTACTCCTCTTAGCAAAGCTGTATCAATATTAGCTCTCTGACGGATAGTCTTCCACTCCTTGCTTAGTTCAGTCAACTCAGGATCGGCATTTATCTCATCCTCAGTAAGTGAACGGTAGTTGATCATATCTCGTATTTGATTGATGAATCCCGACACACCGACATTCATCCATTTATTACCATACTCCAAATTGACTGTACCGAAATGATTCTTCTCAGGTTTTAACGAAGGATTGTTTATTGTATAGCGACTGCTAGTCTTGGCTTGATCAGTAGCATACAATTGAGAAAGAGAAGGCGTACGATAACCACCCGCATAACTTGTGCGGATTCTAAAACCAGCAACATGATAAAACAAACCTATATTGGGTGTGACATGGCTTTCAAAATTTGTATTGTAAGTATAGCGAACACCAGCTACAGCCTCAAATCCCTTCACGATTTTCAACTCCTCTTGGATAAAAACATTATACGTATTTGTTGATTCGTCTGAAATGTTGTCGCTTTCACTGTCGAGCGATTCTTGCACAAATTCCAAACCTCCAGATAGCTTATTCCATTTGGCAAGACGAAAGATTCCTTTCATTGTTTCATTTACAGAATTGGTCTGCTTACGAGTCTCATCATAAGCCTCCTTTTCTGCTGTTTGCCAATAGTCGTATTTCGACGTGAAATTATCACTGATCACATCCAAGAAGATATCAATGCTATCGTTGGGATTCCAAAGTAAACCACCACCATACGAATAAGAATTGTGGTGGAGATCGTAAGTATAAGCTGGTTTGGAAGTGTATGTATATGAGATGTCTCCTGTCGACTTATCTATACTCTTTTTCTGAGTGAATGAGATAGCACTTTGAGGGCGAGCCGTCACGTAGTCGTAATAATTTCCAGACACGTACATCTGCCACTTATTGTTGAATCTCCATTCTAATTTTTCACTGAAATTATGGCTCTGAAATCCTTGCGACATTGGTCGTCCATTCAACTTTAGGACAGATGTCTCATTTCCATCTTTATCGGTCTCGGTAAATTCCTGATAATGGTTGATCTGCCAGTTGTCTGCCTTACGGTAATTATAGGATGTAAAACTAGAAAACTTTCCTTTTGAGACAGATACATTGGCATCCTGATTCATACGTCCGTGACTCATGACTTTAGTACGTGATGAAGCAGAAACATCCTCCTTCGTCTCATCAGTAATGATGTTAATCACACCAGCGATTGCATCACTACCATACAATGCACTCGCAGCCCCACTGAACACCTCAATTCTTTTGACGTTATCCATGCTGACACGACTCCAACGGTCGTCTCCACTGACACGTTTGCCATTCACCATAATAAGCAAGTAGTCATCGCTAACTCCGTTGAAATTCACAAAGTCGCCCATGCCATTGGTATGCATGGTAATGTTGGGAGTCAGCTTTGTCAAAGCCTCCTGAACATTCGTAGCCTGCACATTCTTAAGTTCATTTGCAGACAAAACTTTGACAGCCACTGGTGAATTATCCGCAGTGTGATAGGTTCCTGTACCTGTTACGACAATAGGATTCAACTCTATTGATGTCATCAGACTATCAGTCTGAGCAGAGACACCTAATGAGATGCTAAAGAACGAAACAATATGTAAAATTTTTTTAATCATCTAAATCATGCATTTAAAGATACTTCCTCATTTACTAATCCTTTTCCAAATTCTCTCCTCTACCCCATTGTCGACATTCAGTTTACGAGCCAACACGAAAAAATAATCACTCAGGCGGTTGACCAAGGCAAGAACATTGTCGTCGACATTTGCTCCATTCTCCATCAATCTAACTATATTTCGCTCTGCTCTACGACAAACTGTGCGACAAACATGTGCGTAGGCAGCTCCACGTGAACCACCCGGCACAACAAACAATTGCGTTGGAGGCAAAAGTGTCTGAATATGATCAATCTCACGTTCTATCTCATCAACCATCTCCAAAGTCACCTCGTTGCCCTCACGAATCTCTGTTTGTGAATTATCCGTTGCTAGATATCCGCCGACAACAAACAGTTTTGACTGAACATCAGCCAAGAAATTGATATCTGCGGAATCTGAGCAATATGTAATCAGTAAGCCGACATGAGAGTTTAGCTCATCGATAGTGCCATAACATTCAAGTCGTTGGCTCGCTTTGCTAACTCTCACTCTACCTACAAGAGATGTCTCTCCTTTATCTCCGGTTTTTGTGTAAACCTTCATTTATCAACGAGTAAAAACAGATTTTACTTGATTAATTTATAGTATTTAGGCTCATAATGAGGCAACAACTCTGGGTGAAATGCCTTAACAAAATCAGCCAAAATAAAGTGTGGTTGCACACCACCAAGCTCACGATATGGAGTTTCGCTTAGATTGCAGAAAACAACCTGCTTGTTCTTGAATGCCTCCATTGTGGAATAACGTTCATCCTCTGCTGCGAGGTCGTTTAGAGTAAACTCGGAACTGTGGGCTCCGTCAGTCTGCCAGAAGTCGGCTTTCAAACCTTTTGCATAGACCGACTCAAAATCCTCTGTCACACCACCCGATTCCATATTATCCTTCATGATATAATCAGCTCCAGCGTCACTGAAAATCTGAGCCATATAGCTCTTTCCTCCAACGTAATACCAACCGTCACGAATCTGTCGACCTGAGACGACTGTCGGCAATTTTACCGATTTACTGCTTGCAACTTCTTCTTTTAATTTCAAATATTTGGCTTCAATATCAGCAAACACAGCATTAGCGCGACGTGTTTCACCGGTAAGGATTCCAATCAATTTAATCCACTCAGCCTGTCCTAATGGATCAGTCTCTTTATAACCATGATGCGAGATAAGTGGAATATTACAATCTTTAAGGACTTCAAAACCACCATGTTTGCTAGCTGAAACAAAAATATAATCTGGTTTGGATGCGACTACCGACTCAAGGTCAAAATTGCCTTCTTTACCGATTTTCACCGTAGATCCATTCTTGAGTTGCTCTTTCATCTTTGAAGAGAAAAGATTCTTTAGAGAATTCATGCCGACAATCTTCTCCTCCAAACCAAGTACCTCGAAATTACCAAGCTGAAGAGCTGTGGTGCAAATGAAACGTTCGGATGGTTTAGTGACAATAATCTCTTCCGACTGGCTTCTCTTTGATTTTGGATCTGGATTTGTGATTGTCACATGAATTCCATCTGATTCATAAACAACCTTTAATCCTTTAGCGTATTTGATTTTTATAGTATCACTATATTCGCCACTATGAGCCAATACAGAATCCTGCTGAGCAAAGAGTTCATCGGCCGAACAACTTTTCTCCTTATCATTATGATTTACACAAGAATAGAATCCTATAACAGCAAGTATAAATAGTAAATATTTCTTCATCTCAAAAAAACTCAAAAAAGGGCGACAGGGATTTCTCCCCATCCACCCTACTTAGATTTAAACAACTTGATATTTAATACCTCTTCACAGAGTTTTCTTTTCTTATTCTTCTGGATACATTGAGTGATAAGCATCCTCTAGGAACTCTGCACTCTTTGTATGCTCAATCCAAACATTCAACACACCTGGAATCTCAAGAAGACCTGAAGGCTCATTGTTTTTGCCAAGAGGTACTACTGGAGTGTAACCCTGATGCTTGAAATACTCAAACCAGCTTACCTCCTCATTATCTTCCCAAGAATCACCCTCCTGAGGCTGGTATTCTGCGCCTTCACCTGCCATATCGTTGTGAGCATGGTCACCTGCGATTGACATCAAACAGTGAAGATAGATGCTGTCTGCAACAATACTGTCAGCCTTGATGTTATCATAAACATCATACTTGTATGTGTTTGGTGCATCAACTGTTCCTACGAAATAGTTCTTGCTATATTTCTGAAGAGCTGTCTCCAACTGAGTATAGCGGATATTTGCCTTGAACGCATCGTAGCTGTCGGGATTTCCGTGACCCATGAAAGCAACAATACCCTTTGCAGCCTCGTCCTTGCAAACATCATTCAACTGCTTTGCAACCTCATCAACATCGTTACCAGCTCCCTCGTATGAATTTAGCAATGGCATACCAAGGAAGATTGACTTAGTGCTATCCAACTTAGCTAGATAAGCATCGTCAAGATGTGCAGATGCTATATAACCGTTGTTCATGAACTTCTTAACACATGCAACTACATTTGCGAACTCCTCACCAGGGATAACCTGTAGAGACTGCACGTAGATCTTGCTATACTGAGATGCTCCAATAGCATGCAATAGATAGCGTGGCTCGTAATAGTCACGTGCCTCACCATTCTCACCTGCACTTGCACGATTGATACAAATATCAGAAGAGAAAGAGAAATAAACATCGGCATTAGGGAAAGCTGCCTCATATGCCTTCTTTGTTGAATCGAATGCAGCAAATGAATTGCTCCATGTCGAACCAAACGCTACCAACAACACAGCCTCATCCTTACCTGACTTTGCTTTCTGGTCTGCAACAGCTTTGTCGTTAATCTGATACTCTGAGACAATCTGACCTGCCTCGTTCTCGTCATCCTCACAAGATGTAAACACTGATGACACAGCTAATACTGTCATCAAAATCAATGACTTAATCTTCATTTTCGCTACTTTTTATATTTTTTAATTTATATGATTTGAGTTTTTTTCCTTGATTGAAACGGATATTGAAACTAGCAAAAAATGTAGTACCCGAACTTTTTGTTCCTAGATGATACGGGTGCATCGTATCGTCAATAAAATTGAATATATTGTCGACACCCAACTCCGCACGATATGACAGTTTCTTTCCCTCTTTGCCAAAATCATGAGTTGTATTTAGTCGACAAAGAGTGAATGGTTTGGCATTACCATTATTCTGATAGTAACGCATGCTGCTTCCACGAGCACTTAAATTCAATCCTAATTTATACTCTGGCTTAAATCTATGTGAATATACAGCCGACGCACTCCACTTATGGTGTGCCATTCCATCAATCACCACCTCGTTGACTCTGTCTCGGTTTGAATCATAAACATGGGCTTTCGTGTCAAGATAACTATATGAGGCATTAAGAGTCAAATCATTGTAAATTTTATAAGCGATATTGATATCCTCTCCCCATGTCTTCGCATCCTCCATATTCTTGTACATTCGAGCCTGAACCTTTCCACTTCCATCTCCCATGTATGCCACCTGGACTTCTGACGGAATCTCCTCAACTGGAACATTGACCAACGCAATCATGTTGACAAGACTGTTATAATAACCAGTCAACGAAACAGTTACTTTTCTGCCACGATACTCTCCCGAAGCACTCCAATAGTTGTTTGTCTGAGGTTTCAAGTCGACATTACCCATATTAAATATCGTACTGCTTCCCATCACATGCAGATATCGATAGTGAAGTTCTTTTACAGTTGGAGTCTTGAATCCCTGACTCCACCCTAACCTAATTCGGAAATCTCCCAATGAAAACATCGTGCTCAACTTTGGAGTAAGTCTCACACCAAATCGTTCATTTACCACCAATCTCAAACCTCCTGTGGCATTAAACCACTCTATCTTGTCAAACTCATCCTGAACGTAAGCTGCGGCAGTCCAATCGTTAGCTGAACCATTCTCTGTACGCAACGGAGCATGCAGATAGTCCCAGCGATACTCCAATCCACTGTTCAAAGTGTTTTTGTTTGGCAGATGAATAATACTCTTAACTTGAGCCATGATACGCTGTTGGTCGTTCTGCAAATTCTTGTTTCCAGGATAGAACGGCACAGAATACCACTCACCATTCAAATCACCATATTCAGCACCCTCAAGTTTCATATACTCATACGTACGAGCAGTGTACTTATAGTAATAATCGTGGAGATTCCAGTCGACATCAACAGTCAGAACATCCTTCTTCTTTTCATCTATAGTGTACTTGCTTCCACATGATGCACTTGCATTGCGATACATGAGGTTATAGGTATAGACATCGCAACTTGGATATTTACCATCAGTAGGACGGAATATCGTCTTAGTGTAGTAAGAACCGTCGACATAAAACTCCAAATCTTTCTTGGGATTGTATGAGATTCGTTCTGCAATCTGCCAATTGGTATACTCATTGACAGTCTTTGTCTTAGTGTCGTGCAAAACCTTTCCCTCTGCATATTGGTCGGCTGTATTTTGCCATCCATCAGTATGTTGCAACTGAAAATTCGTGTAGCTAGTTACTTTACCAATTCCAATATTTACACCATCATGCTGACGTAAATCATTATGAGAGCCATATCTAATAGTGTTTTCAATCTGCAAACCATCCTTTTCTCTTTTCTTAGTGATGATATTGATCACACCAGCCATTGCATCACTACCGTACAAAGCAGACTGGGCACCCTTGACAATCTCTATACGCTCAATATTATGCGGATCAATCAAACCAAGGTCATTCTCGCCACCAACGTCTCCATGAATACGTTTGCCATCAATCAAAATTAGGATATAATTGTTACCAAGCCCATTTAATTGCATCTGACTTCCCATGTCTCCACGATCAAAGCCAAATGAAGCACTCAAGCTTCCTAAGATATCTTCTATCGAACTACCTCCATAGCTCTCTATCATCTTCTTTGTTATCACCTCTGTCTGGACCGGAGCATTTTTCAGCAAACGCTCAGTTCCAGTACCAGTTACCACAAATTCATCCAGGACAACATCTTTCTCTAGAGAATCAAGACGCTGTCCACTACTGTGTCCCTCCTGCACTTTTGCACACACAGAAGCATGACACAACAAGCCCACTAGGACCACATGTGCTAACCTAAAAGTATGTAATTGCATAAGTAGATGACCCCTATCCTGGGAGTTGATTATCACTTAATTAGACGTGGCAGGTATTCTGGCTTCCCCAGAGTCGACGTCTTCCCAACACAAATAATGTCAGTGACATTTATTGTCGACTCCCTTTCTACGGGGGTCACAGCTGCAGGAACAGCTCAGGTCTTACACCTGATTCCCTTGAGCATGACGCAATTGTCATGTTACCAAATCTGAGCACAAAAGTATACTTTTTTAGAAAAATCAACAAAAAAACAAGAAATATAGAGTGTTATTTACACGAGAAAACAAGTTTTGATAAGCACGAAGCAAAAAATATTACTAAATTCGCAGAAGAAACATCAAACAAGACTAAAATGAAAAAAGTATTTGTCATGGCGTCCCTACTCTTCTCTTTGCAGGGATGGAGCCAAGAAAATCTATGGTGGAAGACTCCGGTCAACTCTCCAGAAATCAACAACGATAATACGGTGACATTCCGTCTTAAAGCACCAAACGCGACATCGGTTGAAGTGGTTGGCGATTTCTTGAATAAAGATGAGAAAGCGGAGATGAAAAAGGTGAATGACAACGTGTGGGAATATACATCAAAGTCTTTGAACCCAGAGCTTTATAGCTACGCATTCATGATGGATGGCGTAAAGATTTCGGATCCGTCGAATGTTTTTCTGTCGCGCGATGTGGTGACTATGAGCAATATTTTCATGATCGACGGTCAGCAGAGTGAATTATATAAAGTGCAGAATGTACCTCACGGATCTTTAAGTAAGGTGTGGTATCACAGCGACAAATTAAAAGCAGACAGACGAATAACAGTTTACACTCCAGCAGGTTATGAATCTGGCAAGCAAAAGTATCCAGTGTTGTATCTGCTTCACGGAATGGGTGGAGATGAGGATTCTTGGTCGACTTTAGGACGAGCAGCTCAGATTCTTGACAATTTGATTGCTCAAGGCAAAGCAAAACCGATGATTGTCGTGATGACTAATGGCAATTCCGACTTGCAGGCGGCATGGGGAGAAGCACCTACGGGATATGTAACTCCAACTATCGAATTGCCAAAGACAACAGACGGCTCATTTGAGGATCACTTTATGGAGGTGGTTAACTTTGTTGACAAGGCTTACAGGACTGTTGCCAAGAAAGAGTCAAGAGCCATCGCTGGTTTGTCAATGGGAGGATTCCACTCAATGCAGATTTCAAAGGAGTATCCTAATCAATTCAACTATATAGGATTATTTTCTGCATTAGCAAGATTCAAAGGTAGACAAGACTCCCCTATCTATGAAAACTGTGAGGAGAAAATCAAGAAACAGTTTGCACAAAAGCCTGCACTTTATTGGATTGCTATCGGAAAGGACGATTTCTTATATGAAGAGAATCAGAAATTTAGAACATTCCTTGATTCTAACGGATTCCCTTACACTTACGTAGAAAGTGAAGATGGACATATCTGGAAGAATTGGAGAAACTACCTATGCCAGTTTGTTCCACTACTGTTTAATGATTAAGGATTAATGATTAAGGGTTAAGGGTTTGGGCAACTCGTATATAATTACCCAAAATACAAGCAAAAAGGACCGACTCTGTTTGGAGTCGGCCCTTTAGTTATTGTCTACAATAAAGTTATTTTCTTAGCATAACCTTAGCAGCAAGCTGTCCCTTGTCGTTCTTAACAACAATTACAACAACTTTGTCATTCTTAGAAGCGACCTTACCTTCAATGTTGTAAGTTGCAACTAGCTCACCGTTAAGAACAACGATGTCTCCATTCTCGTCGACATAAGCAACGATATCGAATGACTCTGCGTTAATCTGATTAACCTTAACATCTGTAAACTTCTGAGAAGAAAGCATGATGTCGTCAACCAAATAACCTGCCTTACCTGAACCAAATATCAAATCAACAGTTTCAGCTCCCTTAGGAACGACTACTTCACCTTCATACTTAGTCCAGATATTCTTGATTGTATCATTAGCCAAATCAACAACCTCACCTGTATTGAACTTCAACTTAATTGGAAGGTCAGCCTTAGAATAAACTGAGTAATCAGCATCTTCCCAAAGACCGTTCTCATTCTTATGCTTCTTGATAAGCATCTTAGAATAGATTCTTTCAGTACCCTTTGGAATTGCAATACCAGGGAATACTACTGAATCACGACCTGTCTCCATCTGCATAGCATGAAGCTGCTCACAGTCGATATAACCCGAGCCATCCTGGTCGGCAATAGAATCTGGCAAGAAATCACGGAACAAATACAAAGGATTAATTCCTAGCTCACCACTGAAATAATCATCATCTTTATCTGTGATAACAGGTTTGATTCCACCATTGAATGTGATCTTCTTAACGGCAGCCTTAAGTTTCTCTAGATAGAACTCACCTACACCAAATCCATCAAAGTTCTCTGCATAGAATGGTTTACCTTCCTTGATTGAAACAAATGCCATATTCTTGACATAAGGGAACTCTGTAAGATCACCTTTGATATACTCACGAGCGTATGTGAAATTCATACCATAAACGTTAGTCATAGAAGCAGGAGCAAAAATATACTTATATGCCTTAACCCACTTTTCAGCCTCACCCCACTTTGCATCAATAAAGCTGAACACTGGAGCATGTGTCGCATTCTTTGCTTTAAGATCAGCTTCTGTAGTAGAGAAACCAAACATCCACAATGGCTTGTTACCTTCACAGATTAGAGTATCCTTATGAGATTCTGGAATCATATATTCCAACATCATCACATAGTTTTTAGAGAAATCCAATGGATTCTCAGCATTGAATTTCAAACGAACATCCAAGAAATCCTGAGAAACCTGCTTGTAGACGACAACATCTTCGCCGTTCACCACAGTTTCTTCCATCACACTTGGAATTTTTGAGCCCAAATCCTCCTCGTCATATTCCCAATACACTACATTATCAGTAATCTTACCATCCTTGATAATCCAATATGCATTATCAAAAGATAATTCTGCAAATACAGATGCAGATGCCATTAATGAAACAAGAGAGAATAATAGTTTCTTCATTGTAATCAGTAATTTTAGTTAATAATTTTCAATAATAGCAGCCAAAACCGGATTTCTCCAGTTTTGGCCGCTTAGCAAGGTTATATAATCAATTGATTATTACTTTACGATCAACTTCTCTGTTGTAGCGTTAGTTGCACCTACTACAGAAACAAAGTAAACACCTGGTGTTGCATTCAAGTTGATAGTAGCTGTAGTGTTAGCCTCTATATTCTCAGAGTAAACAACAGCTCCTAGAGAATTAACAACCTTTACAGCTGAGTTCTCAGAAACAGTCACGTTAAATACGCCACCCTCTGCTGGATTTGGAGCGATAACTGGAGCTTCAGCAACAATCTCATCTACACCTGCATTGCTGTTACCCTTAATCTTGATACCACCAAGACCAGCGTTACCTGTCAAGAATGCGACACCAAGAACATGAGTGCCAGCCTCTTCAAAACGAAGCTTAAACTTGTAATCAATGTTCTGAAGATTTCTTACGTCCTCATAAGCAGGATTGTCCTCGCTGACAGCTGATACTACAGGTTTCCATGCAAATGAATCATATCCATCATTTCCATCATTTGTCTTGTCACCATCGAATGCCTGAGGGAAACGACAAGCCTTGTACTTCTCCTCTCCATTCTCACCAACTAGAGCATTCTTACCGTCTACTGAGAAACCAACTACATTGAAATCCAAGTGGTCAGATACGTAAACCTCGAAATCGTAATCACCTGCCTTAGCAACATCGATTGTGTACTTAACCCACTCTCCGTTAACGATATAACCGATACTCTTCAAACAGTTTGCCTTATCGTTCTTATCTGTGTAACCTAGGTCAACATACTCACCAGGACGGAATCCTTCACCCTTCTCACCTAGAGCACCAGCATTACATGCCTTACAGTTCCACCAGTCCTCACGGTCCATATCGTAGTAAGCCTCGTGATGACCACCTTTATCGTACTTTTCAACAGCAATGATTAGATCATTCTTACCGTCGAACTTGTGACCACCTTCGTATGGAGTAGAAACCGACTTAGTAAACTTATCACCTTCCTTCAACTTTTTAGCGATATATTTTCCAGACTCCTTCATGTCGTTAGGATAGCTACCGAACGCTGAAGATGAACGGAAATCAGCTGACCAGCTCCAGTTTGCCCAAGAGATAACCTGGTTACCAAGATTCTTACCGTTACAAACATTCAAGAAATTGTCTGCGTCATCCAAACAGATCTGACCGTCAGCACCACCATCGTCCTTAGATACACCCCACTCTGTTGCAAATACAGGAATTGAAGCAGCTGCACCAGAAAGAATTCCTAGGAAAAATTGCTGGTCGCAAGTATAGTGGTGGAATGTGTACATCACATTCAAATCCTTCTGAGCATCAGCTGAAATTGGGTTCTCCATAGGACAAGAAAGAGCTTTATCCCACTGTGGTGTACCTACAATAACGACTGCACCTGGATCGTTAGCAGCAATACCTGGAAGCACCTTCTCTGCATAGCTTTTTACCTTGATCCAAATATCTGGACGGTATGGGTCACCCTCCTCATCAACGTTAGGCTCATTACATATCTCATACAATACATGCTTGTATCCTTTTTCTTTGACGTAAGCAGAGATATACTTGAAGAAGTTATCTGCATTGCTGTAAACACCTGCATTTGGATCTCCAGGAGTAAGGATATGCCAGTCAACCAAACAATACATACCCAACTCTGCTGTCCAGTCAATACATTGCTTCATCCAATTTCCATCTTCGCTACCACCGTCACCAGCAACATACATGGCGATACGTGCCAAGTTAGCTCCGTTTGATTTCATCAACTCAAAATCGCTCTTCTCATCGAAGCAACCTCCTTGCCAATTCTTTCCATGTGTAGACCAACCTCTCAACTGAACAGGCTGACCTGACTCTGATGACAACTGATTACCAACAAGCTTAAGTTTACCCCACTCGCTGATGTAGTTATTGCTACCTGGATTAGAATAATCCAAAGCAAAAGACTGCATGCAAAGCATTGCAGCAGATACTAAAGTAAATAGTTTCTTCATATTTGATATTTTAGAACTAACAATCACATGTAGTTATAGTTATTTTCTCTCTTAAAACAAACAATAGTAATAATAGTTTTTATTGCATGTTTACGTTAAGAGTGCCCAAATATAAATATAATATTTCAAATCATGATAAAAAAACAAATAATTATGTGTCTTCGAGCAAGAATTTGGAAAATAAAAAAATGGAGACGTGAATATTCACGCCTCCACATATTTATAAAGGTTTCTATTTTTACCATCGATTGCTGCTTCCTGAGCTAAGCTGAGTCAACGAACTTGATGATATTGTCGTTTTCTCTATGTACTGGTTTTCAAACAAATCGAAATCGACATTTGACGTTGTAGTGTAGAATGAGTAGCCATTCAACGATGATCCGTATGCGAAAATCAACTTCGACAATGCTACTGGCACCTTGCACGCCGCAATCACATCTCCTGATGAATTAGCCACGCATAATGTTGAGCCTGCAGACACTGAGCATGATGTGTTTGTGATAGAATTAGCACATGTTGGCTTCACATCCTGGTTCCACATGCCTGCGCTGCTTGGCCCGAGAACCAACAATGTACCACCTGTATGCTTCTGATAACAATTGCTTCCGTCTCCTGCATCCAATGGTGATGATCCACACGCAATCACAAGGCCTCCAGTCATCTCAATGCTTCCGTTTGAGTCCAAGCAATCGTGGTCTCCTGATGATGAGCAAGCCCACATCTGTCCGCCTGTGATTCTCAACATTCCTGTATTGTCTGTTGTTACGTTCAAGCAGTCGTCTGTTGTTGTGATGTGGAGATAACCTCCGTTGATATAGATATTAGCTCCCTCAAGTCCTTCGTATCCAGATTTAATTCTGATTGAACCGTCGTTGATTGTCAAATCACCATCTGAATGAATAGCGTCATCTGATGTGTCGATAGTGAAATTACCTCCATCGACTACCATCTTAGTATTGGCGTGGAAAGCGTCATCCTTGGCATCAATAGTGATTGTACCGCTATTGACTGTAATATTCTCTCCGACAAACGCTTTTGGATTTCCTGCGTATTTATTAGAGTTTCCGTCACTCATGCCTCCACCAAAACCACCAGGTCGGTTGCTTGATGAAGATGACGACGACGATGATGTGGCAGTTCCATTAGTTGTGACGTTGATTGTCAACGCTGAATTGTCGGCTTTCTCTGCTCCAATTACCAAATCAGCGTCGGCTTTAACACCTTTCGCACCATTTGATGTTGTCAATGTGATTTCACCTGCTGTCAAATAGACATTGTTGCCTTTGATGCAACGGCCTTCTGTATATGCAGTAGATGTTTTTGAGGAAGACCCTCCCCAACCGCCAAATCCGCCTGTATTGCCGGTAGACGTTGTGGTTGTAGCACCTGTATAATAGCCTCCATTATTTGTTATCTTCACGATTCCACCATCGATCACAACGTCGCCATCAGCAGTGATTCCTTTTGATGCGATCGCCTCTTTTCCAAGAATAAAATCAAGTGTTCCTCCATTGATTTTCACACCCTTATCTGTCTTGATAGCAGCAGAGTAAGAAGTATCACCATCAGCAATTAAAGATGTACCATTGATATTCATTACAACCTCACCACCTGCGATTTCAACATTGTCAAGAGATGTTTTCATTCCCTTAGCAGCGGCTCCTGTCATAGTGATACCTACAGATCCTCCCTTCACAACGATTGAAGAATCACACTTCAAAGCCTTCACATCGTCGGCAGAAGAATTGAAAACAAACTCTCCCTTCTCAATCAAGATTGATTCTGAAGCGTCAACACCATCACCAGATGTGCCTGAGATATTCAATTTTCCGCCATACATCTGCAATCCATCACTGTTCAAACCATCTCCGTTTGCAGAAACGATATTGACAGTGCCGGCATAAAACTCCGTCTTCTTAGATGAATTGATAGCATGCTTTGTGTTGCCAGAAATGGAAAGTTCACCATCTCCACCCAATTCTCCAAATTTCAATTTAGATTTTGCATAAATGCATCCTTTATAAGATGAAGTCTGCGCGTCTGAGAGTTTAGACGATCCTTTCAACTCTACATTTGTGGCATACGAATCTCCATCAGCACCAAGATTAATCACAATTGGCGACGACGACGCACTCGAAAGCGACAGATTGTCCATCACAAGAGTGAACGCTCTGTCAGGAGTGATTGAGAATGAACCATCAGTAGAAGATCCCGAAAGATAATAGACTACGCTCTTTTTATCCTGTGCCGACGTGAACGAGACATTAGCTCCGTCAGCAGAATACGAAATCTTGTCATATATATAATCGTTGACGGTGACCTTATCCCCGTCGAAATTGACAAAAATGGTGTCAGACTTACTTGCATCCAATGAGAAATCAGCATACGAGATTTCAGGAACGTTAATCTGTTTGTCGACATTACCAGATATCTGCATCACTCCATCGACAAATTTAATAAGGCTAATATCCTCAATATTAAATGATTCTGTATCGTTATCAAGGTAAATATTAATCTTATCCTGAGCAAAAGAGATCAAAGCAGCGAGTGAAGCTGCTGATAAAATCATACGTTTTTTCATAGCTTCTCAATTTTAAATGTTGAACCTCCGATTTTCACCCAATAGATGCCAGCGGACAGACTACTTACATTAATGTCCGCATTCTGCGATACTGTCTGAGATAAAACAATCCTTCCGTCAGCAGAAAGAATCACCACTTCCGTTGTCCCGTCGACTTCAACCTTCAAGATATCCACCACGGGATTAGGATAAACCTTCAACTTAGCATCCGAAATTTGATCGACATCCGAAGCTTCTCCATTAGAGAAACTCAATCTTTCGACATCTTTAAGATCAATTTTCGTGATTGCATCGTCTCCATTTTTCTGGATTAGCATACTACGGTTGGAGAAAGAGACGCCACCTGTCTCTTCAATAATGAACGACCTTTCTTCTCCGTTTTTTAGTTCTGTCTTCACAGTCGTGACTGTTTTCGCAGACAAGCCACAGCAAACCAGACAGAACACTGTGATTAAATTAAGTTTTCCCATAACCCACCTATTAAAATTATTACGTTTATGTTATTTTATCTGTCCTAAATGTTAGATCGACACGGCAAATCTAAGAAAAAAAAATCAAAAATTGCAATTTATAACAAGACGTTTGGATGAATAATTATATATTTTTTGTACTTTTCCACCACATCAAAACATAAAAAAATCAAACTTAGGCATAGATAAAATCTTCATTTATATATGCGTAAAAACGGCAAATGCGTAAAAATTGGCATAATAGCACCTATTCATAAACAATAATTTATTATCTTTGCCCGGTAAAAAAGTAAAATTTAAATACATTATAAAGATTATGGCTTCACAGGAAGATGCATTCAAAGCATTAGTTTCGCACTGTAAGGAGTATGGTTTCGTATTCCCATCAAGTGAGATTTATGGAGGTTTGGCAGCTGTTTACGACTATGGTCAGAACGGTGTAGAGTTGAAGAACAACATTAAGAAATACTGGTGGGACAGCATGACATTGCTACACCAGAATATTGTAGGTATCGATGCTGCAATCTTTATGGAGCCAACTACATGGAAGGCTTCTGGTCACGTTGACGCATTCAACGACCCATTGATTGACAACCGTGATTCAAAGAAGAGATATAGAGCCGACGTTCTAATCGAGGATCAGATCGCAAAATACGAGGATAAGATCAACAAGGAGGTTGAGAAGGCAGCCAAGAAGTTTGGTGACTCATTCGACAAGGATCAGTTCATGTCAACAAACGCGCGCGTTAAGGAGTACACAGAGAAGAAGGATGCTCTTCACGAGCGTTTCGCTAAGGCACTTAACGACAACAACCTTGATGAGCTAAAGCAGATCATCCTTGATGAGGAGATCGTATGTCCTATCTCAGGAACAAGAAACTGGACTGATGTTAAGCAGTTCAACCTAATGTTCAAGACTCAGATCGGAGCTTCTGCAGACAACACAATGGATGTATACCTACGTCCTGAGACTTGCCAGGGTATCTTCACAAACTTCTTGAACGTACAGAAGACTGGTCGTATGAAGATTCCTTTCGGTATCGCACAGATCGGTAAGGCATTCCGTAACGAGATCGTTGCTCGTCAGTTCATCTTCCGTATGCGTGAGTTTGAGCAGATGGAGATGCAGTTCTTCTGCAAGCCAGGCACAGAGATGGAGTGGTTCAAGCACTGGAAGAATTTCCGTTTGAAGTGGCACAGAGCACTTGGTCTAGGAGATCAGAAGTATCGTTACCACGATCATGACAAGTTGGCACACTACGCTAACGCAGCTACAGATATCGAGTTTGAGATGCCATTCGGTTTCAAGGAGGTTGAGGGTATCCACTCACGTACAAACTGGGATTTGAGCCGTCACGGACAGTTCTCAGGAAAGAAGCTTGAGTACTTCGATCCAGAAGACAACAAGTCATATATCCCATACGTAATCGAGACATCTATCGGTGTTGACCGTATGTTCTTGTCAGTTCTTGCTGGTTCATACAAGGAAGAGGTTGTTAAGGAGGGTGACACTCGTGTCGTTCTTAACTTGCCAGCAGCTTTGGCTCCAGTTAAGTGTGCAGTTCTTCCATTGTTGAAGAAGGATGGTCTACCAGAGAAGGCACAGGCAATCATGAACGAGTTGAAGTTCGATTTCCGTTGTGCTTACGAGGAGAAGGATACAATCGGAAAGAGATACCGTCGTCAGGATGCTATCGGTACTCCATTCTGTATCACAGTTGACCACCAGACTTTGGAGGACAACACAGTGACTGTACGTTACCGTGACACTATGGAGCAGGAGCGTATCAGTGTAGATGCTCTTCACAGCAAGATCGCTGAGGCTGTTTCGATGAGAAACCTTTACAAGAAAATGATGCAGGACTAATTTAATTAGTCCCATTATCCCCAATATAATCATCTTGGATTGGGCAGGTTTGTTTCCTGCCCACCAAGTTTTTTCAAATTTAGTCCTTAATACTTAAACTCATACTACAATGAAAAAGCTTATTATGGCAATGTTGGCGCTATTGGTCGCAACATTCACATTCGCCCAGCCTTTAACTATGATCAAGGGTGGTGCACAATTGAGTAGATTTTCTTCCGACGGTTCCGAATCAAAATTAGGAGTAAGAGGTGGTATCGGAGGGTACCTTCCACTTGGAGAATCTTCATTCTATTTTATGCCTCAACTTATGTATGCTCAGAAAGGTCAGAAGCAAGGCGATTTCCTTGGCAACTGCACAATTCACTATGCTGAAATCCCTTTGACTATTGGTGCATTGATTAAATTCACAAGAAACGTTGGCCTTGGACTTATGGTCGGACCATACGCATCTGTTGGTGTAGCTGGAAAATGTGACAACCCAGAAGTCTCTTCACTTTTTGGAACAATCAGCCGTTTCGATGCAGGTATTTCTGCCGGACTACAATTCCATATCTGGAGAATATTCTTCTTTGCAGATTACGACTATGGTCTACGCAACCTTATGGGCTCTAAAGATATTGAAATCGGAGAGAAATTCATGACACGCAGTGGTGCTATAGGTTTTGGTTTCGCTTATTAATTAGAGTCGAAAACGAAAATACAAAAGACGAAGGACAATGTTTTGTTCTTCGTCTTTTCGTTTTATTATAAGGCATTTACTCATAATAGTCATATTCGTTTACATCTTCAAAAGTAAAACCTGATTCATAATTCATTCTAATATTTTTAATTACATTTCCTTTGGCATCGTATTCATAAATAGATTTCACTATCAATTCGTTTTTACGGAAACAACAACACTCTATCTCATTGCCTCTGGCATCGTATTTGTATGTATATCTGAGATATATTATACCTTCGTCTATTGTGTAAAAAAT
>JAZUIF010000030.1:0-3238 GCA_045642085.1 Paludibacteraceae bacterium | reverse complement strand
AATACTTATGGTTTATAAATTGTAGTAATAAAGTATGATTGGCGATTAATGATTAATGATTAATGATTAATGATTAAGGATTAAGGATCGAAGATGAAAAAAATGGACAGGTTTAATTCCTGCCCATTTTTCTCGTTATGGTTAAGGTCAACGTCAACGTTAACGTTAACCTTAACCTTAACGTATCTTCTCAACTGTATAGCCCATCGATTTTAGTTTGCTGAACAATGAGTCTGAATTGATTTTCTGTGGCTTGAATTCCACCCAGACTGTTTTGTCGTCAAGATTGACTTTAAGGTCTGAGACTCCTGTTGTGTATGTCAACTCGTTTGTGATTCTGTTGACACATCCTTGACAATGCATTCCTACTTTGAATTCTGCAGTGTCTTTCTTTGCGACTTTCTCTTTTTCCTTTGCTGAAACTGTTGTTAGTCCCAACATTGTTATGGCCGCTGCTAAAAATATTTTTTTCATAGCTATATTCTTTATTTGTAATCAATTCTATATTTCACTGTGGCATAGAACTTTCTTCCTTCAATTGGTCCGTAAATCATCGTGCCGTCAAAATTCTCCGACCATGGTTCTTTGGCACTGATGATCGGATTCTTTTGTTTGAAGTTTCCTATGTTCTCACAACCTACAAAAATATCTAAATATTTGAAATGTCGTGTCACTTGTGCGTTAAACAATGTGAAAGCATTGTAGCTTGTTTTCCAAAGTGGATTCTCATCATCTGGTTTTGGCATATTTCCTTTGCCATTGCATTGTGCTGTCAGGTCGAATTGCCACTTCTTCAATTTGGTTTCATATCCTGCTGTCGCCACTACTTTATTGCGTCCGGTAAGTGGCTTCTGCACTAATTTCCCGTTTCCGTTCTCGTTATATAATGGTTGTTTGACTGTGGTATGACGGTATGCTCCTGTCAATGTGAATCCTCTGAACAACATTATTGATGCTTCAATCTGGGCTGTGTTGCTGAATGATCGTCTGCCATTAAGGTTTGAGACAAGGATTAGATGTGGATCGACGTTGTAGTCGATCAGCATCTGCTCGTTGAAATTGGTGTAATACCATTCTGCACTTATGCTTGGATTGTATTTGGAATTGTCATTTGCCCATTGTGCACTCACTCCATAATTCCAACTTTTCTCTCGTTTCAAATCTTCTGCGACAATGATCTGTCTGCTTGTGATCAACAACGATGGGTTTTCTGCGTACAGATGTGGTGTGCGGCTTCCGTATGAGAGGGCTCCTCTGATCTGGATATCCTCCGTTGGTGAATACATAAGATGCAGACGTGGTGTTGTGAACCAACTGTCGGTGTTGATGTAGTCTTCTCTCAAACCAAGGATTAGGGAGATTCGTTTGGTTGGTTTGAATGTGAATTCTGAGAAGACGCCGACGGATCTTTCATTGGTGTTGGTTTCCGACGTTGCAATATTCTCATCCAAATTGTCGATTACTCCGTTCAATCCACATTTCAATTCCAACTTCTTATTCAAATCACTTTGATAGATGGCGTTGAGATAGGTGTTGAGTTCATTCGCGTCGTAAGGAATCAAACCGTAATTGCTCTCCATATCGTGGTACGACGCGGATAGAATGATGCCGACGCTACGATTTTTCTTTGGGTCGATAATGAATCCTTCTTTGGCAAAGGCTTCGAATCTGTTGGTGTTGATTGATACTTTGTATGGGTTTGGAATATCATCCATCTGACCCGACTTGCGTCGCTCACCAATATACTTCACTCCTGCTTGTTGACGGAATATTCCACGTTTTGCAAACCAACGGTTGAAGATGTTGATTTGCTTTGTGTCTGGCATATCCATGAAGGAGTCATCATTCCCGTCGCCACACTTTATCTCGCCATTATAGTGAGCGAAGAGTAGGGTGCTGGTGCTGTCGGAAAATCTATGTGATACCATTGCGTCTGCCTGATACATTAATTTGCTGTCGATGAATCCGCTGACACTCAGACGATTGGCGTTTTGAGGCTTTTTCAATTCAATGTTGATCTGGCCGGACATGGCATCATAACCGTCGACAACAGAGCCACTTCCTTTTGATATCTGTATACTGCTGAGCAAGTCGCTTGGAATATAGCTGAGACCGTATGGCATTGCCAAACCACGGAATGCCGGAATCTTCTCCACCGTCATTTGCACATATTGGTTTGACAATCCGAGCAGACGGATTTGTTTGGCTCCTGTGGCGGCATCTGAGTAAGAAACGTCGACAGATGCATTAGTTTGGAAACTTTCACTTAGATTGCAACAAGCCGCACGGAAAAGTTCAGCGGTACCGATGGACTGAACCTGAAGGGTAGTGGTGCGCATATTGAGCAAACCGTTTTTAGCTGAGACAGTGACTGCATCCAACGAGATGGGTTTCAAATCGAATTTAAAGTCTCGTTTGTCTCTAATTAAAATAGTGTCGGAATTATATCCAGCGAATTCAACAGATAGTTTACTGCTTGATGAAATTGAGTCTTGCAACGTGAATTTGCCATCGCTATCGGTGAAAGCTCCTTTTTTAGAACCAACGACAGATACGTATGCATCAGGAATAGGTTCATTTCCTTCTCCATACACAATGCCCTTAAGTGTGGCAAGAAGCATAGTCAATACAACCGAAAGTGTCATCGTCATTACATTTTATCGTTTGCAAAGGTACAAATTAATGACCTCAATTCAATACCACAATTGTGGGATTTGATATATTTGTAAAAGTGTAGTTAATTTAAAAGATTATGATGAAGAAATTTGTTTCTATTATATGTTGTCTGATTTCAGTTATTTCATGTTTCTCTGAAGAAAAGAAATTGACAGGATGGGAAAAGGATGGCTTGAAAGGAAAGGTAAAAGAGTATAGAGATTATAGTAGAGATGAAACTGGTAATTTTTTAATCTGTTTAAAAAAGTACGATATCAATGGATGTATAACGGAAGACCATTATTATAATCCAATTGATGGAACTCCGAGTTATTCTTATTTATATAAGTATGATGTCAATAAAAATGAAATTGAGAAAATTGAAAAACATCACGATCCTAGACATCCTTTTTTTAGCTGTAAATATATAAGCAAATATAATGATAAGTGTGACCGAATCGAATGTTTAGAAGAGTACAATGCAGATAGTTTAAGACGACAAACGAAATATAGGTATGATAGTAAATGTAATCTTATTTCTCTTTGCGACTATGATGAAAAAGATGAAATGTATAGAAAAATT
>JAZUIF010000029.1:0-9446 GCA_045642085.1 Paludibacteraceae bacterium | reverse complement strand
ATTTCTTCATCACTCTTACCTATTAATCTTAACTTCGGTACAAACTTCTTTGTCTCATTAGTATAACCCTCACAAAATCCTTTAGCATAACCAATAGCCCATTTTTTAGCATAGACATCCCCATTTTCCTCACATACATCTTCTACATAGTCATAATCCTTGTCATCCATAGATTTACGGAAAGACTCTAAACTAAGTTTGTTCATCTGACGTTCCTTCAAAGAAATCGAAGGATCTTTTGAAAGGTCTGTAAGAACTTCCAAAACAATTTTCTTGAATTTTTTCAATTCCATACTGTTATATATTTAAATTAATAGCATTCATACAACTCTCTAACGCGAACCTATATGGCGAGCATAAGTTGAACAACTCGTATATTGTTGCATTTTTTTATCTTTCATTAAAAACTAAGTCTAAACCTTGATTTTTATAATATTTAAATTTTCTATCTGATGAAATCAAAGGCATTCGTTCTACAATTGCATGAGATATAATCACATGATCAGATGGATCATTATGATCTTCAGCCTCATTCAAATGTAAATCAGCATATATCAACATTACCTGTTCTGTTGTAGGAAGAATATTGAATCCATATTCATCAGAAATAGCACGAACCAAGTCACGTTCTGACCTCCATTTTTTGTTAAACATTCGTTTACGACGAAACAATACAATGAGTTCTTTTACAGTCTCTGTACTAACATATATTTGATTATTATAATCAGAGAGTATTTCATCAACCACAGGACTAAACTTACATCCATCAACTAAAAATGAGAAAATGCAAGTATCTATCATATATCTCATTTCTCGTCAAAAACACTTAAATCCTCTTCATGTGAATGATGTTCCCATAATTTCGAGCATGCCCACCACGTTTGATTGCATCTGCCCATAACACCATTTCTATTAAAAGCATAATACTCTATGCTTTCAATACCATTCTCATCAACAAACGTTTTCTTGGACGTTGTCAGTGTGTTCTCTTCTCTTAGTAATGTTTTCATAATCCTATTTTTTTATTACACCACAAAATTAATACTTTTTGAAAAAAAACAAAAGAGATTATATAGCAGTTGTCCAAAATGAGGATTGTTAAGGGCGGAACGCCCTAACCCCTCACTCCAACGCGAGCCCGTAGGACGAGCGTAAAAAAATAAACGTGTTTGGACAACTCGTATATTAATACCAAAACAAATACCAGTCACGATTTATATAAAATTGAAGTGTAGCGAATAAACAAAAATAGAGACGCAGTAATGCCGCGTCTCTACATTATATGTCTGTTGTCGGATTTCCCCATCAATGATGGATTATACCGACAACTATGCATTATGAATTAAGCATTACGAATTAATACTTAATCTTGTGTCGATTTGCACGCTTCTTGCGATACTCCTCCTTCATCTTAGCAGCACCAGATCCATGAGTGCCCTTCTGATAAGTAGTCTTCTTGGCTTTTGTCTTCACTTTGTCGGAATTCTGATTCTTGCTGTCGTCAGAAGCCTTCTTTTTGAAGACCATGCCATTCAATATGATATCTTCGATTGATCCGCTCATAATCTTATATTTTATTAAATCTATTATCTATCCCACGGTAGATTTTCGCTTTGCTCAAAATCAACCATGGGCTATTTAGAAATCAACCGTTCCACGGTTGTCTTCTCCAGACTCTCAACTCTAAACTTTAAGCTCTAAGCTTTTCTTAGATTGCTAGACGCACGTCCGTGCGTCTCTACATGCTCCCAGCTCTAATCCAATTTCAATACTTCCAAGAATGCTTTCTGTGGCACTTCCACAGTTCCGATCTGCTTCATACGCTTCTTACCACGTTTCTGCTTCTCCAAAAGCTTTCTCTTACGTGAAATATCACCACCGTAACATTTTGCCGTAACGTCTTTGCGAACTGCCTTGATTGTTTCACGGGCAATAATCTTCGCACCAATAGCTGCCTGAATTGCGACCTCAAACTGCTGACGTGGAATCAACTCTTTCAACTTCTCACACATTCTCTTTCCAAGTCCGTATGCGTTGTCGATATGTGTCAATGTAGAAAGGGCATCCACTGGTTCGCCGTTAAGCAACACATCAAGTTTGATCAACTTGCTCTCGCGCATCTCACTTGGATGGTAGTCGAACGACGCATATCCTTTTGAGATACTCTTTAGCTTATCGTAGAAGTCGAACACAATCTCACCAAGCGGCATATTATAGATAAGCTCGACACGGTTTCCTGAAACGTAATCCTGTCGAACTAACTCTCCACGCTTACCTAGACAAAGAGTCATGATCGGACCGATATACTCAGCAGCTGTGATGATGGAAGCCTTGATGTATGGCTCCTCGATATGGTCGATTAAAGTGATGTCTGGCAATCCAGATGGGTTGTGCACCTCAATCATCTCTCCCTTCTTTGTGTAGACGTTATAACGAACGTTTGGCACTGTAGTGATGACATCCATGTCGAACTCACGGTCAAGACGCTCCTGAATGATCTCCATGTGAAGCATTCCCAAGAATCCGCAACGGAATCCGAATCCCAACGCCAATGACGACTCTGCCTGGAATGTTAAAGATGCGTCATTTAACTGCAATTTCTCCATCGACGCACGTAGATTCTCGAAATCCTCTGTCTCGATCGGATAAACACCGGCGTAAACCATCGGTTTTACTTCCTCGAATCCTTCGATTGCCTTCTCACAAGGATTAGAGACATGTGTGATTGTATCACCCACCTTAACCTCGGTACTTGTCTTGATTCCGGAGATGATATATCCCACGTTACCTGCAGACATCTCCTTCCTTGGTTCCATATCCAAACGAAGGATACCGATCTCGTCGGCAAGATACTCCTTTTCTGTCGCCACAAATTTCACCTTATCTCCAGGATGGAAAGTACCGTTGACCACCTTATAATAAGCGATGATTCCACGGAATGGATTGAACACAGAGTCGAAAATCAAACATTGCAATGGAGCGTCCGGATCACCCTTTGGCGGACGGATTCTCTCTACAATCGCACGAAGAATATCCTCAACACCTTCTCCAGTCTTTCCGCTAGCACGAAGTACCTCGCTTCTATCACAACCAAGAAGATCAACAATCTGATCCTCCACCTCTTCTGGCATTGCACCAGGAAGGTCGATCTTATTCAAAATTGGAATAATCTCCAAGTCGTGCTCAAGAGCCATATAAAGATTGGAGATTGTCTGTGCCTGAATACCCTGTGACGCGTCGACAATAAGCAACGCACCCTCACACGCGGCAATAGAACGAGACACCTCGTAAGAGAAATCCACGTGTCCTGGAGTATCAAGAAGATTCAACACATATTTTTGCTTGGATTGAAATTCTGCCTTATCGCCAGTGTAAGCGTAGTCCATCTGAATAGCATGGCTCTTAATCGTAATTCCTCTTTCTCTCTCAAGTTCCATGTCATCCAACACCTGGGCCTGCAAGTCCTTTCCTGTGACTGTTTTTGTCATCTCCAACAGTCTGTCGGCTAGAGTACTCTTACCATGGTCGATGTGTGCGATAATACAAAAATTTCTAATATTTTTCATCTTATATATAATTTGAGTGCGAATTTACTTATTTTTGCCTAAAATACGACATATAAGCACTGAAATTAGATGGATAAAAACGCAAATTCACTATATAAAGAGGTTTGCAGCAATGTTTTTGCTGACAAAATCAATAATGCGTTGCTTGTTTTGGTTCATTTGATCGCTACTCTTAAAAATCTTGGCGTAGACGACAAGCAAAACGCTCTTTCCTTGAAAGCGGAGCAACTTTCGCGCAATTTGGAGTTCATTCTTAAGTATGCTTTCGACGCTACTATCGACGAGAATACATTTGGAATGCTTCTTTCTACAAAACAGGAGATTTTAGCCATTGCCGACGACGTAATGGGCCATCATAACCTATCGAAATATACTTTTGTAAATAACGCAAAGAAATACAAATGTATTTACAAAAGTAAAGACATTAGAAATCTATTCTTTGAGATTGAGGAGATCAACGGACAAAGAATGCTGAATGGCGACGGTGATGATGTTACAAATGTAAACAACAAAAGATTGTCAGAAATCAGATGTGAAATTTTCCGTCATTTACTTTTGTGTGATGACTTTACAAATGATGATTTAGAATTGTATACACGCTATTTTGGCAATGAGTTTATTTCTGTATCCGACAAATGTGTCTTTACATCTGGATTGATGTTCGGTATGCTTAACCGATTCTGCATCAACCGATTCAAACTAATCTTGAGGCTATGTCAAAACCGTGACAATCGTATAAAAGTACGTGCTGCAACGGCTTTATTACTGTGTGGATATATCTACAACACCCGTTTACAACTGTATCCTGATGTTTTTGATGAGGCTAAACGTCTTTCCGCCACTGACGATCTATCTGAGGTGCTTCAACTTATCCATTGCCAGTTTATACGCTGTAAATTCACTCAGCAAACGCAAAATAAACTAAAGGAAGACTTCTTGGATAAGGTGGATATGAACGACCTCTTTGGAAAGGATGATATGGGCATTAACACCGATATTTTCAATAAAGATTCCATTAGTGAGGATACGATTAAAGAGTATGCCCAGATGCAGTTTATGGGCGAAGATCTTTTAAGCCATACAACGCTGTTTTTTACCAATTCCTTCTTCTCGGAGATATCTAACTGGTTTCAGCTACTAAACGAGGAATCTGAGCTGTTTAATGAGCTAAAATCGACTTCATCTGATCAGCTGAAGATGTTTATTCCACTTGTAGACAATGAATATATCAGTGATCCTGACAAATACGGCTTAATTTACACTTTGAAATCGATGCCGATGGCTGATACATTTGTAAAACAGATGATGAATGCCAAAGGTATAGATACGGATTCGTTGAAGATTACTCATGATGAATTAGCGTTGAATACAAATGTAATCAGATACATTATTGGATTGAGTAGGTTCTATAAGTCGTTTACAAATGCAAGTTCGTTTGTCAATCCATTTAATTCAAGTTTACATTTGTATAATATAGCATTCTTGCCTAATACAAATAAATTTATAGAGCCTGTTGGTGATCTATTCTTTGAAAAAGGTGCTTACAACGAAACAATTGAGGCATATAAGAAATTAGGTAGTTTACAAACGGAAAAAACAATACAAAAAGTAGGATTGTGCTACCAACAATTGGAAGACTACTCCTCTGCCCTTGCCCACTACAACCAGGCTCTGCTTTACAATGGTGATGATGTGTGGACATTGTCGAGAAAAGCCTTTTGTGAATATAAACTTGGAAAAGTGGCGGAAGCAAAGGCTACTATGGTGCAAATTATTGAGTTAGACCCAGATAACATTACTATCCGCAAGAAACTTGCCAATCTGTCGCTATCAGAAAAAGACTATGATACAGCCTTAAAACAGTTGTATTATCTTGAATTCAACCTAAAAAAAGAAGAGGATGATTCAGTGATACGTCTGATCGCTAACTGCCTAATGCAGTCTGGCTCTTTACAAAAGGCAATATCCTATTTTTCAAGGATTTCACACAAGCATACAGCCGATTTGATAGATATTGGCCATATCTCCTACCTTGAAGGAAACATGGAGAATATGAAATTGTGCTATAAAAAGGCTTACGAGGCGTTAAAAGACAAAGATGAATTCCACTCCCGTCTACAAGAAGAACTCGCTAAAATCACACTTTCTGAGCAACAGGAGAAGAATTTCAGCGTCATATTGAATGCAGCGTCGTTTATAGTAAGAAATTCATAAGGATTATTGAATTCTCTGATAAAATATGGATATATTGATATTTATTTTTGCTTTATTAACGGCAGGCTTTGTTCGATTATTGTTATTCCTATTTGGCAAACCCCAAAAAACAAAAACAAAAAGATCGAAAGAGGAAGAAGATAAGTTGTTCTTAGACAACGCCTTGATTGTGATGGCGAAAGTGATGGCTGCAGACCGTGCCAATATGGTTTGTGAATTAGACATCATCAAACAGTTCATCAAGAAATACGACGAGGGACATTTCAAAGAACGTGTCACTTTTGTGAAAGAATACGCCTTCAAATCCAAGAATTCCGTCGATACTACTCTATCTGATTGTGATCCTTTGATTGCAGTGATCAACGAAGTATCAAACTTTACCAGAAGAAAATGGTTTTTAGAATACTTGTTTGAGATTGCTTTTGCTGATGGTTCTTGTAGAGCCGAAGAAAAAGTCTTTTTGAAGCGAATTGCTGAGAAATTAGATGGCTTAGACCTCGGAACCTACAATTTCATGGAGAAAAAGTACGAAAAAAAAGCCCAAAGCTTTACTGGTACTCGAAAAACTGAAGAATTCGGCCAATATGAGTATCAAGACAATTCCAATGAAAATGAGAATAAATATAATTCCTACTCCAGCCATGGCTATACCTACAGTGGCAAATACTCTTATCAATCATCAAGCAATACGTCAGACAATAAAGATTCCAACAACAGCCAAGAACAGCAACGTCGCCCTCTTACTGAATTGGAAAAAGCCTACGCAGCTCTCGATTTGACAGAAGCAGCCACAGACAAAGAGATCATGGCCCGACGTCGCAATCTTATGCGTCTTAACCATCCGGATCTGATGATGCAGAAAGGTGAGGCGGCAATCAGATCTGCCAATCTTCGTTGCCAGGAGATCAATAAGGCTTTTGAATTAATCAAGGCGACGAGAGGAATGAAATAATTACTACTTAACAATAACTGTATCCTGTTGGTTGTTTACCATTATAATATATACCCCTTTGTGCTGAACAGAAAACTGCAACTCATTCGTCATCGCATATTTCTTGTCGCACAATTCTCCTTTTGAATTGAACAAATAAACCGTTTTTCCTTCTACATTTGTCACGAATATAGAATTGTCGACAACGTACGAATCAAAATCATTATTTACATTCTTAAGATTTCTAAGAGCAGATTCTGCCCCTAAAGGAATTATCTCTTCCTCATACGACCCACATTTATCACAAACATGTCTACGTAAACCTGTCTCCGAATCAGTCGCCTCTTTTGTTATTTTCCATTTTCCAAAGCTATGAGAATGAGAAGTCAACAAAAGTTTATTATTTTTCTGAAGTCCATCATTATCAAAGCGAACGGTTGGATTTTTTCCATTTCTATAGGCATTCTCACTTTCGTAAAGCGAAAGAGCTACCGAGACACCTTGTTTTGTAGCTAAATTAGTTTGCCATGAAGGTACTACATATGTAAATTCAAAATCTTTCGACATCTCATCTTTGAATGTTCCCTTTGGAATATTGATTGTCTGGCCAAATTGAGTGAGAACCGAGCCATTATTGTCGACAAGTTCAGCTACCATATAGACATCGAAAAAACAAGGGGCGACGCCAGTATTCTTGACAGTAAGATTCAACGTATTAATTGCAGACGATTGATCAGTAACAGTCAAAAGTTCAGCTTTAGTGATTCTGAAATTATATCCGATTATCTTAGACATCGAATCAGCGTTGGCTTTATTGTCGTTATAAAAACGGTAGCCGGCATCACTATCCTGATCCAACACATAATATGTAAGATGAGCCGTTGTTATCACATTCTTCCAACGATCCACAGTCCATCTTAAATAGCCTCCATTAGAAGTATTGTCGTTGTACTGCAACATAATCGCATACGTACTGATATTCTCTCCTATAGTCGGCAGATTTGCCTCATATGCAGGAATCAACGTATTCTCTCTTTTAGGAGTTCCTATCAAACCATCGTCACGCTTGGCAATTCCCAAATTCAAAGCATGTTGGTACACATTCCCCGCACCACTGGAAGGCAATACAAGCAATGTCTTATGAAAAATAGAAGCATAGTACGACAGCATATCCTTTTGGACCTCTTCAGTAGCCATTCCTCCACCTTCTATATGAGAAGTATGCCATTCTCCCCAATTGCCAAAACAACGAATATCAATGTATTCAAGACGAGGATCTCCATCATATTTTGCAGCCAAAGCCGCAGCAAAATCTTTATGTGCCTGCAAATAAATCGGATCATTCCAATCTGGAATTGCTATTGTATAGACTTGATTTTCATAAGTATATCTGGCATAATTCTTACGTGCGCCTTCCGCATAAACGAATTGTGGAGTCATATCATAATCCGTTTCTTTAGAGAACTTGTTAGAAGCACCTTTAAGTGTAGAATAAGGAAATACACGTAATCCATAACCTACTCCTTTCTTCTCACACGCATCCAACAGATTGTCGAGTTCTGTCCAATTGTAAACACCTTTCGAGGGATTCAACTTATCCCAACGTTGATAACCAGTACCATGAGTGATAACATCCCACGCTTTGTTGTTTTTTGAACCTCCTGGACCATATTCCCACTCAGAGCTGAAACTCCAGGTTCCTCCCGTAGGGACACAAAATCCTTTGTGCGGATTTTTCAAAGGACCGTCAAATGGTTTTAGAATATATGCGTTTTTAGTAGTACAAACGCTGTTAGTTTGTGCTAATATTCCAATATTTATATAGAAGAATGAAAATAAAAAAGTAATTAAAGGACTAACACGAAATTCACGCATACAATTATAATTAAACCACTTACCGATTAAAATTTCGACAAATATAGTGATTTTAAAACAAAAAGACGCGAATTACCGCGTCTTTTAAGTATATATGTATAAAATTGGCTACAATTTGTTAAGAGAATACTCTGCAAATGTTTCGTCATCATAAAGAACGATAATCTTCTTGACAGATTTCTCTTTTGGTTTATTCTGAGCATCTATCATATTCTTATAAAGATCCGATTTTAAGAAAGTATCGATGATCTCAGACTCAGTTTTTTGGGGTGTCACAATTGTTTCTGATGATTTATGTTGGTCGACATTAACTTTGTCATCCTCCACATCGACTACATTTGTATCTTCCGTTTCATTGAGATCCTCATCCAACTCATTGTCCTCATCTGGTTCAGAATCAACAGTTTTCACAGGATCATTATCAAAAATTGTACGATTGGATAACGAAGAAGTCGAAGATACAGCTTCCGCACTAGGGTTTCCAAGACTTGTAGCTCCACCATTTAGCATTGAACCTTTACCATATAGAATCCATTCCCACGATACATCAGGAAAAGTCTCGTGAATTTTCATCACAACATCCAGACTCGGATTATTTCTTCCATTTAAGATATGTGAAAGTGATGCAGATTTGATACCAGTACGTGAAGCAAACACTCCAAGCGATAATCCACTATATTCTTGTATCTTTTTAATTCTGTCTTTCATAACAAAACAATATTAAAATTGCGTTACAATTGTTGTTTTGCAAAGATAAATACAATTTTAAACAAATACAAAAATAAATTTACTTTTTTATATGCATTTTACATATTGTTAATTTAGATACATATGTAGTAATATTACATTTGTATATCATG
>JAZUIF010000028.1:0-9525 GCA_045642085.1 Paludibacteraceae bacterium | reverse complement strand
GTTATTATTATCAATTAGTCTATACCAATATGTTATCGCATAATTATAAAAGCAACGATTCGCATTCGAATGTTTGGATTTCTGCATATCATCAAACATGTTTAATCAACTAATAAAAATGAAAAGAATCATTATTTTTTTCATATCCATATTGCCATTCTTTCTTTTCTCTTTGTCCTATTATTTTTGCAGGGACTCCACCCACAATAGAATATGGCGGCACATTCTTTGTTACGACAGCTCCAGAAGCAACAATTGCACCCTCTCCAATTTTGATACCAGGAAGGATTATAGACCGACTACATATCCAAGCATAAGCTCCTATTTCTGTAAGTGAACCTTTTCCACAAAAACTAACATCATTATAATCATGATTTAGAGACCAAATAATTGCCTCATAAGCAATCGTAGCATTTTTATGAATAATTAAACCTTTTCTAGCATCTAGCAGACACTTCGGCCCAATATTTACACCATCCTCGATAATTAGTCCTTTAGGATTTCTTACTACAAATCCAGGATAAAAATGGACATTTTGGGATGCTTGGACTCCACTCATACGAATCAAAACATTTCTTAAAGTTTTACTAGGAATAGAAGGAATTATTTTTTCGACTATTGTAAATTTTATTCCTTTTGCCCCCCCCAATATATTTTTAAGAATATTTTCTATTGCATATTTCATGTATACTAATTTTTTTCGTTTACACTATGACAAAATTCATATATATTATCAATCCCTCCTAAACAAATCCCTTGTATAAACCTTGCTCAATACATCATCCAAACAAGAATCATATCTATTAGCGATAATTGCTTGACTCTGCTTCTTGAATTCTTCAAGATTATTCACAACCTTCGAGCCGAAGAAGCTTTCGCCGTCGGCAAGAGTTGGTTCATAGATGATAATCTCTGCTCCCTTTGCTTTGATTCTCTTCATTATTCCTTGAATTGCAGACTGACGGAAATTGTCGGAATTGGATTTCATTGTAAGACGATAAACTCCAATCACACAATCATGCTCTTTGGATGAATCCCACTGTCCATTCTCGCCATAGTAGCCAGCCATCTTCAAAACTGCGTCGGCAATATAATCTTTACGAGTGCGATTGCTCTCCACGATTGCAGACATCATATTCTGAGGCACATCCTTATAATTTGCAAGAAGCTGCTTTGTGTCCTTTGGCAAACAGTAGCCTCCATATCCGAATGAAGGGTTATTATAGTGTGTTCCGATTCTTGGATCAAGACCAATACCATTAATAATAGCCTGAGAATCAAGACCTTTCACTTCTGCATAAGTATCAAGCTCATTGAAGTAACTTACACGAAGAGCAAGATATGTATTTGCAAATAGCTTTACAGCCTCTGCCTCTTTCATTCCCATGAAGAGCGTATCAATATTCTCTTTGATTGCTCCTTCCTGAAGAAGTTTGGCGAATGTCTCAGCAGCACCCTTAAGCATATCTACGTTTGTGACCTTGAGAATAGCCTGATTCTCCTCCTCCATCTCAGGATTTTGTATCAATTTTGGATAGCCGACGATGATGCGTGATGGCCATAGGTTATCCTCCAAAGCTTTGCTCTCACGCAAAAATTCAGGAGAGAATAGAAGGTTGAATTTCTTTACTCCCTTAGCGGCATATTTTACATAAAGATTTCTAGTGTAACCTACTGGAATAGTAGACTTTATGACCATAATAGCTTCTGGATTGACTCTCAATACAAGGTCAATCACATCTTCAATATGATGAGTATCAAAGAAATTCTTAACAGGATCGTAGTTTGTAGGAGCGGCAATGACAACGAAATCAGCATCTTTATATGCCGATTCTCCATCAAGAGTCGCTGTCAAATTCAACGTCTTCTCAGCAAAATACTTTTCAATATATTCATCCTGAATAGGAGAAATGCGATTGTTAATCTTTTCTACCTTCTCTGGAATGACATCAACGGCTGTAACCTGATGTTTCTGAGCCAACAAAGTTGCGATTGATAAACCTACGTAGCCTGTTCCTGCTACTGCAATTTTAATATCTTTGAAATCTCTCATCGTAAAATGAAATCGGTCAATACAAAAGACGTACTTCACTAATCCCTATAATGTGCGGAATATGGGCAAAAGATCCGCACGTCTTTTTAATGTTTTTCTAACGTTTTCTGGTTATTATTGAACGTAAAATTACCGTAAAATGGTTCGTAAAATTTGCGGGCGGGTTTGAAACCACGCCCCTACGGGCGAATTATTTTCAAACACGAATGTCCGTGAATTGACCACGAATTATTTCATAAATTGGAACGCTTCACGTTTTTATTTATGAATTAATTCGTGAATAATTTGTGATTATTCATGTTCTCCACGTTTGCGACAGCAAACCTCCCTGTTCTCTGTGCCTCTGTGGTTATTATTTTTGATTTAATTCGTGAATAATTTGTGATTATTCGTGTTCTCCACGTTTGCGACAGCAAATTTCCGTGCTCTCTGTGTCGCTGTGGTTATTATTTATGAATTAATTCATGAATAATTTGTGATTATTTGTGTTCTCCACGTTTGCGCCAGCACACCTCTGTGCTCTCTGCGCCTCTGTGGTTATCTTATGATATAATTCGAGTTTTAACGTCAGCGTCAACGTTTTTATACCGTTCCATAATACCCCGCATACCATTTCGCAAATGCTCTCAAGCCATCTCTCAAGCTGGTGCTTGGTTTGAATCCGAAATCTTGCTCAAGCGGAGTGGTATCTGCGTATGTCACAGGCACATCGCCAGCCTGCATAGGCACAAGCTCCTTGTGCGATTCAAAATCGTAATCTGCTGGAAGCACCTTCGCAGCGATCAACTCCTCCTGAAGAATTGTCACGAAATCAAGAAGATTCTCAGGAGAATTATTTCCGATATTATAAACCTTATATGGTGGAATTGGCAATCCATCCTCGCCATTCTCCTTCTCTGGAGCATGTTGCATGACACGGACCACTCCCTCTACGATATCGTCGACGTAGGTAAAATCTCGTTTGCAGTTGCCGTAGTTGAAAATCTGGATTGTCTTTCCCTCACGAAGCTTGTTTGTAAAACCAAAATAAGCCATGTCTGGGCGACCCGCTGGGCCGTAGACAGTGAAGAAACGCAATCCCGTCGACGGAATATTATAAAGCTTTGAATAGGCATGAGCCATCAACTCATTGCTCTTCTTTGTGGCAGCATAGAGCGACACGGGATTATCCACCTTATCATCGGTGCTATATGGCACTTTCTTATTTGATCCATAGACACTCGACGACGACGCATAAACCAAATGCTCCACCTCATTATGTCGGCAAGCTTCCAAAATATTATAGAATCCAATCAGATTAGATTGGATATATGCATCCGGATTTGTGATGCTATAGCGTACTCCTGCCTGAGCTGCAAGATTCACAACCACAGCTGGTTTATACTCTGAAAAAAGATTGTCAATAGTCTGTTTATCAGCAATATCTCCTTTGATGAAAGTCCAATTGCATCCTAAATTTTCAATCTCTTTTAGACGTTCATATTTAATATTAACATCATAATAATCAGTGATTGAGTCAATTCCAACCACATGAATATTCTGGACATCATGAAACAGGCGTTTTACCAAATTGGATCCAATAAATCCTACCGCTCCAGTGACAAGCACTGTCTTTCCTTCAAGAGATACGTTATATTTTACCATTATATTTAATTCGTAATTCTTAATTCATAATTCGTAATTGTCGGTATGATCCAAAATCGGGAGAATTCCATCGTTGGAATATCGCATTCACCAAACCCATGAAATGGGTGACATATTTATTGCCCAATGTGCAAACATTGGGTGAAAATGAAAACCCAAATCACATGGATGATTGATGTTCTGCTTTTGCCCTTTCAGGGCATATTCCTCCGATATCTATTAATTCCCCAGGGTGCCGCTTCGCTCTACCCTGGGCTTTGAGCTATTAGGCTTTCAGCCTTCCCCATCAACCATCAATCATCAACAATCATGGGTGGCATATTATTGCCCAATGAGCAAACATTGGGATTTTGGGATATTTATGATCTAATTCGTGAATAATTTGTGATTATTCGTGTTCTCCACGTTTGCGACAGCAAATCTCCGTGCCTTCTGCGTCTCTGTGGTGATTATTTATGAGTTACGTTTCAATTAAAATACATACAAAACTCTAGCACTCAAAACTTTACAAAAATAAACAATTAAATCCTTTATATGCTTCGCAAATTTAGAATCAGATTCTAAACTCTAAAAATGAAATGGGATTAACAGAAAAAGGGAGATGCCAAAACCAGAGACAGTTTTGGATTTATAGGGATTGGCACACGACGACGTACATTAGGCGTGCATCGGAATCGACAAAAGGACCGTTTAGGAAAAGCCCCACCTGTCGACACGAATAGCCAATGAAATTCTAAAGGATAGAATCCCTTTTCTGAAAATAATGGATTTTAATTTGAGAATGATTCTCTTCGTTCTAAAGGATATTGTTTCTATACATTAATTTATAAAGATATGAGAATCAGAATATCTTTATACTTAGAAACGTCTGGACAAGACCCCGGCACACAATGCCAAAGTCATCCATCATAGACGTGGTATTATTCTGGAAATCAAGTTGGTAGCTTTGTTCAGGAATACCACAATGATAGCTGATACTGCTATGTTAATATTTTAATTAATTACAAATCCCGCATTTTTAGCGAAATTTGGTTACAAAATTACAATTTTTTGGAGAAAATCAAAATATAATTCATAATTCGTTTAATGTTGACGTTAACGTTGACCTTAACCTTAACCCTAACCTTAACCTTAACCCTAACCTTAACCTCAACCCTACTACCTTCAACCCTCAACCTTCAACCCTCAACCCTCAACCTTCAACCTTCAACCATTAATCAATATTTTGATCTACCCTTAATTTTCTTTGCTTCTCCCTCAAGAGTAGCAATATAAGCACGTTCGACAGGAGTAAGCGTACGAACTTGGAATTTGCGATATTCCTCAATTGCCTTTTCTTTAGCTTGCTCAGTTGTCACAGAACCAGCATCTCTTAAAACCTCATTTCCTCCAGCTGATAAAATATTATCAAGCATAACACGGTAATCATGCATTGTTGTGGGAATTTGATCGATAGCCCTATTTTCAGCAAAATCAAAATAACCAGACACCATGTTATTTAGCTTACGAAGTTCTGTATCGCTCAAATAATTTTTTGCGACAACGACGTCGGATTTCGTTGGATGAGTACCTCTAAAAGTAGTTAATCCCATGAAGTCCTTTTCTGCATCGGCCCTATTGAAAATAACCTCTGCAGCAGTTTGTCCGTGAACAGCAAAATGAAGTTTATTTTGAACCATTTTGAAAAATAGCAGAGTCTCCTTATCCGACGCATTATAATCTATTGATGTTGCATAAAGGTCTAACACTTGACGATAAAGAACTTTCTCTGATGAACGAATATCCTTGATTGTATTGAGAAGTTCATACCAATACTGTCCTCCGCCATTTCCTTTAAGTCGTTCTGAATCAATATCAAAACCTTTGACTATATAATTATTAAGTCGTTCTATAGCCCACTGGCGGAAAAGTGTTCCCTGTTTTGATCTGACTCTAAATCCGACGGCAATAATCGCGTCGAGATTATAAAATCGTGTGATATTATCCTGAGTTTTACCAGCAACTGCACCATGTTGATTGGTTGTTCGGTTTTCCCGAACAACCACTAATGGGTCAAGTTCACCTTCATCAAAAATATGAGTCAAATGTTCACTAATTGTGGATTTTGCCTTTCCGTAAAGAAGTGCGATCTGCTGTTGAGTCAACCAAACAGAATCATTATCAATCTGAACGTCAAGATTAACCTTTCCATCATCGGTAGTATAAATAATCATATTACTATCCTGTTCCATATCTTTATCTTTTGTCATAAATTTTCATGACAAAAATATAAAAAATATTTTGAACTAAAAATTACCGGAAAACGATTCGGAAAATTAACGAACACGGATCACACAGATGTGGGCTCCCTACGAAACAATCATCAACCATCAACCATCAACCCTAACCCTAACCTTAACCCTCAACCCTCAACCCTCAACCCTCAACCTTCAACCCTCAACCTTCAACCCTCAACCCTCAACCTTCAACCCTCAACCTTCAACCCTAACCTTAACCCTAACCTTAACCTTAACCCTAACCCTCAACCCTCAACCATCAACCCTCAACCTTCAACCCTCAACCTTCAACCCTCAACCTTCAACCCTCAACCTCAACCTTAACCCTAACCTTAACCCTAACCTTAACCCTAACCTTAACCCTAACCTTAACCTCTACCCTCTACCCTCAACCTACAACCATTTAAAACCAACAAAGACGAGGTCACCCCCGTCTTCGTTATGGTCATGGTTAACGTTATGGTTAACGTCAGCGTTATGGTTAACGTTAACGTTAGCGTTAAATCATTTCTATATCTTCGACAGAAAGATCCGTCGCCTTGGATATGATTTCGAAATCGATTCCCAGTTGTTTAAGTCTCTTGGCATTCTTAATATTTGTATCTCGTTCGCCTTCAGCTCTACCTTCCGCTTTGTATGTTTCTATTGTGTCATTTTGCGACATAATAGCGTCAATATGGGCGAAATACTCCTTACGGTCGCTTTCATTCATACTGGAAATACGTAATTTCTCCTCCGCCTCTTTTAATCCTGGAGTCGTAGTGTCCTTTCGAATCTTGCCATCCTTAAGGAACTGGATCCACTCCTCAATCGGAGTCTTTGCCACCTCGTTGAACTTGTTGATTCTTATGAGATAGTACTCAGGGAATACATCTGTATCGACGAATCGAGCTTTGGTATCACCTTCCAACGCCTCAATCTCTTTATGCTTCACCACCAGTTCATCCTTTTTGAAACATCCAGTGAAAGTGGTTTTGCCATGATACAGGTAATCATCTCCCTTTCCAAGATCGAAATATAGCACGTTGATTGAATAGATTTTCTTCACATCCTTGTACGACTGACCTAGATTAATATGTTCGGTTATAGCCTTGCTTGTGCCATAAAGGATGCGTCTCATAAAATGAAGGTCGCGCGTCACCTGTACCTCCACTATGAATATCTCGTCATTCTCGGATTTCACCTTTAGGTCGACACGATTGAACTTTTCAAGCACGGTCTGCTGGTTGCTCTCGCTCTCGAGAACCTCCGTCACCTTCACTTTTTCATTTAACAACACTGAAATGAGTCCTTCAAGGATGTCGAAATTCGCTTTGTCACGCAACATTCGTTTGATGGCCCAGTCGAATCTGATGTAGTCTGTATTTTCCATACCATTACTATTTGTAACTTTTATCTTTAATTTTTATTCCTTTCGCAAAGATAATTGTTTTTACTTTAAATCACGAGGAATGAATAACAAAATTTGAAATCGTTGACCTTGACGTTAACCTTGACCTTGACGTTGACCTTAACCTTGACGTTGACCTTAACCTTGACCCTCAATCATTAATCGTTAATCGTTAATCGTTAATCGTTAATCATTAATCGTTTGGGCAAGCACAAGGCCAGCCCCTACAACCCTCAACTCTCAACCCTCAACCCTCAACCTTCAACCCTCAACCCTCAACCCTCAACCTTAACCCTAACCCTAACCTTAACCCTAACCTTAACCCTAACCTTCAACCCTCAACCCTCAACCATTTAAAACCAACAAAGACGAGGTCACCCCCGTCTTCGTTTTCGTTATGGTCTTCGTTTTCGTTAACGTTAACGTCAACGTTACTCCGCTGAGAATTCCTTGATTCTCTGCTCCTCGCTTCTCTTGCAAACCAAGAACTGGCCGTTTTTCTCCGATACGATATAGCCGTCAAGACCTTGAAGGACAACACGTTTGGCATTCTCCATATGGACGACATTGTTCTTCGACTCAAAGAATTTAACATTGCCGACTGAAGCATTATTGTCGACATCCTTATTCAATTTCTCGTGTAGCGACTGCCAATTGCCAAGGTCGGACCATCCGAAATCAGCTGGATGAGTGTAGACAAGACCTTCTGTAGCGGCTGGCTCCATGATAGCAAAGTCGACGGAAATCTTCTCGCATGTTGGGAAGACACCCTTCACGTCGCCTGTCGACACGATCTTATCCATATCGGCAGCTATATTAGCCTTATATTTAGAGAAAGCATCTGTCATCGTCTTGATATTAAAGACGAAGATACCAGCATTCCATAGATAATTGCCAGCTGCAAGATACTGTTTAGCCGTCTCAAGATTAGGTTTCTCCTTGAATGCTGCGACCTTATGAATCTCCCCGTCGACAGCATCAGCAGCCTGAACATAGCCATAGCCCACCTCAGGACGATTAGGTTTGATACCGATAGTCACGATAGCATTCTTATCAGAAGTATAATTAAGAGCATTCTTCACGACGCGTTGGAACTCCATAGGGTTCATCACAACCGCATCAGAAGGAGTCACCACGATATTAGCATCCTTATCCTCCTGACGGATACACCAGCAAGCCCAAGCGATACAAGGAGCAGTGTTGCGAGCGGCAGGTTCAGCAAGAATATGGCTCGACGGGATAGCAGGGATCTGCTCTTTGACGATATCCACATATTTCTCATTAGTGACTACCCAGAAATTTGTATCCTCGCACACACCCTTAAATCTGTCGACAGTAAGCTGGATAAGAGTACGGCCGCAACCTAAGATATCAATAAACTGTTTTGGAAATTCAGGAGTGGAAAGAGGCCAGAAACGTGAGCCAATACCACCCGCCATAATAACTACGTGATTCATAATGATATGATGAATGATGAATGATTAAAGATGAATGATTAAAGCCCTATCATTTATCTTTTATCGAATTAATTTTATTTCTTGTAGACTTCACAATTGAAGTCAGTAATTTAAGAATTCGTTGGATGTCAACATCAATAGAAGAGAAGGCAGCATCATTGATATAACCATTATCATGAAGAAGATTAATCCAATAATTAGTTTCATCAGCTTCTTTATACGCAATGGACATTTTTGATAAAAAATCTGCCTCTGATTGAGCATGCTGACTTTCTCTAATATTAGCACCAATCGAAGTTCCACTTCTATACACTTGTTTTGCCATCACAAACTCCTTATAATCAGAATCTTCCGTAAGATACTGATACAATCGAGTTATTCTACAAGCAAAATCATAAGACAAATCTTGAACTTGCCCCTTTTGCTTCTGAGCTTCAGTTAAAAGAGGAGATAAATTTCCTCGTTTTCTTTTGTACCTCATTTACAATCCTATTTAATTTATTTATATTGTCAATCGTCAATCATTAATCGTTAATCATCAATCGTCAATCGTTAATCGTCAATCGTTAATCGTTAATCATTAATCATCAATCGTTAATCATTAATCATCAATCGTTAATCATTAATCATCAATCGTTAATCATTAATCATCAATCGTTAATCATTAATCGTTAATCATTAATCAAACAATTATCGATTTCATTC
>JAZUIF010000027.1:0-4621 GCA_045642085.1 Paludibacteraceae bacterium | reverse complement strand
CAATGCCTCCGGCATATGTCCCAACCATGGCCTGCGTAGAAGGGAACCGTTTCCACGGTTCGGATTTGGCAATTCTCAACCCTCAACCCTCAACCCTCAACCATTAATCATTAATCGTTAATCATTAACCGTCCACGGTAGGCACAATGCCTCCGGCATATGTCCCAACCATGGCCTGCGTAGAAGAGAACCGTTTCCACGGTTCGGATTTGGCAAATCCTCAACCCTCAATTCTCAACCCTCAACCATTAATCGTTAATCGGCCACGGTAGGCACAATGCCTCCGGCATATGTCCCAACCATGGCCTGCGTAGAAAGGAACCGTTTCCACGGTTCGGATTTGCATATGCACAACCATCAACCCTCAATCCTCAACCATTAATCATTAATCGTTAATCGTCCACGGTAGGCACAATGCCTCCGGCATATGTCCCAACCATGGCCTGCTTAGAAAGGAACCGTTTCCACGGTTCGGATTTGCATATGCACAACCCTCAACCCTCAATCCTCAATCCTCAATCCTCAACCATTAATCCTCAACCCTCAATCCTCAACCGATAATCGTTAATCAACAAAAAAAGGTGCGATTTCGCACCTTTTTTATTGAGTATGATAAATTATTTATTTTACTCTGATTTTCCTTCCTAACCTCAATGTCGTATTAGGACGTATTTTATTCAACGCACACAAACGTTTAACTGATGTATGATACTTTCTTGCAATCTTGCCTAAAGTGTCTCCCTTGCGTACTTTATGGTATTTAGCTGGAGAGTGTAGGTATTCATTGTATGTGTTGAATGCAGCTTTGTTGATTTCAAACTTTGGATTCAATACTTGACCTGTTTCAAAGTCTACAATGTTTCTGGCATTGATCGGTAAACCTTTATATCGGAATTCGAAGTGAAGGTGTGGACCAGTGCTTCTTCCTGTGTTACCTCCAAGACCGATTGGTTCGCCAGATTTGACTTCTTGATTGACTTTGACCAATGGTTTATGTAAGTGTCCGTAAAGTGTCTCTAATCCATTTGGATGGCGTAGCATTACAAAATGTCCGTAACCTTTTTTGCGGAATTTTTTGTTGTAACGCATGATTCGTACTTTACCATCGAATGCGGCTCTGATTGTGTCGCCAACCCTTACTCGCATGTCAGTACCTGCATGGAATCGACCCCATCGTTCTCCACACTCGCTTGTCACCACATTGAAATTAGGATGCGAATAGGTGCTGACGTTAATGATTGTGTCGACAATATCCTCTATCTTCAGATTGTATGGATTTACCTTTGTTGCATCCCAACTGCTGCCTGTCGTGTCGCCTTCAGCAAACATATCCTCTTCATCATCATCACCTTCCAGTTCAATATTGAGAGAATCAAGTTCAGCAATAGTGAGATCAATTTCTTCACCGAATGCATCGATCAAAGCTCTCTCTTCCATAAAACTTGGAGAAAGAGGTGTCTTATGATAATTGCTGATAGTCGGTGTCTTGACTTTTTTTGATGATGGCTTTCCAACCACCGATAGCGTAGACATTATACAAATAATGCCGACACATAATAGTTTAGTTAAAATTCCTTTTGTCACTTTGATTTATTTTATTGTAACTTGTGTAGCACCGAAACCATAGTCGAGGAATGACGCATCCTGGACATAGCATCTTTTATATTGTGCTTTCAATAGCTTTAATACTTCGTTTCTCAATACACCTTCGCCTTTGCCGTGGATGAACACAATCTTTTGTCCGATTCTGCGACTGTTGGCATCCATTACTTCACGCACCTTCTTGAGCTGGAAATCAAGCATATCCTTATTGCTTAATCCCGATGTGTTGTCGACAAGATGATCAATGTGCAAATCCACTTCGATAATCTCTGGGATTGCATTACTCTTTACTGATTGTTTCTTGTCGTCTGAAACTTCTTTGCCAAGAATTGCAGATTTTAAGTCATCTGCAGAAGGCAATTTGAATCCAGCTGCAATATCCTTCTCGACAAGAGGCACGATGATTGCGTCTTCGTCGAAGAAATCATTTTCTACGTAGCTGTGAAGTTTGTAGAATTTGACCGTGTTGATCTTGATTTTTAGATCATACACAGGTTTGAGAGAGTATGCTTTGTCTTTCTTCATCGCTAATAATTGCACGCCAAGATTCTCAAACTCATTAAGTTGAGTCTTTTTCATTGTCTCCAAAAGAATTTTTGTATTTGGATTGATGATTCCGGCATAACGAGAGTAGACACTTTTCTCTCCTCCATTATAAATATTGTATGCAAGATAATAGTTGCTATCGTTGATTAGATAGATTTCACAATCTGTTTGAGAAATCATAGTAGGATTGATAGGAACAAATCCTAAGAAAGTATTGATCTGTTCGCCTTCCTTAGTTTCTGCGAAAGTGTCTTCTTCGACATCCTCCTCTTCTTGGATAAGAACTTGTTTAGGTTTTTGCGTATTTGTTTTCTGTTGCTGGCGTTCAGCGATTTTCTCAGCGGCACCTTTCGACTCCACTATAACGCATTCGCTGATGAGTGTTGGAATGTCGAAACCATCTTCGTCTTCCACTTCCACCATCTCTTTGCTGACGATCTTTTTTACAATACCGCCACCCATGCTATTCAAAAAACGAATTCTGTCGCCTACTTTTATTCCCATTTTATGATTTCTTTTTTTTAATTCTGCAAAAATCGGTAATTTTGCCGTACTTTACAAAAAATGCAATTAAAAATCATTCTCTAATGCATCCGAAAGAACTAAAGATCGAAGATTTCACATACAATTTGCCTGATGAGCGAATTGCAAAATTCCCGTTGACAGATCGCTCTTCATCAAATTTGCTAACATATAAAGCAGGTAAAATTGCACATACTACTTTTAGGAATATAGGTGATGAATTGCCTGAAAATGCAATGCTTGTATTTAATAATACACGTGTTATCCAGGCGCGTATTGTCTTCCATAAATCTTCTGGTGCAAGAATTGAGGTGTTCCTTCTTGAGCCTCATGCTCCTCGTGATTATGCTTCTAATTTTGCTGCTGAGAATGAAGTTGTATGGCAGTGTATGGTGGGTAATGCTGCTAAGTGGAAAGAAGGATTGTTAGAGCAGAATGTGCAGATTGGTAGCGACAATGTGACACTTAAGGCAGAATGTCTAGACAAAAGTGGAAAAGCGAGACTGATCAAACTCTCATGGAGTGGGGCAGAGAAGCATACCTTCGCTGATATAGTCGACGCGGCAGGAGAGTTGCCAATTCCTCCATATTTGAATCGTAAAACAGAAGAGAGTGATAAGACGACTTACCAAACTGTCTATTCCAAGATCAAGGGGTCTGTCGCAGCGCCTACAGCAGGACTTCATTTCACATCTGATTTGATTGATAGCCTGCAGAAAAAGGGAGTGCGTCGTGCTGAATTGACGCTTCATGTCGGAGCAGGTACATTCCAGCCGGTGAAAGCTGAGACCATGGATGGTCATGAGATGCATAGCGAAGTGATAAGTGTGCGACGAGAAACTATCGAGACTGTTAAATCTGGACTTGGCAATATCATAGCTGTCGGTACAACATCAGTGCGAACACTTGAGTCGTTATATTATATTGGTGTGGCTATTGCCGACGCAAAAGCAAAGGGGGTAACCATCGATAGTGATTATCTTCATGTTGAGCAATGGACACCGTATGATACCAATCCGACATTAACAGCTGATGAAAGTCTTCAAGCAATACTTGATTATCTTGATGCAGAGGGGAAAGAGTCGTTGGTAACATCGACACAAATTATTATCGCACCATCTTATAAGTTTAAGATAGTACGAGGAATAGTCACAAATTTCCATCAGCCGCAAAGCACATTACTGCTTTTGGTGTCGGCATTGGTAGGAGATGATTGGCATAAAATTTATAAATATGCATTTGAAAATGGATTTAGATTCCTAAGTTATGGCGATAGTAGTCTTCTTCTTCCATAACTTAAATGAACATTTATAATTAAATGATTTTAGTTAAGATTGTTGTTTGGGGAACGTATTTAAATGCTTAAATATAGGCCACAGATTTCCAAAGATAATAGTCAAAAAGAAATACTGTGGCTATTTTATGTTGTAACGCATGTTTGCTATATTTTTTAACAAAAAGTGAATGTTTATTAACAAAAAAATGTATTTTTGTTGGATATACTGTAAAATCAAATAAGCGGATATTGTATGTGTATTTGATTTACAATTGTTTAGATAGCATATAGAAAAGTAGATAAAAACCGTAGGGGTATGGGAAACTTTATACTTGACGAAAAATTTAGGGGTCGAATTGCGAATATGTCGGCTTCTTTAATAAAAATGATTATGGCTTCCGTATTTTTATTCGGAAGCTGGATGAATGTGCAGGCGTTGGTCATCACCGCCGAAAATGGAACAGTTTGTCCGAATGAAGGTGTTATCCTAAATTCGTCACTTGCCACATCGTCTTCTGTCACATGGCAGAAGCTGGTAAACGGTGCATGGGTTAATGCCAGTGAAGAAGGATCACAACTAAAGGTGGGAGTCCCATTTATATATGAGATGGATGATCACGATGTGACATTCCGTGCTGTTGAAAAACTAGGCACAAAGATAACGGTTACATCTAA